>NZ_JBWKOS010000006.1:0-158610 GCF_059416225.1 Sphingomonas sp. GW821-FHT09E03 | reverse complement strand
GCGCCGGCACCGGCAGCCCCGCCGCGCGCCGCCGCGCCGGCGCCTGCCGCGCCGCTGGGCCTGGCCCGTGATCCGTCGATGCCGGCACCGCGCCGGTTCTCGCCGGTCGCGCGTCCCGAGCGTCCTCCGCCCCCGCCCCCCAAGGCGGCCCCCGCTCCCGCAGCAGCAGCCCCCGCGGCACCGCAGCAGGGCACGACCGCCCCGGCTGGCGGCACCAGCCGTCCGCTGCCCTCGGGTCAGGCGACCCCGCGCAACAACGCGCCGCCCGCACGGCCGCAGCAGCGTGACCGCAAGGGCGACGAGCGCCGTGGCGGCAAGCTCACGGTCAACCGCGCGCTGGGTGACGATGGTGCGCGCTCGCGCAGCCTCGCCGCGCTGAAGCGTGCCCGTGAAAAGGAAAAGCGCCACTTCGGCGGCCCGCGCGAGCAGCAGGCCAAGCAGGTCCGCGACGTTCAGGTGCCTGAGGCGATCACCGTCCAGGAACTCGCCAACCGCATGGCCGAGAAGGGCGCCGATCTGGTCAAGACCCTGTTCAAGATGGGCTCGCCCGTCACCATGAACCAGGTGATCGACCAGGATACTGCCGAGCTGCTGGTGACCGAATTCGGCCACAACATCGTCCGCGTGTCCGATGCCGACATCGATCTCGCGATCGACACCGTCGAGGATGCGGTCGAGACGCTGAAGCCGCGTCCGCCGGTGGTGACGATCATGGGCCATGTCGATCACGGCAAGACCAGCCTGCTCGACGCGCTGCGCGGCACCGATGTGGTGCGCGGTGAGGCCGGTGGCATCACCCAGCATATCGGCGCCTATCAGGTCACGCTGAAGGACAAGTCCAAGGTCACCTTCCTCGACACCCCGGGTCATGAGGCGTTCACCGCCATGCGTGCCCGCGGTGCCGACATCACCGACATCGTGGTGCTGGTGGTGGCGGCCGACGACGGGCTGATGCCGCAGACGATCGAGGCGATCAACCACACCAAGGCGGCGGGCGTGCCGATGATCGTGGCGATCAACAAGATCGACAAGCATGAGGCCAATGCCCAGAAGATCCGCGAGCGGCTGCTCAGCGAGGAAGTGGTGGTCGAGGAAATGGGCGGCGACGTCCAGGACGTCGAGGTCTCCGCGCTCAAGAAGACCGGGCTGGACACGCTGATCGAAAAGATCCAGCTCCAGGCCGAACTGCTCGAGCTGCAGGCCAACCCCGATCGCGCTGCCGAAGGCACCGTGATCGAGGCCAAGCTCGACAAGGGCCGCGGCCCGGTCGCGACCGTGCTCGTCAATCGTGGCACGCTCAGGGTCGGCGACGTGTTCGTGATCGGCGCCGAGAGCGGCAAGGTCCGTGCGCTGGTCGACGACAAGGGTCGCCAGCTCAAGGAAGCCGGTCCGTCGATGCCGGTCGAGGTGCTCGGCCTGTCCGGCGTGCCGTCAGCGGGTGATCCGCTGCAGGTGGTCGAGAACGAGGCGCGTGCCCGCGAGGTCGCCGAATATCGCCAGAGCGTGCTGACGCAGAAGCGCACCACCTCGGCACCGGCGAGCCTGGAGAGCATGTTCTCCGCGCTCAAGGCCAATCAGGCGATCGAGTATCCGCTCGTCGTCAAGGCCGATACGCAGGGCACGGTCGAGGCGATCGTCGCGTCGATCAACAAGATCTCGACCGATCTCATCAAGGCCCGCGTGCTGCACTCGGGCGTTGGCGGCATCACCGAGAGCGACGTCACCCTGGCAGGGGCATCGGGCGCGCCGATCATCGGCTTCAACGTCCGCGCCAATTCCAAGGCACGCGAAATCGCCGAGCGGCAGAAGGTGGCGTTGAAATATTACGACGTCATCTACGACCTGATCGACGAGATCCGCGCCGGCATGGCGGGCGAGCTCGGGCCGGAAGCGTTCGAGACGGTGGTCGGCCGCGCCGAAATCCGCGAAGTGTTCTCGGCGGGCAAGCACGGCCGGGCTGCCGGTCTGCTGGTGGTCGACGGGATCATCCGCAAGGCGCTCAAGGCCCGCATCACGCGCAACGACGTCATCATCTACCAGGGCGAGATCGCGTCGCTGCGCCGCTTCAAGGACGATGTCGCCGAAGTGCGCGCCGGCCTGGAGTGCGGCGTCACCTTCTCGAACAACTTCGTCGACATCCGGGCAGGCGACTTCCTGGAAACGTTCGAAGTCGAGATGCGCGAACGCACGCTGTAAGATCGACCGTCATGCCAGCGAACGCTGGCATCTCGTGCCGCAGGCCGAAACGATCGCCGTTTCCCCTGCGGCCTGAGACCCCAGCTTGCGCTGGGGTGACGCGCTTGTGGGAGCACCAAAATGCGCCAAGAACCCCAGGAAAAGTCGGTCCGCTCGCTGCGGGTCGGCGAGCAGGTCCGCCATATCCTCAGCGAGATCCTGCAGCGCGGCGACGTCCATGATGCGACGCTCGCCAAGCACGTCATCTCGATCACCGAGGTGCGGATGTCGCCCGATCTGCGCCATGCGACCGCGTTCGTGAAGCCGTTGCTCGGCAAGGACGAGGAGGAGGTGCTCAAGGCGCTGCGCACCAACACCGCCTATCTCCAGCGCGAGGTTGCGGCGAAGATGACGCTCAAATACGCCGCCAAGCTCAAGTTCCTCGCTGACGACAGCTTCGACGAAGGCAGCCATATCGATGCCTTGCTCCGCAACCCTCAGGTCTCCCGCGATCTCGGCTGAGTATCGCTTTCGGGCGATGACCGGCACCGACATGCCGATGGTGCGCCGGTGGCTGGAGACGCCTGCGGCGCGGCGCTGGTGGGGCAACCCCATTAAGGAAGCGGCCTTCCTGGTCGAAGACCTCGACGAGCCGGCGATGACGATGCTGATCGTCGAGCATCGCGGCATCGCCTTTGCCTTTGCCCAGCATTACAACGTCCACGAATGGCCGCAGCCGCAGTTCGCGCATCTGCCGCGCGGCTCGCGGGCGATCGACGTGTTCATCGGCAATCCGGCGATGATCGGCCGCGGCCACGGCACCGCCTTTGTCCGCCTGCTCGCCCAGCAGCTGCGCGCGAGCGGCGTGCCGGTGGTGACGCTCGATCCCGATATCCGCAACACCCGCGCGCGGCGCGCCTACGCCCGCGCCGGCTTTTCCTACGGCACGATCAAGAGCCAGGGCCATCGCCCCGCAGTGGCGATGTTCTTCACCGAATAGCACCGCCTACCGCACCGCCCCCTGCCCGTCCGTGCTGTGCATGTCGAAGCACATGAGACACATGCCCTTCGACAGGCTCAGGGCAAACGAGAGCGACGGCGATATCGCTCCGCAAGGATGGATTGATCCCCTGCCCGGCCCGTGGGATGACCCACCGTGGCCAAGCTCTATTTCTATTACGCGTCGATGAACGCGGGCAAATCGACCAACCTGCTGCAGGCGGACTTCAACTATCGCGAGCGGGGGATGGCGACGATGTTGTTCACCGCGGCGGTCGACGATCGCTTCCGGGCGGGAACCATCACCTCGCGGATCGGGCTGGAAGCGGCGGCGACACCGTTCGATGCCACCACCGATCTCGCCACCAGCATCGCCGCGCGCCACGCCACGGAGTTGCTCGCCTGCGTGCTGGTCGACGAGGCGCAGTTCCTGTCGGCGGCTCAGGTCGCGCAGCTCGCCTATGTCTGCGACGTGCTCGGCATCCCGGTGCTCGCCTACGGCCTGCGCACCGACTTCCAGGGGCGGCTGTTCGAAGGCTCGGCGCGGCTGCTCGCCACCGCAGACTCGTTGGTCGAGATCAAGTCCGTGTGCATGTGCGGGCGCAAGGCGATCATGAACCTGCGCGTGGACGCCGCGGGCAAGGCGATCGCCGAGGGCCAGCAGACCGAGATCGGCGGTAACGACCTCTACGTCGCGCTGTGCCGGCGCCATTTTACCGAAGCGCTGGGGGGATAATTCTTCTTTTCCCGTTCGTGCTGAGCCTGTCGAAGCACGGTGAGACTCATGCCCTTCGACAGGCTCAGGGCGAACGGACCGGCATGGATCTCTGCGCGCCGCTGGCGCCAGCCTCGCCGGCACGCCATATCCCATGCATGAACCCCGACAACATCGTCTATCGCACCGCCGTGTGGATCATCCCGCTGGTGATCGCGATCGTCTTCCACGAAGTCGCCCATGGCTGGGTCGCGAAATGGCTGGGCGACCCGACCGCCGCCGAGCGCCGGCGGCTGACCTTCAACCCGATCCGGCATGTCGATCCGGTGGGCACCATCATCCTGCCCCTCGGCCTCGCCATCGCCGGCGCGCCGGTGTTCGGCTGGGCCAAGCCGGTGCCGGTGGTCGCGCAGCGGCTGCGCAACCCGCGCTGGGGGATGGTGCTGGTCGCGCTCGCCGGGCCGGGGATGAACCTAGCGCTGGCGACGATCGCCGCCGTGGCGCTCGGGCTTGCCGGTGCGGCGGTAGGCAGCACCGCGCCCACCGGCGTCACCGCCTTCCTGCTCGCCAACCTCGTCAACTTCCTGCTCGTCAACGTCTTCCTGGCGCTGTTCAACCTGCTGCCGCTGCCGCCGTGGGACGGCGGCCATGTGGTGGAAGGGATCCTGCCGCGCCGGCTTGCCTATCATTATGCCAAGCTCGGCCGGTTCGGCTTCCTGCTGGTGATCGGCCTGCTGGTGCTGCTGCCGATGGCGCTGCCCCAGGCCAATATCGTCCAGCGCCTCGTCGGGCCTCCGGCCGAGGCGGTGATCCAGCTGTTCCTCAAGCTCGCCGGCGCGATCGCCTGAGCGCCCTTCGCATCGGCGCGGGCCTGGACTAGGGCCGCGCGATGCACGGATGGATCATCATCGACAAGCCGCTCGGGCTCGGCTCGACCCAGGCGGTCTCGGCGGTCAAGCGCGCGCTGCGCCAGGGCGGCTATGGCAAGTTCAAGGTCGGCCACGGCGGCACGCTCGATCCGCTCGCCACCGGCGTGCTGCCGATCGCGGTCGGCGAGGCGACCAAGCTGGCCGGGCGGATGCTCGACAGCGACAAGGTCTATGCCTTCACCATCCGCTTCGGCGAGCAGACCGACACGCTTGATGCCGAGGGCGTGCCCATCGCCACTTCGCCCGAGCGCCCGACGCTCGGCGCGGTGGCGGCGGTGCTCCCGCACTTCACCGGCCCGATCGCGCAGGTGCCGCCGGCTTATTCCGCGCTCAAGGTGGACGGCGAACGGGCGTATGACCTGGCACGGGCCGGCGAGGAAGTGACGCTGGCGAGCCGCAACGTCACCATCCATTCGCTCCACATCCGTCATCCCGGCGACAGCCGGGATCGTGCGGGGGAAAGAACCGCAGGAGACCCCAGCTTGCGCTGGGGTGACGAGTTGACGGTTGGTGACGCAGGCAACGCTGGCGACGGTATTCCGGCACATGAAGGCCTCGACGAGGTCACCCTGGTCGCCCATGTCTCCAAGGGTACCTACATCCGCAGCCTCGCGCGCGACATCGCGCTGGCGCTCGGCACCGTCGGTCATGTCACCATGCTGCGGCGCCTCAAGGCGGGGCCGTTTACCCTCGATGGCGCGATATCGCTGGACAATTTGGCTGAGGCCGGTATGGCGCGCACCCTTGAACAGTTACTCCTGCCGTTGAGGGCGGGGCTGGACGACATCCCGGCTCTGATCCTCGATCCCGACCAGGCAGGAGCGCTCCGACAGGGGCGTGTGTTGGCCGGGATCGCCGCTGACGATGGCCTCCGTTTCGCGCTGCTGGGCGACCAGCCCGTCGCGTTGGTGGAGGTGGTGGACCGCGAGGTCCGCGTCGTGCGCGGGTTCAACCTGTGATGTCGAAGGAAGACAGATGACGATTACCGCAGAGCGCAAGGACGCGCTGATCAAGGAACACGGCCGCCAGGAAGGCGACACCGGCTCCCCCGAGGTCCAGGTCGCGATCCTCACCGAGCGGATCCGCAACCTGACCGAGCACTTCAAGGGCCACGCCAAGGACAACCATTCGCGCCGCGGCCTGCTGATGATGGTCAACAAGCGTCGTTCGCTGCTCGACTATCTCCGCAAGACGGAGGGGCAGCGTTACCTCGATCTCATCGCGAAGCTCGGGCTTCGCAAGTAACGGAAGCGGCGCCTTCGGGCGCCGTTTTCATATCCGTCAGGATGCAATTCGGCATTCTGGCGCGGGGCGACAACTCGCCCCACACCGCGCGGGCCGGCTAAGCCCGCAGATAGGCCCCCACCGCATTGGGCGGTGGGAGTGAAGGAAATACGATGTTCGATACCAAGAAGGTAGATATCGAGTGGGGCGGCCAGACGCTGACCCTCGAGACGGGCAAGGTCGCCCGCCAGGCCGATGGCGCGGTAATCGCGACGCTCGGCGAGACCGTGGTGCTCTGCGCGGTCACCGCCGCCAAGCACGTCAAGGAAGGCCAGGACTTCTTCCCGCTGACCGTCCACTACCAGGAGAAGTTCTCCTCCAGCGGCCGCATTCCCGGCGGCTTCTTCAAGCGCGAGCGTGGCGCGACCGAGCGTGAGACGCTGGTTAGCCGCCTGATCGATCGCCCGATCCGTCCGCTGTTCCCCGAAGGCTTCTACAACGAGATCAACTGCATTGCGCAGGTGATGAGCTATGACGGCGAGAACGAGCCCGATCTGCTGGCGATGATCGCCGCCTCGGCGGCGATGACGCTGTCGGGCGTGCCGTTCATGGGCCCGATCGGCGCCGCGCGCGTCGGCTACAAGGACGGCGAGTACATCCTCAATCCGTCGGACAGCGAAGTCGCCACCGGCGAGCTCGACCTGATGGTCGCCGCCACCCATGACGCGGTGATGATGGTGGAGTCGGAAGCCAAGGAGCTGTCCGAGGACGTCATGCTCGGCGCCGTGATGTTCGCCCACAAGGCGAGCCAGCAGGTCATTGACGCGATCATCAAGCTCGCCGAGCAGGCCGCCAAGGAGCCCTGGGAGCTCAAGGTCCAGGACGACAAGGTCGAGGTCAAGGCCAAGCTCAAGAAGCTCATCGGCAAAGACCTGGAGGCCGCTTACAAGCTGACCGACAAGCAGCAGCGCCAGACCGCGATCAACGAGGCCCGCGCCAAGGCGCGTGACGGCATGGCCGACCTCAAGGACAGCGATCCCCAGGCGTATCTGGCGTCGCTCAAGCTGGTCAAGAAGCTCGAGGCGGACATCGTCCGCACCGCGATCCTCAAGACCGGCCGCCGCATCGACGGCCGCGACACCACCACGGTGCGCCCGATCGAGGCCGAGGTTCACTTCCTGCCGCGCGCGCATGGCTCCGCCCTGTTCACCCGCGGTGAGACCCAGACCATCGCCACCACCACGCTCGGCACCCGCGACGCCGAGCAGATGATCGATGGCCTCAACGGCCTCAGCTACCAGAACTTCATGCTCCACTATAACTTCCCGCCCTATTCGGTCGGTGAAGTGGGTCGCTTCGGTGCGCCCGGCCGTCGCGAAGTCGGCCACGGCAAGCTCGCCTGGCGCGCGCTGCACCCGGTGCTGCCGACCAAGGAGGAGTTCCCGTACACGATCCGCGTCACCAGCGACATCACCGAGAGCAACGGCTCCTCGTCGATGGCGACGGTGTGCGGCGGTTCGCTGTCGATGATGGACGCCGGCGTGCCGCTCAAGCGCCCGGTCTCGGGCATCGCGATGGGCCTGATCCTCGAGGGCAAGGACTTTGCGGTTCTCAGCGACATCCTCGGCGACGAGGATCATCTCGGCGACATGGACTTCAAGGTCGCCGGCACCAGCGAGGGCATCACCGCGCTGCAGATGGACATCAAGATCTCGGGCATCACCGAGGAGATCATGAAGGTCGCGCTGAAGCAGGCACACGCCGGCCGCGCGCACATCCTCGACGAAATGGCCAAGGCGCTGGGCGAGACCCGCTCCGAGCTGTCGGCGCATGCCCCGCGCATCGAGACCTTCACCATCGACAAGTCGAAGATCCGCGAAGTGATCGGCACCGGCGGCAAGGTGATCCGCGAGATCGTCGCGCAGACCGGCGCCAAGGTCGACATCGACGACGAGGGCGTGATCAAGGTCTCCTCGTCCGATCCGTCGCAGATCGACGCCGCGATCAAGTGGATCAAGGGCCTCGTCGAGGAAGCGGAAGTCGGCAAGGTTTATGACGGCAAGGTCGTCAATCTGGTCGATTTCGGTGCCTTCGTGAACTTCATGGGCGGCAAGGACGGTCTCGTTCACGTCAGCGAGATCAAGAACGAGCGGGTCGAGAAGGTCTCGGACGCGCTCACCGAGGGCCAGGAAGTCAAGGTCAAGGTCCTCGAGATCGATCCGCGCGGCAAGGTTCGCCTGTCGATGCGCGTCGTCGATCAGGAAACCGGCGCCGAGCTCGAGGACACCCGTCCCGCGCGCGAGCCGCGCGAGGGTGGCGATCGTGGTCCGCGCGGCCCGCGCCGTGACGGCGACGGCGGCCGTGGCCCCCGTGGCGACGGCGGCGGCGATCGCGGTCCCCGTGGTCCGCGTCGCGACGGTGACGGCCCGCGTGGCCCGCGTCGCGACGGCGACGGCGGTCGTGGCCCGCGCCGCGAGCGCAGCGAAGGCGGCAACAGCGACGGCCCCGCGCCCGAGTTCGCGCCCGCGTTCCTGACCAACGATCGCGACTGATCCTGCTCGGCATCGCCTAGCAAGGAGGGCCCGGCAGCAATGCCGGGCCCTTTTTGGTGGCGCCGTCGCGATCAGCCGCCACCTCGCCACACCGTGATCACCACAGCTTGAGCTTGATCCAATTTAGCCGCATCATCGCGCCGCGGCCGCTGGCGTCGCTAACATGGGTGAACGAATGTTCGCCGTCGATCCTGTCAGATAGGGCCGATGGATTTAGTCGAGACCCGAAATCCTCTCATGGATCGCCTGGGGCATTTCGCCCGGCTGTCCGCCGATGATCGCGAGGCGCTCGAGGCGGCGACGGCAGGACCTGTGCTCAGCGTCAGGCCCCGCCGCGATATCGTGCGCGAGGGCGAGCGTTCCCGGGTTGCCAATCTGATCCTCGATGGCTGGGCGTTTCGCTACAAGACGCTGGCGGACGGCCGCCGCCAGATCATCTCGTTCCTGCTCCCCGGCGATATCTGCGATCCCTATGTCTACATCCTCCAGGAGATGGATCACTCGATCGGTGCGCTGACCGCGGTGCGCTACGTCGAGCTCGGCCGCGACAAGATCGAGGCGCTCACCTCCCAGCACCCGCGGCTCACCCAGGCGCTGCGCTGGGACGGGCTGGTCGCCGCGGCGATCCAGCGGGAATGGACCCTCAATCTCGGGCAGCGCGATGCGATCGAGCGTCTCGCCCATCTCCTGTGCGAACTGTTCTTCCGGCTCCGCGCCGTCCGGCTCACCGACCAGAACCGGTGCGAGATGCCGCTCACCCAATCCGATGTTGCTGAAGCAACGGGGATGACACCGGTCCACGTCAACCGCATGATCCAGGAATTGCGCGCCCGCGGCCTGATTCGCTGGAAAGGCCGCGAGGTCGAGGTGCTGGATATGGAGGCCCTGTGCGATGTGGCGATGTTCAACCCGAACTACCTCCACCTGAACCGCGAGGGTGCCCACCTCGACGCCAATGGATGACCCGGCAGGCCTGACCAGCGATCGACCCGCGCTTGCCGGCACGTCGTGGCTCGGCGCGAGAACGGGGGTGGGTGCGGCGCTCGATCAGCATGACTGGTCGGCGACCCCCCTGGGGCCGCTCGACGACTGGCCGCCGGTGCTACGCATCATCCTGCTGTTCATGCTCGACAGCCCCCTCCCCAGTTGCCTCGCTTGGGGGCCGGAGCTGCTGCTTCTCTACAATGACGGCTATGCCAAGCTGCTCGGCGCACGCCACCCGGCCGACCTCGGCCTCGCCGCGTCGGTGGCATGGCAGCAGCAGTGGAACCGCAACCTGCCGTTTATCGAGCAGGCGCTGAGCGGGCACGCGATCTCGTCCGACAGCCTGCCGTCCATCGACGCCGCGGACCCGGACGACCAACTCGGATGCACCTGGACGCCGGTCCGCGACGAGCACGGCGCGGTCGGCGGCCTGCTGTGCATGGCCGAAGCCGGCAACGTCCAGCGCAACCAGCGCCAGCTTGCCACCGAGGTCCAGCATCGGGTCCGCAACACGCTCGCGGTGATCCGCTCGATCGCACGGCGCACCGCCGACCATAGCGAGACGGTGGATCAGTATCGCATGCACTTTGACGGCCGGCTGGCGGCGTTCGCGCGCACCCAAGGTTATCTCACCCGTAATCCCGGCCTGGGGGTGGATCTCGGCGCCCTGATTGCCGACGAATTGCTGACCCATCAATTGGGCGATGGTCAGCGCGCCGCCTTTGAGGGTCCGTCTGTTCGCCTGGCGCCGCGGGTGGCGGACCAGGTGGGGCTGGCAATCCATGAGCTGACCACCAACGCGGTTAAGTTCGGCGCGCTGGGCGCGCGCGGCGGGCGGCTGGCGGTGAGCTGGTGGGTCGCCACGCAAGCCGGCGCGCCCGTCCTCCACGTCGACTGGCGCGAGACCATTGCCGCGCGCGACATCGCCCGGCCCGATCATGAGGGCTTTGGCGTCGAGCTGCTCCAGCGCAGCCTGCCTTATGAGCTCGGCGCCGACGTTTCGCTCGATTTCCACGCCAACGGGCTCCACTGCACCATGGCGATCCCGCTGCCAACGCCCTGATCAGTCGCGGAAGCCGGGGTCGATCCGATCGAGCTTGCGCAGCAGCGCCGGCCAGGCCAGCGCCTGCGCCAGCATGCCCAGTCCTTGGGGATTGGACTGGCCCGCGACCTTCTCCTCGATCCCGTCGCCCGGCGGGTTGAGGTTCTCGCGCCCCGCCGCCAGCATCAGCACCTGCGCTTCGCACGCCCGCTCGAGGAAATAGAGCCGCACGAAACAGGCGCCGATCGTCGCACCGACGGTGAGCGTGCCGTGGTTGCGCAGGATCATCGCGTTCTTGCTGCCGAGATCGCGCACCAGCCGTTCACGCTCGCCAAGGTCGGTCGCGATGCCCTCATAGTCGTGATAGGCGACATCGTGGCCGGCGATCATCGCCGTCTGCGTATGCGGCAACAGCCCGAATGTCATCGCCGACACCGCCTGGCCATGCGGCGTGTGGAGATGCATCACCGCGCCCGCATCCTCGCGCGCCATGTGGATCGCCGAATGGATGGTGAAGCCCGCGGGATTGACCGGATGGTCGCTGCGCCCGATCGGCGCGCCCGTCACATCGATCTTGACCAGGCTCGACGCGGTGATCTCCTCGAACATCATGTCATAGGGGTTTATCAGGAAGTGGTGTTCGGGGCCCGGCACCCGCGCCGACAGGTGCGTGAAGATGAGATCATCCCAGCCATAGAGCGCGACCAAGCGGTAAGCGGCCGCGAGATCAACCCGCGCCTCCCATTCGCCAGGCGCCATCGCGGCATCAACCGATGCGAGCGTCGCCATCCATCCTCTCCTTTATGATTGTCGCCCAGTGTACGCCCGCGGCGCCAGACTGCAAATATTCGCAAACTATCTGGACACTTAATCCCGGTTAACGCGGACCTGGCTATTTTTCATTATTGTCCAGATGCTTGCAGTGCCGATGCGGCAGCGAGCAAGCGGCACGATGCCTGGGGGCAATCATGACGAACATGGATCGAGCTGAATTCTACCTCGCTCGCCAGAACCAGGAACTGGTGGCGGCGGCCCGCGCGACTCACCCGGAAAGCCGACGTATCCACCAGCGACTGGCCGATGCTTATGCGGATCTCGCAGCGGAGGAGCTGCCGACGGCAACGCCGGCGATCAAGATCCTCGCCTGAGCTTGTCGCTGGCGCAGTGATGAAGGGGGAACGCGCCGCGAAGGCGACGCCTGGACCTTCCGCATCACGGAAGGTCCGGGGGGTTCTGTTGCCCGGCCCCCCCGGGAGCCGCTGAAATCCGCTTCTGTTGCCCGGTGCGGCTCAACCGCGCTATTTTAGAGTAACCTTAGGCCGTTAAGCCGTGGGGTTACGCTGCAATGGCGAGTGCTTCGTTATCGTTGGCACTTGTGTAATGGGCCGTTGCGGTGGTCCCATTCCGAGCGAAAGATAGCGTTTTTCAACACCCGTCGATCCTGGTTCGGCCCCGTCAAAGCCGGCCTGGAAGGCCGGTTTTGGTGGAGCCGCCGGGTACTGCCCCCGGGTCCGCGATGTCTATTTGACACCACCGTTTATCGCCATAGCCGGGCGAACCCGGCACGGCCGATATAGGGACCTGCCGCGCCGGCCGCAATCCACGCCGGCCGACAATCGGCACAGAGCGCCTTCCGCTTGCCACAATATTGGCCCATATCGGCTCGATCATGTTAACCCAGCGTTCCCGTTACGCGTTGCGCGCGATGCTGTTTCTCGCCAAGGCGCCACCTGCCGGCCCACCCACGCCGATGACGCGGATCGCCGCCGAGGCGAACGTGCCGCGCAAGTTCCTCGAGCTGATCCTCGCCGATCTGCGCGATGCCGGGCTGCTCCACAGCCATCGCGGCAAGATGGGCGGTTATCGCCTGGCACGGCCGAGCCATCTGATCTCGCTCGGCGACATCATCCGCATCATCGAGGGGCCGCTGGCGCTGGTCCCCTGCGTCAGCCGCACCGCCTATCGCCCCTGCCACGATTGCAAGAGCGAGGCGGATTGCGCGATCCGTCATGCGATGATGCGCGTCCGCGACGAGACCGCGCGGATCCTCGACGGCACCAGCCTGGCCGATGCCACCGCCGAGGAACTCGCCGCCGCCTGACGCCGTCAGCCGCCGACCCGGTCGGGCTTGAGCCGCCGCCGCGGCAGCTTGTGCGGCACGATCAGCGCCACCAGCAACGCCAGCCCGCCGCCGAGCAATGTCGCGGCGATCCGATGTTCGGCGCTACCGAGCGCGCTGGTCTGGCCTAGCGAGGTCAGCAGCACGATGGTCGCGGTGATCGACGCGGTAAGGCTGGCATAATGCGCCTTCTGCAGCGCAAAGGCCGCGCCCGCGGCGGTGCCCGCGCCCGCCAGCAGCCAGCCGGACTGATCGCGGCACAGCACGGCAAAGCCGGTCGCGAGCGCGCAGCCGCCGAGCGTGCCGCCGATCCTCGCCAATCCCCGCGCGCGGGTCTCGCTGAGCCGCGGCTTCAGCACGATCAGCGCCGTCATAGGGGCCCAATAGCCGTTGGCGAGCCCGAGCGGCTTGACCAGCCACAGGCTGATCGCGACGCATAGCGCGGCCCGCGCCATGTGGGCGATCAGCAGGGCACGATCGTCGTTGGCCAGCGGCGCCGGGCGGATCGTCGCCTCGGCGGCGCGGGGAAACAGCCGGGCGAGCGCCACCACCACGAGCATCTGCACCGCGCCGCCGGCCAACGTCAGGCCGCCGCGGATCAGCCCTGCATGAGCGTCGCCTGCGTAATAGCCGGCGACGAAGAACACGATCACCACCTGGAGCACCACCCACCAGGCGTCCTCGTCATACAGCGCCAGCGCCGCGCAGCCCGCTGCCGACGCCGCGGCGACGATGATGAACAGCGCGCTGTCCTGGCCGAGCACGGTGCCGGTAAACGCCGCGATCGCCATGCCCAGCATCGCCGAGAGCATCGCGCCCCAGCGCCGTCCGCCGAGTTCACGCGCCGCGCCGAACCCGACCGCAAAGGCGGCGCCCGCCGCGATCGCGCCCTGCGCGGGGTGAGCGGTAAAGAGGCCGACGAGGATCAGCAGCGGCATCGCCGGCACGCACAGCGCCGCCTCGCGCCAGTGGAACGGGCGCAGGTGACGGTAGTCGACGCGTATCCTTGGCACGGGCGGGGTGATCAGTCCTTCGGCCGCGCCTTGAGCTCGTCGAGGATCTGGCGGAGCAGCCCGATCTCCACCGGCTCGGGCTTGGGCGGCGCCGCCGCCTCCTCGGCATGGCGCAGCTTGGCCGCCTCGCGCTCGATCAGCGCGCTCGCCCGGGTGATGGTGCGCAGCAGCATGAAGATGATGAAGGCGACGATGACGAAGTTGACCGCCTGGGTGATGAACTGGCCATAGCCGAGCAGCGGCACCCCGGCCTTCTTGAGCGCGGCATAATCGGTGGAGCCGCGCATCGCCGCGGGAATGGGGCCGAGCGCGAGGAAATAGCTGGAGAAATCGAGGCCGCCGAAGATCCTGCCGATGATCGGCATCAGGATGTCGTCGGTCAACGAACTGACGATCTTGCTGAACGCCGCGCCGATGATCACTGCCACTGCCAGATCAAGCACGTTGCCGCGCATGATGAAGGCCCTGAATTCCTTAAGCATTCGCCACATCCCTCGTTCACGAAATAACACAAAGCCTATGCCGCGATTTGCCCTTCGCCAACCCCTTGAGCTGTCCTATATAGGTAGCACAGACACCAGGAGGGTTGTTCATGTCTTTTCGTCCCGTTGCCGCCGTCACGCTCGCCGTCGCCCTCGCCGGCTGCGGCATCAATTCGGTGCCCACCGCGGAGGAGAATGCGAAGGCACGCTGGGCGGACGTGCAGAACCAGTATCAGCGCCGCGCCGATCTGATCCCCAACCTCGTCGCCACCGTGAAGGCGGCAGGCGCGCAGGAGAAGTCGATCCTGGTCGAGGTGACCCAGGCCCGCGCCGGTGCCAGCCAGGTGCAGCTCAGCGGCGATGATCTCGCCGATCCCGCCAAGATGACGCGCTTCCAGCAGGCGCAGGGCGCGGTGACGATGTCGCTGCAGCGGTTGCAGGAGGCCTATCCCGAGCTCAAGAGCCAGGGCAATTACACCACGCTGATGAGCCAGCTCGAAGGCACCGAGAACCGCATCACCATCGCCCGCAACGACTATAACGGCGCGGTGCAGGCGTATAACACCCGCATCCGCACCTTCCCCGATGCGGTCGGCGCACGGATCTTTTACGGCGCCAAGCCGCTGACGCCGTTCCAGGCCACCTCGCCCAACGCCGAAACCGCTCCCAGCGTCAACTTTGGCAATAACGGCTGAGCGACGCCGATCGACTGACGGGGCGGGGCCGGACCGGCGCCCGCCGCCTTTTGCCATGCGGAGCCAGATAGTGCGGCGTTTTCTCGAGCAGCGGACATCCGGCCTGCCATGGCTCGCAGCCTTGCTGCTGGCGCTGTGCTGGATGGTCCCCGCACAGGCGCAGACCTCGGCGGCGTTCAACCCACCCAAATTTACCGGCCTGGTGGTGGACGCCGCCAACGTGCTGCCGCCGCAGACCGAAGCGGATCTCACCGCCAAGCTGCAGGCGCTGCAGCGCGACACCCATCGCCAGCTGGTGGTGGCGACCATCCCCGATCTTCAGGGCCTGCCGCTGGAGGATTATGGCAACAAGCTGATCCGCAGCTGGGGTGTCGGGCTCAAGGACGTCAACAACGGCGCGATCCTGTTCATCGCGCCCAACGAGCCTGCCGGTCATCGCGGCCCGCGGATCGAGGTCGGCTACGGGCTCGAGCCGTTCCTGACCGACGCGCTGTCGAGCGTGATCATCAACCAGGACATGATCCCCAAGCTGCGCGCCGGCGATGTGCCCGGGGCGATGACCGCAGGCACCGACGCGATGATCGCGCAGCTGCGCGCCAGCCCCGACGAGGCCAAGGCGCGCACCGATGCCGCAGTCCGGGCCTTCGACAAGTCCCATCGCCGCACCGCGCAGCGTGGCGGCGGCGTCCCGATCGGGATGATCTTCTGGGGCGTGATCCTGCTGTTCGTGCTGCTGCCGCTGCTGCGCGGCCGCAAGCGTGCGGGCCCGTGGGGCCAGCGCTACCAAAGCGGCGGCGGCGGCGGCACGCTGCCGATCGTCCTGTGGTCGATCGCCAACGAGATCGGTCGCTCGGGCGGCGGTGGCGGTGGCTGGGGCGGCGGCTCCGGCGGCGGCGGTGATAGCGGCGGCTGGGGCGGCGGTGGCTTCTCCGGTGGCGGCGGCGGCTCCGGCGGCGGCGGCGGCGCCTCGGGAGGATGGTGATGCAGCTCAGCGAAGCGGATCATGCCCGGGTCACCGCCGCGGTGACCGAGGCCGAGCGCAATACTGCCGGCGAGATCGTCACGATCGTCGCCCGGCGCTCGGATTCCTACCACGACGTCGCGCTGCACTGGGCAGTGCTGGCGATGCTGCTGGTGCTGGCGCTGCTCGCCTTGTGGCCGGGCGTCGCCTATTCGCTCCACGCGCTGGTCGCCGATCCATGGGCGGGCGAACCGACGCCCGGTGCACTCTATACCGTGGCGCTGGTGCTCACCGCGATCACCTTCCTCGTCGCCCGGCTGGCGCTCGCCTGGATGCCGCTGCGCCTCGCGCTCACCCCGGGCAGCACCGAGGCGCGCCGTGTCCATGCCCGCGCGCTGACGCTGTTCCGCACCGGCGCCGAGCAGCGCACCCGCGACTCGACCGGCGTGCTGCTGTACCTCTCCCTCGACGAGCGCCGCGCCGAGATCATCGCCGATGACGCGATCCACTCGCGCGTCACCGCCGAGGTGTGGGGCGAGGCGATGGCGGCGCTGGTCGTGGCGGTACGCGACGGCCGGCCGGGCGACGGCATGGCCGCCGCTGTGGCGCAGATCGGCATCGTCCTCGCCGAGCATTTTCCGCCCCGTGCGGATGACACCAACGAGCTGCCGGACCGTTTGATCATCCTATGAGCGATACAGTCTGGGAGGGGAAATACCTCTCCGCCAAGAAGAGTGGCACCTGGGAATATGCCGAGCGCGTCGGCGACATCACCGCCGCGGTGATCGTCGCGGTCACCGGCGAGCGCGAACTGCTGCTGGTCGAGCAGTTTCGCGTGCCGGTCGGTCGCGCCTGCCTGGAGTTGCCCGCGGGCCTGGTCGGTGACGAGAGCGCCGGTGAGGCGGTCGCCGAGGCCGCACGCCGCGAGCTCGAGGAGGAGACCGGCTATCGCGCGGCGCTCGTCGAGGAGCGCGGCGAATTCTACTCGTCGCCGGGCATGACCTCGGAACGCTTCACGCTGGTGCTGGCGACCGAGCTCCAGCGGATCGGCGACGGCGGCGGCGATGCGGACGAGAAAATCACCGTGCACCGCGTGCCGCTCGCCGAGGTCGCCGACTTCGTCGCCGCCAAGCGTCGCGACGGACTGGCGATCGACGCCAAGATGCTGCTGGTGCTCGCGGGCGACCTGCTGGCAAATCTCTAGGGTGGCGGGGACGAGCGTCTCGCTCGCCCAACCTCAGCGGAAGTTGTCGGCGTAGGCCTGCAGCTTGAGCGTGCGCACCGGCGCCGGGATCACCTCGTAGTCGAGCCCCTGGGCTTCGCAGAAGGCAATCGCGGCGTCCTGGCTGGAAAAGCCCATGCGGATCTGATCGCGGGTGTCGCCGCTGCCGGCCCAGCCGGTGAGCGGATCGGGGTGCTTGGCCTCGGCAGGCTCGAACTCGAGCTGCCAATGGTCGGTCCGGTACTTGCCGGACTGCATCGCGTTCTTGGGGCGCTGGAAAATACGGGCGATAGGCATGCAGCCGTCCTTAGCGCGTCCCGCCGCCGCGCGCATCCGCCTTTTTGGTGCGCAGCGTCGCCGAGGCCGCGGCGGGATCGTCGGGCCAGGGATGCTTGGGATAGCGGCCGCGCATCTCCTTGGCGACCGCGGTCCAGCTGCCGGTCCAGAAGCCCGGCAGATCGCGGGTGGTCTGGATCGGCCGCCCGGCGGGCGAGGTGAGGCTCAGCACCAGCGGCACCCGCGCCTCGCCGATCATCGGATGCTCGGCGAGCCCGAACAGCGCCTGGACGCGCAGCTCGACGCGCGGCCCACCCTCGGCGGCATAGTCGATTGTATGGGTGCTGCCCGCGGGGCTGGTAAACTCGGCGGGCGCGAGTCGGTCGATCCGGCGCAGGTCGTCCCAGCCGACCAAGCTGCGCACGGCATCGGCCAGCGCGCCGGGGGCAATCGCATCGAGCCGGCGCTTGCCCGGCAGCAACGCCGGCAGCCATTCGTCGAGCCGGGCGAGCAGCGCGGCGTCATCGAGTGCCAGCCCGGCGTAGATGCCGCGGGTGAGCAGCGCCCGCGCGCCGGGGCTCCAAGGCAGCAAGCCGAGGCCGTGGCGGCGCACGCCCTCCAGCAGCGCCGCGGCGATCGCGTCGGGATCGGCGTTGCTGTCGGGGCCGGTGGCGAGACGCAGGCTGCCGAGTCGGCGCTCGCGCAGCGCGACCACGCCGCCGGTCGCCGGATCGAAACCGACCGTACGCCGCGTCTCGATCCGATCGGCGAACAGTCGCTCGATCAGCTCGAGGGTGAGCGGCGCCGCCGCAAGGATCCGCGCGCCCGAGGCGGCACCCTGCGTATCGGCGACCGCGAGCCATTCGGCGCGGGCCAGCGCGGTGGCGCCATCGAGCCGGAAGCCGCGACCACCGACCGAGGCCCATTGCTCACCCGAGGCGTCGCGCCGCCGCGCCACCCGATCGGGAAAGGCGAGCGCTACGCAGGCGGCAATCGCCTCGTCGGGCGTGCCGGCGAAGGCAGCGGTGCTGCGTATCTCCCGCGCCAGCCCGGCCCAGCGCTCTGCAAGCCGCCGCGCCGCCTGCGCCTTGGTGCCGCGCTCGCCGCGCCAGCGCCGCAGCCGCGCCTCGAGATCGGCGTCGTTGCCGCCGATGCCGCGCTCTGACAGCAGCACCGCGACCTGCGCGGCGGTGTCCGACAATCCCATGGCGGCGGCGCGCAGCAGCATGTGCGCGAGTCGCGGCGGCATCGGCAGCGCTGCGATCGCCCGGCCATGCGCGGTGGGGCGACCGTCGCCGTCGAGCGCGCCGAGCGTCGCCAGCCGCTCGCGCGCTTCCGCGATTGCCGCCGCCGGCGGCGGATCGATCCAGGCGAGATCGCGCGGGTCGCCGACGCCCCAGATCGCCGCCGCGAGCACCAGCGAGGAGAGATCGGCCTCGAGGATCTCGGGTGGATCGAACCGCGGCAGGCCGGCGGTCGCCGCCGCCTCCCACAAGCGATAGGCGACCCCCGGCCCCTGGCGCGCGGCGCGGCCGGCGCGCTGGATCACCGCCGCCTGGCTCGCCCGTTCCGTCACCAGCCGCGTCATCCCCGCGGCGCGATCGTAACGCGGGCGTCGCGCCAGCCCCGAATCGATCACAATCCGGATGCCGTCGAGCGTCAGGCTGGTTTCGGCGATCGAGGTCGCGAGCACCACCTTGCGCCGGCCATCGGGTTCGCGCGCGATGGCGGCGCGCTGCGCGGCGGGATCGAGGCTGCCGTGCAACTCGTGAATGACGATGTCATCGGGCAGGCCGGCGAGTCGCTCGGCGGTCCGCTCGATCTCGGCGACGCCGGGCAGGAAGGCGAGCACGCCGCCGTCCACGTCACCCAGCGCCCGCCGCACCGCTGCGGCGACCTCGTCCTCGATTCGCGCCTCCGCACGCCGGCCGATATGGCGCAGCTCGAGCGGATGGCTGCGGCCTTCGCTCTCGATCACCGGCGCAGGCGCTCCCCCTGCCCCCATCAGAGTCGCAAACCGCGCGCCGTCGAGCGTCGCCGACATCGCCACCAGCCGCAGGTCGGGCCGCCAGGCGGCCTGGGTGTCTAGCGCGAGCGCAAGGCCGAAGTCGCCGTCGAGACTGCGCTCATGCACCTCGTCGAACAGCACCGCCGTGATGCCGGCGAGCTCGGGATCGGCCTGGATCCGAGCGACGAAGATGCCCTCGGTGATCACGGTGACACGTGTCGCGGCCGAACGCTTCGAATCCATCCGCGTCGCATAGCCGATGGTCTGCCCGACCGGCTCGCCGGCGATCGCCGCCATCCGCTCGGCCGCGGCCCGCGCGGCGAGTCGCCGCGGCGACAGCAGCAGGATCTCGCCGTCGCACCACGGCTCGTCGAGCAGCGCCGGCGCGACCGCGGTGGTCTTGCCGGCGCCGGGCGGCGCCACCAGCACCGCGTTGGGCGACGCGCGTAGGGCGGCGAGCAGCTCGGGCAGAACGGCATGGATCGGCAAGGCGGCGGTCACGCGGGCGTCCTAGCAGCATCGGCGCAGGTGGCCAGCAGCCGCGACTCGTTCCTTGCTCTCGCGCTCGTCCCGCGATGACTAAGGTCTCATCATCACGTCCTAGTGTCTCACGCGCCCGACCTGCTAGGCGGACCGCGACGGAGGGACGGTTGAGCGGACATCATCACCACGGCCACGATCATGGTCATACGCACGGACACGGACACGGCCACGGCCACGCGCATGGCCATTCCCACGCACCCGCCAACTTCGATCGCGCCTTCGCGATCGGGATCACGCTCAACATCCTCTACGTGCTCGGCGAGGGCGGCGCCGGCTTCTGGACCGGCTCGGTCGCGCTGCTGGCCGATGCAGGCCACAACCTGTCGGATGTGCTCGGGCTGGCGGTGGCTTGGGGCGGCGCGGCGCTGGCACGGACCGCACCGAGCAAGCGCTTCACCTACGGCCTGAAGGGCTCGACCATCCTTGCGGCGCTGACCAACGCGCTGCTGCTGCTGGTCGCGCTCGGGGCGATCACGCTCGAAGCGGTGCAACGCTTTGCCGAGCCCTCCCCGGTGGCAGGGCTGACCGTGTCGTCGATCGCGGCGGTCGGCATCGCCGTCAACGCCTTCACCGCCTGGCTATTCGCGCGCGGCCGCCACGGCGATGTCAACATTCGCGGCGCCTATCTCCACATGCTGTCCGACGCATTGGTGTCGGCCGGGGTGGTCGTCGCTGGGCTGATCATCTGGTACACCGGCGTCACCTGGCTCGATCCGCTCGTCAGCCTGGTGATCGTCGCGCTGATCTTCGCGCAGACCTGGGGACTGCTCCGCGAGACGGTGGAGATGGCCTTGGCAGCGGTGCCGCGCAACATCGACTATGATGCCGTGACCGCGGCGCTGGAGGCGCTGCCCGGGGTCGATCGGGTCCATGACCTTCACATCTGGCCGATGTCGACCACCGAACCGGTGCTGACGGCGCATCTGGTGGTGGCCAACGGCCATCCCGGCGACGACTTTCTCGTCAACGCTCAGGCCATGCTCCACGACAGCTTCGGCATCGGTCATGCGACGCTGCAATGCGAGACCGGCGGCCACGACTGCCGCCTGCAAAGCCCCGCCAGCGTCTAGAGCAGATCGGTCGTCCTTCCGGATCGAGCCCCGGGAGGACGCAATGGAGGGGCGAGGCCGCCCCGGCCTTAATAAGCCCGCGCCACCGCGAACTCGACTGCCTGGATCATGGCATCCTTAGCCAGCCCTGCCGGGAAGCCGGCGATCGCGTCCACGGCGCGCTGACCGTAATGACGGGCGCGGGCGAGCGTGTCGTCGACCGCCCGGCTCCGCCGCACCAGATCGACTGCCAGCACGAAATCCTCGTCGGAGGCGCGGCGGCCCTCCATCGCGTCCTTCCAGAACTTGCGATCCTCGGCGCTGCCGCGGGCGTAGGCGAGGATCACCGGCAGGGTCATCTTGCCCTCGCGGAAATCGTCGCCGGCATCCTTGCCCATCGTGCCTGCATCCGAGACATAGTCGATCGCGTCGTCGACCAGCTGAAAGGCGATGCCGAGATTGCGGCCATAGGCGTCGAGCGCGGTTTCCTCGCCCTCGCCGCGCTCGGCGACCACGGCCGAGATCCGGCACGCCGCGGCGAACAGCGCCGCCGTCTTGGCGTTGATGATGTCGAGGTAGCGGTCCTCGCCGAGATCGATCCGCCGCGCCGCGGTGAGTTGGTTGACCTCGCCCTCGGCGATGATTGCCGAGGTGCTCGACAAGATCTTGAGCACCTTGAGGCTGCCGTCCTCCACCATCAGCTCGAAGCTGCGCGAGAACAGGAAATCGCCGACCAGCACGCTCGCCGGGTTACCCCAGATCAGATTGGCGGTGCGCTTGCCGCGCCTGAGGTCCGATCCATCGACGACGTCGTCGTGGAGCAGCGTCGCGGTGTGGATGAACTCCACCGCGGCGGCGAGCCGGTGATGGCGCGAGCCGGTGTAGCCGATCAGCCGCGCGCTCGCGAGCGTGAGCATCGGCCGCATCCGTTTGCCGCCCCCGGCGATCAGATGCCCGGCAAGCTCGGGGATCAGCGGGATATCGGACTGCATGCGGTCCAGGATTACCGCGTTCACCGAATTCATGTCGGTGGCGACGAGCTGGAGCATCGGCTCCAGGGACGGCTCGCGGTTGTCGAGACGGTGGATGGTAGCGGTCATCTTCGCGGGGCTCTGGCCGCTGGGCTTGGCAAAGGCAAGCCCAGGCCGCATGGGGCGGCCATTCGACGCGCGCCGCGGGAGGGCCACGATGAGTGACAATGTGCTGCAGGGGTATCGCAAGAGCATCGACAATATCGATGCCGCGCTGGTCCATCTGCTCGCCGAGCGCTTCAAGGTCACCCAGGCGGTGGGCCGCTACAAGGCCGAATCCGGGCTGCCGCCCGCCGATCCCGGCCGCGAGGAACGCCAGATCGCGCGGCTGCGCCATCTCGCCGAGGAAGCCGAGCTCGATCCCGAATTCAGCGAAAAATTCCTGCGCTTCATCATCGACGAGGTGATCCGCCACCACCAGGGCCTGCGTGGGTGATTCGCCACGCTTCATTCATCGGTGGACGGCTAGAGCGGCGCGCATGATCGCTGTTCTGTTACCTCTCATGCTTGCTGCGGCGTCGCCGGCCGCGCAGCCCGCCATTCTCGGCGTGTGGCACAATCCGAAGAATTCGGTCGCGGTGCGCACCGGCGCGTGCGGCGACAAGCTGTGCGGCTGGATCGTGCGCGCAAGCGACAAGGCCAGGAACGACGCCGCCGCCAAGGGCGCGCCACCGCTGATCGGCACCGCGCTGCTGCGCGGCTACAAGCCGAGCGGTCGCGGTCGCTGGTCGGGCCAGGTGTGGATCCCCGACATGGGGCGGGCGTTCGGCTCGACCATCACCATGGTCGACGCCAACACGCTCAACGTGAAGGGCTGCCTGATCGGCGGCCTGATCTGCAAGTCTCAGCTGTGGCGGCGCGAATGAGCCTGCTGCTCGCGATCGAAGGCGCCGATGGCGCCGGCAAGGCGACGACCGCTGCCGAGGTGGTCCGCCAACTCGAGGCGGCGGGGCTGCGCGCCGCGGTGATTTCCTTTCCGCGCTACACCGCGACCGTCGGTGGCCATGTGCTCGGCGAGTTCCTCGCCGGCACCCTGCCCCGCCCGGTGACGCCGCAGGCGGCGGCGGTGCTCTACGCGCTCGACCGGTTCGAATCGCGCGATCACATCGCCGCCGTCGCGGCCGCGAACGACGTCGTCGTGTTCGATCGTTATATCGCCTCCAACATCGTCTACCAGGCCGCCAAGGTAGCCGATGACGAGGCGGACGCGCTGATGCGCTGGATCGTCGCACTGGAGACCGGCAGTTTCGCGCTGCCGCCGCCCGATCTGTCGATCTACCTCGATACGCCGCTGGATACCGCCCGCCGCCAGATCGCGCAGAAGCAGCAACGCTCCTATACCGAACTGGTGTTCGACCAGCATGAGGCCGATCGCTCGCTGCAGGGACGGGTGCGAGATCGCTATGCCGCGCTGAGCGACACCGATCTGCTCGGCGACTGGCTGCGGGTGGGCACGTTCGATGGCGTCGCGATGCGCCCGCCGCAGGCGATTGCCGCCGAGATCGTCGCGGCGGTACTGCCGCGCCGCTAGCGGCAGCCCGGCGCTGCTGCGCCACGGCGGGACGCGCATCGCGGGTGCGGCGGTTGTGCGGTCGTCGAACCCCGCTACACCGGCGCGATGCAGCATAACAGGACGGTGGCGGAACAACGGATCCGGGCGGAACTGCTTCGCCGCGCGGTGGCGCTGGGCGAGGAACTGATGCGGCTCGCTGACGATCTAGGCTGTTCGATCGCGGGCAATCACATCAGCCAGGGTGTCGAGATGATGCGCGACCAGGCCGACCGCGCCGGCTGAGCGCAGCGGCGGTCACGTCTCGCCGATGCAGCGGACCACCAGGGCATGTCCTGCTGCGGTCAGCATCGCTCGCCTACCCAGATTGCCGGCGCGGAAGCTCGCCAGGCCCCGTGCGCCGAGCGCATCCAGCCAGCGCAGCGCCGCCGCCGGCGCTACGCATGCGGCCGCGCAGGCATCGGTATCAGCCAGGCTGCGCCCCTCGGCCTGGGCGATGAACAACGCGAGCAGGATGTCCCAGGCCGGATCCGAGAACAGATCGGTGTCCTGCCCCGCCGCCGCGTCGCGGGCGCGCCGCTGGGCAAACAGCGCGCGGGCACGATCGAGGTCGCTCGGCTCTTCGGGGCCGACGAACTGCGGCGCCACCAGTTCGCCGCGCGCCTGCGCCGCGGACAGGCGCACCTGTTCCAGCGCGGCGGCCAGCCGCTGGTAATCGTCGCGGTCGCGCTCGGGCCAGCGGAGCAACCGGGTATCGGCGGTCATCGCAGGATCCTGCTCACGTCAGCGGAGACCAATCGGGATCGGACCCGAACCGGACCCGGCGGTCGCGGTGGCGGACTGCGCCGATCAGCAGCAGCAGCAGCATCGGATAGGCAATCTTGGCACTCGCAGCGGCGTACATCCACGGCACCAGCGTCGGCTGGTAGGCCTTCACGCCATGGATCGCGATGGTGATCAGGTGCAACGAGCTGACGTAGAGCGGCCAGTAGCGGTCCGCCCGGAGCGCGATGCCGACCAGCACCGCCAGCATGACGACATCGATCGTCAGGATTACGCCATGCACCGCATAGAAGCTCTGCCGCGGCTGGAATGGCACGGCAAAGGTCGCCGCGGCGCCGAGCAGGAAGGTCGCCGCGGTCAACCGCTCCGGCGCCCCGCCGACTATCAGCGCATAGCCGCAGGCGATCACCAGCACGGCATTGAACAACAGGATGTGGATCATGGCTTGGCCTGCCAAAGGAGCAATCTAGCGGCCAAGCCATGACACCTAGGCAGCGACGCGCAAGTGACCGCCGTCGGTACCCATCGGGGCTGCCGCGGGCTTGGGTTGTTCGTCACCGAAGCTCGTTTCAAATCCGATCTGCCTGCCCACTTTCTCGACGATGCGATGCCCGGCGACGGTGTGGCCGCGCGCGGCGCCGATCGCCACCACTGCCTGGCTGAACAGCTCGAACGCCTGCTGGCCGACGATCGCCGGCAGCTGGGCGGTGTGGCGCGCCCGCGGCAGCGAGGCGAGAAGCTCGCCGCTGGTCGCGAACGCCTCGTCGAGCTGGGCCTCGAGCCGCCACAACAGATCGGCGACACTGCGGGCTGCCTCGCGGGTATTTGCGTATTCCATGACCACCCCTCCGCCCTGCTCGGGCCCCTCATCGGGTTTGTTCGCCAAGATCAGGAAAGGTGGCGGGTGACGGATTCGATCATCCCCGTGAGGATCTGGAGGCCGATCATGAGCATGCCAAAGCCGATGGCGATGCCCAGGGTAATGGCCTGGATCCAGATCAGCCGGCTGCCGATCGACAGCTCGTTGCCCGCTTGTCCCTTCCGCCGGAACGGCAACCGGATCCCCGGGGAGCGCAGCCTCGACGGCGCGTCCCCGGTTCCCCCCGGTTGCCCGACGAATGGCTCGTCCGGCGCGGCACCGGGTGCCAGCGACATGGCCGGCAAGGCTAGCCGCGCAGAATCACCCCTTATTTTATCGGGGGCGTCGTGCGGTGGAAGATCAGCGGACATCGAGGCATCGCCGGCCACGGTCGGCAGCCGGGTCGCGTCATGCTCGGCAAACCACAAGGCGGCTTCGCGGCGGTTGCGCGCGCCGAGCAGCTTGACCGCTTCGGTGATGTAGCCGTCGACCGTCGATTTCTCGATGCCGAGCTGCTCGGCAATTTCCTTGGAGCCCTTGAGCTGGCGCACGGCCTGCAGGCATTCGCGATGACGACGGCCGAGCCGGGCGAACCGCGCCGGATCGCCGGTCGGCGGTGACTCCATCGCTTGGTCCACCGGCGATGCGGAGGCGGCCCCCGGGGACGACGCACGCGTCATCCCACCAGCCCGTGATCCTGCCTCCGTCATCGCTCCCTTAGCCCCCCGCCTGTTGAGCGGGGGCTATCATGAATTGGCGACGCCGCCAAAACCCTCCGCTGCGGCACGGGACCTTGGACCACGGCACGACGGATCGAGCGGCGATGCGGCGGCACCTGGAAGGGCCGCCTGACTATCGCCGCGATCCGTTCAGGCATCCGCTGGCTTGTGCGCGGCCGATTTGTGGGTGCTGGCCTTCGCGCCTGCATCCGCTTTGGCCGCCTTGGCGCCACCGTGCTTGGCCGCGCCCTTGCCGGTGGCCTTCGCCGCCGCGGGCTTGCGCGCGCGCGGCTTGCGCTCGGGGGTCTTGTCCGCATCGGCACGGCGACGCCACAGCGGCACCGCTACCGCGGCCACCGCGCCGACCAGCAGGGTCCCGCCGAGTGCGATCAGCGAGCCGCTGATACCGGGGCGTGGCGCCGGCTTGGCAGGCTTGGCCTTCTCCTCATGATGGGTCGGGCCGGCGTGCTTCATGGCCGAATTGGGAATGTGCGACATGGATGATCCTTTCGCGACCACAACAGAGCGCGGCGCGACCGGGTTCCCTGCGCCGCCACCGACGCCGCCCGGCCGCTGCCGATCAGCCGCGCCAGGCGGCCATCGCCTTGTCATAAGTGCGTCGCTCGTGGTCGCGCTCCTCCTCGAGGCTGGCGCGCTCGGCCGCGCTCGCGCGGTCCTGCTCCTTGCGCCGTTTGGCCAGCGCCGCTTCTTCGGCGGCAAGCGCACGGTCGGCCTGGCGATGGCGCGTTTCCGCCTCCGCGAGCGCCTGCTCCGCCTTCTCCAAACCCTGGCGGCTCGGTTTAGGCATTGGCAGCGGTGCCGATGCCGGTGCCGGTGCCGGCCTGGCAGGGGCGGCCTCACCCTCGCCGACCGGCTCGGCCGCGCGCCTCTTTGGTCGCGACGGCGGCAGCGCCGCGATCTGCTCGGCGGCGGTCCCGCGCGACAGCTTCACCACCACGCCCGGGGTTGCCAGCGGCGCCGCGGTCAGCGCCGGATCGGTCACCAGCTCGGCCGCGCCGCGGGCAAACAGGTCCTTGGCGCTGCCCCATGCCGCCAGTGCCGCCTTCTGGCTGGGTGCCGCGACATAGGCGTCATGGAACCCGATCGGGGTGCGATAGACCTTTAGCTGGCGCGGCATCCCCGCCTTCTAGGCGGCGGACGGCGGCAGCGTCCACCGGCAGCGACGGCGACAAACACGCAGACGTTGACGACCCTCGGCTTCGTCCCGCAGCGGAACAGCGCGATTTACCCCCCTCGCCAAGCGGCGCGCCGCCGCTAAGCTGTTAGCCGCCACCTCGACAGCCGGGAAAGGAGATGACGTGAGACGACAGACGATCGCCGCCAAGCTGATCCTCGCCTGTGCAGGCCTCGCCGGGATCCTTGCCGCAAGTCTGCCGGCACACAGCCCCCGCGCCACCTTCGCGGCGGCTCCTCGCTCACCTGCGCAGCCCAGTCCGGCCACGACGCAGCCGGTCGTCGTCCCCGCCGCGCCGGCGCCGCTTCCTCACCCCACCGCCGAGCCGCTGATGGTCAAGCGCGTGCTCGATATTGGCCCGATCAAGTTCGGCGACTTCACCTGGGACGAGGCAGGCGTGCCCGCCGGACCGCTGATCATCACCGTCGATCTCGCCGCGCAGACGCTCTCGGTGTTCCGCAACGGCTATGAGATCGGCGCCACCGCGATCCTCTATGGCGCGGACGACAAGCCGACCCCGCTCGGCACCTTCCCGATCACCCAGAAGGACGCGCATCACGTCTCCAACCTCTACGATGCGCCGATGCCGTACATGCTGCGCCTGACCAACGATGGCGTCTCGATCCACGGCAGCAAGGTGGAATGGGGCTATGCCACCCATGGCTGCATCGGCGTACCGCTTGCCTTCGCGCAAAAGCTGTTCGGCGAAGCACGGCTGGGCGACCGGGTGATCATCACCCGCGGCAAATCGCTGGCCACCGGCGGTGCGCTGACCAGCTGAATGCGACGGTTCAGCCAATTCGCTTGATCAAGGTTGGTTAATCCGTGCGTTGACGCCCGCGTTGATAATTTCTTACCTTCTCGCTGCCATGCACCCGCTACCCACCAGTGATCTGCGGCCAGATCGCACGTGTGCCGCATGATGGGGGAGAACGGAACTGCCATGATCGACGTCTCGCTTGAAGCCGACCGGCTTGCCACGCTGGTGGAATATGAGATCCTCGATACGCCGCCCGAGCCGCAATATGACGCCATCGTCGGTGCCGCGGCCTATCGCACCGGCGCCCCCATCTCCACCATCACCCTGGTCGACGACGATCGCCAGTGGTTCAAGGCACGGATCGGGCTCGAGGCAGACGAAACGCCGATCGAGCAGAGCTTCTGCGCGCATGCGATCCAGGGCGACGATCTGTTCATCGTCGCCGATGCTACCGCCGATCCGCGCTTCCAGGATTTTGCCAATGTCACCGGCGAGCCCAACATCCGCTTCTATGCCGGCGCACCGCTGCGGATGGACAATGGCGTATGCATCGGCACCTTGTGCGTGATCGATGTCGAGCCGCGCGCTGGGCTCGATGAAGACGAGCAGGCCGCGTTGCGCGATCTCGCCCGGCGCACGGTCGCGGCGTTCGAGATGCGCCGCGAGATGCGCCATCACCGCGCCGCGACGGTAGAGGCGATGCTGCACGGCGGCGAGATCGGCGACCACGATCTCCCCTGGCTGGAGCGGGCCAGCGAGCATCTGATCCAGGCCGCCGCGGCCCTCGACCAGGTCAATGCCACCGCGCCGCTCGCCCGGCTTGAGGAAGTGATCGATCAGATCGACCGGCTTCGCCTCGCCCGCCGCTGAATGCCGGCAACCTCCTGAAACACGGGCGACATCGCTTAACCGCGCCGCCGCCCTTCCCCCGCCGCTAACCCCTTGCTAAGGCCCGCGGCGACATTCGCATTCGCCTAGAGCGTTCACGCGCGCCCGCGCGGCCCCATGCCGCCTCCCCGAGCGCCTTGAGCCAGGAACCAGAAGGGAAAGCACATGACCGCGATCGGCCAGGACAACCTCAACGCTCGCACGACGCTCAGCGTCGGCAGCAAGAGCTACGATTATTACAGCCTCGCCAAGGCTGCCGAGAAGTACGGCGATATCAGCCGCCTGCCCTTCTCGATGAAGGTGCTGCTCGAGAACATGCTCCGCTTCGAAGATGGCGTCACCGTCACCGAGGCCGACATCCAGGCGGTGGTCGACTGGCAGAAGGAGCGCCGCAGCGACCGCGAGATCCAGTATCGCCCCGCGCGCGTGCTGATGCAGGATTTCACCGGCGTGCCCTGCGTTGTCGATCTCGCCGCGATGCGCGATGCGATCACCAAGCTCGGCGGCGACCCGGCCAAGATCAACCCGCAGGTCCCCGTCCACCTCGTCATCGATCACTCGGTGATGGTCGACGAGTTCGGCACGCCCAAGGCGTTCGAGGACAATGTCGATCTCGAATATCAGCGCAACGCCGAGCGCTATGAGTTCCTCAAATGGGGCTCCAAGGCACTCGACAACTTCCAGGTCGTTCCTCCCGGCACCGGCATCTGCCACCAGGTCAACCTCGAATATGTCAGCCAGGCGATCTGGTCGTCGGTCGAGACCGGCGACAACGCCAAGGGCGGCAACGCCATCGCTTACCCGGACACGCTGGTCGGCACCGACAGCCACACCACCATGGTCAACGGCCTCGGCGTGCTCGGCTGGGGCGTCGGCGGCATCGAGGCGGAAGCGGCGATGCTCGGCCAGCCGGTCAGCATGCTGATCCCCGAGGTGGTCGGCTTCAAGCTCACCGGCGCGCTTGCCGAGGGCATCACCGCGACCGATCTGGTGCTCACCGTCACCCAGATGCTCCGCGCCAAGGGCGTGGTCGGCCGCTTCGTCGAGTTCTTCGGCCCGGGCCTCGCCTCGATGACGCTCGCCGATCGTGCGACCATCGCCAACATGGCGCCCGAATATGGCGCCACCTGCGGCTTCTTCCCGATCGACGACAAGACCATGGACTATATGCGCCTCACCGCGCGCTCGACCGAGACGGTCGAGCTGGTCGAGGCCTATGCCAAGGCGAACGGCTTCTGGCGCCACGACGGCGCCGAGGATCCGGTGTTCACCGACACGCTCGAGCTCGACATGGGCAGCGTCACCGCCAGCCTCGCCGGCCCCAAGCGTCCGCAGGACCGCGTCAGCCTCGGCAAGGTGGACGAGGTGTTCAACGGCGATCTGTTCAAGATCTACCACAAGGAGCGCCCCGAGCGCACCGCGGTCGAGAGCCGCGACCATGACATCGGCGATGGCGACGTGGTGATCGCCGCGATCACCTCGTGCACCAACACCTCCAATCCCTCGGTGCTGGTCGCCGCGGGCCTGGTCGCGCGCAAGGCCAATGCGCTCGGCCTCAAGCCCAAGCCCTGGGTGAAGACGTCGCTGGCGCCGGGCAGCCAAGTCGTCACCGACTATCTCAACAAGGCCGGGCTCAGCGCCGATCTCGACGCTTTGGGCTTCAACCTGGTCGGCTATGGCTGCACCACCTGCATCGGCAATTCGGGCCCGCTCGCGCCTGCCATCTCGGCGGCGATCAACGGCAACGACATCGTCGCCGCCTCGGTGCTGTCGGGTAACCGCAACTTCGAGGGCCGCGTCTCGCCGGACGTGCGCGCCAACTTCCTCGCCTCGCCGCCGCTGGTCGTTGCCTATGCGCTGAAGGGCACCGTCACCACCGACATGATCGAGACCCCGCTCGGCCAGGGTACCGACGGGCAGGACGTCTACCTCAAGGACGTGTGGCCGACCAACCAGGAGATCGCCGACGTGATGGCGGCGAACATCGACGACGAGATGTTCCGCAGCCGCTACGGCAACGTCTATGCCGGCGACCGCCACTGGCAGGGCATCACCGTCACCGCCTCGGACACCTACAGCTGGCCGACCAGCTCGACCTACATCCACAACCCGCCCTATTTCGAGGGCATGTCGATGACGCCGGCGCCGGTGAACGACATCATCGAGGCCAAGCCGCTGGCGATCCTCGGCGATTCGATCACCACCGACCACATCTCGCCGGCCGGCAGCATTAAGGCGGACAGCCCGGCGGGCTCGTTCCTCCAGGAGCGCCAGGTCAGCAAGTCGGATTTCAACAGCTACGGCGCACGCCGCGGCAACGACGAGGTCATGGTCCGCGGCACCTTCGCCAACATCCGCATCAAGAACGAGATGGTCCCCGGCATCGAGGGCGGCATGACCAAATATGACGGCGAGACCATGGCGATCTATGACGCCGCGATGCGCCACAAGGCGGACGGCACCCCGCTCGTTATCGTCGCCGGCAAGGAATATGGCACCGGCTCGTCGCGCGACTGGGCGGCCAAGGGCACCAACCTGCTCGGCGTCCGCGCCGTGATCACCGAAAGCTTCGAGCGCATCCACCGCTCGAACCTGGTCGGCATGGGCGTGCTGCCGCTGCAGTTTGCCGATGGCATCACCCGCGAGACGCTGAAGCTCGACGGCTCGGAGACCTTCACCATCACCAACGTCGCCGGCCTGCGCCCGCGCCAGGCGGTGACGGTGACCCTCACCCGCGCCGACGGCACCACCGAAACCTTTGAGACCCGCTGCCGGATCGATACCGTCAACGAGCTCGAATATTTCCTCAACGGCGGCATCCTCCAGTACGTGCTGCGCAACCTGGCTGCCTGATCGGCGACGCAACGAACAACAGAGGGGGAGGGGTTCGCACCCCTCCCCTTTTTCGTGCCTGTCGCGATGTGCCCCGGGCGCCGCTTCAATACCCCGCGCGATACCCCTGATAATGGCAGGCATCCTGGTCGTCGGGATGCTTCTTGCAGCGCTCGGCCGCCTTGCGGCGCTGCTTGCCCTCCTCCGCCTCCTGCTTGCGCATCTTGCGACCATAGTTGCGGTCGGACTCCGACTGGCTGGTGGTGGTCCAGTCGATCGCCTTGCCGGTCGCCTTCACCGGCAGGGTCGCGACGTTCCACGCCGTCTGGGCGACACAGCCGCTCGCCGCGAGCGCGAGCAGCGGCAGGAGAAGGATTGAAGCACGCATACTATTTTCCCTTGGCAGCCGTGAGCGCCGCCGTTCCGATCGCGGGATAATCGGTGAAGAAGCCGTCGATGCCAAGACCAAGCCCCGCGCTGATCTCGGCCTGGATGTCGCCATGGGCCGCGGGATCGGTGCCGTGGCGGAAGCGGGTCGGCAGGAAGTAGTTTTCCGCGCGATAGGTCCAGGGGTGGACGCGTAAGCCGGCGGCATGCGCGTCGGCGACCAGCGTCGAGGGCAGCTCGGGCCGATCGGTGCGCCACAGCTGCGCCTTGTCGGGGCCGATGCCATAGGCATAGGCCGCCACCGCCTTCAGCCCCTCAGGGGTGAGCATCGCCGCATAGGAGGGCGCCGCGCCATCCGCCGGGCCGCCCTCGCCCGCCATCAGCTGGATCAGGCGGATGCCGGTCATGCCGTGGATCCGGCGCAAATTGGCGACCTCGAACGACTGGATGAACACCGGTGCCGACGCCGAGTCCCAGCCCGCCGCCTTGAGCTGCGCGACCAGGGGCGCATCGGTGCCGAGGCCGATGCTGGCGAAATAGGTCGGATGCTTGGTCTCGGGATAGATGCCGACACCATGCTGCTTGGCGAGCGCGATGATCTCGGCCAGCGTCGGGATGGTAAAGCGGCCGTCATAGGCGGCATTGGCGGCGCGCAGCTGCGGCAACCGCTCCTTGGCGCGCAGCGTCTTCAGCTCGGCGAGGGTGAAATCCTCGGTGAACCAGCCGGTCAGCTTTTCGCCGTCGATAGTCTTGGTGGCGCGCCGCGCGGCAAACTCGGGCCGCGCGGCGACATCGGTGGTGCCGGAGATCTCATTCTCGTGGCGCGCGACCAGCACGCCATCCTTGGTCGGCACCAGATCGGGCTCGATGAAGTCGGCGCCCTGCTCGATCGCCAGTTCATACGCGGCGAGCGTGTGCTCGGGACGATAGCCGCTGGCGCCGCGGTGGGCGATCAGGATCGGCGGTGAGAGCGGCGTTGCAGTCATGGCACCATCCTGCGCGAGCGCCGGCGATGTCGCCAGCGCGATCAATGACATGAGAGCGATTCGCAACCGGAGCCCAAGCCGGGGGAGCGCGTTACCCCCTCCAAGCAAGAAGGGGCGCAGGCCATGCAATTCACCATCAACGGGCGGTCGTACGAGGCCGAACCCGATATCCGTACGTCGGTTCTCGATTTGTGTCGCGAGCATCTGGGCCTCACCGGGAGCAAGAAGGGGTGTGATCACGGCCAGTGTGGCGCGTGCACGGTGCTGATCAACGGCCGCCGCGTGAACAGCTGCCTGACGCTCGCCGTGATGCATCAGGATGACGAGATCGTGACGATCGAAGGATTGGGCACGCCCGACAACCTCCACCCGCTCCAGGACGCCTTCGTGCGCCACGACGGTTATCAGTGTGGCTATTGCACCCCGGGGCAGATCTGCTCGGCGGTCGGCATGCTCGACGAGGTCAAGAAGGGTTGGCCGAGCCACGTCAGCGGCGACCTCTCCGATCCCGCATTCGACGACGGCGAGATCTCCGAGCGGATGAGCGGCAACATCTGCCGCTGCTCGGCCTATCCCAACATCGTCGATGCCATCCGCGACGTCGCCGAAGCGGAAGGAGCCACGGCATGAAGACCTTCGTCTATGAGAAAGCCGCGACCCCCGAGGCCGCGGTCGCCGATGTCACCGTCGGCGCCAAGTTTATCGCCGGCGGCACCAACCTGCTCGACCTGATGAAGCTGCAGGTGGAAACGCCCGACAAGCTGGTCGACATCAGCCGGCTGCCGCTCGGCGAGATCGAGGAGCGCGAGGACGGCGGCCTCACCATCGGTGCGCTGGTCCCGAACAGCGATCTCGCCGCCGACCCGCGCGTGATCGCCAAATATGAGGTGCTCAGCCGCGCATTGCTCGCCGGCGCATCGGGCCAGCTGCGCAACAAGGCCACCACCGGCGGCAATCTGCTCCAGCGCACCCGCTGCTATTACTTCTACGACACCGCCATGGCGTGCAACAAGCGCGAGCCCGGCAGCGGCTGTTCGGCGATCGGCGGCTTCACCCGCGTCCACGCCATCCTCGGCGCGAGCGAGCAGTGCATCGCCACCCACCCCGGCGACATGCCGGTAGCGATGCGCGCGCTCGACGCGGTGATCATCACCCTCAAGGCCGATGGCGACAAGCGCCGCATCCCGATCGGCGATTTCTACCGCCTGCCCGGCGACACACCGCAGATCGAGACGGTGCTCGAGCCGGGCGAGCTGATCACCCATGTCGAGCTGCCCGCGCCGCCTGCCGGCAAGCAGCTCTACCGCAAGGTGCGTGACCGCGCGTCCTACGCCTTCGCCCTGGTCTCGGTGGCCGGCGTGGTCAGCGTCGAGGACGGCAGGATCGCCTCGGCGTCGCTCGCCTTCGGCGGCGTCGCGCACATGCCGTGGCGCGATCCCGCGGTGGAAGCCGCGCTGATCGGCCAGGCGCCGTCCGACGCCGTCTTCGCCGCCGCCGCCGACGCTCTGGTCGCCAACGCCAAGGGCCAGGGCACCAACGATTTCAAGATTCCCCTCGCCCGCCGCACGCTGATTGCGTGCCTGCGCGAACTGACGGAGACACGCTGATGTTCGGCATGGGCCACACTAACACGCTCAAGATGGACGAGCCGCAGCCGACCAGCCTGCTCGATACTGGCGTCCAGGGCGTCATCACCAAGCCGGTCAGCCGCTACGAGGGGCCGCGCAAGGTTACCGGCACCGCGACCTATTCGGCCGAATATCGCGTCGACAACATGGCCTATGGCGTGCTGGTCAGCGCGGGGATCGGCTCGGGCAAGGTCAGCGCGATCGACGCCGAAGCGGTCAAGTCGCTCCCCGGCGTGATCGACGTCGTCACCGACTTCAAGCACTTCCTGCGCAACGCCGGCCAGGGCGGAGAGACCAAGGCGCCCACCCAGGGGGTCGAGGAGATCGCCTATTTCGGCCAGGTGATCGCGATCGTGCTCGGCGAAAGCTACGAGGCCGCGCGCGACGCGGCGTTGCAGCTCCCGGTCAGCTATGACGCCACGCCCGGTCGCTACGACTTCAACGCCCATCGCGGCGAGACCGACAAGCCACCGTTCAACAACATCCCCTCGCACTTCAGCCAGGGCGACCTCGACCAAGCGATGATCGATGCCGCGGTGACGATCGACGCGACCTTCACCACGCCCAGCCAGAATTCGGTGGCGATGGAGCCGCACGCCAGCCTCGCTTATTGGGACGAGGGCAAGCTGACGCTGTACGGCTCCTACCAGATGCCCACCCAGGACGCGCAGGCATTGGCCAAGGCGCTCGGCGTCTCGGCGGGGAAGGTGCGGATCGTCGCTCCGTTCGTCGGCGGCGGCTTCGGTTCCAAGCTCGGCATCTCCCCCGAGAGCGCGGCGGCGGCGATTGCCGCCAAGCAGCTCGGCCGCCCGGTCAAGGCGGTGATGCTGCGCCCGCAGGTGTTCGAGATCACCCCGCGCCGCTCCAACACCGAGCAGCGCATCCGGCTTGCGGCCAATGCTGACGGCCGGCTGGTCGGCATCGGCCACGAAACCTTGTGCTCGAACCTGCCCGGCGAGGGCTTCTTTGAGCCCGCCGGCATCGGCACTCATTCGCTCTACCCGGGCGAACACCGCATCATCAATCACGACCTCGTCCGCCTCAACCTCGGCCTGTCCGGCTCGATGCGCGCGCCGGGCGAAGCCTCGGGCATGCTCGCGCTCGAAGGCGCGATGGACGAGCTGGCGGAAAAGATCGGCCTCGATCCCGTCGAGCTGCGCAAGCGCAACGACATGACGATCGATCCCGAGAAGAACGTCCCCTTCTCCAGCCGCCAGCTCAGCCGCTGCCTCGACGAGGGCGCAAAGCAATTCGGCTGGAGCGAGCGCCAGGCGACGCCGGGCCAGCGCCGCGAGGGTGAATGGCTGATCGGCATGGGCATGGCCGCGGCGACGCGCAACAACCAGCTGCAGACCGATTCGGCCAAGGCATCGCTCGACGCCGCCGGGCATCTCACCATCGAGACGGCAATGACCGACATCGGCACCGGCACCTACACCATCCTCGCCCAGGTCGCCGGCGAGCTGCTGGGGCTCACCCCCGATCAGATCACGATCAAGCTCGGCGACAGCGACAGCCCCGCCTCGGGCGGCTCGGGCGGCTCCTGGGGCGCGTGCGGCTCGGGCTCGGCGGTGTATCTGGCGTGCGAGGACATCCGCAACCAGATCGCCAAGAAGCTCGACGTCAGCCCCGAGGCGATCACCTTCAAGGATGGCATGGTCATCGCCGACAATCGCTCGACCCGGCTGGCGGAGCTCGCCGGCGAGGGGATCGAGGCGACCGGCGAGATCAAGCCCGGCAAGCAGAAGGACGAGACCACCCAAGCCTCGTACGGCGCGCATTTCTGCGAGGTCGGGGTCAACGCCGTCACCGGCGAGGTCCGGGTACGCCGGATGCTCGGCGTGTTCGCCGCCGGCCGCATCCTCAACGAGAAGACCGCGCGATCGCAATGCCTCGGCGGCATGACCTTCGGCATCGGCGCGGCGCTGACCGAGGAGTTGGTTCACGACCATCGCAACGGCAAGGTCGTCAACCACGATCTCGGGGAATATCACGTTCCGGTGAACGCCGACGTGCCGCAGCTCGAGGTGATGTTCCTCCCCGAGCGCGACATCCATTCCAACCCGCTCCACGCCAAGGGCATCGGCGAGCTCGGGATCTCGGGCGCCGGCGCGGCCATCGCCAATGCGATCTACAACGCCACCGGCGTGCGCGTGCGCGACTATCCGCTGACGCTGGACAAATTGCTGGACGGTCTGCCGGCGGTTTAGCCCCCACCGTCGTCCCAGCGAAAGCTGGGATCTCCTCGTGGCGCGCAAATCGCCCGCCAACCGGGAGGCCCCAGTGTTCGCTGGGGCGACGGTGTAGGGACGGATATTCTCCACCGCGGCAATCGTCGCGGCGCGCTTGAAACCCGCTATGGACGTTCGCACCTCCAGCCCCAGCATCACGGAAGAACGACCTATGGCGGAAAACGACAGCGTCCTGGCAGCGGCGCGCGACTGGCACGGCGAGCCGATGGCGATCGCCACGGTGGTCTCCACCTGGGGCTCGGCGCCCCGGCCCAAGGGCAGCCACATGCTGGTCCATGCCGATGGCCGGTTCGAGGGCTCGGTGTCTGGCGGCTGTGTCGAGAGCGACATCCTGCAGACCGCCGCCGAGGTGATCGCGGGCGCGCCCTTCCAGGTGAAGAACTACGGCGTCGCCGATGCTGCCGCCTGGGAAGTCGGCCTGCCATGCGGCGGCGAGATCGCGGTGATGGTCCAGCCGGTCTCGGCCGCAGGCTTCGATCCCGAATTGTTCGAGCGCATTGTCGAGGCGCGCGAGACCGGCCAGGCGCTGACGGTGACAACCGACCTTGCCACCGGCCACAGCGACGTCCGCCCGCAGGAAACGGGCGAGGCGTTCCTCAACCGCTACGATCCGCCGCGCCGGCTGCTGATCGTCGGCGCGGTGCAGATCGCCCAGGCGTTGGCGCAGCTGACCACCACGCTCGGTATCGACACGGTGGTGATCGATCCGCGCGCGCGCTTCCTCACCGAGGAGCGTTTTCCGGGGGTGACGCTGGACGATCGCTGGCCGGACGAAGCGATCGAGGCCTATCGCCCCGGCCCGTCGACCGCGGTGGTGACGCTCAGCCACGACATCAAGATCGACGATCCGGCGCTGATCGCCGCGCTCGCCAGCAACGCGCCGTACGTTGGCGCGCTTGGCAGCCGGCGCAGCCATGCGGCGCGGCGGGAGCGTCTCGCCGCTGCCGGCGTTACCCCCGAACAACTCGACAGGATCGACGCACCGGTCGGCATCGACATCGGCGCGATCGGCCCCTCCGAGATCGCGCTGTCGATCGCGGCAGCCATGGTGGGAGCCTTTCATGATCGCCGCTGAAGACTGCGTCCTCGTCCTGCTCGCCGCCGGTCGCTCCGAACGAATGGGCGACATCGGCAGCAAGCTCGACCAGCCCTTCCTCAACCGCCCGCTCGGCCTCCATGTCGCGATCGCGCTCGAAGACATGCCGTTCAAGCACCGGGTGGCGGTGACCGCCGGCACGCGATGCGATTACGCCGGCCACGGCTTCACCGTGGTCGAGAATGACGATCCCGCAGTCGGCATGGCGGTATCGGTCAGGCGGGGTGTCGCCTTCGCCAAATCGGTCGGCGCCGAGGCAGTGGTGATCGCGCTCGCCGACATGCCGCGGGTGACCGCGAGCCACATCTATCGCCTGCTCGACGCCGCCGATTCGAGCGATGCGGTGGTCGCCTCGAGCGACGGCCACTCTCCCAAGCCGCCGGCGGTGTTCGGGCGCGACCAGTTCGACTTCCTGCTGACGCTGGAGGGCGACGCCGGCGCGCGCGACCTAGTCCGCGCCGGCCGCCATGTCGTCACCACCCCGGCCGAGCTGATCGACGTCGACACGCCCGAAGAGCTCGAGCGGCTGCGCGAGCTGGTCCATGCCCCCGAGGCGCGGACCCGGCCGGCAACGACCAGCACCGCGCTCGGCGACCTCACCTAGCCTCAGCCCTCCCCGGTCGGCGCCGCGGGCTTATTCGTGCCGCAGCGCGTCGATCGGGTTGAGCGCCGCCGCGCGCCGCGCCGGGAAGTAACCGAACACCACGCCGATCACCGCCGAGATCGCGAAGGCGATCAGGTTGATCTGCAGATCGAACGTCCATGGCACCTGCATCAGTGGGGTGATCGCGGCGATTGTCCCCTGCGCGATCACCAGCCCGATCACGCCGCCGAGGCACGACAGCGCCACCGCCTCGACCAGGAACTGCAGCAGCACCTCGCGCGCCACCGCGCCGATCGCGAGGCGGATGCCAATCTCGCGGGTTCGCTCGGTGACCGACACCAGCATGATGTTCATGATGCCGATGCCACCGACCACCAGGCTGATCGCCGCCACCGCGGCGACGATGCGGGTCAGCAGCGTCGTCGTGCCGGTCAGCGTGTCGGAGATCTGCTTGGTGTCGAAGATGTTGAAATCGTCTTCCTTGCCGCCGGTGATGCTGCGCCGCTCGCGCAGCAGATCGGAGATCGACGATTGCACGGCGGCGGTGGAAAAGGCCTGGTCGACGCCGACCAGCATCAGCCTGATGTCGCGGCTGCCGGTGAAGCGGCGCTGCACCGTCTTGATCGGCATGATCACCACATCGTCCTGGTCGCCGCCGAACCCGGCCTGGCCGCGGGTGGAGAGCACGCCGATCACGTCGCAGCTGATCGAGCCGATCCGAAACCGGTTCCCCACCGGATCGGCGCCATGCCACAGGTTGGTGCGCACGGTGTTGCCGATGATGCACACCGCCTTGCCCGCGGCTTCCTCCGCCGGCGTCCACGTTCGGCCCGACACCAGCGGCCACGGCTGCACCTGGAAATAGGCGCTGGTGGTGCCGTTGATCGTGGTCGACCAATTGGCGCCCTCGTAAATCGCGGTGGCGGTGCTCTGCGCCTGCGGCGCGACCGCGGTGACGCCGGCGATCTGGTTGGCGATCGCCTCGACGTCCTCGGGCTTGAAGTTGGGCGGCTGCGGCCCGCCGCCGCCGCGGCCGAAGCCCTGGCCGGGCCGGACCTGGAGGATGTTGGTGCCGAGCGCGGCGATCTGGCTCTGCACCGCCGCGGTGGTCGCCTTGCCGAGCGTCACCATCGTCACCACCGCGCCGACACCGATGACGATGCCGAGGATGGTCAGGAACGAGCGCAGGATGTGCCGCCGGATCGAACGCAGCGCGAGCACGAAGGTCGTGCCGATCATCAATGCATCTCCGGGACGACGCCCGGCGGGTGCTGCGCCTCGATCCGCTCGACCAGCCCGTCCTTGAAGTGCACCACGGTGCGCGCGAACGCCGCCATGTCGGGCTCGTGGGTGACCATCAGCACCGTGATGTTGCTGCCGCGGTTGAGATCGGTGAGCAATTCCATGATCTCGATCGATCGCTCGGAATCGAGGTTGCCGGTCGGCTCGTCGGCGAGCAGCACATCGGGCTGGGTGACGATCGCGCGGGCGATGGCAACGCGCTGCTGCTGGCCGCCGGACAGTTCCGCCGGGGTGTGATCCCACCAGCGGTCGAGCCCGACCTTCTCTAGCGCCGCCATCGCGATCTCGCGGCGCGCCTTCTTCTCGTCGCCGCGGTAGAGCAACGGCAGCTCGACATTCTCGAGTGCGCTCGTCCGGCTCAGCAGGTTGAAGCCCTGGAACACGAAGCCGAGATAGCGGCGCCGCAGCAGCGCACGCTGGTCGCGGTCGAGCGCCTCGACATGGTGGCCGCGGAACGTGAAGCTTCCCTCGCTCGGCACGTCGAGGCAGCCGAGGATGTTCATCGTTGTCGACTTGCCCGAGCCCGACGGGCCCATCACCGCGACGAAGTCCCCGCCGGCGATGTCGAGGTCGACGCCCTTGAGCGCCTGGAACAGGGTCGCGCCGCTACCATAGGTCTTGGTGACGCCGCGCATGCTGATCAGCGGCGCCTCGGCGATCGGATCGGCAGGGTTACTGGCCACCGCCCCCTCCCGCCTTGCGCTGTCCCGTACCGCCGCGCTTGCTGCTTGCCGCGCTGCCCTCCGCCAACTGACCGGTGATCACCTCGGCACCGGGCTTGAGATCGCCGCCGAGCACCTCGGTGACGGTGCCGTTGGTGTCGCCGGTGGTGATCTGGACCGGCTGCGGCGTGCCGTCGGCGCCCTTGACGTACACCGTCTGGGTGCCGCCGCGGCCGACCGTCGCGGTGCGGGTCGCGCCGGTGTCGCGGCGCGGTCCGCGTGGCACGATCGCGCCGGCGATGCCGCTGCCGGCACCCCCGGCACTCGGCTTGAAGCGCAGCGCGGCATTGGGAACAAGCAGCACGCCCTGCTTATCGGAGGTGACGATGTCGGCGGTCGCGGTCATCCCGGGGCGCAGCTGCAGCGTCGGATTGCCGACCGTCAGGTCCGCGGCATAGGAGACGACCTGGCCGGTGGTGGAGGTTGTGGTCGTCGTGCTGGACGAGGTCGCCGAGCTCACCGTCAGGTTGGAGCCGAGATCCACCCGGGTGATCACCGCCGGGAAGGTCTTGCCTGGGAAGGCATCGACGGTGAAATTGGCCTTCTGGCCGACCTGGACCTCGCCGACGTCGGCCTCGTCGATCGCGACCTCGAGCTTCATCTTGCTGAGGTCCTCGGCGATCACGAACAGCGTCGGCGTGCTGAACGACGCCGCCACGGTCTGCCCCGGATCGACCTGGCGGGCGAGGATCACGCCGTTGACGGGCGAGCGGATGATCGCGCGCGCGCGCTGCGTCTGGCTCTGCGCGAGCGACGCGCGGCTGGCGACGACATTGGCCTGGGCGACCTTGAGCGCGGCGACCGCGCGCTGCGCGTCGGCACGGCCGGTCTGCAACTCGGTGGCGGACGGCACGCGGCCGTTGGATAGGCGGTACACCTCCTGAAGCCGCGCGAGCTGCGCCTGGCTTTCGGCCACGGTGGCCTGCGCCTGGTTGACCTGGGCGAGATTGGCATCGAGCGTCGCCTGGCCCTGGCGGATCTGGTCGTCGAGCTGCTCGGGGTCGATCAGCGCCAGCGGCTGGCCGGCGACCACCCGGTCGTTGACGTCCACCACCACCTTGGTGACGAGGCCGGACAGCTGCGAGCCGACCGTCACCTGATTGGTCGGCGCGAGCTTGCCGGTCGCCGACACCGTCACCGTCAGATTGCCGCGATCCGCGGTCTGGGTGGCGTAATTGATCGGCGCCTTGCCGCCGAGGCAGCGCGACAGCAGCAGCGCGAGCACGATCAGGCCGGCGACGATCGCCACCCATTTCGCATAACGCCGCCACGCCGGCGTCGGCTTCACGCCGAGGAAGTCGTCGAGTTGTGCATCGGCCATCAGCGGGTCTCTGTCGCGGAAACGGGGGGCGCGGGAACGGGAATAGGAGTGCCGCGGGCCGGCGCCTCGGGAATGGCGGTCGCATCCCAGCCGCCGCCGAGCGCGGCATAGAGCGCGATCAGCGCGGTCGCCTGGTCGGACTGCGCCTGGGTGAGGCCGTTCTGCGCGGAGAGCAGCGCGGTCTCCTGGGTGTTGAGCGTGGTGAAATCGGTCAGCCCCGAGCGATACTGGCTGCGGCTGAGGATCGCCGAGGCATTGGCGGCATCATAGGCGATGCGGAACTGCGCCTCGCGCTGGCGCGCGGTGTCCAGCGCGACGATCGCATTTTCGACATCCTCCAGCGCGGTCAGCACGATACCCTTGTAGGCGGCGAGCGAGGCGTCGGCGGCGGCTTCGCTCGAGCGCACCGCGCTGCGCAGCCGGCCGCCGTTGAAGATCGCCTGGGTCACGCCCGCGAACAGCCCGCCGGTGATCGCATCGCCGAGATTGCCGAACGACGTCGCGTTGGTCTGGATGTTGCCGGTGATCGCCAGCGCCGGGTAGAGCGCCGCCTTGCTGACGCCGATCTGCGCGGTGGCGGCGGCGAGCGTCCGCTCGGCGGCGCGCACGTCGGGGCGCTGGCGCAGCGTATCGGCGGGGATCCCCACCCCTACGGTCTGAGGCCCGATCGGGATCGGCCGCGTCGCAGCGAGCGCCTCGCGCAGCGCGCCCGGCGCCTGGCCGGTGAGCACGCCGAGCCGCGCGACCGCGGCGCTATATTGCTGCTCGATCTGCGGCACGGTCGCGGCGGTCTGCGCCCGCGTCGCGCGTGCCTGCTCGGCATCCACCGACGACACCAGCCCCGCCTGCACCCTGAAGCCGGCGATCTCGAGATTGTCGTCCTGGATGGCGAGGCTCGCCCGCGCATTGGCGATCTGCGCCTGATAGGCGCGCGCCAGCACGTAATTGCGCGCGACCTCGCTCTCCACCGAGATCAGCGTGGTCGCATAATCGAAGCCCGAGGCCTGGTAGCTCGCCCGGCTCGCCTCGACGGTACGGCGCAGCTCGCCGAACAGGCCGAGCTGATATTGCGCGTCGAGCCCCAGCGAGAAGCTGCTGCCGCCGCTGTTGCTGACGGTGGTGATGCTGCCATCCGACAATTGGATGTTGCGGGTACCGCCGATCAGATTCTGCGACCGGTTGTAGCCCGCCGAGCCGGTCAGCGTCGGCAGCAGCTGCGCGCGGTTCTGCACCAGTGCCTCGCGGGCCTGGCGCAGCCGCGCGACCGCCTGGCCCACGTCGGTGTTGGCGACCCGCGCCTGCTCGACCAGCGCTCCGAGCGTCGGATCATCGAACTTGCCCCACCAGCGGGTCAGATCCTCGGCGGTCTGCGCGGCGGGCACCGAATAGCCGGTCGGCACGCCAAGCTCGGCGGCGCCCTGGGGATGGTAATCGGGGCCGACGGTGCACCCGCCAAGCGCGGCGGTGGCAAGCAGCAGGACGAGGACACGCGACATGTCAGGCTGTGTGGCCAGCGCACCGTCGCTAGTCCAGCCAATTCATATCACATCATGTCGCCGGCCGGTGTCGACGCCGACACAAACCACGCTAATCGAGTTCGAGGATGACCTGATCGACCGCGAGGCTGTCGCCGGCGGCGGCCTCGACAGACTTGATCGTGCCGGATTTCTGCGCCCGCAGGATATTCTCCATCTTCATCGCCTCCACCACCGCCAGCGGCTGGCCGGCCTCGACCGCGTCGCCCGCCGCGACATCGAGGCGGACGAGCAGCCCCGGCATCGGCGCGATCAGGAACTTCGACAGATCGGGCGGGATCTTCTCGATCATATGCTCGGCATAGGCTGCGAACCGCGCCGGCAGCACCCGGGCGGCATGGCTGGCGCCGCGCGCGGTGAGGCGGAAGCCGCCGGCAGCCCGCGCCAGCCGCACCGTCAGCGCCTCGTCGCCATGCTCAACCGCGATCATCCGATCACCCGGCGTATAGGCGATGTCGAGGTCGAGATCGGCACCATCGACGCTGATCGCATCGGGCGACACGGTCACGGCGTGATCCACCCCGCCGATCCGCACCACCCAGTCCGCCGGCGGGTGCAGCCGCCGCCCGAGCTGCCCGTCGATCCGCCGCGCCCGATCCGCCTCGGCGGTCGCCGCGAACGCCGCCACCGCGGCGAGCGTTTGCAGCAGCGCCGCGTCGGCGGGTGCGCCGTGGAAGCCGTCGGGATATTCCTCGGCGATGAAGCCGGTGGTCAGCGCGCCGGCACGGAAGCGCGGGTGCTGCATCAGCGCCGACAGGAAATCCACGTTGTTGCCGACACCCTCGAGCTCGAACGCGTCGAGCGCGGCGATCTGCAGATCGGCCGCCGCGTCACGCGTCGGTGCCCAGGTGATCAGCTTGGCGATCATCGGGTCGTAGAACATGCTGACCTCGCCGCCCTCGACCACGCCATCGTCGACGCGGACATAGGGCTCATCGGACGCGGCCTCGCCGCCGCTTATGCCGACGGCGCGATAGGGCGTCTCCTCGCTCTCGGGCGGCGCGTAGCGTACCAGCCGGCCGATGCTCGGCAGGAAGCCGCGGTAGGGATCCTCGGCATAGACGCGGTTCTCGATCGCCCAGCCGGTGAGCGTCACGTCATCCTGGCCGAAGCCGAGCGGCTCGCCCGCCGCCACCCGGATCATCAATTCTACGAGGTCCAGCCCGGTGACTGCCTCGGTCACCGGATGCTCCACCTGCAGCCGCGTGTTCATTTCGAGGAAGTAGAAGCCCTCGCCGCTGGTATCGGCACCCGACACGATCAGCTCGACCGTGCCGGCGGAATGATAGCCCACCGCCCGCGCCAGCGCGACTGCCTGCTCGCCCATCGCGCGGCGCATCGCCGGCGTCACGAACGGCGACGGCGCCTCCTCGACCACCTTCTGGTGGCGGCGCTGGATCGAGCATTCGCGCTCGCCGAGATAGACGATGGTGCCGTGTTGATCCCCCATCACCTGGATCTCGATGTGGCGCGGACTCTCGATGAACTTCTCGATGAACACGCGGTCGTCGCCGAAGCTCGCCAGGCCTTCGCGCTTGGTCGCCTCGAAACCCTCGCGCACGTCCTGCTCGGACCAGGCGAGCCGCATCCCCTTGCCGCCGCCGCCGGCCGAGGCCTTCATCATCACCGGATAGCCGATATCGCCGGCGATCCGCACCGCATGATCGGTGTCGGCGATCTCGCCGAGGAAGCCGGGCACAACATTGACCCCCGCCTGCTTGGCGAGCTTCTTGGATTCGATCTTGTCGCCCATTGCGGCGATCGCGTGCGGCGGCGGGCCGACAAAGGCGATTCCCGCCTCGGCGCAGGCACGTGCGAAGCTCTCGCGCTCCGAGAGGAAGCCATAGCCCGGATGGATGCAGTCGGCGCCGGTCTCTTTCGCGGCAAGCAGGATCAGCTCGGCCTTGAGATAGCTGTCGGCCGCCGGCGCCGGCCCGAGGCGGACGCTCTCGTCGGCCATCAGCACATGCGGGCTGCGCGCATCGGCATCCGAATAGACCGCCACGGTGGCAATCCCCATCCGCTTGGCGGTGCGCATCACCCGGCAGGCGATCTCGCCTCGATTGGCGACCAGGATCTTCTTGAACACCGCTTGCTCTCCTCGCGCATGCGGCAACGCCCGAAGGACCTGCCGCGTGCATTATTTTCGTTGCCCCAAATGCTCCACCTCCCCCGTCACCCCAGACCTGTTCCGGGTCCACCGCACTACAAGCGACGTCTTTCCAGGCGGAGGAGTGGACCCCGGATCAAGTCCGGTGTGACGAAGAATTTATGTGCGCCACACCAGGGATTTCAGCTGCGCCGTTCTCGCCTTCGTCAGCCGCGCCTTGCATTGCGCCTGCGCCATCGGCTGCAGTGTGCCACCGGCGAACTCGCCGCCCTCGATCACGCACTGCGTGTCGCGATACTGCAGCCACGCCCGCTGGCTGGCGAGCGCCGCCGCGGCATAGCCGAACCCGCCGCCGCGCGACGTGTCATGCGCGTCGCGGCCCTTCATATAGGCGTAGGTGACCTTCCACTGGCGGGTCATCTCGGCGTCGGCGGCGGCATAGCTTTGCCCGGCGCAGGCGGTCATCGCCGTCTGCGTCCGCAGGTTGCCGCAGTCGGCGGCGGCGAGCAGCAGGGTGATCAGCAGCATGCCTTCTCCTTGATCCGCATCGGCTCCTCGCCCGCCATCGGCGTCAGCCCGAGCTTGGCGAACAGCGCGGCATCGGCGCTGTCGCCGGCGTTGCCGGTGGTGAGCAGCTTGTCGCCGGTGAAGATCGAGTTGGCGCCGGCCATGAAGCACAGCGCCTGGGTCGATTCCGACATGCTCTCGCGCCCCGCCGACAGCCGCACCATCGAGCGCGGCATCGCGATCCGCGCCGCGGCGACGACGCGGACGAACTCGATGTCGTCGAGCTTGCCCATCGGCGTGTCGGCGAGCATGTCGCCAAGCGGCGTGCCGCGGATCGGCACCAGCGCGTTGACGGTCACGCTCTCCGGATGGCGCGGCAAGGTCGCCAGGCTGTGGACGAAGCCGATCCGGTCGGCACGGGTCTCGCCCATGCCGACGATGCCGCCGCAGCACACCGCGACGCCGGCGTCGCGGACGTGACCGAGCGTGTCGAGCCGGTCCTGATAGGTGCGGGTGGTGACGACGCGGTCATAATATTCGGGCGAGCTGTCGAGATTGTGATTGTAGTAATCGAGCCCCGCTGCGCCGAGCTCCTTGGCCTGGTCGGCGTCGAGCATGCCGAGCGTCATGCAGGTCTCGAGGCCCATCGCCTTCACGCCCTCGATCATCGCCACCACCTTGGGCATGTCACGCGGCTTGGGGCTGCGCCAGGCGGCGCCCATGCAGAAGCGCTGCGAGCCGGCGGCCTTGGCTTCGGCGGCGGCGGCGAGGACGCTGTCGACGTCAATCAGTTTCTCGGCCTTGAGCCCGGTGCCGTGATGCGCCGACTGCGAACAATAGCCGCAATCCTCGGCGCAGCCGCCGGTCTTGATCGACAGCAGCGTGCACAGCTGGATCTCGTCCGCCGCCTGATGCGCGCGGTGGACAGTGGCGGCGCGGAACAGCAGCTCGGTAAACGGCAGGTCGAACAGCACCTTGATCTCGTCGCGCGTCCAATCGGTGCGCATCGATCCGCTCGCGTCGGCCACCGTGCCGAAATGCTGCAGATCGTTCTCGACCGGCGTCTCGACGTCGCTCGCGACCAGCTGGGATCTGTTGGCAACCATCACGTTCATTCTGCAGCGTCCTGTTCGGGGGCCATGTTGTGGCCGAGGAGGCGTAGCACCTCTTCGGCGGCCTGGATAAGATTGGTGCCGGGGCCGAAGATCGCCTGAACCCCGGCATCGCGAAGCGTCTGATAGTCCTGTGCGGGGATCACACCACCCGCGATCACCTTGATATCGGCTCGCCCCGCCGCGCGCAGGTGGTCGATCAACTCAGGGATCAGGGTTTTATGCCCTGCGGCGAGGCTTGAGGCACCGACCACGTCGACCGCCTCGGCAAGCGCCAGCGCCGCGGCCTCGGCCGGGGTCTGGAACAGCGGCCCGGGGACGATCTCGAAGCCGAGGTCGCCGAACATGCTGCTCACCAGATTGGCGCCGCGGTCATGGCCGTCCTGGCCCATCTTGGCGACCAGCATCCGCGGCCGCCGCCCGAGCCGGCGCTCGGTGGCGACGACGCCGTCGGCGAGCCGGGCCCAGCGCGCGTCATCGGCATAGGCGCCGCCATAGATGCCGCTGACCGGGGTCGGCTGGGTGCCGTAGCGGCCGAACACATCCTCCATCGCCGCCGAGATCTCGCCGAGCGTCGCGCGGGCGCGCGCCGCCTCCACCGCCAGCGCGAGCAGGTTGGCGCTGCCCGCGGCGCCCTCGCGCAGCGCGTCCAGCGCAGCCCGGCAACCCGCCTCGTCGCGCGCCGCTTTGGTCCGCGCGATCCGCGCCACCTGCGCCTCACGCACCGCATGATTGTCGACGTCGAGGATGTCGATCGGGTCCTGCTCGGCGAGCCGATACTTGTTGACCCCGACGATCACCTCCTCGCCGCGATCGACCTTGGCCTGGCGCGCCGCCGACGCTTCCTCGATCATCGCCTTGGGCCAGCCGGCGGCGACCGCCCTTGCCATCCCGCCCTCGGCCTCGACCCGCTCGATGATCGCCCAGGCCTTGTCGACCAGCTCGCTCGTCAGCGCCTCGACATAATAGCTGCCGCCGAGCGGATCGATCACCTTGGTGATCCCCGTTTCTTCCTGCAGCACCAATTGCGTGTTGCGCGCGATCCGCGCCGAGAAGTCGGTGGGCAGCGCGATCGCCTCGTCGAGCGCGTTGGTGTGGAGGCTCTGGGTGCCGCCGAACGCCGCGGCGAGCGCCTCCACGGTGGTGCGGATGACGTTGTTGTACGGATCCTGCTCCTGCAGCGACACGCCCGAGGTCTGGCAATGGGTGCGCAGCATCTTCGAGCGCTCGTCCTGCGCGCCGAGTTCGGTCATCACCCGGTGCCACAGCGTCCGCGCCGCGCGCAGCTTGGCAACCTCCATGAAGAAGTTCATGCCGATCGCGAAGAAGAACGAGAGCCGCCCGGCAAACTTGTCGATATCGAGCCCCGCCGCGATCGCCGCGCGGGCATATTCGCGACCATCCGCGATGGTGAACGCCAGCTCCTGCACCTGCGTCGCCCCCGCCTCCTGCATGTGATAGCCGGAGATTGAGATGCTGTTGAACTTGGGCATTTCTGCCGAGGTATAAGCGATGATGTCGGCGATGATCCGCATCGAGGGATCGGGCGGGTAGATGTAGGTGTTGCGGACCATGAACTCCTTGAGGATGTCGTTCTGGATGGTCCCGTCGAGCAGGTGGCGCGGCACGCCCTGTTCCTCGCCGGCGACGATGAAGAAGGCGAGGATCGGGATCACCGCGCCGTTCATCGTCATGCTCACCGACATCTGATCGAGCGGGATCGCATCGAACAGGATCTTCATGTCCTCGACGCTGTCGATCGCCACGCCCGCCTTGCCGACATCGCCGACGACGCGCGGGTGATCGCTGTCATAGCCGCGATGCGTCGCGAGATCGAACGCGACCGAGAGGCCCTTCTGCCCGGCGGCGAGGTTGCGCCGGTAGAAGGCGTTGGAGGCCTCCGCGGTGGAAAAGCCGGCATATTGGCGGATCGTCCACGGCCGGCCCGCATACATCGAGGCTCGCACGCCGCGGGTGAACGGCGCAAAGCCCGGCAGACCGGGGTCGGTGGTGACGTCGGCAGCCGTATACAGCGGCTTGACCGCGATCCCCTCGGGCGTGTGCCAGGTGAGATCGGCGCCCTTCACCTCCTTGGCGGCGAGCGCGGTCCAGTCGTCGAGGCCTGACCTCGTGGGGGGTGGCGTGTCGGCCATCCGGCTATCCTACTCCGTTCGCGCCGCTTCTGTCCAAGGCTGGCGTCGTTGTCCGCCCTAGTAGCTATCACCGCCCCGCGACAAGCGCCTGCCGGTCAGCCGCCGCGGAACACGGGCTTGCGCTTCTGCAGAAAGGCCATGCCGCCCTCCATCGCATCGGCGGTGCCGCGCGCGGCGCGCTGGTCGTCGGCCTCGCGCGCCAGCGCGGCCGGATAGCTGCTCTCCAGCGCCGCGCCGAGCCCGCGCCGGATCAGGCCGAGCGCCACCGTCGGCCCGGCCGCGAGCCGCTCGGCGAGGGCTAGCGCCTCGCCATCCAGCGCTTCGTCGGCGACGACCTTGTGGATCATCCCCCAGTCGAGCGCCTTGGCGGCCGGCACCCGCTCGCCGAGCATCATCATCTCCGCCGCCCGCGCCCGTCCGATCAGCCGCGGCAGCATCCACGAGGCGCCGCCATCGGGCACCAGCCCGATATTGACGAACGCCTGGAGGAAATAGCCGGTGTCGCCGGCGACGCAGAAATCGGCGGCGAGCGCGAGGCTGCAGCCGATCCCCGCCGCCGGCCCACGCACCGCGCTCACCACCGGCACACCGAGCGCGGCGATCGCGGCGATGGTCGGGTTGTAATGCGCCGTCAGCGCCGCGTGGGTCGCCGCGCCGGGATCATCGCCGCCGAGTGCGTCGCCAGCGACATCGGCACCCGAACAGAACGCCCGGCCCGCGCCGGCCAGCAGCACCGCGCGCGCGCCGTCGAGCGCGCCGAGCGCCACGGTCAGTTCGTCGAACATCACGGTCGGCGCGGCATTGAGCCGCTCGGGCCGGTTGAGCGTCAGCACCAGCACGTCGCCGCGCCGCTCGCTCAGGATATGCTGGTAATCGGGCATGCTCGACCTTTCTTGCCGGTTCAATGACCCGGCGCGGGCGTTTCCATCAGCTCAACCAGCGTGCCGCCCATGTCGCGCGGGTGGATGAACACGATCGGCGTGCCATGTGCGCCGATCCGCGGGCTGCCGAGCACCCGCGCGCCCTTGGCCACCAGCGCGGCGACGGCCACATGAATGTCCGCCACCTCGAAGCAGAGATGATGCTGCCCGCCGGCCGGGTTCTTGGCGAGGAAGCTCGCGATCGGCGAGCCGTCGTCATAGGGCTCGATCAGTTCGATCTGGGTATTGGGCGCATCGATGAAGCACACCCGCACGCCCTGCGCCGGCAGGTCGAATGGCTCACCGATCGCGGTCGCGCCGAGCAACGTCCGATACGTCTCCACCGCCGCGTCGATCGACGGCGTCGCGATGCCGATATGATTGAGGCGACCAAGCGTCATCGGGCGAGCCTAGAGCGGAATGTTGCCATGCTTCTTCCACGGATTTTCCAGGCTCTTGCCCTTTAGCTTGCGCAGCCCCAGCGCGATCCTACGGCGGGTGGAGTGGGGCTGGATCACCTCGTCGATGAAGCCCTTGCTCGCCGCGACGAACGGGTTGGCGAAGCGCGCCTCATATTCGGCGGTGCGCTCGGCGATCTCGTCGGGGGTGCGGCCGCGGAAGATGATCTCCACCGCGCCCTTGGCCCCCATCACCGCGATCTCGGCGGTCGGCCAGGCATAGTTGAGGTCGCCGCGCAGATGCTTGGACGCCATCACGTCATAGGCGCCGCCATAGGCCTTGCGCGTGATCACGGTGATCTTGGGGACGGTCGCCTCGCCATAAGCGAACAACAGCTTGGCACCGTGCTTGATGATGCCGTTATGCTCCTGGGCGGTGCCGGGCAGGAAGCCGGGAACGTCGACCAGGGTGACGATCGGGATCTCGAATGCGTCGCAGAAGCGCACGAACCGCGCCGCTTTCTTGGAGGCGTTGATGTCGAGCACGCCCGCGAGCACCATCGGCTGGTTGGCGACAAACCCCACCGTCCTGCCCTCGATGCGGCCGAAGCCGGTGATGATGTTGCCCGCATGCGCCGGCTGGGTCTCGAAGAAGTCGCCCTCGTCGACCACCTTCCGGATCAGCTCGTGCATGTCATAGGGCTGGTTGGCGTTGGCCGGCACCAGCGTGTCGAGGCTCTCTTCGATCCGGTCCCAATCGTCGGCGGTCGGCCGCTCGGGCACGGGATCGCGGTTCGAGGCGGGCAGAAAATCGATGAAGTCGCGCGCCGCGAGCAGCGCCTCGATGTCGTTGTCGAAGGCATTGTCGGCGACCGAGGTCTTCGACGTGTGCGTCACCGCGCCGCCGAGCGCCTCCTGCGTCACCACCTCGTTGGTCACCGTCTTGACCACGTCGGGGCCGGTGACGAACATGTACGAGCTGTCCTTCACCATGAAGATGAAGTCGGTCATCGCCGGCGAATAGACCGCGCCGCCCGCGCACGGCCCCATGATCAGGCTGAGCTGGGGGATGACGCCGCTCGCGAGCACGTTGCGCTGGAACACCTCGGCATAGCCGCCGAGGCTGGCGACGCCCTCCTGGATGCGCGCGCCGCCCGAATCGTTGAGGCCGATGATCGGCGCGCCGACCTTCATCGCGGTGTCCATTACCTTGCAGATCTTCTGCGCGTGGCGCTCGGACAGCGAGCCGCCGAATACGGTGAAATCCTGGCTGAACACATAGACGAGGCGGCCGTTGATCGTGCCCGATCCGGTGACCACGCCGTCGCCGGGGATCACCTGGTCCTGCATCCCGAAGTCGACGCAATTATGCTCGACATACATGTCGATCTCTTCGAAGCTGCCCTCGTCGAGCAAGACGTCGAGCCGCTCGCGCGCGGTTAGCTTGCCCTTGGCATGCTGCGCCGCGATGCGCTTCTCGCCGCCCCCGAGCCGCGCCGCCTGGCGACGGCGCTCGAGTTCCTGGATCGTCGACGACATGGCCTCTCCTTTTGCCGCCTCTTTCCCTGAGCGGTCAGGCAAAAGCAAGCGAGCCGGCGGCCCGGTTGATCGCGCAGTGGTCACCGGCCAAACGCACGCCGACACGAAAAGGCCGCCCCGGTGTCCCGGCGCGGCCCTGTCGATCCGCCCTCGCGGATGATTCGGTCAGGTCAGATGTCGTCGCCGAGCGCGCCCTTGACCTTGCCCTTGAACTGCTCGCCCTTGCCCTGCGCCTGCTGGGCAACGCCCTCGTCATGAAGCTCGGTGTCGCCGTTGTGGCCACCGATCGCCTGCTTTACCTTGCCGACGGCTTCGTTGACGTTGCCTTTGATCTTGTCGGTCAGTTCGCCCATAGCGTCCTCCATCGTGTCGCGCGGCGGCCGGCCGGGATGGCGGCTCGCGGTGAATCACGGTTTTAAAACGGCCCAGATCGACCGATGTTCCGGCTTGCTTTGGCGAGCTGTGGCTAGATGAGCCCGGCGAGCGGGCTCGACGGGTCGGCATACCGGCGCTTGCCCATCCGCCCGGCGCGATAGGCGAGCCTGCCGCTCTCCACCGCGGCGCGCATCGCGGCGGCCATCATGATCGGGTCCTTGGCCTCGGCGATCGCGGTGTTCATCAGCACGCCGTCGCAGCCCAATTCCATCGCCAGCGCCGCGTCCGAGGCGGTGCCGACGCCGGCATCCACCAGCACCGGCACGCCCGCACCCTCGACGATCAGGCGGATGGTAATCTGGTTCTGGATGCCGAGCCCCGAGCCGATCGGCGCGCCGAGCGGCATGATCGCGACCGCACCGGCATTTTCCAGCCGCTTCGCCGCGATCGGATCGTCGACGCAATAGACCATCGGCTTGAAGCCTTCGTTGGCCAGCACCTCGGTGGCGCGCAACGTTTCCACCATGTCCGGGTACAGCGTCTTGGCCTCGCCCAGCACCTCGAGCTTGACCAGGTCCCAGCCGCCCGCCTCGCGCGCCAGCCGCAGCGTCCGGATCGCCGATTCGGCGTCGAAGCAGCCCGCGGTGTTGGGCAGGTAGGTCACCTTTTTGGGATCGATGAAATCGGTCAGCATCGGCGCGTTGCGATCCGACACGTTGACCCGCCGCACCGCCACGGTGACGATCTCGGCGCCCGACGCTTCGAGCGCCGCGGCGTTCTGCGCGAAATCCTTATACTTGCCGGTGCCAACGATCAGCCGCGAGCGGAAGGTCTTGCCTGCGACCGTCCATGCATCCTGATCAGCCACGGTCATGATCGCCGCCGCCTACGAAATGGACGATCTCGATGTCGTCGCCATCCTCGACGCAGACGTCCGCGAGCGTCGAGCGCGGCACCACCTCCATGTTGCGCTCCACCGCGACCTTCTCGGGCACCAGGCCGAGTTCGTTGGCGAGATCGGCGAGGCTGATCCCGGCGTTGACGCGCTTGTGGGCGCCGTTGACGGTGATCGAGACGGTGCCGTCGGAATGGGGCATGACGAGGGTGATCCACCATGGATGAGGCGCATCTCGACTTCACGCGACGCGACCGGGTAGGGAGAGCGTCGATCTAGGCGCCGCCACCGGGCGTCGCAACCCCGGCCCGGGCTGAAGGGCCAGCGAAGGACCCAGCATGTCGGACACGGTTTTCGTCCTCAACGGCCCCAACCTCAACCTGCTCGGCACCCGCGAGCCGGAAATCTATGGCGATGAGACGCTCGACGACATCGCCGGCCAGCTCGAGGACCGCGCCCGCGCGCTCGGCCTTGAGATCGACATGCGCCAGTCCAACCATGAAGGCCATCTGGTCGACTGGATCCAGGAAGCGCAGGCGGTCGGCGCACGGGGCGTGCTGCTCAACGCCGGCGCCTTCACCCACACCTCCATCGCCATCCACGATGCGATCAAGGGGGTGAAGACCCCGGTGATCGAAGTCCATCTTTCCAACCCGCATGCGCGCGAACGCTTCCGCCACATGAGCTATGTCGGCCAAGCCGCCAAGGGAACCATTGCCGGGTTCGGCGCGCTTTCCTACCTGCTCGCGCTTGAAGCCGTTGCGCGCTTCTGACAGGAGGCCCGCCCATGACCGACTTCACCAACGATGATGCCGCCAACGGCGCACAGACCGGCTCCCCTAACGGATCGATGCAGGTCGATATCGATCTGGTCCGCCAGCTCGCCGAATTGCTCGACGCCACCCAGCTGACCGAGATCGAGGTCGAGCATGGCGAGCGCAAGATCCGCGTCGCCCGCAAGGCCGCCGCCGCGGCCCCGGTGCATTACGGCAACGCGCCGGCGCCGATGACGACCGCGCCGCTGTCGCTCCCCACCCCGGTCGCCGCCGAGGTCGGCGCCCCGGCACCGGCGAGCACCGCCAATGCCGTCAAGTCGCCGATGGTCGGCACCGCCTATCTGTCGGCAGAACCTGGCGCCAAGCCGTTTGCGGCGATCGGCCAGAAAGTGTCGGCGGGTGACACGCTGCTGATCGTCGAGGCGATGAAGGTGATGAATCCGATCACCGCGCCGTCCGGCGGCACCGTCACTGCCGTGCTGATCGAGAACGGCCAGCCGGTCGAGTTCGACCAGCCCCTGATCGTCGTCGAGTAATCATGCGTCAGATCAAGAAGCTCCTGATCGCGAACCGCGGCGAGATCGCGCTACGCATCCATCGCGCCTGCCACGAGATGGGGATCAAGACGGTCGCGGTGCATTCCACCGCCGACAGCGACGCCATGCACGTCCGCCTCGCCGACGAGGCGATCTGCATCGGACCGCCGGCGGCGACCGACAGCTACCTCAACATCCCCAACATCATCTCGGCGGCCGAGATCAGCGGCGCCGACGCGATCCACCCGGGCTATGGCTTCCTCAGCGAGAACGCGCGCTTCGCCGAGATCGTCGAGCTGCACGGGCTGCTCTTCGTCGGGCCCAAGCCCGAGCATATCCGCACCATGGGCGACAAGGTGGAGGCCAAGCGCACCGCCGGCGCGCTGGGGCTGCCGCTGGTGCCGGGCTCCGACGGCGCGATCAGCGACCTCGCTGAGGCTAAGGCCCTGGCCGAGAGCATCGGCTATCCGGTGATCATCAAGGCCGCCTCGGGCGGCGGCGGCCGCGGCATGAAGGTGTGCACCGGCCCCGACAGCCTCGAGACGCTGATGCAGCAGGCCGGCACCGAGGCCAAGGCCGCGTTCGGCGACGCCACGGTGTACATGGAAAAGTACCTCGGCAACCCGCGGCACATCGAGTTCCAGATCTTCGGCGATGGCGAGGGCAATGCCATCCACCTCGGCGAGCGCGACTGTTCGTTGCAGCGGCGTCACCAGAAGGTCCTGGAAGAAGCCCCCTCGCCGATCATCTCGGCCGAGGAGCGCGAGCGGATGGGCAGGATCGTCGCCAAGGCGATGGCCGACATGGGCTATCGCGGCGCCGGCACCATCGAGTTCCTGTGGGAAGACGGCGAGTTCTACTTCATCGAGATGAACACCCGCCTGCAGGTGGAGCATCCCGTCACTGAGATGATCACCGGGCTCGACCTCGTCCGCGAGCAGATCCGCGTTGCCGAGGGCCATGGCCTGACGCTGCGCCAGGAGGACGTCCAATTCCGCGGCCACGCCATCGAATGCCGTATCAACGCCGAGGACCCGCGCACCTTCGCGCCCTCGCCCGGCCTGGTGAAGCAGTTCCACGCGCCCGGCGGCATGCACGTCCGCGTCGATAGCGGGCTCTACGCCGGCTATCGCGTGCCGCCCTATTACGATTCGATGATCGCCAAGCTGATCGTCTACGGCACCACCCGCCAGGGCGCGCTGCGCCGGCTGCGGCGGGCGCTGGAGGAATTCGTGATTGAGGGGCCGACCACCACCATCCCGCTCCATCAGGCGCTGCTCGACGATCCCGAGTTCCAGGAAGGCGCCTATACGATCAAGTGGCTGGAGGAATGGCTCGCCAAGCAGGACGGCTGAGCCTCACCCTTGTTCCGTCATGCTGAACTCGTTTCAGCATCCATGGCCGACACTGTCCGCGCGCTCGCTGGTCGCGTCGAGTGGTGGATGCTGAAACGGGTTCAGCATGACGGACTTCGGCGCGTTCGGCGGCCACGCACCATCCTCCAGTCTGCCCAACAAGCAGGCACGACGCCACTTTCTGCCCGTTTTTACGGCAGCGAATCACCCCTGAATCCGGTTGCCCGCAGCGCCCTGGAGTGGCACCCTTGATGCAAGGCGCCGGCTCGGGCGCGGCATCCACGAAGGGGCAATTTCGAGGTGAAGAAGGTCGAGGCCATCATCAAGCCGTTCAAGCTGGATGAGGTAAAGGAAGCGCTCCACGAAATCGGCGTCAGCGGCATCACCGTCACCGAGGCCAAGGGCTTCGGTCGCCAGAAGGGCCATACCGAACTGTATCGCGGCGCCGAATATGTCGTCGATTTCCTGCCCAAGGTGAAGCTCGAGGTGGTCGTGGAAGACGGCCTTGCCGAGCGCGTCGTCGAGGCGATCGCCGCCGCGGCGCAGACCGGGCGGATCGGCGACGGCAAGATCTTCGTGATTCCGGTCGAGACCGTGCTGCGCATCCGCACCGGCGAGCGCGACGAAGCGGCGATCTAGCAGGCATTTCCATTGTCCGGCGCACGCCGGCACCTCTTGCAACGTAACGACCCCGGTGTCCGCCGGGGTGTCGATAGGGAAGACCAAGCACATGGCGAATTCGGCCGGCGATATCCTGAAGAAGATCAAGGAAGAGGAGATCGAGTGGGTCGATCTGCGCTTCACCGACCCCAAGGGCAAGTGGCAGCACCTCACCATGGTCGCGAGCATCATGGGCGAGGACGAGTTCACCGACGGCCTGATGTTCGACGGCTCCTCGATCGAGGGCTGGAAGGTCATCAACGAGTCCGACATGGTGCTCAAGCCCGATCTCGACGCGGTCTACACCGATCCCTTCTCGGCGACGCCGATGCTGATCGTGTTCTGCGACATCGTCGAGCCCTCGACCGGCGAGCTCTACGTGCGTGACCCGCGCTCGACCGCCAAGCGCGCCGAGGCCTATCTCAAGACCACCGGGATCGGCGACACCGTCTACGTCGGCCCCGAGGCCGAGTTCTTCATGTTCGACAACGTGCAGTTCGACACGAACTATGCCGAATCCTACTTCAAGATCGACGACATCGAGCTGCCGACCAACACCGGCCGCGACTATGAGGGCGGCAACCTCGGCCACCGGCCGCGCGCCAAGGGCGGCTATTTCCCGGTCGCGCCGGTCGACAGCGCCGTCGACATCCGCGGCGAGATGGTCTCGACCATGCTCGAGATGGGCCTGCCCTGCGACAAGCATCACCATGAGGTCGCTGCCGCGCAGCACGAGCTCGGCCTGACCTTCGGCACGCTGACCACCACCGCCGATCGCATGCAGATCTACAAGTATGTCGTCCACCAGGTGGCGCATGCCTATGGCAAGTCGGCGACCTTCATGCCCAAGCCGATCAAGGAAGATAACGGCTCGGGAATGCACACCCACTTCTCGATCTGGAACGGCAAGGAGCCGCTGTTCGCCGGCAACGGCTATGCCGGTCTCAGCGACATGTGCCTCTACTTCATCGGCGGCATCATCAAGCATGCCAAGGCGGTGAACGCCTTCACCAATCCGACCACCAACAGCTACAAGCGGCTGGTGCCGGGTTACGAAGCGCCGGTGCTGCTCGCCTATTCGGCGCGCAACCGCTCCGCCTCGTGCCGCATTCCTTATGGCTCGGGCGCCAAGGCGAAGCGCGTCGAGGTCCGTTTCCCGGACGCGATGGCCAACCCCTATCTCGCTTATGCGGCGCTGATGATGGCCGGCATGGACGGCATCCAGAACAAGATCCATCCCGGCGAGGCGATGGACAAGAACCTGTACGACCTGCCGCCGGCCGAGCTCGCCGAGGTTCCGACCGTCTGCGCCTCGCTCCGCGAAGCGCTCGACAGCCTGGCCGCCGATCACGACTTCCTGCTCAAGGGCGACGTGTTCTCGAAGGACCAGATCGAATCCTACATCGAGCTGAAGTTCCAGGAAGTCGCGCGCTGGGAAATGACCCCGTCGCCGGTCGAATACGACATGTACTATTCGGCCTGAACCCTCGGTTCAGCCGTGAAAGGGGGCGTCCGGCACGAGCCGGGCGCCCTTTTTGCGTCGAGCTTGTCAGTCAAGGGCTACCCTGCTCGGCCGATGGACTGCGGCGGGTCGGAAGGTCGCAACCGGCCAGGCCGCTATGAAGAACGGTCGCGCGCGCTGCGATGGCACTGTGGATCGAGTTTCACGGGGCATCAGAAATCGGGGAAGCCGACGGCTCGGAGTTGAGTTCGTGCTTTATCGCAACCTTGATGTTGGTTTGCTGCCTCAACCCGTAAAACCGCGGATCACCCTTGTACCGACCCTTGAGGTACCCGGAATCCCATTGGGTGAGCGACACAGGTCGCTGGCCATCCGTCGACCCGTCGAGCACGCTGAGGATGCTCGACGACTTGGCCGCGCCCAGGCGTAGATTGCCATCGACGACGCTACGCATTGCCGCGTAATCGGCAATCTGGGTGGCGGAAAGCCCTACCAATGCCTTGCGATCGACGATGACGACCGAGGCGGCGACCGCACGCGTGATCATCGACAGGATGCGCGATCCCCCGGCCGGGCTGCTCACGGTACGCCCACCCCAACGCTTGATCGCCAGTGGCATGTGCTGGGGATCGAAATCGCGCTTCAACTGCCAGGAAAGCACCGGGCCGCCGTCAGGGCGAGGGTCCTTGTCCAGGAGATCACCCACCAGCACGGGCTGTCGCACCTTGAGGGTCTTCAGAAAGGCGGCAATGTCGTCGACGAAGAACACGAAGACACTGGCAGTGCAGGGGCGAGATGCAGGCTTGATGCCGGCCTCGTCCGCCACGCGCCACATGCGCGCCGTGATCTCCTCGTTGCGCATTTCGCTGAGCCCGAAGACGGCCGGGCAGTAGATGCCGGGCTCGTACAGCGCGACCGGGTCAGAGGAGCTTATATCGGTCAACGCATCGACATACCCGCCGATTGCCTTGTCCCGCTCCTTCTCGTTCATGCCCTTAACAACGATGTCAGGCTCGCGAGGCGCTTCGGGCACCTGCGCGGCCTGAACGCCAGCTTGGCCATAAGCGATGCGGGCTGCGCCGAGCAGCAGGAGCGGAAGCAACATCTTGCCAAGCCTTGTCAACTGTCCGAAGTCCCCGTCTCGTTCGGTCACAGTCTGCCATCAAGCCTGCGCGCTTTCAACAGAGAGTGCCTACTCGACAGCCATACATCTTTCCGTCGGCTGATCGTGACGCCACCTTACCTTGCCCAGAACAGCGATATCATCAAAGCCAGGAGCCGACGGCGAGTGCCAGCATCGCTATGGAGAGAAAGCTGGTGGCTGCCATTATCGTCCAGAACAACAACGGCGGTGGATCCCAAACAACACGACTCCATGGCGTAGATAGGCGTCGGCTTGTGACCGACAACATCAGCCGTGTCATCAGCACCAATGACGCCGATAGCCACAACAGTCGAACCCACATCGGTACTATTGCTCCTCTCCTCTCTACCGCCGCGCAGCGCGCGTTTATGGTCTTACCCCGGCGTTATCGCCAGCATCCAGGATGAGCCGGATGTTTGTCCAGTTCACCTCACCGAATAAGGCAAGGACACGCTGAACGACGACCCCGCAGCCATCGCGCCGCGCGGATGAAACTGCACGCTGTTGATCGAGGCCTGGCTGGCGGCATCGCCCGGGGTGGGGACCGCGATATAACTTGCGCCGCCGTTGGTGGAGAAATCGACGTCGTCGCCGAGATCGCTCGGGCTGGTGTAGTTGAACAGCAGCGTCGATGCGTTGGCGGTGAACTGCATCACCTGCCCCTGGCCCGTGCCGTCGCCGTCGAGCGCGATCACCGTGCCTGCCGGGGTCGGCAGCGTCACCTTGAGCTTGTTGAGATCGAGCGGCACCAGATCGGGGTTGGCGACCGTCATCGTCACCCGCCGCTTGGCGCCGGGGATCATCTTGGGACTGTTGGTGCCCGACACCGGGTCCCAGGTGATCACCGAGGCGATGGTGACGGTGGCCGGCTTGGCGCTGACCGTGACCTTGAAGGTGATCACCGTGTTGACGGTGCCGTCGTCGGCCGCGGCGAGCAGACAGCCGCCGAGCACATCGACGCTAGGGCAGAAATGCCACTCCCATTTCACGGTCGCGGTGCCGGTATAGGTGCCTGGCGCCACGGTGTTGGTGCTGCCTAGCTTGACGTAGATCGGCACGTTCATGGTGCCGCTGAGCAGGCCGAGCAGGTTCACCGCCGTCCCGTTGATGAAATAGACCTGGGTGTTGAGCGGCATTGCCGGCGTGCCGGACGCCGCCGCCGCTAGAGTATAGGTGATCGCATCGGTGTTGCCCGACACCGGAGGCGTCAGTTTCAGCGGGTTGATGCTGGTGACGGTCGCGCGCAGATAATTGTTGCTGAGCAGGGTGAGGACGTTGGCAGGGCAGGTGAACCCGCCAGGCACCGCGACATAGCCCATGGCACCGGCCTTCACTGCGGGCGCCGAATAGTCGCCGACCGTATCGGTCAGCGTCGTCGGCGCCGAACAGGCGGCCATCGCCGGTGCTGCCGCCATCAACCCGCACAGCGCGAGCAGCAAAGCGGCAAGGCCGCGCCAATGCCGGCTTACAGTGCCGATCGTTCCGTGTTCGTCGTTCACCGGGCCCCTGCCCTCCGTCGTTATCGGGCAGGTGTGGCGGCGAGGCGCTTAACGAGACGTAAGAGAACCAGAATGGGTGTGTTTTGCCGCGTGAAGAGCGCAACCACCCCGTTCCGCCCGGTTGTCACCCCAGCGAACGCTGGGGGCTTGAGCGGCTCCTGCCCATCCCGCTCGCGCCTGACCGTCACCCCAGCGGAAGCTGGGGTCTTGCGCGGCGGCGCGATGTCCTCTCCTCAAGGAGAGCCCAGCTTTCGCTGGGATGACGAGGTAGCAAAGGTTGGTGGCAACACTGACGGGCTGGGGCCACCTGCCCCAGCCCCGCGGCACCCCGCCTATTTCTGGCAGGCGACGATGGCGGTGATCACCGAGATGGTTTCCTCGGGATCGCGCACGCGCACCGTGTCGAGGCCGAGTTCCTTCGCCGGATAGTCGTTGCCGCCCGGGAAGATCGCGTCGCCGATGAACATCATCGAATCGAGCGCGATGCCGCTCTCGTCACGCAGCTTCTTGAGGCCATAGGCCTTGTCGACACCCTCGCGGGTGATGTCGATCGAGGTCGCGCCGCCCATGTTGATCGACAGGCCCGGCAGCCGCTGCTTGAGATCGGCCTGGATGATCTTGCGCTTCTCGAACTTGGGATCCCAATGTTCCTTGGCGTCGATCGGCGCCTGCTGGCCGAGCGCGGAGAAGGTGATCTGGCTGCCGCGATCCTCGATCCGCTCGCCCCAGGTCTGCTCGGGCACGAAGCCGGTCGCTTCCAGCGAGGCATCGAAGGCGGTGAGGATCTTGTGCTTCAGCTCGTCGTCGAACAATTCGGCATAGACCGAGCTCCAGGCGCCGTCGCGATAGGTGTAGAGCTTGGTGCCGGTGGTCGGCATCAGCCACAGCTTGGTGCGATCGGCGCGCTCGGGCAACCGGCTCGCCACCTGCTTTTCGAACTGCGGCCAGTCGCCACCCGAGATCACCGCGACATGGGCGACGCCGAGCAGGTCGGCGAGCGCCTCGCCCATCGGTGCCTGCAGGGGCTGCTTGCTCTCGGCCAGCGTTCCGTCGAGGTCGAAGGCAACCAGTTGTTTCATGCGGGCACTCCAAGGCGGGGGAAGATGAACGTGTGGATCGCGTGGGCGACGCCATCGGCATCGTTAGCGGTGGTCACCTCGTCCGCATAGGCCTTCACCCCGTCCGGCGCATTGCCCATCACGACCGCGAAACCGGCCTTTTCCAGCATCGGGACATCGTTGAACTGGTCGCCGATCGCCGCGATCGCCTCCATCGGCTGGCCGAGCGTCTTGGCCAGCGAGACGATGCCGTCGCCCTTGTTGGCGAGTGGCGCGGTCACGTCGAGATAATAGGTCTGCGACTGGGCGATGGTGGCCTGGTCGTTGAAGCCGGCGATCTTCGCCTTGAGGTCGATCAGCACCTGGGGCTCGTCGCTGACGAAGGTGATCTTGTCGATCTGCGCCAGATTGGCCGCGGCGATGTCGACCACCGGCTCCTGGTTCGCCGCCTTGCGCTCGCTGCCGACATGCGCGCCCTGGTCGGTCGAGGCAAACCATTGGTCGTCGGCGAACAGCCAGGTGTCGACCGCGGCGCCCTCGGCCAGCGCGAGGATGCCGCGCACCGCGGCCTCGTCGATGGTGTGATGCTCGGCCACGGTGCCATCGCGCTTGAAGATGATGCCGCCGTTGAACGCGGCGATCACGCCGTCGATCTCCAGCGCATCGGCGATCGGCTGCACGCCCGAGCGCGGGCGGGCGCTGATCACCGTGAAGCCGATCCCCGCCGCTTCGAGCCGCTTGACGGCCTCGATGGTGGCGGGGGTGAGCTGCTTCTGCTTGTCTACCAGGGTACCATCGACATCGGACACGACCAGCTTGATGGCGCTCACTGCGGCATCTCGACATGGCCGCCGAAGCCGAAGCGCATCGCCGACAGCAGCTTGTCACCGAAGGTATGGTCGACGCGGCTGCGGTAGCGCGCGAACAGCGCCGCGGTGAGGACGTTGGCGGGGACCTTCTCCTCCATCGCGGCGTCGATCGTCCACTGGCCTTCGCCCGAATCGGCAACGCTGCCGGTGAAATGCTCGAGCATCTGGTCCTTGGCGAGGCCGATCGCGGTGAGATCGAGCAGCCACGACGAGATCACGCTGCCGCGGCGCCACACCTCAGCGATGTCGGTGAGGTTGAGGTCGAAGCGCTCGTCCTCGGGCAGCTTGTCGGTCGACTTGCCCTTGAGGATGTCGAAGCCCTCGGCATAGGCCTGCATCAGGCCGTATTCGATGCCGTTGTGGACCATCTTGACGAAATGGCCCGCGCCCGCCGGGCCGGCATGGATATAGCCCTTCTCGGCGCGCGGATCCTCGTTGGCGGCGTCGCGACCGGGGGTGCGGACGATGGTGCCGATGCCCGGCGCCAGCGTGTCGAAGATCGGATCGAGCAGGTCGACGGTCGCCTTGTCGCCGCCGATCATCATGCAATAGCCGCGCTCGAGGCCCCAGACGCCACCCGAGGTGCCGACGTCGACGTAATGGATGCCCTTTTCCGCCAGCTTCTTGGCGCGGCGGATGTCGTCCTTGTAGAAGGTGTTGCCGCCATCGATGATGATGTCGCCGTCGCGCGCGTCGGTCGCGATCGCATCGATGGTCTGCTCGGTCGGGTCGCCGGCGGGGAGCATCACCCACCAGATCGCCGGCGTGTCGAGCTTGGCGCGCGCCTCCTGCAACGAGCTCGCACCCTCGGCGCCGTCCGCGGCGAGCGCGGCGACGGCGTCGGCATTGCGATCGAACGCGACCACCTCATGCCCGTTCTTCATCAGGCGGCGTGCGATATTGCCACCCATCCGGCCAAGGCCGATCAGTCCGATCTTCATGGTAAGTCCTTCGGTAAATTCGGGAGGTCGCGGCTCAGGCGGCGGTGGCCGGCTGCTTCTTGGCGATCGAGCCCAAGAGATCGTCGAACGCCTTGGCGAAGGAGGCGACGCCTTCCTCGACTAGCGTGTCGGTGACCCCGGTGAGATCGAGCCCGAGGCGCTCGGCCTCGGCCATGACGTGACGGGCCTCGTCGACATTCTGGGTCAGCGTGTCGCCGACGGTGCCGCGCTCGCGGAACGCGTCCATCGTCGCCGGCGGCATGGTGTTGACCGTGTCGGCACCGATCAGCTGGTCGACGTAGAGCGTGTCCTTATACGCCTTGTCCTTGACGCCGGTCGACGCCCACAGCAGCCGCTGCGGCTGCGCGCCCTTGGCGGCGAGCGCCTGCCAGCGGTCCGACTTGAGGAAGTCGAGATACCATTGATACGCCATCTTGGCGTTGGCGATCGCAACCTTGCCGCGCAGCGCCTTGGCCTCGTCGGTGCCGAGTGCATCGATCTTCTTGTCGATCACCGCATCGATGCGGCTGACGAAGAAGCTGGCGACGCTGGCGATCCGGTCGATCGGCTGGCCTTGGCGAACGCGCTCCTCGAGGCCGGCGGCATAGGCCTCGGCGACGCGGATATAGGCGTCCACCGCGAACAGCAGCGTGACGTTGACGTTGATCCCGGCCGCGATCGTCGCCGAAATCGCCGGGCCGCCCGCGAGCGTGCCCGGGATCTTGATCATCAGGTTCGGGCGATCGACCGCCTTCCAAAGCTTCTGCGCCTCGGTGATGGTCGCATCGGTATCGTCGGCGATGTACGGCGACACTTCGAGGCTGACATAGCCGTCCTTGCTGTCGAGCCGATCGTAGACCGGGCGCAGCGTCTCGGCCGCGGCCTTGATGTCCTGGATCGCGAGGTGCTCGTAGCGGTCGATCGTCGCGGCGCCGGCATGGTCCTTGTCATAGGCCGCCAGCGTCTCGTCATAGGCGGTGCCATGGCCCATCGCCTTCTCGAAGATCGACGGGTTGGAGGTGACGCCCGACAGGCTGTCCTCGTCGACCAGCTTCTGGAGGCCACCGGCCTCCAGGAACTTGCGATCGACGAAATCGAGCCACACCGCGGTGCCCTTGGCACTCAGATCGTTGAGCGTGCCCATCACTTGGTCTCCAGCATCTGCTTGGCCACCTTGACGACATTGTCGAGCGTGAAGCCGTATTTGTCCTGCAACTTGGCGAGCGGTGCCGAGGCACCGAAGGTCGACATGGTGATCGTCTTGCCCTTGAGCCCGACGTAGCGGTGCCAGCCCATCTCGCCGGCCTGCTCCACCGCGAGGCGCAGCGGCACCGCGGACGGCAGCACGCTCTCCTTATAGTTCTCGTCCTGCAGCTCGTAGCGATACCAGCTCGGCAGCGAGACCACCCGGCTCTTGACCCCGTCGGCGATCAACTTCTCATGCGCATCGACCACCAGCGACAGTTCCGAGCCCGTCGCGATCAGGATCACGTCCGGCGTGCCCTCGCAGTCGGCGAGCACATAGCCGCCCTTGAGCACGCCCTCGGCCGGCGCGTATTTGTCGCGGTCGAGCGTCGGCAGCGCCTGGCGCGAGAAGATCAGCGCGGTCGGGCGGCTGGCGTCCTCGAGCGCGGCGCGCCAGGCATAGGCGACCTCATTGGCGTCGCCCGGGCGTATCGTGTCCAGCCCGGGGATCGCGCGCAGCGTTGCGAGATGCTCGATCGGCTGGTGGGTGGGGCCATCCTCGCCGACGCCGATCGAATCATGGGTGAACACCCAGATCGAGGCGAGCTCCATGATCGCCGACAGCCGGACCGGCGCGCGCATGTAATCGACGAACACCAGGAAGGTGGAGCCGTAGCTGCGCAGGTGCGACAGCGACATGCCGTTGACCACGCCGCCCATGCCATGCTCGCGGACGCCGAAGTGGAAGTTGCGGCCGCCATAATTGTCGGGCTCGAACGAATCCGCGCCCTTGATGTCGGTCTTGGTGGAGGGCGACAGATCCGCCGAGCCGCCGATCAGCCACGGCACCTTGCCAACCAGCGCGTTGAGCACCTTGCCGCCCGAATCGCGGCTGGCAATCCCCTTGGGATCGGCCGGGAACACCGGCACGTCCGCGTCCCAGCCCTCGGGAAGCTTGTCCTTGAGCATCAGGTCGAGCTCGGCGGCAAGATCGGCATGTTCGGTGCGATAGCGCGCGAACGTCTGCTCCCATTCCTCGCGCAACGGCTGGCCGCGGCCGGCGATCGCGTCGTGGAAATGCTCGGCGACGCCCTCGGGCACGTAGAAGCTCTTGTCCTCGGGCCAGCCATAGGCCTGCTTGGTGAGGCGGACATTCTCCTCGCCGAGCGGCTCGCCATGCGCCTTCTCGCTGCCCGCCTTGGGGCTGCCGTAGCCGATGACCGAATGAACCACGATGAAGGTCGGCTTGTCATTGGTCGCCTTGAACGTCGCGATCGCTTGGTCGAGCGCCTTGGTGTCGTTGGCGTCGTTGATGTGGATGACGTACCAGCCATAAGCCTGGAAGCGCTGGCCGACATCCTCGTCGAACGCGATCGAGGTGCTGCCTTCGATCGAGATGTGGTTGGAATCGTAGATCCAGCAGAGGTTCGACAGCTTGAGGTGGCCGGCGAGGCTCGCGGCCTCGGAGGCGACGCCCTCCATCATGTCGCCGTCGCCGCACAGCGTGTAGACGTCATGGTCGAACAGCGTGAAGCCCTGCTTGTTGTAGCGCGCCGCCAGCCAGCGCTCGGCGATCGCCATGCCGACCGAATTGGAGCAACCCGCGCCGAGCGGCCCGGTGGTCGTCTCGACACCGGTGGTGTGACGATATTCCGGATGGCCCGGGGTCTTGGACGAGAGCTGGCGGAAGCCCTTGATGTCCTCGAGGCTGACCGCCTCGTTGCCGGTCTTGTTGCCGTCCGAGCCGACTTCCTCGATCCCCGCGAGGTGGATCAGCGAATAGAGCAGCATCGAGGCATGGCCGACCGACAGCACGAAGCGGTCGCGGTTCGGCCAATCGGGGCGCGACGGATCGTAGCGCAGGAATTTCGCCCACAATTCATAGCCGACCGGGGCGAGCGCCATCGGCGTGCCGGGGTGGCCGGAATTCGCCTTCTGCACGGCGTCCATCGACAGGGTGCGGATGGTGTCGATCGTCAGTCGTTCGAGGCTGCCGTCTTCGTGCAGCTTCGGATCCGCCGTGGCGGGGGCGGCGGTCTGTGTATCGGACATGCAGTGGGGCCTCGTTCTATCGGTGTGTCGAACGCAGCACGTTCGATCCGGTTGCCAAGATAGGAACGCCTTTAGCCCGATGCACCCTGCCGTTCCAAGCGCGTAACGATATCGCCCGTCGCGATATAAGCCGCATCCACCTCGTCGAGGAACAGGCCATGGCCGAGCACGCCAGGAATACCCTCCAGCCAGCGCGCGGTGCCGCGCGGGTCGGCGAGCCCGCCCTCGAACACGCAATCGGCAATCAGATTGCCGCCATCGGTGACGAACGGCACGCCATCGATCATGCGGATCGTCGCGATCGGGCCGAGCGCGGCCATGATCGAGGCGCGCGCGAAGCCGAGAATCTCCACCGGCAGCTTGGCGTGGCCGATCGCCTCCACCCGCTTGGAGGCATCCGCGATCACCACCATCCGCCGCGACGCCGCCGCCACCACCTTCTCGCGCAGCATCGCGCCGCCGGCACCCTTGATGGCGAAGAAGCGCGGATCGATCTCGTCGGTGCCGTCGATCGTCAGGTCGAGGCTGTCCACCTCGGCGAAGTCGAGCACCTCGATCCCGAGCGATCGTGCGAGCGAGGCGCTCGCCTCCGAGGTCGCGACCGCGCGGATCGACAGCCCGGCCGCGACTCGCGCAGCCAGATGCCGGATCGCCCAGGCGGCGGTGGACCCGGTGCCCAGGCCGACGAGCATGCCGTCGGCCACTTCCGCGACGGCCGCTGCGGCCGCCGCGCTCTTTTCGTCATCGATCATGACCTAATTTCTACCACAAGGATGGACGGGCCGCGCCACCTGATGCACAGGAACGCGACATTGCCGATTTTGGTCCTCCGGCCGAAATCGGCGAGTCGTGCATTCCGTCGGGTGCCAGCCGCCCGCCAGGATAAAGAGAGCGGATAGAGCCAGTTGACAGCCACACGATTGAACCGATCGCTTCTCGCATCGGTAGCGGCCGCGAGTATCTTGGCGCTCGCAGCCTGTGGCGGCGGCGGCGACCAGGCGCAGGGTAAGGGCGCGGGCAAGGGCGGCGCCGGTCAGGGGCCGGTGACGGTCGGTTACGTCACGGTCCAGCCGAGCAGCGTCGCGATGACGACGACGCTCAGCGGTCGCACCACCGCCTTCGAAAGCTCCGACGTCCGCCCGCAGGTCAACGGCATCATCCGCCGGCGGTTCTTCACCGAAGGCTCGCTGGTGACCAGGGGCCAGCCGCTCTACGAGATCGATCCCCGCCTGTATCGCGCCGCGACCAACGAGGCGCAGGCCAATCTGGCGAGCGCGCGCGCCAACGCCGAGGCGACGCGGATCCAGGCCGAGCGCTACAAGCCGCTCGCCGCGATCGAGGCGGTTAGCAAGCAGGATTACACCAACGCGGTCGCCACCGCCCGCCAGGCCACCGCCGCGGTCGGGCAGACCCAGGCGGCGCTGCAGACCGCGCAGATCAACCTCAAGTTCACCACCGTCCCCGCGCCGATCACCGGCCGGATCGGACGCTCGCTGTTCACCGTCGGCGCGCTCGTCTCGGCAAGCCAGACCGACCCGCTCGCGCAGATCCAGCGGCTCGACCCGATGTTCGTCGACATCCAGCAGTCCAGCGGCGACATGCTCGCGCTGCGCCGCTCGCTTGGCCAGGACGGCATCGTCGCCACCCGTGCCCAGGTGCGGCTGACGCTCGAGGACGGCAGCGACTATGGCGCCACCGGCAGCGTCGAATTCTCCGAGGCGCTGGTCGACACCAGCACCGGCACGGTGACGCTGCGCGCCCGCTTTCCCAACAGCCAGGGGGTGCTGCTCCCCGGCATGTTCGTCAATGCGAGCTTCGCGCAGGCGACCAATACCCGCGCCTTCCTGGTGCCGCAGGCCGCGGTGGCGCGCGATCCCAAGGGCAATGCGACGGTCTATATTGTCGGACCGGGCGACAAGGCGATCCAGCGCACCGTCCAGGCGGACCGCGCGCAGGGCGCCTTCTGGGTGGTGACCAAGGGCATCAACGTCGGCGACAAGATCATCACCGAAGGCCTGGCCAAGATCGCGCCCAACCAGGCGGTGAAGGCGGTGCCCGCGAGCACGCCACAGGATATCGCCCCCCCGAAAAAGGGATCGAAGGACGCCAAGCAGGCGGCCGCACAAAGCAAGGCCGGCTGACCCGCTCATGATTTCCCGCATTTTCATCGACCGGCCGATCTTCGCCTGGGTGATCGCGATCATCATTATGCTGGGCGGGATCGGCGCGATGTTCGCGCTGCCGATCGCCCAATATCCCGATGTCGCCCCGCCGCAGGTAACGGTGCGCGCAACCTTCCCTGGCGCGTCCGCCCAGACCATCCAGAACAGCGTCACCCAGGTCGTCGAGCAATCGCTGACCGGAATCGACGGGCTGCTCTATTTCAGCTCCTCCTCCTCGTCGCGCGGGTCGGTGACGATCACCGTCACCTTCTCCAAGGGCACCGATCCGGACATCGCCCAGGTCCAGGTGCAGAATCAGGTCCAGCAGACGCTGTCGCGCCTGCCCCAGCAGGTCCAGCAGCAGGGCCTGATCGTCCGCAAGTCCAACCCGGACAATCTGCTGATCGTCGGCGTCTATGACGCTACCGACAAGATGACCAACCAGGACGTGTCGGACTATCTGGTCTCGAATCTCCAGGATCCGCTCGGCCGCATCAAGGGTGTCGGCGACACCAACGTGTTCGGCGCGCAATATGCGATGCGCATCTGGCTCAACCCCAACAAGCTGGCCAGCTACCAGTTGATGCCGAGCGACATCACCACCGCGATCACCAACCAGAACACCGAAGTGGCGGCGGGCGAGATCGGCGGCCAGCCGCAGCCCGACACGCAGATGCTCAACGCCACCGTGACCGCGCAGTCGCGGCTGCAGACGCCCGAGCAGTTCGCCAACATCATCGTCAAGACGCAGACCGACGGCGCTACCGTGCGGCTGAAGGACGTCGCCCGCATCGAGCTCGGCGCCGAGAACTATAACGCGCGCAGCCGCGTCAATCAGCATCCGGGTGCCGGCATCGCCATCCTGCTCGCGCCGGGCGCCGATGCGCTCGCCACGGCCGAGCTGGTCAAGGCCGAGATCGCGACCGCGGGCAAGGCGTTCCCGCCGGGGCTGAAATATGCCTATGCCAACGACACCACCGATTTTATCAAGCTGTCGATCGAGGAAGTGGTCAAGACGCTGATCGAGGCGATCATCCTCGTCGTCATCGTCATGTTCGTGTTCCTGCAAAGCTGGCGCGCGACGCTGATCCCGGCGATCGCGGTGCCGGTAGTGCTGCTCGGCACGGTCGGCATCTTCTACATCGCCGGCTTCTCGATCAACACCCTCACCCTGTTCGGGCTGGTGCTCGCGATCGGCCTGCTGGTCGACGATGCGATCGTGGTCGTCGAGAACGTCGAGCGGCTGATGGAGGAGGATCCCGATCTCTCGCCGCGCGACGCGACGGTGAAGTCGATGGACGAGATCACCGTCGCGCTGATCGCGATCGCGCTGGTGCTGTCGGCGGTGTTCCTGCCGATGGCGTTCTTCGGCGGCTCGACCGGCGTGATCTACCGCCAGTTCTCGCTGACCATGGTCTCGGCGATGGTGCTGTCGGTGATCGTCGCCCTCGTGCTGTCGCCGGCGCTGACCGCGACGCTGCTCAAACAGAAGAAGCGCGATGCCGACGGCAATGTCGAGAAAAGCTGGTTCGGCCAGCGCTTTCCGGGCGTCACCCACTTCTTCAGCCGCAGCGGCGAGAAGTTCAACGAGACGTTCGACAAGGGCATCGAGAAATATACCGGCGCGGTGAAGGCCGTGGTCGCGCGCAAATGGCTGTTCCTGCTGATCTATGCCGGCGTCGTCGCGCTGCTCGCGGTGCTGTTCCTGCGCCTGCCGACGGGCTTCCTGCCCACCGAGGACCAGGGCGGCGCCATCGTCCAGTTCCAGCTTCCCGCCGGCGCCACCCAGGGCCGCACCTTCGCGTTGCAGAAGCAGGTGGAGAATTACTTCCGTCAGCATGAGGGCAGCAACACCGTCACCATGTTCACCGTCAGCGGTGGCGGCGGCGGCGGTGCGAGCGGCCAGAACACCGGCCAGGGCTTCCTCGCCTTTCGCGACTGGGCCGAGCGCAAGGGCAAGGACAATAACGCCGACTCGATCGTCGCCCGTGCCTCGTCGGCGTTCAAGGGCTTCCGCGATGGCCAGGTCTATGCGCTGGTGCCGCCGGCGATCCGCGGCCTCGGCTCGTCCAACGGCTTCACCATGGAGCTGCAGAACACCAGCGGCATGCCACTCGCCGACTTCCAGGCAGCGCGTGACAAGCTGCTCGCCGCCGCGCGCGGGGATCCCGCGCTCGCCTCGGTCCGCCTCACCGAGCTGCCTGACGTCGCCACCCTCCAGGTGCAGGCCGATCCGCAGAAGCTATCGGCGCTCGGGCTCACCCAGGCCAACGTCAATTCGACGCTGTCGACCGCCTGGGGTGGATCCTACGTCAACGATTTCGTCGATCGCGGTCGCGTCAAGCGGGTCTATGTCCAGGGCGATGCGCCATTCCGCGCCGAGCCGTCCGATCTCAGCCAGTGGTTCGTGCGCGGCACCACCGGCGCGATGACCCCTTTCTCGTCCTTTGCCAGGACCAGCTGGGGCCAGGCGCCGACCACCCTGTCACGGTTCAACGGCATCCAATCCTACGAGATTCAGGGATCGGCGGCGGCGGGCAAGAGCTCGGGCGACGCGATGACCCGGATCGCCGAGCTTGCCGGCCAGGTGAAGGGCACCAGCATTGCCTGGTCCGGCCTATCCTATCAGGAGCGACTCGCCGGCGGCCAGGCGCCCCTGCTCTACGGCCTGTCGCTGCTCGTCGTCTTCCTGTGCCTCGCGGCGCTGTACGAGAGCTGGTCGATCCCGATCGCGGTGCTGCTGATCATCCCGCTCGGGCTGGTCGGCGCGATCCTGTTCGTGACGCTGCGCGGGCTGATCAACGACGTCTATCTGCAGATCGGGCTGCTGACGACGATGGGGCTGGCGGCAAAGAACGCGATCCTGATGATCGAGTTCGCCGAACAGGCCGAACGCGGCGGGGCGAGCGTGATGGACGCGGCGCTGGAGGCGGCCAAGATCCGTCTCCGCCCGATCCTGATGACCAGCCTCGCCTTCATTTTCGGCGTGATGCCGCTGGCGATCTCCACCGGCGCCGGCGCCAACAGCCGGATCGCGATCGGCACCGCGGTGGTCGGCGGCATGCTCAGCGCGACGGTGCTGGCGATCTTCTACATTCCGCTGTTCTTCGTGCTCGTTCGCAGCGGCGTCGGCGAGGGCATCGCCAAGCTGCGCGGCCGGCCGGTCAAGCAGCAGGACGGCAAGCCCAAGGATCCGCCCGCCCCGCCGATGCCGCCCACGACCGAGCCGGAGCCTGCCTGATGCGCCGCCTGATCCTTTCGCTGGTGCTCGCCGGCACCGCGCTGTCGGCCTGCTCGATGGCGCCCAAGTACATCCGTCCGGTGGCCCCAGTGCCGACGTCGTGGCCGGTGGGCGACGCCTATCTGCGCCAGTCGGAGGCGACGCTGCCGGCGGTCACCTACCGCGACATCTTCAAGGACGCGCGGCTCCAGCAGATCATCGATTCTGCGCTCGCCAACAATCGCGACCTGCGCATCGCCGCCGCCAACATCACCGCGGCGCGCGCGCAATATCGCATCCAGCGCGCCGACCTGCTGCCCGAGATCGACGCCACCGGCCGCTACACCCGTTCGGGCGGCGGCAACGGCACCCGCAGCACCGCGAGCAGCAGCACCGGCTCCGGCGGCACGGGCACCGGCACTGGGACGGGCACCGGAACAGGCACCGACACCGGCACGAGCACCGGCGGCACCGGCTCCAGCGTGGTCACCTCGTCGGGCTCGAGCAGTTCCTGGTCGGTCGACCTCGGCGCCACCGCGTTCGAGCTCGACCTGTTCGGCCGGGTCCGCTCGCTCACCGGCGCAGCACTCAACCGCTATTTCGAAACCGAGGCCGCCGCGCGCGCGACCCGCCTCACGCTGGTGGGCGATGTCGCCGAGGCGTGGCTCAATTATGCCGCCGACCAGAGCCTGCTGACGATCGCGCGCAACACCGCCGCCAGCGCCGAGCAGAGCGTTCGCCTCACCCAGGCGCGGCTCAGCGGCGGCGTCAGCCCGCGCACCGATCTCACCCAGGCGCAGCAGGTGCTCGAGACCGCCAACGCCGATCTCGCCGAGCAGACCACGCTGGTCGCGCAGGATGTCAACGCGCTCCAGCTGCTGGTCGGCGCGCCGGTCGATGTCGCGCTGCTGCCCGCCAGCATCGAAGAGGCGATGACCACGGTCGCCACCCTTCCGGCCGGGCTCGACAGCGGCATTCTGTTGCGCCGCCCCGACGTGGTCGAGGCGGAATATGAGCTGCGCGCCACCAATGCCGAGATCGGCGCCGCGCGCGCGGCGCTGTTCCCGCGCATCTCGCTCACCGGCCTGCTCGGCTTCGCCAGCACCGGCCTGTCGTCGCTGTTCACCGGCGGCGCCTTCAACTATTCGGTCGCGCCGTCGATCAGCTATCCGATCTTCCAGGCCGGCGCCGCCAAGGCCAATGTCCGCTACACGCAGGCCGAGCGCGACGTCGCGCTCGCGACCTACGAACGCTCGATCCAGACCGCGTTCCGCGAGACCGCCGATGCGCTCGCCCGCCAGGGTACGCTCGCGGCGCAGCTGCGTGCCAACACCAACTTCCAGGTCGCCGCGGCCGATACGCTGCGCCTCACCAACGCCCGCTATCGCGGCGGTATCGACACCTTCCTCACCAGCCTCGACGCGCAGCGGTCATACTATACCGCCCAGCGCACGCTGGTCGCGACCCAGCTGGTCGGCGCCACCAACCGCGTCGAGCTCTACCGCGTGCTCGGCGGCGATTCGCTGCTCGAGGCCAAGTCCACCGGCCCTGTGCCGGTGACCGCGGATACGCCCCCGCCGCCAGCACGGTAGGGATCGGCACCCGGGCTTGCCTTCGCGCGAGCGCTCTGAGAGGCTGGCGGTTCCGGGGGGATCGACAGATGAACGACTATAGCCTGCGCGGTTGCCGCATTCTCGTCGCCGAGGACGAATATCTGCTTGCCGACGATCTCACCAGCGCGCTTGCCGAGGTCGGCGCGGTGGTGGTCGGCCCCGCGCCCAGCCTCGCCGCGGCGCTGCGGCTGATCGCCACCGAGCCGCCGCTCGACGGCGCGGTGCTCGACATCAACCTCGCCGGCGAGGTGGTCTATCCCGTCGCTGACATCTTGATCGAGCGCGGCGTGCGGCTGGTGTTCGCCACCGGCTACGATGCCTCGGCAATTCCCCAGCGTTATGCCAATATCGCCCGCTGCGAAAAGCCGGTGTCGATGCGCAAGCTCGCCCAGGCGATCGGCCACGCGATCAGCCAGTGATCCGGTTCAGCGCCCCTGCCAGTTGCCGGGTCGCTTCTCGACGAACGCGGCCATGCCTTCCTTCTGGTCGGCGGTGGCGAACAGGCCGTTGAACAGCCGCCGCTCCACCTGCACGCCCTGCGCAAGATGGGTCTCGAACGCGGCGTCGACCAGCTCCTTGTTGGCGAGCACCGCAAGCGGCGCCATCGCGGCGATCGACGCGGCGGTCTTCACCGCCTCCTCGACCAGCTCGGCGACCGGCACGATCCGGCTCACCAGCCCGGCGCGTTCGGCCTCGGCGGCGTCCATCAGCCGGCCGGTCAGGCACATCTCCATCGCCTTGGCCTTGCCGACCGCGCGGGTCAGCCGCTGCGAGCCGCCCATCCCCGGCGTCACGCCGAGCTTGATCTCGGGCTGGCCGAAGCGCGCATTGTCGGCCGCCAGGATGAAGTCGCACATCATCGCCAGCTCGCAGCCGCCGCCGAGCGCATAGCCGGCGACCGCGGCGATGACCGGCTTGCGGGTCCGGGTCAGCTGCTCATAGCCGGCAAAATGATTGGTCGCGTACATGTCGGCGAATGACATGTCGGCCATCTCCTTGATGTCCGCGCCCGCGGCGAACGCCTTGTCGCTCCCGGTCAGCACCGCGCAGCCCTGCGCCGGATCGGCGTCGAACGCCGCCAGCGCCGCGAGCAGGTCGGCGAGCAGCTGGCCGTTCAGCGCGTTGAGCGCGGCCGGGCGATTGAGCGTGATCAGCGTCACCGCACCACGCTGGTCGACGAGGATGGTGTCGTAAGTCATCGGCGATAGGCTCCTTCAGGCAGGCGACCAGGCGGCGTCGGCCGACAAGGGCGCGAAGATCTGGTCGATGACGTGATCGGTGACGTCCGCGGCGGTCGCCGGCTGCCAACGCGGCGCATGATCCTTGTCGACGATCACCGCGCGCACGCCCTCGACGAAATCGTGGCGCTGCACCACGCGGGTGGCGACGGCATATTCCTGTGCCATCTCGTCGGCGAAGCTCGCCATCTGCGCGCCGTCATGGAGCAGGCGCAGCGACACCTTCATCGCCTGCGGCGATTTGCCGCGCAGCGTCGCCAGCGTCTCGGCGGCAAAGGCGCTGTCCGCCGTCTCGAGCGCGGCGAGGATGTCCTCCAGCGCGTGCGGAGCGAACAGCTGGTCGATCGCGTCGCGATGCGCGGCGAGTGTGCCCTCGCCGGGCACGTCCGCCACCTCGTCGAGGATCGCCGCCATCTCCGCGACCGGCCGCTCGACCAGCCACTGCTTCAGTTCCGGGAGCGTCGCCGCGCTGACATAATGGGTGGCGAGCCCCAGCGCCAGGCAGTCGGCGCCGTCGAGCCGCGCACCGGTGAGCGCGATATACTGCCCCATCCGCCCGGGCAGCCGCGACAGATACCAGCCGCCGCCGACATCGGGGAACAGGCCGATCCCGGTCTCGGGCATCGCCAGCCGGGTGTTCTCGGTGGCGATGCGATAGCGGCACGGCAGCGCCAGGCCGACGCCGCCGCCCATGGTGATGCCGTCCATCACCGCCACCGTCGGCTTGGCGAAGGTGAACAGGCGGTGGTTGAGGCGATATTCGGAAAAGAAGAAGGCGCGCGCCGCGGCGCCGTCGCCCGCGCCGCTGTCGGCGAGCAGGCGGATGTCGCCGCCCGCGCAAAAGCCGCGGCCCTCGGCGTGGTCGATCATCACCGCCGCCACCGCGCCATCGGCCGCCCAGCCCTCCAGCGCGCCGAGCATGCTTTCGCACATGCCCGTGTTGAGCGCGTTGAGCGCCTTGGGTCGGTGCAGCCGGAGGCGGCCGACCGGCCCCTCCGTCGCGCAGATGACATCCTCGCCGTCGGGTGTCTCGGGCCGGTTGATCGCCTCGTTCATGGAGCGCCTCTTAGAGCGGATCGCCCGGGGGTGAAATGGCCAACCGCCGGCTTGTCAGCGCCGCGCCGACCGGCGACGATACCGCCGATGCTCACCGCCCTGCTCCTCCTCGCCGCTGCGCCGCAGCTGTCGCCTGCCGAAACCCGGATGGCCGCCACTGTCGATGCCGAGTTCGACCGGTCGGTCGCGACGCTGGAGGCGCTGGTCAACCAGAATAGCGGCACGATGAACATCGCCGGGGTCACCGCGGTCGGCACCATGATGCGCCGCGAGCTCGAGCCGCTCGGCTTCGCGGTGAGCTGGAAGCCGATGACCGCCGCGGGTCGCGCCGGCCACCTCATCGCCGTCCACCGCGGCGCGGCGGGCACCACGCGCCTGCTGCTGATCGGCCATCTCGATACGGTGTTCGAGCAGGATTCGCCGTTCCAGCGGTTTGCGCGGCACGGCGACGAGGCGGCGGGCCCCGGCGTCGGCGACGACAAGGGCGGGATGGTGGTGATGCTCGCCGCGCTCCGCGCGATGAAGGCTGCGGGTACGCTCGCGCGCACCAACATCGAGATCATGCTCTCCGGCGACGAAGAGGATGCCGGCGATCCGCAGTCGCTGGCGCGCGCCGATCTGATCGCCGCCGGCAAGCGCGCCGATGCCGCGCTCGATTTCGAGGGGCTCGCGGTCGAGGACGGCCACGACATGGGCTCGATCGCGCGCCGCTCGGTCAACGACTGGTCGCTCGCGGTCACCGGCAAGACCGGCCATTCGTCGCGGATCTTCAGCGACGAGTTCGGCGACGGTGCCGCCAACGAGCTGGCACGGATCCTTGCCGCCTTCCGCACCGAGCTGCCCGAGCCCAACCTCACCTTCAACACCGGGGTGCTCGCCGCCGGCGCTACCGCGACCCTGGATACGGCGGGCGCCCGCGCCACCGGCAAGAGCAACATCATCCCCGCCGCCGCGGTCGCGTCCGGCGATTTCCGCACCCTCAGCGATGCGCAGACCGAGCGGGTCCGCGCCCGGATGATCTCGATCGTCGCCCGCCACGCGCCCGGCACCACGGCGACGATCAGCTTCAAGGGCGGCTATCCGGCAATGGCGCCCACCGCGGGCAACCAGGCGCTGCTCGCCGCGCTCAACGCGGTGAACCAGGACCTCGGCCTGCCCGCGATGCTGCCGCTCGACCCGCTCAAGCGCGGCGCCGGCGACATCTCGTTCGTCGCCGCCGATGTCGACGGGCTGGTCGGGCTCGGCACCGCCAGCCGCGGCGATCACACCCCCGCCGAGGTGATCGACCTGCAGAGCATCCGCCGCCAGGCCAAGCGCGCCGCGATCCTGATGACGCGGCTAGGGGCAGAGCGGCGGGCGCGGTAGCGCCCCCCAAAGATCCTTCGTCATCCTGAACTTGGTTCAGGATCCATGGCCCATCCCGCGCCGCGAGCACGGGGACAGCGCAGGCCATGGATGCTGAACCAAGTTCAGCATGACGACGCTCGGAGATCGATCAGGCCCCCTGCCCGAGCTGCAACGACAGCGCGCCATCCGCCGTCACCGTCGTGCCCGTGATATACCCCGATTCCGCCGCGGCGAGGAACACCGCGATCCGCCCGATCTCCTCGGGCTGCCCGGCGCGCCTGGCGGGGATGTGGCTCTCCGCCTCCTGGCGCTTGCCTTCGTCATCCATCGCTTCCTGGTTCATCGGCGTCAGGATCATCCCCGGCGCGATGCTGTTGACGGTGATCCGCCGCGCCGCGACCTCGAGCGCCAGCGTCTGGGTGAGGTTGCGCACGCCACCCTTGGCCGCGGCATAATCGGCACCGCCGGCGCGCATCACCGATTCATGGATCGAACTGATGTTGATGATCGCCGCAGGAGCGTCGTGGCCGTCGAGCTGGCGGATGAACCGCCGCGCGGCGAGAAACACGCCGGTGAGGTCGGTGCGCAGCACCCGTTCCCATTGCGCAAGGTCCATCTCGGCCACCGGCGTGTCGCTCATGTTGAGCCCGGCGGAATTGACCAGGATGGTGGGCGCGCCGAGCGCCGCGACGGTGGTGTCGAACGCGCGATCGACATCCTCCTCGCGGCCGACGTCGCCCTGGATCACCTCGACATTGCGGCCACCGGCGCGGATCGCTCGCGCGGTCTGCTGCGCGCCCTCCTCGTCGGAGTGATAGAGAATAGCGACATCCGCGCCGGCTTCGGCGAGCGCCCGCGCGCAGGCGGCGCCGATGCCCGAGTCACCGCCGGTGACGAGCGCGACGCGGTTGCTGAGGTCGATCTGCATGAAGGGGCTCCGATTGTCCGCAGGTTCAGCGTCTCCCAACCCGGCAGCGCCGCGCATGTTGCATGGCAGGCGCCGTCCACGCCGTGCCGCGACGCTGCGCTTGCACGGCCGGTCGCTTGCCCGCATCAGGGTCGCGTCGCCGAACATCGAGGTTATCATGCTGTTTGCCCTGCTGCTCCAGGCCGCCTCGCCCAGCCAGGCCGCGGGTCCACCGGGCCTGCCGCCCGCCGGCCCCGGCCAGCCGCCGGCGACCATGGTGGTGGAGCCGATCGCGATGGCAATCGCCACCTTCGATGCCGACGGCGATGGCCGCACCAGCCGCGCCGAGCTCGAGGCCGGGGTACGCCGCAGCTTCGCCGCGATCGACACCGCGCATGCCGGCGCGATCGGCTATATCGCCTTCGCCGATTGGGCGGAGCGCTGGCTCGGGGATCGCAACGCGCTGCCGAGCCCGTTCGAGATCGACGCCGATGGCGACAATCGCATCACCCTCGCCGAACTGCAGGCAAACCTTGCCCACACCTTTGACCGGCTTGATCGCGACCACGACGGCTATGTCACCCGCAAGGAACTGCTCACCATCCGCGCCATGACCAACGCCGCCGACCGGCCCGGGCGCAAGAAGCGCTAGGCCAAAAGTCGTCGCCGACCACGCCCGCGACGAACGGTCAGCCCCATCATTCCGTCATCCCGGCGAACGCTGGGATCTCAACCCGCAAACGCAGCACAGACGCCGCACATGACCATCCTGCGTCGGAGTGACGGCGTTGGCGGGCTGCCAACGAACAACCGCTGTCCTACAGCGTCGCACCATTGCTAGACTGACGGCGCAACACGCTGCCGCTCTTTGCCATCGTCAAACGATCCGAAACGATTGCCCGCAACTGTTTCGTCCGAGACTGACAACTTCCTCAACTTGTCGCCAAAACCACCGCATAGATACGGTAGTCGACTCACGCCAGCGACGCACCGACTCACCACGCCGCGGCTCGACACCACCGCTCTGCTCGGCCAGAAGCCGCCGCCATGACCTCGCGTTTCGCCTTCACCATCGCCGCCACCGACGGGCGTGCCCGTACCGGCACGATCGAGATGCACCGCGGCACCATCCGCACGCCGGCGTTCATGCCGGTCGGCACCGCCGCCACCGTCAAGGCGATGAAGCCGGCCGACGTCGCCGCGAGCGGCGCCGATATCATCCTCGGCAACACCTATCACCTGATGCTCCGCCCCGGCGCCGAGCGAGTGGCGCGCCTCGGCGGGCTGCACGGCTTCATGGGCTGGTCGAAGCCGATCCTCACCGATTCCGGCGGCTATCAGGTGATGAGCCTCGCCGATCTCACCAAGCGGTCCGAGGAGGGCGTGTCGTTCAAGTCGCACCTCGACGGCACCCGGCACCTGCTCAGCCCCGAACGCTCGATCGAGATCCAGCGGCTGTTGGGCTCCAACATCGTCATGGCGTTCGACGAACTCGTGCCGACGACCTCCCTCCCCGAGGTGCAGGCCGCCGCGATGGAGCGTTCGATGCGCTGGGCGAGGCGCAGCCGCGCCGCCTTCGATGCCGGGGGCGCGCATGGTGCCGAGAATGCAATCTTCGGTATCCAGCAGGGCGCGCTGAACGAAGGCCTGCGCAAGGCGTCGGCCGATGCGCTGATCGACATCGGCTTCGATGGCTATGCGGTTGGCGGATTGGCGGTCGGCGAGGGCCAGGAGGCGATGTTCGGCTGCCTCGATTTCGCACCTGGGCAGCTCCCCGCGGACAAGCCGCGCTATCTGATGGGGGTCGGCAAACCGACCGATATCGTCGGCGCGGTCGAGCGCGGCATCGACATGTTCGATTGCGTGATGCCCACCCGCTCGGGCCGCACCGGTCAGGCGTTCACCAGGACTGGTCCGATCAACCTGCGCAACGCCAAGTTCGGCGAGGATACCGGTCCGCTCGACCCCGCCTGCGGCTGCCCGGTGTGCGCCACCTGGAGCCGCGCCTATATCCATCATCTCGTCCGCGCCGGCGAGATATTGGGCGCAATGCTGATGACCGAGCATAACATTTGCTTCTACGAGGCCTTGATGGCGGACCTCAGGGAGGCCATTGCAGCGGCGCAATTAACCACCTTCGCCAGTGACTTCCGCGCGCGTTATGGCGGAGGACAGGGAGAGTAACATGGCCGATCAACCCAACGAGATCCTGGAAGCAGCCGCCGCGGCCAAGCACGCGCGCGACCATGCCGCGGCCGGCACCGCCGATCCGGCGAGCAAGAGCCGCTGGCCGATGCGGATCATCGGCGTCGGGATCGGCTCGGCCGCGGTCGCCGCGGCGGTGCTGTTTGCCAACTCGGGCAAGAAGAAGGATTGAGCGGATCGGCCGCGCAAGGCGTCGCGGTCGATTGACACCCTGCTCCGGCTCCGGGTGAACGCCAGGCATCATCCTGCCCGACCGGAGACCTCCATGCGCCTTGTTCGTGCCACCCTGCTGCTGGGTGCAGCGCTGCTCCCGATCGCCGCCGCCGCCGCCCAGACCGCGCCGGCTCGGCCTGTCCCGGCAGCAGCGGCTGCGGCGGTGAAGCCGCTGGCGTTCACCGAACGCACCCTCGCCAACGGCCTGCGGGTCTATGCCCTGCGCGACACTTCGACGCCCAATGTAGCGGTGCAAGTGTGGTACGACGTCGGCTCGAAGGACGATCCCAAGGGCCGCTCGGGCTTCGCCCACATGTTCGAGCACCTCATGTTCAAGGCGACGCGCAACCTCGTCTCCGAGCAGATGGATCGGCTCACCGAGGATGTCGGCGGCTATAACAACGCCTCCACCAACGACGACTACACCAACTATTTCGAGGTGATCCCCGCCAACCACCTGCAGCGGCTGCTGTTCGCCGAGGCAGACCGGATGGCGAGCCTGGTGGTGGAGCCCACCAGCTTCGGCTCGGAGCGCGACGTGGTGAAGGAGGAACTGCGCCAGAGCACGCTCGCCCGCCCCTATGGCAAGCTGTTCTCCACCTATTCGTCGGCCGCCGCCTACACGACCCATCCCTATGCCCGCTCGACGATCGGCAGCATCGAGAACCTCGAAGCCGCGTCGATCGACGACGTCCGCGCCTTCCATGCGACCTATTACCGGCCGGACAACGCCATTCTCGTCGTCTCCGGCAATTTTGACGAGCAGCAGCTGAATGCCTGGATCGACCAGTATTTTGCCGGCATCAAGAAGCCGGCCGCCGTCATCCCCCGCGTCACCGTCACCGAGCCGGACCGCACCAAGGCGGTCAGCTACACCGTCTACGAACCCAACACGCCGCTGCCCGCGGTGCTGATCAGCTGGCACATCCCCGCCGACCGCGCCGCCGACATCCCGGCGTTGACGGTGCTTCAGGGGATCCTCTCCACCGGTGAAAGCTCGCGGCTCTACGAAAGCCTGGTCTACCGCGACCAGCTCGCCCAGGATGCGTCGTCGTTCCTCGACAGCAAGCAGGGCACCGGCAATCTGATCGCTTATGCCATCCTTGCCGGCGGCAAGACGGTCGACCAGGGCGAGGCGGCGTTGAAGCGCGAGATCGGTCGCTTCCGCGACGCGCCGGTGAGCGCGGCAGAGCTCGCCGAAGCCAAGAATGAGATCCTTACCGCCGCGATCAAGCAGCGTGAGACCGCCGAGGGCAAGGCCCGGGTGCTCGCCTCCTCGGTGATCATCGACGGCGACCCCCGCGACAATGATCGCCAGCTCGCCGCGATCGCACGGGTCACCGCCGCCGACGTCCAGCGCGTTGCCCGCCAGTATCTCGGCGACCACCAGTCGGCGACGATCCGCTACCTGCCCGACACCGCCAAGCCCGCCGGCGCCGCCGGTGACGTCATCCAGGTCGCAGCGAGCGTCCAAACCGCGGCGCTGACGCCGCCCGCCGACATCCCAATCGTCACCCCGGCACCCGACAGTCAGCGGATCGCCCCGCCAGCGCCGGCTGCACCCGTCGCCGCGAGCCTGCCGCAACCGGTGGAAACCCGTCTCGCCAACGGCCTGCGGGTGATCACCGTCGAGCGGCACGACCTGCCCATCGTCACCGCCTATCTTGTCTCCACCGGCGGATCGGCGCTCGACCCGGCAAACCGGGCCGGGGTCGGCAACCTCACTGCCGAGCTGCTCACCAAGGGCACGACGACCCGCTCGGCGACCGACATCGCCCGCCAGATCGAGAGCCTCGGCGCTTCGATCGACAGCGACATCGCCACCGACGGCGGCTCGGTGAACGTCACCGTCAAGTCCGATCAGCTTGCCCCGGCGATGGCGATCCTCGCCGATGTCGCCACCCATCCGGTGTTCGCTCCGGCAGAACTGGAGCGCGCCCGGGCTCAGCAGATCGACGCCGTTACCGTTTCGCTCAAGAACCCGTCGCAGTTGGCGGCTCTGGTGGCCGACCGCGCAACCTTCGGCGCCTCGTCATTCGGCGCGCCCGAAGGTGGCACCCCGGCTTCGCTCAAGGCGATCACCCGGGCCGACGTGACCGCCGCCTACGCCCGCACCTTCCGTCCCGATCGAAGTGCCCTGGTCATGGTCGGCGACGTCACCCCGGCCCAGGCCGAGGCGCTTGCCGAGCGCCAGCTCGGCGGTTGGCGAGCCGCTGGCAGCGCCCCCGCCGCCGCCACCGCACCGGCCGCCTATCCGGCACCGCGCGTTATCGTCATCGACATGCCCGGCGCCGGGCAGGCCGGCGTCGTCGTCGAGCGGCCGGCGATCGCCCGCTCGGATCCCCGTTATTACCCGCTCGGGGTCGCCAACACCGTGCTCGGCGGCGGCTTCTCGTCGCGGCTCAACCAGGAAGTGCGGATCAAGCGCGGGCTGGCTTATGGCGCCGGCAGCGGGTTTGACGCCAGTCGGGTCCAGGGCACCATCGCCGCGCGGACCCAGACCAAGAACCAGACGGCGGCCGACGTGGCGACGCTGATGACGGCGGAAATGGCCAAGATGGGGCAGGCGCCGGTGTCGGCCAACGAGCTCAGCACCCGCAAGGCGGTGCTGGTCGGCAACTTTGGGCGGACGATCGAAACCACCGGCGGCATCGCCGGCATCATCGGCGCCTACGTCCAGAACGACATCCCGCTCGTCGAATTGCAGCAGTTCACCGCCGAGGTGGAGGCGGTTACCCCGGCGTCGGTGCAGGCTGCCTCCGCCGCCTTCCTCGATCCCAAGGCGGCGAGCATCGTCGTGGTCGGCGACGCCAAGCAGTTCATCGATCCGCTGCGTCGGTCCTATCCGCGAGTCGAAACGCTGACGGAGGCCGAGCTCAAGCTCGACAGCGCGACGTTGAAGTAAAAGTCTTACCGCCGATCCGCTGCGTCCCACCCCGGGACGCAGCGGAATCCAGGGCGGACGATGCCACCGATATGCGCTACGACGCGGCCGCGCTGCACGGGGCAGCCGCGGAGGCAGGCTTGAGGGTACGGCAGCAGACGTTCCGGACGATGATGCGGGTCTGGCTGATGCTCGCCGGCACCGGACTGCTGCTGCTTGCGTTGTTGTCGGCTCAAGCCGCCTATCGAGCAGTGATCGAGCACCAAGGCTCGCTCCCCTCGACTGCCGCTAGCGACGAGACCACTGCTAAACCCACCGGCGGCACCCCGATCGGCAGCGCCCAGCCGGTGGCGGATACGGCCGCGCCGGCGGCAGGGGTCACAGGGACGATTGCTCTGCCAACCCCGCCAGCCGGTGCGGAGGCGTCTGCCTCCACGGGGATGGCAGACGGCGGCGTAATGCCGGCGGCTCCATTCTCGATGCGGTCCGCAAGCTATGTCGATCAAGCCCGGGCCCTCGAATGCCTGACTACGGCGATCTACTATGAAGCCGCGTCCGAACCGGATGCGGGCCAGTCCGCCGTGGCACAGGTCATCCTCAACCGGGTTCGACTCCCGGCGTTTCCGGCGACGGTGTGCGGAGTGGTTTATCAGGGATCCGAGCACGCCGGCTGCCAGTTCAGCTTCGCTTGCGACGGCGCGTTGGCCCGGATTCCAGAGAAGGCGGCGTGGCTACGGGCCGGGCGGACTGCCGGAATGGCGCTCGCCGGCTATGTCTACGCCCCAGTGGGGCTGGCGACGCATTACCACACCTATGCCGTGACCCCGGCGTGGAACCGCAGCATGGTGATGACAGACGTAGTGGGTGCCCATTTCTTCCATCGCTGGAAGGGGTATTGGGGCACCGCGGCGGCGTGCAGGCAAATATATCGGGGTGGCGAGCCGATCCCAGGGCCGCATCTGCCAACGACACTAGCGCCGATCGCCACAATCATTGCCGCGACCGCGCCGCTGGCGGCGATGCCACTGGCCGAGACCAACGCCGCCGCTGCGGCGCCGGCGTCGGCGCAGGTCGCAGCCGATGACCATCTGCCACCGGCCGCACAGGTGCTCGACCGGTGGAAGGATTCGGGCAAGCTGCTGTTCTAACCCGCCCTATTTGGCATTCTTCACAAAGGTGTCGAACCAGGCGAGCGAGCGTTTGCGGACGTCAGCGGCCTGGTCAGGAGCGGTCACGCAGTGGCCGGCATCAGGGTAGATCACCAGACTGACAGGGACGCCGCGGTCCTTGAGGGCATGCCACCACTCGATCGACTGGGTCGGCGGCACCTCAATGTCGCGCTCGCCGACGTAGATGAAGGTCGGCGTCTTCGCCTTGCCGGCCTGGTAGATCGCGGAGGCATCCTCATAGGCTTTCATGTCGTCGTACATCGACTTGCCGAAATAGGGCAGCATCCACTGGTCAATGCCGTTGGTGCCGTAATAGCTCACCCAGTTCGACAGTCCCGCCCCGGCGACGATTGCCTTGAAGCGATTGGTCTGGGTGTTGGCCCACATCGCCATGAAGCCGCCGTAGCTGCAGCCGGCGAGGCCGAGCCGGGCATCGTCGATCGGAGCGACGCGCTCGGCGGCATCGACGCCGGCGAGGATGTCGCGGAGGTCGCCGCCGCCGAAGTCGCGGCGGTTGGCGGCGGTGAACGCCTCGCCCTGGCCGTAGCTGCCCCGCGGATTGGGCAGGAACAGATAATAGCCGCCCTCGAGCATCGCCGCAGTCGAGCTGCCGGCGGTGACATAGGAGGGGGTCGAGGCGGCGGCGGGGCCGCCGTGGACGCTGACGATCATCGGCGCCTTCGCCCCGTCCGCCGCCGCCGGCTGGCGAGGTGCGAGCAGCCAGCCCTGGACGCTGTGGCCCTCGCTGCTCCAGCTGATGCTGCGGGCGGCGACCAGCGAGCCGGCGGCGTCATTGTCGTGGGTCAGTTGGCGGATTGCGGCGAGCGGGCCGGCGTTGATCGCCGGGGCATGCTCGAAATCCTGGACGACGGCCGCCGCCACCCTGCCGTCGGCGGAGAAGACGGCACGGCCGTCGCCGGCGGCGGTGCTGACCGGGCGGCTGAACCCGACGACCGGGGCGGCGCCGGGAGTCAGCGAGGCGACCTCGACCGCGTCGCCGGCGAGGCTGACGGTGCGCAGACCGCCTTGCGTCCAGGCGATGGTGGTCACCGTCGACCTGGCGCCGGCGGTGAGGTTGCGGGGCTTGCCGCCGGCGAAGGGGACGGTGAAGACGTCGCCGCCGACCGAGCCGAAATCGCTCATCAACCCGCCGATATAGGCCACCGTCTTGCCGTCCGGCGACACCCTGGGCTGGTTGAGCTGGGTGGCGGGCTTGGCGATCTGGCGGACGGCGCCGGTGGCGGCGTCGATGGCGTCGAGGGTGGCGACCCACCAATTGTTGTCGCCGTTGCCGAGTGCCGTGGTGGCCACGAAGCCGCGGCTGTCGGGGGTCCAGTCATATTCATAGACATAGCGGCCGGCCGGGGAGACCGGGGCGACCGCGGTTGCCGGAACGGTGGCGGCGATGTCGAATACCGCCAGCCGCTGCTCGTCGCTCTTCTCGCCGATCTCGCCGACCTGCCGGGCGCCGGCTTGGGTGGCACCGCTCTCCTTGGCGGCGCCGAGGGTGACGAGCAGGGCGACGCGCTTGCCGTCCGGCGACACCCGGGGGGTCTGGGCGATGCCGGGGATGGTGGCAAGGGTGCGGATTGCCTTGTCGGTGGCCAATTGGAGCGAGACGGTGCCGGCGGTGCGATCCCGGCTGAGGAAGACGAGGTCGCCGTTGGGGGCGAAGGCGAGGCCGGCGTAGGAACAGGTGGTGCAGGGATCGAGGGTGCGCAGGACATGGCCGTCGGCGGCCGAACGCAGGGTGATCGCGGCATGGCCGCCGCGGCCGCTGCTCGACTCGATCGCCGCCAGCCGGTCGCCGCGCGGCGAGATCATCAGCCCGCCATATTGGTGGAGCGGCGGGGTCGGCGCCGCCGGGCCGGCGATGGCGGCGGTGGTGGCGAGCAGGGCGGCAACGGCAGCAGCAGCGGTGAGGCGCATCGGGGTCTCCGAGAAGGAAGCCGCGATGCTTAGCGGCTGCGCCCACCGCCACAAGCCGCATGCTTGCGCCGCCTTCGAATTCGCCCCCGGAATGAGCCGGATTTACACCGGAAGCTGTTGTAATAGTTGACGGTTTCTTATCGCTCCCAACGCTATGAAGGAGTCGCGGCGCCCGGCGGTGCCGCGGATGACGTCGCGGTTCGTGCCCCCCTCCCCTTCAGGCGCGAACTCGCAGCGGATCGCGCATACCGCGTCCTCCCCGCGGTGTGTGCAGAACGGGGGGAGGCTGTGCCCGCTTCCCCCCGTTCCAGCCGCCGGCCAGCCACTAGCCAACCAGACCAGCGATCCGCGGTTCACGCGGCGCCGGCGGCCTCGCTGAAGCCGCTGCCGCGATCGGCGACCAGCGTCGGCGCCGGGCCGGTGGCGGGGCGGAGCGCTTCCTTTTCGGCGTCGGTCGGTACCGCGGTCGGGTCCGGGCGGAACGCCTCGGGCGCGCGATCACCGGCGCCGGGGTGACGGCCACCGATCAGATCGCTCGGGACGTGCTCGGCCGCAGGATTGGCCGTGCCCTCGTGGAAATGCTTCTCGGTCTCGGCCATGCCGACCGGCGCGGCGGCCATGTCGGCGGGCTTGGGGGCGATCGGTGCGGTGATGCTGTCGCCGACCACCGCGCCGGCGCCGGCCTCGTCGCTGTCTGCCGCCGCCGCCGTCGTCGCGCGCGGCAGGCGCAGCGCGCGCAGACCGCGGGTGCTGCCGGGCTTGGGGCCGAATTTGGCGGTGCCCACCGTCCAGGCCACCGCGCCCACCGCAAAGGCGCCAAGGCCGATGCCGATCTTCTTGATATCCATGGCGTCACTCCGTTGTCGCTGGTCGTGGGCGGTTAACGGGCGGGTGACGGGGGTGTTCCGGGGTGGTCGGGGGACGGCGCTCCCCCAGATGCCTGTTCGGACGCCTGATCACGCGCCGGATCAAGCGGCGGCTCGTCGGCATCGTCGAGCGCCACGGCATTGGCAGCGAACCAGGCGTCGCGCCCGGCGGCGGCCTCGAGCCAGGCGCGGTCGGGATCGTACTCGGGCAGATCGAGCAGCGTGCGTTCCTCGTCGGACAGCGCGCGCTCATAATCGTCGTCACCCCAGCTGCCCTGCTCGTCGCCGATGAAGTCGTCGGGTGGCGGGAAATGGGTGCGGTAATCGTCCGCTTCGGACGACCACCAGACGTTGCGCTCGAACTCGGCCTGGGCCGCAGCGGCGGTGACAAGTTGAGAAAGTTGAGACGCTCCTGCGGCTGTCGCAGGGTCCGGTTCGGGCGCGGGCTCGGGGGGCGGCGGCGCGAGCACGACAAGGCCGGCGGCCTCGGCGCGGGCCCATTGCTCGGCGGTCCAGCGGTGGCGCTCGGCGGGATCGAGATCGTCGCCGGTGCCGTCCGGCAGCGCGCGGCGGGCGCGATCGGCGCGGGCGAGCGCGGCGATGTCGGCAAGATCGGCGGCGGCATCGGTGCGCGCGGCGAGGAACAGGCCGGCGCGCGCCGGGCCGGCCTCGGCGGCGACCAGATCGAGATAGGTCTCGAAATCGCCGGCGACGAGGCGCGCGGCGGCGGCATCGCCGACCGCGCCGGGCGTCGCCGTGGCCTCGGCCTGGCGATCGAGCCGGGCGAGCAGCTGCAGGCCGAGGCGATCGTTGAGGCGGTGGCGCTCGACGGTCGAGCCATCGGGCCGGGTGATCGTCTCGGTGGAGCCGTGGAGCGCGCGCTCGAGCATGATATCGGCGAGGTGATCGCGCGCGACGAGATTGGCGGCGCGCCAGCCGAGCGCGAAGCCGGCGCCGGCCGGGCGGCGGCGCAGCGCATAGGCCGAGGTGGCGGTGAGCCCGACCATCTGCGCGGCGTGATCGACGGTGTGGCCGTCGGCGATGAATTCGAGGAAGCGGCGCTGGCGGGCCGGGGTCCAGCCGTCATGGCGCATGGCGCGGCCGAAGCTATCGGTGGGGCTGGGCTCGGCGCCGAGCGGGTCGGCGGGAACCCTGGCGGCCTCGGGAAGCGGGGTGGCGGCGGGAATGGGATAGTCGTCGAGCACGAGCCTTTCCTCCTGTGCGGCGCGCGATGGCGCGGAGGATGGTGAACATATGCAGAACGCGGGGCTGTAGGACAGCGGGTTTTTGGGGGGGCGTGAAGGACTTGGGAGGCCACACGCCGCCGTTCGCGCTGAGCCTCTCGACGCGCGGTGAGTCTCAGGCCCTTCGACAGGCTCAGGGCGAACGGGGGGAGGCGCTGGAGCGCTGTCGATCGCCGTGGCCGTCGGTGATCGAGCCGCGTTAGGCCGGCACGCGACCATCGACGCTTCACCGCGGCGGGCTGCTGCGGGCGCAGGCGCCCGAAGTCTCTACCCCATCTGCTCCGCCGCGAACCGGCCGGCGGCGGCCGGGCGGCAGACGTCGGCGGCGGGAAGCGAGCCGTCAAGCCAGCCGGCCCATTGCGCGCGCGCGGGGAGAACGATCTGGCGGTGGTGATAGGGCGCGATGTCCGGCCCGGGCTCGCAGGTGAGCAGGGTAAAGGCCTCGCCTGCCCTGCCTTCGCCGAGCTTGGGTTCGGTGCGCCAGAAGCCGGCGACGCAGAACCAGGCATCATGGGTGGCGGTGAAGCGCCATTTGGTCTTGCGGGCGCGCTTGGGCTTGGCGCCGAGCAGGTCGGCGGGCGGATCGGTGAATTCGTAGAAGGCGTCGACCGGGATCAGGCAGCGGCCGGATCCACCCCGCACAATAGTATTGTGCGGGGACCCCGAGCCGGCGCTTTCAGCCGGGGCGAAGGCGCGGCCCTCCGAGCGATAATTGTACACCGGCTTGCCGGTGGGGCCGGGCCAGCTCCAGCGGCGGATCACGCCGTCGACGCCGACGCCATCGGCCGCGGCGCGGAGGATCAGCGTAGGATCGGTGATGCGGATCGAGTCGAGCGGGGCGAGGTTGGGCAGCCCCTCGGGAAAGAGCAGCGGCACCTTGAGCTCCGACCAGTCCTCGCGAAACTGGCCCAAGGCGATGCGGCGGGCGACTTCGTTGCACATCGCGCGAACGCTAAGGTTTAGCGCTGGCTAGTGCTAGCTCAAATAGATTGGTCATCACCCGGTGGTTGCCGAACGCTCGCCACCTGCAATCTCTTGTCATCGACTCACGTCAGACCGGGCATCTAGGTATTCAGTGCGGATCTTAAGTATAGCTAGTATCGTCTCGGCAAGTCGATAGAACGTATAGATCCACTCTAGAAAAAGCCCTATTACAATTCCAGCAGCAATTCTCCGGACGCCAAAGCCGATTGCCAAAGCGGCCGACTTGATGCTTGCGAAGCTATCCGAAGTCACCATGTTTATAGAGAGTTGCGAGCTTAGCCAGGGCGGAACGCCAAATGATACTGTAAGAGCTGTCAAGAGAGCAAGCTCTGATACAGCAATGACAATAAATAGTCTCATTCGCGTCTGAAATCTAGCAGACAGAGCCTTCAACTTGACAATGTCCTGACGATCAGTCTCATTGTCCGGAGATGGAAGATCCGTTGTTCTTACTGCGGGCTCTGAAAACAAGGCGGTAAAGCTAAAACCAGTTAACACCGATATGACCAGCGAGACCACAGGGAACGTCTGGTCAATCACCCGATTGGCAAATATCGCAATGATTAAGACACATATCAGCTCAAAGCATAGTCTGGTCTTATGTCGGGCGTCGTCACCTCTGTAAGTGCCGTATACCTCACGAATCAGTGATGGTAACACAGTCGTTACTGCATCAGCGGCATTATTTGTTGTCGCATAATCCGTATCATTTCGCGCATCACAGTATCCCTGTCCGCAAGCCCATGTTCATTCACGCCAACCTGAAGTCCGAATTTTGTAGAGAAGTTATTTTCACCAAGGAGGTATATTGTCCGCTGCCTGCCGTCTTCACTGATTACGGCAGAACATCCGATGATATCGTTTTCATCAAGTGAAATTATTTCTGCCTGGTTCACAATCTCAGCGAGTATGCGCTTTCTCTGATCATTGTCTCCAGTTACACGACGCGCAGTATCAATGACACGTTCGCCAAAGTCGTTTCCAAATTCCGCACTTGTTATGGCAATAGCTCCAGATCTACCAAAGAGAGTGCGACGCTCCAACCTATCAGCGGCTTTCCTATATAGCAGCTTGAGGGAGATTGGCTGCCCCGCACCTATTTCCGCCGAGAGGCTTTTCAATGTTTTAGAAATGACCCGATAGTTTCCGCGCAGCAGGTTCACGAAGCAGCTTCTCAAACCATCATAGTCGCCGTAAAGGCCATGATAAGTTGTGCCGATAAGTATCTTCCCGTCACGCAAGTGCGTTATGAGATAGTGGAAGCCCCGCAAATTCAGATCTGCAGCTTCTACTACACCCAAGCGGTTATTGCGGTATCTCTGTCCGTAATACGCCCCGTCAAAATCTCCGAAGTGCACGCCACGCTCTGGCTCGACATGGAAATTGAAAGGAAGATCACGGCCAGCCTTTATGGCAGCAACCACTTCGTCATTACCTTCGTCCAGTGGATGAGTATCCCTGATCCGCTGCACGATACGCTCGAACTCACCGGTCGTGAACCCTTCTTCAATGGGTTGATCGGGATCTTCGTCATTTGGCGTTGATTTAACGAGGTAATTGAACGCCACAGTCACCTGGTTGTTACGCTGACGTTTAGCCACATTGCACCCCTACAGAGCTCTCCTCAGCAGAAGTCTCCACAAACGGACAATAGAGTCAATGGCTCATAATTTTGCATAGTCTTAGGCGGGTGTACTAAGCGCAGATTACCTCAGAGTTCAGCATCTTGTCTCAGCGTTTGCTTGACATCACTCCGCCGCCACCGCCTCCGGCCCGCGCCCTTTGAGCAACGGCTTAAGATACTTGCCCGTGTAGCTCCGCGGCTCCTTGACCACATCTTCCGGCGTGCCGACCGCGACGATTTCGCCGCCTTTGACGCCGCCTTCGGGGCCGAGGTCGATCACCCAGTCGGCGGTCTTGATGACGTCGAGATTGTGCTCGATCACCACCACGGTGTTGCCTTGCTCCACCAAGGCATGGAGCACCTCGAGCAGCTTGCGGACGTCCTCGAAGTGCAGGCCCGTGGTCGGCTCGTCGAGGATGTAGAGAGTGTTGCCGGTGGCGCGGCGGGCGAGTTCCTTGGCGAGCTTGACGCGTTGCGCCTCGCCGCCCGACAGCGTCGTCGCCTGCTGGCCGACCTTGACATAGCCGAGGCCGACCTCGACCAGCATCTCCATCTTGTCGCGGATCGGCGGCACCGCCTTGAAGAACTCGGCGGCATCCTCGACCGTCATGTCGAGCACGTCGGCGATGCTCTTGCCCTTGAACTTCACCTCGAGCGTCTCGCGGTTGTAGCGCGCGCCGTGGCAGACGTCGCATTCCACATAGACGTCGGGGAGGAAGTGCATCTCGATCTTGAGCACGCCATCGCCCTGGCACGCCTCGCAGCGGCCGCCCTTGACGTTGAACGAGAAGCGCCCGGGCTTGTAGCCGCGCGCCTGGCTCTCGGGGAGGCCGGCGAACCAGTCGCGGATCTGGGTGAAGCTGCCGGTGTAGGTCGCCGGGTTCGAGCGCGGGGTGCGGCCGATCGGCGACTGGTCGATGTCGATCACCTTGTCGAGGTGCTGGAGGCCGGTGATCTTGTCGTGCTTGCCCTGTTGGATGCGGGCGCCGTTGAGGGTCCGCGCGGCGGCGGCGAACAGCGTGTCGATGGTGAAGCTCGACTTGCCCGAGCCCGAGACGCCGGTGATGCAGGTGAAGGTGCCCAAGGGGATCGACGCGGTGACGCCGGTGAGGTTGTTGGCGGTGGCGTTGTGGACGGTGATCTCGCGGCCGTTGCCCTGGCGGCGGGTGGCGGGGACCGGCACCTCGCGGGTGCCGTTGAGGTAATCGGCGGTGATGCTGGTCTTGCTCTTGAGGATCTGCTTGAGCGTGCCCTGCGCGACGATCGCGCCGCCGTGGACGCCGGCGCCCGGCCCCATGTCGATCACATAATCGGCGGTGCGGATCGCATCCTCGTCATGCTCGACGACGAGCACGGTGTTGCCGAGGTCGCGCAGGCGCCGGAGGGTGGCGAGCAGCATGTCGTTGTCGCGCTGGTGGAGGCCGATCGAGGGCTCGTCGAGCACGTAGAGCACGCCCGACAGCCCCGAACCGATCTGGCTGGCGAGGCGGATGCGCTGCGATTCGCCGCCCGACAGCGTGCCGGAGGTGCGATCGAGGTTGAGGTAATCGAGCCCGACGTTGTTGAGGAAGCCGAGGCGCTCGACGATCTCCTTGAGGATGCGCTCGGCGATCGCATTCTGCTGGTCGCCGAGGTGCTGGGGCATGTCAGTGAAGAAGGCGAGCGCGTCGACCACCGAGAGATGGGTGGCATAAGCGATGTCGCGCATCGCGATCTTGACCGCGAGCGCCTCGGGCTTGAGCCGCGCGCCGTGGCAGACCTCGCAGGGGCGCGAGCTCTGATACTTCGCCAGTTCCTCGCGCATCCACGCGCTCTCGGTCTGGAGCAGGCGGCGGTTGAGGTTGCCGATCACGCCCTCGAACGGCTTGTTGACGTCGTATTTCTTCTTGCCGTCCACGAACGTGAGGACGACCGGCTTGCCCTTGGTGCCGTGGAGGATGGTGTCCTGGACCGCGGGGGCGAGATCGTCCCAGGGGGTGTCGAGGCTGAAGTCATAGGCGCGCGCGAGGGAGCCTAGCACCTGCATGTAGTAAGGCGACGGCGGGTTGGACTTGGCCCAGGGCACCACCGCGCCCTTCTTGATCGACAGCGCGTGATTGGGAACGACGAGGTCCTCGTCGAAGATCAGTTTCTCGCCGAGGCCGTCGCACGCCGGGCAGGCGCCCTGGGGGGCGTTGAACGAGAACAGGCGCGGCTCGATCTCGGCGATGGTGAAGCCCGACACCGGGCAGGCGAACTTCTCGGAAAAGACGATGCGGCCGGGGGGCGCGTTGTCGCCGAGCACCTCGGACTTGGGGGTGTGCGCCTCGACCGGGTCGGCGGGGTCGACATAGGCGAGGCCGTCGGCGAGTTTCAGCGCGGTCTCGAAGCTCTCCGCGAGGCGGGTGGAGATGGAATTGTCGCCCTCGGTGGGGCGGACGACGAGGCGGTCGACCACCACCTCGATGTCGTGCTTATACTTCTTGTCGAGCGCGGGGGCCTCGTCGATCTCGTGGATCTGGCCGTCGACGCGGACGCGGGTGAAGCCCGCCTTCTGCCACTCGAGCATCTCCTTCTTATACTCGCCCTTGCGGCCGCGGACGACCGGCGCGAGCAGGTACAGCCGCGTGCCCTCGGGCAGCGCCATCACCCGGTCGACCATCTGGCTGACCGTCTGCGCGGCGATCGGCTCGCCGGTGGTCGGCGAATAGGGCACGCCGACCCGCGCCCACAGCAGGCGCATGTAATCGTAGATCTCGGTGACGGTCGCCACCGTCGAGCGCGGGTTGCGGCTGGTGGTCTTCTGCTCGATCGAGATCGCGGGGCTGAGCCCCTCGATATGGTCGACATCGGGCTTCTGCATCAGCTCGAGGAACTGGCGGGCATAGGCCGAGAGGCTCTCGACGTAGCGGCGCTGCCCTTCGGCATAGATGGTGTCGAACGCGAGGCTCGACTTGCCCGACCCCGACAGGCCGGTGATCACCGTCAACGTATCGCGAGGGATGTCGACGTCGACGTCCTTGAGGTTGTGCTCGCGCGCGCCGCGGACGGAGATCTTGGTGAGGCTCATGGAGGCAGTTCTACTTCTGTTCTGGGGGCGAGGCTAGTCTGGCAGATAGGAACGCACGGGAGCCGCTGCCAGCACCCGCGCCCGGCAGCAATTGAAAGCCTGCGCCAGTGTCTTATGTTGGCGACACACGAACGAGAGGCACCGGCATGGCCAAGGACAAGAAGCAGAAGAAGGCGAAGCTCCCCAAGGAAGTGCTGGGCATCCGGCTGCCCAAGGAGGTGCGCGAGGTGGGCGGCGCGCTGCTGGAGAAGGCCAACAGCCCGCACGGGCGCGAGATGCTCGCGGCGGGGCTGACCATGGCGGCTGCGGCGGCGAGCGCGGCGGTGGCGCGCAACCGGACGCAGGCGAAGACCACAAGCGAGCCACGCGCCGAGGCGGCGGCATCGCCGCCGCCGCCGGGCGCGGGCGGGACGCACAAGGCACCGGACCCGCAGGTGATCGCCGATGCGCTGGGCCAGGCGGCCGACGCGGTACTGGGCCGACTGTTCGGCAAGAAGGCCTGATCCAGGGCGGCGGCTGGTAAACACCCCGCCGCCAGATCACCGTACAAACGCGTATATTTGGTCACAATGATCGCCCCGGACGTGTTGATCACAGCCAGTTCGGGCGGCCAGACTGCTGAAATAACGGCATTCTCCCAGGAAGCAGCGATGCAACCATCTGAAAACGTCCATACTGGATATTAACCGATTCGGGTCAAATGCCGGCGGCGAAGATTACGTCGCGGGGCAAGATGACGGTGTCGTTGGGGAATTCGCCGCGAACGCGCGGCACCATGGTGGCGAGGCTGGTGCTGGCGGTCGACGCGCTGCGCCGCAACCGGCGCGGCTCGACGCTGGCGCTGATGGCGGCAGGCCTGTTTCCGATGATCGCCTCGATCGGCGCGGCGATCGACCTTGCCCGGCTCTACATCACCACCAGCCAGATGCAGGCCGGCGTCGACGCGGCGGCGCTGGCCGGCGCCAATGCTTTCGACAACAAGGATGACAGCGACCCCAACGGCCGCAAGCAGCAGGTGATCGCCTATTTCCGGGACAACTTTCCGGACGGCTACATGGGCGTCCAGCAAGGCGGCGGCACCCCGCCGATCGGCGGTACCAAGGCGCTGGAGGACCCGATCTTCACCACCAACAACGGCGTCAGCCAGACGGTGGTGAACGCGGTCGGGCTGGTGCCGATGACGTTCATGAGCATCTTCGGGATCGGGCCGCACACCGTGTCCGTCACCGCGCACGCCGAATTCCAGCCGCACCCGCTGGAGGTGATGGTGGTGCTGGACAATACCGGATCGATGCAGGACTCGATCAACGGCACCACCAAGATCAACGCGCTCAAGACCGCGATGCACGGCTTTATCAACGTGCTGTACCAGGGATCGCAGAATCCACAGCCGAACCTGGCGTTGGGGATCATCAACTATACCAACCAGGTAAACGTTGGCTCGCTGCTCAAGGCCGCGAACATCCCGATCGAAACCCTGGCGGGGTTCAGCGACCGCAACTGGGCAACGGGAGATACAATCGGCTGGAAGGGCTGCGTCGCCAATGACGAGACGGTGACGAACATGGTCGCCGATCCCAGCAAGCCGGAGCCCGGCGCCTATGACATCACCAACGTGCTGCCCGGCGAGCTTCCCCAGCCGACGTCGACCCATACGATGGCGGCGATCAAGCCGCTGATCATGCCGCCGCTGTGGACGCCCAAGGATACCGGCCAGCCGCAGACCACGGCGACCACATATTACACGCCGAGCAGCCCCGACACCAACAACCTGTATTTCGACCCCAAGGTAGGGACCGGGACGGCGGCCGTGAGCGCGCTGGCGAACTCACCGACGTTCAAGCGCTTTTTCTACCGTTACTACAAAGCGCTGAACAATGGTGCGTCGAGCATGACGGATGACGTCATCGTCGCGACCGACCAGAGCAGCTACTACGACACCACCGCCGCGGGCGCGTTCAACCCGCTGACCAACACCGGCACCGATTTCTACGTCCGCGCCGACAAACTGCCCAACCTCGCCTCGTTCAGGGCAGCGGCGGCCTATGTGGTGACGAGCAACAGCACCGCTTTGCCCTCGCCCAACTGGCAATGCCCGGAGCCGGGGCTGCCGATCACCTATAATGTGCCGCGCGCCACCTTCGACAATTACGTCGACCAGAAGGTGTGGGCGATCAAGCCGGCCAACGGCACGATGCACCATACCGGCTTTATCTGGGGATGGCGGATCCTGTCGCGCTACGACAAGTTCGCGCGCACCCAGCCGACCGGCTATGGCAAACCGGTGCGCGCGATGGTGTTCATGACCGATGGCGAGACGGCCCTGAGCACGACGAGCAATGCCAACGACAAGGTGTACACGGCCTATGGCTCGATGAACGACCAGACCATCACCACCTCGCTCAACAATGCCTCCAACAACTTCTTCGCCGCTGCCGACCTGCGGTTCGCCAAATCATGCGCGCTGGCCAATTCCTATGTCTTTCCCGACAGCGGCAAGAGCCCGCAGATCTATGTGGTCGCGATCAACGGCTCCAACGACATCGATTCCGCCAGTCAGACCCGCCTGGCGAATTGCGGCAAGAATGGCTTCTTCCTGACCACCAGCCCGACCGATCTCAACAGCGCCTTTTCGCAGATCGCCCGCACCCTCGTCGACGTGCATCTGACGCAATGATCGCGCTGCTCCCGCTCCGCCGGCTCGCGGCCGACCTGCGCGGCATCTCCGCCGTCGAGTTCGCGATGCTCGCGCCGGTGCTGATCCTGCTGATCTGCGGGACCATCGACCTCGGCTATATCTATGTCGCGCAGAGCAGCCTCACCGGCGCGGTCGCCGCAGCGGCGCGTGCGAGCAGCGCCACCCAGGAGAGCAGCCAGGCCGATCGCAACGCCGCGATGCAGACCGCGATCTCACGGACGATGAACCGGTTCCTGCTCGTCCCCGGCCAGCACCTCAACGTCGTCGCCACCGCCTATCGCAATTTTAGCGAAACCCGGCCCGAAGATTACACCGACACCAACGGCAACGGCAAATATGACGGCCCTTCGGGATCGTTCGTCGGCGAGCCCTATACCGATCGCAACGGCAACGGCGTGTGGGATCCGGCGCTGCCGATCGCCAACAGCACGGTGGGCGCCGAGGGCGATGTCGTCACCTATACCGCGACCTTCCCGGTCCAGCATCTGTTCGGCTTTCTCAACCTCGGCGGCCCCGGTGCGCGCGGCGTGACGCTGCGCGCAGCCTCGGTGGTGCGCAACGAGCCGGTGAAGACACAATGAGCGTCGCACCAACGCCCTCTCCCGCCCCGCGGCGCGCCGGCGTGCTGCCCCGGCTGGCGCGTGATCGCGGCGCGGTGAGCCTGATCGAGTTCGCGCTCGCCATGCCGCTGCTGCTCGGCTTCGCGCTTGGCGGGCTGGAGATGGCCAATTACATCCTCGCCTCCAACACCACGCAGCGGCTGGCGACGATGGTCGCCGACATGGTCGCGCAGACCGGGGTGGGCGGGATCGCCACCTCCGAAGCGCAGATCTACGATCTGTTCCAGGCAATCGACGTCTCCGCGCAGCCGCTCAAGATGCGCCAATATGGCCGGGTGATCTTCACCGTGGTCCGCGCCGAGCGCCAGTCCGACGGGGTGGTGCGCAACGTCTTTGCCGACGCGACCTACGCCCAGCAGTTCGACGGCGGCTATGTCGCGGCGCTGCCCAGGCTCGGGTGCCACACCACCCAGACGCTGCCGAGCTTCAGCCGGGTGCTGCCGGTGGGCGAGATCATGGCGCACGCGCAGGTGACCTATCGCTACCAGCCGCTGCTGCCGACCAGCGTGTTCAGCTATTTCAAGGCACCGCTGGTGATCACCCGCACCGCCGATTTCCGGATGCGCAAGAACCAATTCAGCGTCTCCGGCGACAGCGCGCATCCGGTGAAGAGCAACTGCACCACGCCGCTTGGCGTGTAGCGGCGGCGCTCGCTGGCCGCAGAGGCCAAGGCGCAAGCCCTGACCATCTACCCAAAACGGTTCTGTTACAGTTCGTTAAGCAGCAAACGGGGAAAGCGGATAAGGCTCGGACCGGGCCGGGTGACGAGGGGCAGAGACCGGATGGAACAGGTGGAGGGTCGCAGGTTCGTCGGCAGCGCGGATGACGGAGATGAAATCTCCGCCACGCTGGCCGGTATCTATGACGCGCTCGCCGCTCATCCTGCGCTGTCTGCCGCGGCCGCTGCGGCCGAGCCGTCGCCGGCGCCGCCCGCACGGGGATCAACCGGCGATTTCGGCAGCGCCGATCTCGATCGGGCGCTGAGCCGGGCGCGGATCGGCATCCTCCACCGCGATTCCGCGCGCCGCGTGCTCGCCGTCAACGAGCGGTTCTGCGAACTGATCGGCCGCCGGGCCGATGAACTGGCGGGCGTGTCGCTCGAGGCCTACATCCACCCCGACGACGCCGCCGCCGCCAATGCCGAATATAACAGCCATACCGCGACAGCGACGCCGTACGACCGCGACCTGCGCTTCGTGCGCCGCGACGGCAGCGTGGTTTGGTGCGCGATCTCCATCTCCTTTGTGTGCGACGACGTCGGTCGGGCGATCTCGACGATCACCGTGCTGCGCGACATCACCAGCCGGCGGACGGCCGAGGAAGGCCTGCGCGAAAGCGAACGGCATTACCGCTATTCAGTGGACCTCAGCCCGACGATCAACTGGATCGGCTCCGCCGAGGGCCTGATCGAAGAGGTCAGCTCGCGGTGGGAGGACGTCACCGGCGGTGCGCCCGCCGATGCGCTCGGCGAGCGCTGGCTGGAGGCACTCCACCCCGACGACGCCGCGCCGACCATGGCCGCCTGGGTCGAGGCGCTGGCGACCTGCCAGCCGGTCGACATCGAATATCGGCTGCGTACCCGCGACGGCAGCTATCGCTGGTTCCGCTCGCGCGCCGCGGCGCGGCTCGACGGCGAGGGTCGCGCGATCCGCTGGTACGGCACGCTCGAGGATATCGACGACCGCAAGCTTGCCGAGAATGCGTTGCGCGAAAGCGAGGAGCGGTTCCGCCTCGCCGCTCATGCCGCGGGGCTCGGCATCTGGGATTATGACGCGGTCCATGACCGGCGCGAATGGTCCGATGAGTTCAAGCGCATGCTCGGGCTGCCGCTCGACACCGAGCCCAACGTCGCCACCGCGCTGGCGCTGGTGGTGCCCGAGGATCGCCATGCGCTCGAGCGCCTGGTCGCCGCGGTGGCGGCGGGCGACGGCGGCCACCGCTTCGAAGTGACGCTGCGCATCCACCGCGCCGACGACGGCGCGCTGCGCTGGATGCAGACCGGCGGCTGGCGGATCGAGGGCGCGGCGGGCCAGCTCGGCCGCGTGCTCGTCACCGTCCGCGACGTCACCGAGGAGCGCACCGCCGAGCAGCGCATCCGCTGGGCGGCGAGCCACGATGCGATGACCCGGCTGCCCAACCGCGCCGCGTTCGGCGAGCGGCTCGAGCGCGGTATCGCGCAGGCGGAACGCGACGGCAGCCGGCTGGCGCTGGTGCTGTTCGACGTCGATCACCTCAAGGAGACCAACGACACCATCGGCCATGACGCCGGCGACCTGCTGCTGCGCACCTTTGCCGAGCGGCTGCGCGAGGCGCTGGGGCCTGACTGCGCGGTGGCGCGGCTCGGCGGCGACGAGTTTGCCGCGGTGCTGACCGACATCGACGGCGAAGCGACGGTGAGCGAGCTGGTGCTGCGCGTGCTGCGGGTGCTGCGCGAGCCGTTCACGCACGAGGGGCGGATCCTCGACTGCCAGGCGACCGCGGGCGGATCGATGTTTCCGGTCAACGGCCGCGACGCCGCCGAACTGCTCAAGGCGGCCGACATGGCGCTCTATGCGGCCAAGGGACGCCAGCGCGGCGGGCTGCTGATGTTCCGCGCCGACATGCGCGCCGATGTCCAGCGCCGCTCGTCGATGATCAGCATCGCCCGCGACGCCGCGCATGACGATCGCATCACCCCCTTCTACCAGCCCAAGGTGCAGCTGCTGAGCGGCCGGGTGAGCGGGTTCGAGGCGCTGCTGCGCTGGCGCGACCGTCAGGGCAGCCTGCACCTGCCGGGCACGATCGCGGCGGCGTTCGAGGACCTCGACCTCGCGGTGGCGCTGAGCGAGCGGATGCTGGAGCGGATCGTCGTCGACATGCGCGACTGGCTGGACCGCGGGATCGATTTCGGCCGGGTCGCGGTCAACCTCTCGCCCGCCGAATTCCGCCACGAGAGCCTTGCCGACCGGATCATGGAACGGCTGCACGGCGCCGGGGTGCCGCCGTCGCGGCTCGAGCTGGAGGTGACCGAAACCGTGTTCCTCGGCCGCGACGCCGAATGCGTCGGCCAGACGCTCGACGCGTTCAGCCGCGCCGGGGTGACCATCGCGCTCGACGATTTCGGCACCGGCTATGCCTCGCTGACCCACCTCAAGGCCTTCCCGGTCGACGTGATCAAGATCGACCGCAGCTTCGTCAGCAGCCTCGATACCGATGCCGGCGACGCCGCGATCATCGACGCGGTGGTCGGGCTCGGCCACCGGCTGGGAATGAAGGTGGTCGCCGAGGGCGTCGAGACGCTGGCGCAGGCGCGCCACCTGCGCGAGGGCGGCTGCGACGAGGGCCAGGGCTATCTGTTCGGTCGCGCGGTGCCGGCGGCGGTGGTGCCGGGGCTGATCGTCGGCGAGCAGTGGAAGGCGGTCGGCTGACGCCGCCGATTCGCGGCGGTCCGATCGTCGCCATTGCACATGGCATCGGTCGACATCGGCGATGCATGCCGTACTTATACTGCCAGAACCGTCTTAAAATTTAATGTGACGGATGATTGCAGTCATCCCGATCAATGGAGATCGACACTATTCTTCATAGCTGGCATCGCATTATATCAGCTGCTGTAGATGTTATGCTCGGTTACCTGATGCTATATCCACTCGAGTGCTAGCGCACTGTCACGGTTAACCTATGTAAGGCATGATCCTTGGCAACAAGCGCTGTGGTGGCATCTATTTGCGCCGGCGCTGTCATGCGCTATACTTGCGGCCATGATCGACCGCGCTTCCGTTCGCGCTGCGCCGACAGTGGCCGCAGACCATCTTATTCTTGCTTCGGGCGCCGCCCTGCCCGCGGTAGGCCGCCCATGACCGCGGCGGCGAGCGTGCGGCGGCGATCCGCCCTGTTCATGCCGGCATCCAACCCGCGCGCGATCGCCAAGGCGCGCGAGCTGGCGTGCGACGTGGTGATCCTCGATCTCGAGGACGCGGTGGCGCCCGACGCCAAGCTCGCGGCGCGCGCCGCGGCGGTCGCGGTGGAGGGGTTCGGCGCGCGCGAATGGGCGATCCGGCTCAACGCGCTCGACACGCCCTGGGGGCTCGACGATGCCGCCGCGGTGAGCCAGTCGCGCGCGCAGGCGGCGGTGCTGCCCAAGGTCGGCTGCGTCGACGATCTCGCCGCGGCGCGCGCCGCGCTCGGCGAGCATGGCCCGCCGATCTGGGCGATGATCGAGACCTGCGGCGCGATGCTCCAGCTGCCGGCGATCGTCGCGGCGGCGGCGGCGACCCGCACCGAAATGCTGATCGCGGGCACCAACGACCTCGCCAAGGAAATGCGCTGCCGCCCGGGCACCGACCGCGCACCGCTGGTGCCGGCGCTGGCGATGATCGTCACCGCCGCCCGCGCCGCCAATCTCGCGGTGCTCGACGGGGTGTGCAACGCGCTGCACGCGCCGGAGCGGCTGGCGGCAGAATGCGCGCAGGGCGCGATGCTGGGCTTCGACGGCAAGACGCTGATCCACCCGTCGCAGATCGACATCGCCAACCGCGCCTTCGCGCCGGCGGTGGAAGAGATCGCCTGGGCACAGGAGGTGATCGCCGCGTTCGACAGCCCCGCCAATGCCGACCGCGGCGCGATCCAGCTCGGCGGCGCGATGGTGGAGCGGCTGCACCTCGACGAGGCGCGCCGGATCGTGCGCTGGGCGGCGGCTTGAGGGCTGCCGCATCATGAGAGGCTGCCGCTGAGGCGGCGCCCGGCCACAATGCCGTTTCCCAGCGAAGGCTGAGATCTTCTCGACGGATTCCCTGGTGGCTTGAGATCCCAGCTTTTGCTGGGATGACGGAGCTTGAGGGATTCCCCTGCGGCCTCAGATCCCAGCTTTCGCCGGGATGACAGATTGTGCCCTACGGTTGCTCGATCAGCATGCTGATCCGGGTGGCGATCGCATCCATCGCGAACGGCTTGGTGACCACCGCCATGTTGGGGGCGAGCTGGCCGTTGCCGATCACGGCATTTTCGGCATAGCCGGTGATGAACAGTACCTTGAGGTCCGGGATCAGCGCCAGCGCGGCGTCGGCGACCTGGCGGCCATTCATCTGCCCGGGCAGGCCGACATCGGTGATCAGCAGATCGATGCCGACCCCGGTGCCCAGCACGCGCAGCGCCGCGGCGCCATCGCCGGCCTCGAGCGCGGTGTGGCCGAGTTCCTCGAGGATCTCGATCACCAGCATCCGGATGGTCGGCTCGTCGTCGACCACCAGCACGGTGCGGCGATCATCGCCGCTTGCCTCATGGGCGCGAACCACCTGGTGCTCGTCACTGCTATCGGTCTCGCCATAATAACGCGGCAGGTAGATGCACATGGTGGTGCCCTCCCCCAGCTCCGAATAGATCCGCACCTGCCCGCCGGACTGGCGCGCGAAGCCGTAGATCATCGACAGGCCGAGCCCGGTGCCCTCGCCCAAGGGCTTGGTGGTGTAGAAGGGATCGAAGGCGCGGGCCTGGACCTCGGGGGTCATGCCGGTGCCGGTGTCCGACACGCATAGCGACAGATACTGGCCCGGCGGCAGATCGCGCTCGCGCGCGGCGCGTTCGTCGAGCCATTTATTGGCGGTCTCGATGGTGATGCGGCCGCCATCGGGCATCGCGTCACGTGCGTTGATGCACAGGTTGAGCAGCGCATTCTCGAGCTGGTTGGGATCGACGATCGCCGGCCACAGCCCCGCGGCGCCGACCACCTCAACGCCAATCTGCGGGCCGACGGTGCGCTGGACCAGATCGTGGAGACCGTGGACGAGCTTGTTGACGTCGGTCGGCTTGGGATCGAGCGTCTGCCGGCGGGAGAAAGCGAGCAGGCGGTGGGTGAGCGCCGCGGCGCGGCGGGCGGCGCCCTGGGCGGCATTGGCATAGCGCTCCAGCTCGCCGATCCGTCCTTGCCTGATCCGCACCTGCATCATCTCAATCGCGCCCGAGATGCCGGTGAGCAGATTGTTGAAATCATGCGCGAGGCCGCCGGTGAGCTGGCCGACCGCCTCCATCTTCTGCGCCTGGCGCAGATGCTCCTCGGCAATCATCAGCTCGCGGGTGCGATCCTCCACCTGGCGTTCGAGGCTGGCGGTGAGATCGGCGAGATCGGCCTCGGCGCGGCGGCGCTCGACGGCGTCGCGGGTGCGCTCGGCGACATCGCGGATGAAGGCGATCTCCTCGGGCAGCCAGGCGCGCGGCTCGGCGTTGTTGATGTAGAGAAGCGCGACGAAGCCGCCCTGTTCGGTGATCGGCATGTTGACGAAGGCAAGCGCGGCGAGCCCGCGCAGCGCCTCGGCGGTGGCGCGGGTGCGATCGTCCTCGAACACATTGCCGATCGTCACCGTGTGGCCGTGCTTGAGATCCTCGATGTACGAGCCATAGTCGCGGAAGTGCAGCGTCGTCGGCAGCGGCGCCACGCCGGGGGCACACCATTGCCGATCGGTGACGATGGTCTCGGCAGCGGCGTCGATCGTGCCATAGCCGACCCGGCTGACATCGAGCGTGCGGGCAAGGATCTCCGAGGTGGCGAAGGCAAGGTCGGCGGGATCGCCGCCGGCGCGCAGGCGATCGTTGAGCTCGACCAGCGCGGCGGAGCGGATCGCCTGGGTCTTGCGGGCATCGATATCGAAGCTGATCCCGGGGAAGCGAACCGGCGTGCCGCTGCCGTCGAGTTCGCAGGAGCCCTGCGCCGCCACCCAGCGCGCGCGACCGTCCGGCTGGATCAGGCGATATTCGCTTTCGAACTCGCCGCCGGCGCGCAGCGTCGCCGCGATCTCCGCCTCAAGCCGCGGGCGATCGGCCGGGTGGATGCCGGCGAAGAAGGCGCTGATCGGGGCGCCCTGCCGGGCGAGATCGGGGTCGACGCCGTACAGGCGGGCAAAGCCGGGATCGGCGGTGACGCGATCCGCGACCACGTCCCATTCCCAGCTGCCGATGCTGCGTGCGGTGGCACCGCTGCCGCGCCGCTCGCCGATCTCGCCGTCCTCAACCCCCTCGGGCATGAATACTCGCCTCTCAAACGCACGTCACTTGCCGAGCCTCGCGGCCGCCGCTGCCTAGCCGCCTCGCGCCAACCTGTCACGACGCCGGGCGTGACTTCCGCGCCGCCGACCTACCCACCACGGAAGAAATCCGACTCAGCGCGGCCCTAACGTTCCGAGGCGCCGAGCGATCCGCGCGAATCGGGGCGCCATCGCGGTAATGTTCATGGGAGGCGCGCCGGTGTGAACGGTAGGAGCGCACGGCGGTGACGGGATCGTCGAGGCGGTGTGCCCGTCCTGGCGCATTGCGGCCAGGCCCGAGGCGCGGGCGTCAGCCGAGGATGCGCCGGTAGAGCTCCAGATAATTGTCGGCCATGCGTTCGACGGTGAAACGTTGGGCGACAGCAGCGCGGCAGGCGGCGCGATCGATCTCAGGCAGGCGCGCAACCGCCTCGATCGCCTCGGCCTCGCTGTTGACGAGGAAGCCGGTGACGCCATGGTCGATCAGCTCGGGCATCGAGCCGCGATTGATCGCGATCACCGGCGTGCCGCAGGCCATTGCCTCGATCACCGACAGGCCGAAGGGTTCGTCGAAGCTGATGAGGTGGAGCAGCGCCGCCGCCGTGCCGAGCGCCCTCACCCGCTCGGGGCCGCCGACCGCGCCGGGATGGGTGATGCGGGTGCCGTCGAGATGGGGCTGAACCTCGCGCTCGTAATAGCCCGAATCCTGGACGATGCCGTACATGGCGAGGCGGCGGCCGGTGGCGTGCGCGACGCGGATCGCCTCGGCGGCGCCCTTGTCGGGGTGCATGCGGCCGAAGAAGAGGAGGTCGTCGCTGCCCGCGGCGTCGAACGGGAATTCGTCGAGGACGATGCCATGGTGGATGGTCGCAGCGTAGCGCAATTTGGGCGAGCGATCGGCCGCGCTGATCGCGACATAATGGACCCGGTCCTGATACGGCTGGTACATCGGCAGGATCCGGTCCGACGAGAAGCCGTGGATGGTGGTGACCATCGGCGTGTCGACGAGATGCGAAAAGGCGTGCGCCGGGAAATCGGCCTGGTTGTGGATCAGATCGAACTCTGCCGCGCGCTCGAACAGATGCGCGAGGTGGCGGAACTCCCAGACCTTGGCGTCGATCGACGGATCCTCGGAATAAGGCGCAGGCACGACCCCGGCGAGGGTGCCGGCGGTGAGGCTGTCCTGGGTCGCGAACAGGGTGACATCGACCCCGCGCTTGACCAGCGCCTCGGTGAGCAGGCTCGTCACCAGCTCCCAGGGACCATAGTGGCGTGGCGGGGTGCGCCACGAGATGGGGGCGAGCATGGCGATCTTCATGCGCGGGGGCTTAGCCGGTTATGCGCAGGATGACAGCTTCGTCGGGCCGCAGCACGAGCTGATCGCCCTCGTCGCGGATCAGCGACAGATCGACGGTGGAGAGCAGCGCCTCGCCGGCGGGCACGGCGACGCGCTGGTCGGTGGCGCCGAGATTGAGCGCCACCGCGATCCGCTCGTCGCCGTGGCGGCGTTCGTAGGCGAGCACGTCGCCCTCGGCGTCGAGCAGGCGGAAGTCGCCGACCGCGAGCGCGGCGTGCTTGCGGCGGAGATCGAGCAGCCGGTGGTGGAGCGCGAGCATCGAGCCCTGGTCCGCGCTTTCGGCCTGGACGTTGCGGGTCGGCCAGTCGGGGCCGAGCGGCAACCACGGCTCGGCGGTGGAGAAGCCGGCATGGTCGCTGGCGTTCCACGGCATCGGCGTGCGCACCGGATCGCGGCCGAGGCCGAGCCCCGGCTCGCGCAGCTCGCGCGGGTCCTGGACCCGATCGGGCGGGATCGCGACATCGGAGAGGCCGACCTCGTCGCCGTAATAGATCGTCGGCGTGCCGCGCAGGGTGAGCAGCAGCACCGCGGCGACGCGGGCCTGGGGCTCGCCGACGCGGCTGGCGATGCGCGGACGATCGTGGTTGCCGAGCACCCAATTGGGCCAGCCGCCGGCGGGCAGCGCGGCCTCATAATCGCCGATCATCTGCGCCAGCTCGCGCGCGTGCCACGGGGCCTCGATCAGCTGGAAGTTGAAGGGCAGATGCACCTCGGGGGCTTCCAGGCCGTAATAATGCATCAGCCGTTCGATCGGCAGGTAGATCTCGCCGATCAGCACGCGGTCCCCCGGAAAGCTGTCGGCGATGCCCCGCATCTCGGCAGCGATCCCATGGACCTCGGGCTGGTCGGTGGAATGGAGCTGGAGCACTGCGTGCATCTCGCCCATGTGCGGCTGATAGGCGGGGTTGGCCGGATTGTCGGGCAGTTCCTCGTGCTTGATCATGTGCCACAGCACGTCGATGCGGAAGCCGTCGACGCCGCGCGCGAACCAGAAGCGCAGCACGTCCATCATCGCCCGCCGCAGCTCCGGGTTGCGCCAGTTGAGGTCGGCCTGCTCCTTGAGGAAGGCATGGTAATAATATTGGCCGGTGTGGGCGTCCCACTCCCAGGCCGAGCCGCCGAAGTCGCTGATCCAGTTGTTGGGCGGGCTGCCGTCCGCCTTGGCGTCGCGCCAGATGTACCAGTCACGCTTGGGGTTGTCGCGCGACGAGCGGCTTTCCTGAAACCAGGAATGATCGGTGGAGCTGTGGTTGGGGACGAAATCGAGCAGCAGCTTGAGCCCGCGGGCATGGGCGGCGGCGAGCAGGTCGTCGAAATCGGCGAGGGTGCCGAAGCGCGGATCGACGTTGCAATAATCGGCGACGTCATAGCCGAAATCGCGCATCGGCGAGGGGAAGATCGGCGAGATCCAGATCGCGTCGACGCCGAGCGCGACGAGATGGTCGAGGCGGGCCTTGATGCCCTTGAGATCGCCGACGCCGTCGCCGTCGCTATCCTGGAAGGAGCGCGGGTAGATCTGGTAGATGGTGCCGGTCTGCCACCAGGGGGTCATAAGCGAAGTCCTGCTGTTTTACTGAAACCGCGTCTTGGCGATCCGCGTCATCCGGCAGGCGAGATCGGCCTCGCCGCTCGCCACCAGATAGTCGTCGCCGGCATCGACCAGCCCGGTGGTGAATACCACGGGCGTCGGCAGGTACATCTGGTGGGCGATCGGCGCGGTGAGCGCCGGGTTTGCCTCGAGCAGCGGCACCTCGTCCTCCACGCGCAGGATGCGCGCGGGATCGTCGCGGTCGAGCAGCGCCCAGAAACTGCGGTAGATCCCCACCGTCTCGCGCGCCTCGACGCCATGGTAGATCATCATCCAGCCATCGGCGGTGAGCACCGGCTGGGTGCCGCCGCCGATCTTCATCGCCGAGGCCGAGCCTTTGCGTGCGCGCAGGCCCGGCGCGTCGAGCGGCTTCCAGTGGAGCGCGTCGGGGCTTTGCGCGAAGTTGATCGAGGGACCGCCGACATAGGGGCTGTCTTCCGGGTAGGCGAAATAGACTTCGCCGAGCGGCCGGGTCAGCGCCATGAATTTGTCGGCGATCTTGCCCTCGAACAGGATCATGTCCTTGTTCTGGTGATCGAGGACGATGCCCTCCAACTTGTAGTGCAGCCCGTCGCGCGAGGTGTGGAGCGTGGTACAGTGGCGCTCGGCGCTGACCGAACAGGTCGTCATGTACCAGATGTCGCCGATCCGGGTGATGCGCGCGTCCTCGACGCCATAGTCCTGATAGGCGGCGGCGGGCTCGATCGCGGCGTCATAGTGGATCGCGACGATGCTTGTGCCCTCGGCATCGAGCTCGACGGGGAGCAGCCACGACAGGGAGGTAAGGCCGAGGATGCGGTGCTTGGAGCCGCCCAGCTCGAACTGGCGGGGATCGGCCATGTTGACCCCGGTGAGGCGATGGGCGTCGAGCACATAGCCGCCCGGTGTCCAACGGATCGCGCGGACGTGCGCGCCGCTTACCGGCTCGCTGAGCGCCTCGGCGACGCGCACCATCAGCAACAGATTGCCGTTGGCGAGGCGGGTGAAGCCGGGGTTGAAGGCACCGAGCACATAGGTGGGCTCGGCGATGCCGCGGCGGAGAGGAGAGCGGGTCAGGTCGACCTGGTCGGGGGTGAAGATCAGCGCGTCGTGCAGGGCCATGGGGGCAGTACCGTTCGGGTCCCGGGGAGTTCCCTCGACCGCGTATCCTCGACCGCCGGTTGGACCAAACGGGAGGGGAGAGGCATGCCCCTCCCCTCTCCTCGCGGCGTCAGAAGCCGGCCGAGATCGAGAACACCACCTGCGGCCCGGCGATGCTGCTGCCATCCTCGGTGTTGGAAAAGTTGGGCAGCAGATAGGCCGAATCACGCCGGCTGATGTCGGTATCGGTATAGGCGACACCGAGGGTGAGCGGCGTGCCCTTCACCGCGAAGTCGGCGCCGATCATCCAGTCCCAGTAGCTGCCCGTCGGGGTGACGGAGGTGCCGTTGGGGCCGAGCCCGGGGTTGCCGTGCGAATAGCCGATATGCGCCTTGGCGGTGAGCGGCGTGGTGGGGATGCCGGCGGTGGCGTCGCCCCACAGATAGAGATTGTCCTCCTTGTCGCCGGGATCGGTGTAAACCCCGCTCTGCGCGGCGGCGCCGGTGGCGTACCAATTGCCGAGCGCCTGCTGCTTGGGGGCGTAAGCGACGCCGGCGAGCAGCGAGGCGGGACCGAGCGTGCCCGACAGCTTGACATAGGGCTCGGCGAAATCGGTCTTGGAGGCGCCGCCGGGATACATGTACCAGGTGAGGCCGACATCGAGCGCGCCGCCGCCGAGCGGCAGCTTGTAGCCGCCGATCAGGTCGAGCTCGGTGTTGGAGCCGCCGAAGGTGCCCCAGCCGGCGAGGTTCGACGCCCAGGCGCCGATGTAGAGGCCGCTCTTGTAGGTGACGGTGAGCCCGCCCTGGACGGCAAGTTCCTCGTCGCTCTGCGAGACGCCGCGGAAGCGATAGTCGGACACCAGCGCGACGCTGCCGGTGACGGTGATCGGCGACGGCGGCGCGGTATCCTGCGCGGCGGCGGGAGCGGCGGCCAGCAGGCCGGCGGCAACGAGTAGCGAACGGTACATTGGGACCCCTTGGCACATGTTGGACGGGAGATCCCTCCTGCGTCCGGGCCGCCGGCACGCTCGTCTCGGAGGAGGATGAGACGGGTGCCAGTCTTGCCCGGACGCAGGCCACGCTACGGCAGCGGTGCTGCCGGCGGGTTGCCGATGGGTGACGAAGTGTTGCTCGGGATGAGCGACAGCCGGGTAAGCCCCCCGCCCCCGTTTGCCCTGAGCCTGTCGAAGGGCATGAGACTCAGGTGCTTCGACAGGCTCAGGGCGAACGGAGGGGGAAGGTCAGTCAGGCATGTCAGTGGGCGAAGGCGACCATGCGGCCGGAGGCGCCGGTCACCTCGATGAGGTCGCCGGCGGCGCGGCGGCGCTGGAACCACTCCTTGAGCAGCTCGGCGCAGGTATGATCGACAGTGCGCAGCCTGGACAGATCGAGCCGCACCGTCGAGCCCTGCGGCGCGCGATCGAGCGTGTCGGAGAGCTTGGGCAGCGACACGAAGGTGGCGGCGCCAGCGAGATCGATCTCGTGCGTGCCATTCTCCTGACGCTCGGCGACGTTGAGCTTGAGGCCGCGGAGGTGGGGCACCAGCTCGAGCAGCGACAGGCCGATGCCGACCAGCACGCCGGTGAGCAGATCCGCCGCCACCACCGTGACCAGCGTCGCCGCCCAGATCAGCGCCGGGAGAACGCCATAATGGGTGAACAGGTGGCGGGCATGGGCGATGCTGACGAGGCGAACGCCGGTGACGACCAGGATCGCGCCCAGTGCCGCCATCGGGATCTCGCGCAGCAGCCAGGGCAGCAGCGCGACGAAGCCGAGGATCCAGGCGCCGTGAAGGATGGTCGACAGCCGGCTGGTGGCGCCGGCCTGGACGTTGGCCGAGCTGCGGACGATGACGCCGGTCATCGGCAGCGCGCCGGCGAAGCCGCACAGCAGGTTGCCAATGCCCTGCGCGCGCAGCTCCTTGTTGTAGTTGGTGCGGACGCCGTCGTGCATCCGGTCCACCGCGGCGGCCGAGAGCAGCGTCTCGGCGCTGGCGATAAAGGCGATCGCGATCGCGGCGGTGATCACGGCGGGATCGAGCCAGCGCGCGAACAGCGTGGCATCGGGCAGCGCCAGCGCCGCGGTGATCGATTCAGGGACCGCGACATGCGCGACCTGCAGCCCGAAGCCGAGCGCGACGAAGGTGCCGGCGAGCACGCCGATCAGCGCGCCGGGGACGAGCTTGAGCGACGCGGGACGCAGCTTTTCCCAGCCGAGCATCGCGGCGATGGTGACAAGCCCGACCGCAAAGGCGAGCTCGGCGGCCTGGGCGTTGCCGGGCTGGAGCCCGAGCAGCCGGCCGGGCATCGCGGCGAGGTTCTGCGCGCCGCTGGGGAGCGGCTTGGCATCGAACAGGACGTGGAACTGGCCGGCGACGATCAGAACGCCGATGCCGGCGAGCATGCCATGGACCACCGCGGGCGAGATCGCGCGGAACCAACCGCCGAGCCGGGCAACGCCGGCGACGAACTGGATCAGCCCGGCGAGCACGAGGATTGGCCCGAGCGCGGACAGGCCGTGATCGCGAACCAGCTCGAACACCACCACGGCAAGGCCCGCGGCGGGGCCGCTGACCTGGAGCGGCGAGCCGGCGAGCGCGCCGACGACGAGGCCGCCGATGATCCCGGTGATCAGCCCCTTTTCGGGCGGGACGCCCGAGGCGATGGCGATGCCCATGCACAAGGGCATCGCCACCAGGAAGACGACGATCGACGCGGTGAAATCGCGCGTGACCATCTGAAAGGAAGGAAGCGCCAGCCCCCTTTTCCCCTGGCTGGTCATTCCGCCGCCTCGGGATAGTCGACATCGGAGGCAAGACGCTGCGCGGCGGGATGCGCCACGGGCAGATCGTTGCCGTCGCGCATCGGCACGAAGCGGCCCGAGCGGCCGTCGAGCCCGAGCACCACGCCCTCGTGGATGTCGACGAACCAGCCGTGGAGCGAGATATGGCCCTTGGCGATGCCGGCCGCGACCGACGGATGGGTACGCAGATGCGCGAGCTGGGCGACAACGTTCTCGAGGCTCAGCGCGCGGACGCGCTCGCCGTTGGTGAGCTCGGGGTAGCTCTGGTCGACCACCTGGCGCGCGGCGGCGCCGTGGTGCAGCCAGCCGGCGACGTTCGGCATCGAGGCGAGATCCGCGGGATCGCCGGACAGGCCCTTCATCGCGCCGCAATCGCTGTGGCCGCAGACGATGATGTCGCGCACGCCCAGCGCGGTGACGGCATATTCCACCGTCGCCGAGACGCCGCCGAGCTGGGTGGCATAAGGGGGCACGATGTTGCCCGCGTTGCGGCACACGAACAGGTCACCCGGCTGCGCCTGCATGATATGTTCGGGGACGATGCGCGAATCCGCGCAGGAGATCATCAGCGCCTTGGGGCTCTGACCGTTGTGCGCGAGGGTGTGATACAGCGCGTGCTGATCCTGGAACACCTTCTTTTCGAAACTGACAACCCGGCCTAGCAGTTCGTTCACGGGGGCCTACTCCTTCACCCGCGACCGTGGCGGTCGCATTGGAGATGGTATCTAGCCGGTGGGTTTTGCTGCAGCGCCGCACGTTCGTTAGGAATTGTTGCCGCCGCCGGGACCGCCGGGATCAGCGCGGCAGGAAGATCGCCGCGCGCAGGCCGCCTTCGCGGCGGTTGGCGAGGGTCAGCGTGCCGCCCTCGGTGTCGACGATGCGGGCGACGATCGGCAGGCCGAGGCCGAAGCCGACGGTGTCGCGCGGGCGCGCGGTGTCGAGGCGGACGAAGGGATCGAGCACGCGGCGCAGCGCCTCGTCGGGAATGCCCGGGCCATCGTCCTCGACGCGGAAGGTGACGCCTGCGGGCGTGCTGTCGATCGCCAGCGTGACGCTGCCGGCATAATGGAGCGCATTGTCGACGAGGTTGCCGAGCGCGCGCTTGAGCGCGGTGGGGCGGACGGTGATCTCGCAATGATCCGGGCCGACGTAGCGGCCCTCGAGGCCGCGATCCTCGACACCGTCGATGAGGGTCGCCGCGAGCACCGCGACATCGGTCAGCGCCGGCTGCTCGGGGTCGCTGCCGCCGCCGAGGAAGGCGAGCAGCGAGGCGACCATCGCCTCCATCTCGGCGATGTCATGGTCGATCGCGGTGCGGATCTCGGTGTCGGTGACGCGTTCGGTGCGCAGGCGCAGGCGCGCGAGCGGCGTGCGCAGGTCGTGGCCGACCGCGGCGAGCGCCTGGGTGCGATCGGCGATCAGCCGCTGGATCCGCGCCTGCATCCGGTTGAATGCAGCGACGACGCGGCGAACGTCGGCCGGCCCTGCCTCGGGCACCGCCTCGTGCGCACCGTCGCCGAAGCTGTCGGCGGCGACCGCGAGCTGGCGCATCGGCCGCAACGCGTGGCGGATCAGCAGCCCGCCGAGGATCATCAGCGCGAGCGCCGGGATCAGCGCCAGCGCGATCCGCTCGGCGGCGAGGTTGAGGTTGTGGATCGGCTCGAGGGTGCGGAAATAGAGCCAGCTGCCATCGGTCAGCCGCACCCCGCCACTGACCACCGAGCTGCGGCCCGGGCGCAGCAGGCGCAGCCGGATATCGCTTTCGGCGAGCGACGGCTCCCACTCGACCACCTGGTGGCGCATGCTGTCGAGCGCCGGCGCGATCGGCGGCGGCGGCGGTAGCGCGCGCTGCCAGTGCATCGCGTAGCGCTCGGTGGTGAGATCCTCCGCCATCTGCGCGCGGTTGGAGGCAGGCTGCTCGGCGACCAGCCGGCGCGCGATCACCAGATGCTCGGCGAGCCGGCGCGCCTCGTCGTCGCGCACCGCGAACTGGCTGGCGCGCTCGTAGAGCAGCGTGCTGACGCCGAACTCGATCACCATCGTCAGCAGCAGGATGGCGACGATCTGGCCGATCAGGCCGATCGAGGGGCGCACCAGCCGCTTCAATGGCCGCAAGGTGCCATCAGCCACGCCGGATCATTGGCCACCGGAGCCTTGGTCCCGGATCATACGCGCGTGACCTCGGTGTTGAACATGTAGCCGACGCCGCGGACGGTGATGATCGGCGCCTCGTTGCCCGCGCTCGACAGCTTGCGGCGCAGGCGGCTGACCAGCACGTCGATGCTGCGATCCGAACTGTCGCCGAGGCGGGTGCGCGACAGCTCGATCAGCCGCTCGCGCGCGATCACCCGGCCGGCATGGTCGGCGAGGCTGACCAGCAGGTCGAACTCGGCGCCGGTGAGATCGACGATCGCGCCGGTCGGCGATTTCAGCTCGCGGCGCGGCAGCGTCACCGTCCAGCCGGCGAAGGTGAGCACGCCCTGCTCGCGCTCGCCCTGGCTGCGATCGAGGCTGCCGCGGCGCAGCACCGCGCGGACCCGGGCGATCAGCTCACGGGTGCCGAATGGCTTGGCGAGATAATCGTCGGCGCCGAGCTCAAGCCCGACCACCCGGTCGGTCTCGCTGCCCTTGGCGCTGATGAAGATGATCGGGACGTCGCTCTTCTGACGCAGGCTGCGGCACAGATCGATGCCGCTGGTGCCGGGCAGCATGATGTCGAGCAGGATCAGGTCGACGGGGCCGGCGTCGAGCGCCAGCCACATCTCGGGCGCCGCGGAGGCGGGGCGCACGGTGTAGCCGTTTTCCTGAAGCGCGCGGGTGGTGAGGGTCCGGAGTGCGGGATCGTCCTCGACCAGGAGGATGGTAGGGGCGGTCATGGCCCAGAGGTAGGCGCGGTGCCGGCGGGGGTCAACGCGGCGGCGCGGAGGACACACTTCGTCACGGGCCGGCCAATGGCCCGCAATCACGGGGACTTAGATGATGCAGGCAAGACCATCCCCGAGGAGATGACCCATGATTCGCATTGCCCTGACCGCCGCCGCGCTGCTGACCGCCGCCCCTGCCCTTGCCGCACCGACCGACGCCAAGGTCGCCGCTGGCTGCACCAAGCAGCAGGTGCACATGCCCGCCGGCAAGATCGGCAGCCACGCGCCGGTCTATTTCTGCAAGACCAAGGCGCAGACGATCGCCGCCAACGACAAGCTTCGCGCCAATCCGCTCGCCGCCGTCACCGCGCGCGACTGACTTCTCGTTCCGCGCCTTGCCTCTTCCCCCCCCGGGGCCGGCGCGGAACGGGATACTTTCGGCAACGTTCAGCAACACAGGTGAGGGTCGCGCTCTGCCTTTGACCGAGGAGCGCGGCCCTCACTTGCTGGCCGATGCGAACAACCTCAATCCGCCGCCACATGCCCGCTGATCGCTCCCGGCCGGCGGGTGAACCAGACGATGATCGTCAGCCCCACGCACAGCCAGGCGGACAGCCTGAACAGATCGGTGGAAGCGAGCAAATAGGCCTGCTGGACCATCTGCCGCGTCACCGCGCCTGCCGCCTGGGTGGAGGTCATGCCCAGCTTCTGCAGCGACTGGAACGCCATCTGCAGCGGCATGCCCTGGCCGATCGCCTCAGCGAGTCGGCTCTGGTGCAGCGCCTCGCGCCGGTCCCACGCCGTGGTGATGATCGAGGCGGCGAACGAGCCGGCGACGATGCGGGCGAAGTTGGACAGGCCGGTCGCCGACGGCAGTTGCTGGGGCGGGATCTTGTCCAGCGAGATGGTGAGCATCGACAGGAAGAAGATGCTCATCGCCACGCCCTGGACGGCGAGCGGCAGCATGAAATCATAGGCGCTGGCGCTCGGCGTATACCCTGAGCGCATCCAATAGGAGAGGCCGAAGGCGAGAAACGAGATCGTCGCCATGATCCGCGCGTCGACCTTGCCCGACAGCCTGGCCGCGAACGGCGACAGCACCACCGCGACCATGCCGCTCGGCGCGGCGATCAGCCCCGCCCAGGTCGCGGTATAGCCGACCTGGGTCTGCAGCCAGAGCGGCAGGATCAGGATGTTGGCGAAGAACACCGCATAGCCGAGGCAGAAGGCGATGTTGCCGATCGCGAAATTGCGGCTCTTGAACAGCGACAGATCGACCGCGGGGTTGGCGTCGGTCAGTTCCCAGATCACCCAGGCGAGGAAGCCGATCACCGCGATCACCGCGAGCACGCAGATCGCCGGATCGTTGAACCAATCGGCATTCTTGCCGAGATCGAGCATGATCTGCAGCGCGCCGACCCAGGTGACGAGCAGGCCGAGGCCGACGGTGTCGATCGGCAGCTTGCGGGTGGGCGTCTCGCGACTCTTGAGGCCGTTCCAGCATACCAAAGCGGTGAAGATGCCGAACGGCACGTTGATCAGGAAGATCCAGCTCCAATGGTAATTGTCGGAAATGTAGCCGCCGAGGATCGGGCCCATCACCGGGCCGACCAGCGTCGTCATCGACCAGACGCCAAGCGCGGTCGAGCGCTTGTCGGGCGGGAACACCGAGATCAGCAGCGCCTGGCTGCCGGGCATCATCGGGCCCGACACCGCACCTTGGAGGATGCGGAAGAAGATCAGCGACTGCAGGCTCCAGGCGATGCCGCACAGGAAGGAGGCGAGCGTGAACAACGCCACCGCGGTGCAGAAGGTGCGGACCACGCCGAACCGGCCCATCAGCCAGCCGGTGAGCGGCACCGCGACGCCGTTCGCCACCGCGAAGGCGGTGATGATCCAGGTGCTGTTGTCGCTGGAGACGCCGAGATTGCCGGCGATGGTGGTCAGCGAGACGTTGGCGATGGTGGTGTCGAGCACCATCATGAAGGTGCCGAGCGCCAGCGCGAAGGCGACGATGCCGAGCTTGCCGCCGGTGAGCGGGGCTTGCTGGGGAGGAGCGGAGGCCATCAGGCGTCACCCGCGCGCTGCGCCGACCGCGCCGGCTCGCCGCTCTGCCCAGAGGAAAGGCAGGATGACGGGGCCACGCGGCTCACCGGTTGGCCGCGATGATCTGGCGAATCCTGGCTTCGACGGCGGGATCGTTGCCGTCGGTGGCGCGGCCCTGATAGGCCTGGGTGGCGGGCTCGCCGAGCAGCGCGCCCGAGACGTTGGCGGTGTCCACGGTGACGTCGACCGACAGGCCGACGCGCAGCGGGCTGCGCTGCAGTTCGCGGACGTCAAGCGCGATGCGCACCGGCACGCGCTGGACGATCTTGATCCAGTTGCCGCTGGCATTCTGCGGCGGCAGCAGCGCGAAGGCATTGCCCGAGCCGGCGCCGACGCCGATCACCTTGCCGTGATAGACCACGTCGCCGCCATAGGTGTCCGAGGTCACGGTCGCGGGCTGGCCGATGCGCAGGTCCTTGAGCTGGGTCTCGCGGAAGTTGGCGTCGATCCACACGCGGTTGAGCGGCACCACCGCCATCAGCGGCGTGCCCGGCGCGACCTGCTGGCCGATCTGCACGGTGCGCTGGGCGACGACGCCGTCGATCGGCGCGGCGATGTGCATGTGGCTGCGGACGATCGCGGCGCGGCGGTAGGCGGCGATCGCGGCGAGCACCGCGGGGTTGTTCGAGGTGCTGGTGCCCTGCACCGCCGAGCGCGACTGCGCCTGCTGGCTGATCGCGAGATTGAGGTTGGCGCGGGCGACCTTCACCGCATCGGCGGCATGGGCGAGTTCCTCCCCCGAAATCGCGCCCTGCGCCGCGGCGCCTTGGCGACGGGCGTAATCGGCGGTGGCGGCGCTGAGCGAAGCGCGCGCCTGGACCACCGAGGCGCCGCTCGCATTGACCTGCGAGAAATCGGCGCGGGTGGCGCGCACCGCCTTGGCGAGATCGGCCTCGGCGGCGGCGAGGTTGACGTCGGCGGTCGCGGCGTCGAGGTCGAGCAGCGGCTGGCCGGCCTTCACCGTCTGGGTATTGTCGGCGTGGATCGCGGTGATCTGGCCGGGATCACGCGCGGTGATGGCGATGACGTCGCCGGCGACATAGGCGTCGTCGGTCTCCTCCTCGGGCTTGGCGAGCAGGAAGTGGAACACCGCCCAGACGATCAGGCCAATGACGACGATGACGCCGAGCACCAGCAGCCAGCGCTTGCGGCCCTTGGCATTGCCCTTGGCCGGCGGCGGGGGTGGCGGCGGCGCGGGCGCAGGTGCCGGCTGGTTATCCGAGGCCTGATCGGGAGCGCGATTGTCGGTCATCAGCGGGATTCCTGGGGAGTGAAGCCGCCACCGAGCGCCAGCACCAGCGCGACGCGCTGGCGGGCCGCATCGGCGGCGAGGTTGGTCTGGGCGAGCTGGGCGTCGAGCAGGCGGATGTCGTTGTCGACCACGTCGAGCCGGCTCTCCAGCCCGCTCGAGATGCGGATCGCGTTCAATCGGTTGGTTTCGGCGAAGCCGCGGACGACGGCGGCGTTGCGGTCGCGCTGGGCGGCGAGGTTGGCGACCAGCGCGATCGCGTCGGCCGCCTCGCGCACCGCGCCGATCACGCGGTCGTTGTAATCGGCGGTGGCGAGATCGAGCGCGGCGGTGGCGCCGGCATAATCGGCCTTGAGCCGGCCATTGTCGAACAGCGGCAGGTGGATCGCCGGGCCGGCGCCGACCGTGCCGGCATCGAGGCTGAACAGATTGCCGATCCCCAGCGCCTGGAAACCGCCCATCGCGGCAAGGTTGATGTTAGGATAGAAGGCCTGGCGAGCGACGCGGCGGCCGGCGACCGCGGCATCGATCCGCGCCTGGGCGGCGGCGATGTCCGGCCGGCGGGCGAGCAGATCGGCGGGAACCTGCGCCGGCAGCGGCAGCGCGGCGGCGAGCCGCATCGCGGTGGGCGCCAGCGCGGCGGCATAATCAGTACCGCGGCCGGCCAGCGCGGCGAGCGCGTTGGCGGCGATCGCGCGGGCGCCGGTGGCGCGAACCAGCTCGCCCTGCGCCTGCGCGAGCAGCGTTTGCGCGGCGGCGGCCTGGAGGTTGCTCGCCAGCTTGTTGCGGATCTGGATGTTGGTGAGGCGCAGCGAATTCTCGCGGGTGGCGATCGACTGGCGGGCGAGCGCGGCCTCATTCTCGGCGCGGGCGAGATCGATATAGGTCTGCACCACCGATCCGGCGATCGCGAGCCGCGCCGCGGCGAGATCGAGCGCGGCGGCGCGGGTGGAAGCGCGCGCACCCTCGATCGCCGCTTTCTGGCGGCCGAACAGATCGAGGTTCCAGTTGAGGTTGGCGAGGCCCTGGCCGACGAACCGGGTGGTCCCGGCATAAGGCGGCGGGATGGTGTAGCGGCCCGACAGCCGGGCATATTGCTCGTTGGCGTCGAGCGTCACGTCCGGGCCGTTGTCCGCCCGCCGGCTGGAGAGCACCGCCTGGGCCTGGGCGATGCGCGCGAGCGCCGCCGCCAGCGTCGGGTTGCCTGCGGTGGCCTCATCGACGATGCGATCGAGCTGCGGATCGGCGAAGCCTGCCCACCAGCGCTCGCTGATCGCCGGCGCGGCTTCGGTAGCGAGGCCGAGGCTGGTGGGGGCGACCGGCGCGACCGCCGGCTGGGTGTGCGGGATGGCGCAGCCGGCGAGCAGCAACGCTGGGGATAACTTGGCTAAGTTCACGCAAATGACCTATCGGTTGCGGCCTGCTGAAGGGTGCCGCGGAGGCGCTGGAGAAGCCGGATCAGCTGATTGACTTCCGTTTCTTCCCAGTCACTTAGCCAGCCGTTCCAGAGCTGGATGACGCGACTGCGGCAGCGCTGGGCGATCGCGGTGCCGGCGGGCGTCAACGCGAGATTGACGAGGCGGCGATCATCGGCGTCGCGGTGGCGCGTCACCCAGCCGTTCGCCTCCAGCGCATCAACCAGCCGCGTCGTCGCACCCTTGTCATAAGCGATGTCGCGCGCGAGCTCGGCGCAGGTGGCACCCTGGCCGGTGCGTACCGAGGACAGCGCCGCCCATTGCATGTAGCTGATCCCCTCGGGCGCGAACACCTGCTCGAGATTGACCTGCGCGAGCTGGAACACGCGACGCGACAGATAGCCGATCGAATTGTCCTGACAGAATTCAGGCGAGGACGATTCGGAGTAGAAACCCATGTCGTTGCCTTGGCAACCATTGCCCAGGCAGTCAATAGCGTGTCGCTATGTTGCTGCAACGGCGGACAAACGCGATTCGCAAAGAGTGGTAAACCACGGGTAACGGCTTCTTAGGGGCACCTTTTTAGGAAAGGGGCGACCGCTGCAGGACGTTCGCCCGATGAGATACCCGCTGATAGCCCCCCGGCCGCCGCGACTGAGCGAGCATGTCGATGGGCTCCGGCGCGTCGAGCAATCCGGCGTGTTCAGCAACAATGGCCCGGAGGTGCGCGCGTTCGAGGCCGAGATTACCGCGACGATGTTCGGCGGCGAGGGCGCCAGCCTCGCGGTGTGCAACGCCACGCTGGGGCTGATGGTCGCGATCCGCCAGGCGGCGGGGATGCGGCCCAAGCCCGGAACGCTGGCGCTGATGCCGGCACTGACCTTTGCCGCCACCGCCCAAGCCGCCGACTGGGTGGGGCTCACCCCTTTGGTGTGCGACGTCGAGCCCGATGGCTGGACCGCCGACCCGAAGCAGGAAGAGGCGCTGCTGCGCCGCCATGGCGCGCGGATCGGCGTGATCGTGCCCTATGCGACCTTCGGCACCGCGATCGACCTCGACCGCTATGCCTGGCTGGCGCGGCACCATGACGTCGGCGTGGTAATCGACGCCGCGGCGTCGCTCGGCACCATCGACGACGCCGGCCGCGGCTTCGGCACCGGCGCGCCGTTCGCGATCGTCTATTCGATGCATGCCACCAAGACCTTCGCGGTCGCCGAGGGCGGGCTGGTGTACAGCGGCGACGCGCGGCTGGTGGATCAGCTGCGCAGCATGATCAACTTCGGCTTCGAGGCCGGGCGTACCGCCACCCTGCCCGGCATCAACGCCAAATTGCCCGAGGTGATCGCGCTGATGGCGCGCGCCAAGCTCGGCGAGATCGATGCGGTATGCGACCACCGTGCCGCGATCGACGCCGCCTATCGCGCCGCGCTCGACGGCTTCGGGTTGCAGCGCTCGACCGGCCGACGGCAGGCGACGCAGTTCATGCCGGTGCTGCTGCCCCCTGCCCTGGCGCCGCACCGCGCCACGATCGCCGCGACGCTGGCAGCCGAGGGGATCGGCAGCGGCCAATATTTCAGCCCGCATCTCGGCGAGCAGCCCTATCTGCGCACCACCGCGATGATCGAGCCGACCCCGGTGGCGGACGCGATCGGCGCGCGGATGCTGTCGCTGCCGATCACCGACGCGATGACCCCTGCCGACGCCGGCGTGATCGCCGGCCGGCTGGTGGCGGCGATCGAGCGGGTCGCCGATGCGCAGGCGCAGCGGGTGGGAGACAGGATGACGACGAGCGACCATGGCACGGTGGTGATCGGCGGCGGCCCGGCGGGCACCGCGATGCTGACCGCGGCGAGCAAGCAGGGCAAGCTCGCGCCGCTCGCCCGCGCCGGGCTGGCGATCGTCGAGCGCGGGCCGCGGCTCGGCGCCGGCCGGATCGGCGGCTATGCGATCACCTCCGATACCACGGCCGAGACCTTCCTCAGCGCGGTGAAGAACCATCCCGATCCGGCGCTGGCGGCGCTCGAGCATCACCCGGCGGGGCAACGGATGGCACGCTACATCGGCGCGCTCGGCGCGCCGCTGACCGAAGCGGCGCCGCTGCTCGACGCCACCGCCGACCGGCTGGCGGGGATTGTCACCGAGCAAGGCGGCACGGTGCTGACCGGGCATGAGGCGACCGGCGCGCAGCGTACCACCGATGGCCGCTGGCGAACGACGCTGCACACGCCCGATGGCGACAGCCGCGTGCTCCTGTCCGATACGATCGTGGTCGCGACCGGCGGGCACCAGCCGCTGGCGCATGTCGCCGACAAGCAGGTGGCGGGCGCCCGGCTGGGCGATCTTGCCGGCGAGCGGCTGATCGGATCGGATAGCTTGCTGCGCCTCGGCGGCGTCGAGGCAGTCCGCGATCGGCTGGCGGTGCGACCGGCACCGCGGGTGGCGATCGTCGGCGCCTCGACCAGCGCGATCGCCGCGGCGGTGCTGCTGCTCAAGGCGAACCCGGCGTTCGCGTTCGGCGCCGGGGCGGTGACGCTGCTCCATCGCCAGCCGCTGAAGCCCTTCTACCCGACGTGCGAGGCCGCGCATGCCGACGGCTTTCACGATTTCGACGATGACGACATCTGTCCGGTGAGCGGCTTCGTGCTGCGCCTGGCCGGGTTGCGGCTCGAATCGCGCGAGCTGGTGCTGCGGATGCTGGCGCTCGGCGGGCGCACGCCTGATCCGCGGGTGGCGACGCACCGGATCGATGGCGACGACGATCCTGCGGCCCGGGCGCTGATCGAGCGAGCCGACCTGGTCATCGGCGCGCTCGGCTATCGGCCGCTGTCGCTGCCACTGTTCGCGAGCGACGGCACGCCGCTGGCGCTCGCCTGGGAAGCGGGGCGGCCGATGGTGGACAAGCATTGCCGGCTGCTCGACGCGCATGACCGGCCGGTGCCCGGTGCCTTTGGTATCGGCCTGTCGGCGGGGTTCGTGCCCTGGGGATCGCTCGGCGGCGAGGCGAGCTTCACCGGCCAGGCCAACGGGCTGTGGCTGTGGCAGAATGACGTCGGCCAGATGATCGTCGACCAGTTGCTCGATGTGGAAGCCCGCGCCGCGGCATGACCGATCCGATCGTGAGCGTCGTCATCCCGGCGTACAATGGGGCCGGGCTGATCGGCGCGACGCTGGACAGCCTGGGCCGGCAGACCCTCACCGATTTCGAGGCGATCGTGATCGACGACGGCTCGAGCGACGACACGCGCGCGCTGGTGCGCGGCTGGCCGGACCCGCGGGTGCGGCTGCTCGAACAGCCGGAGAATGGCGGCCCGGTGAAGGCGCGCAACCGCGGTGTCGCTGCGGCGCGCGGCCGCTATATTGCGGGGCTCGACCAGGACGATCTGTGCCGGCCCGAGCGGCTGGCGCGGCAGGTCGCCTATCTGGAGGCGCATCCCGATGTGGTGCTGCTCGGCACCCAGGCCGAGCAGCTCGCCAACGGGCAGGTATCGGCAATGCAGCATGCACCGCACACCACCCCGGCGCTGATCGCCTGGCTATTGTGGATCGAGAATCCGCTGGTGTGGTCGACCGTGATGGTGCGCGGCAGCGCGGCGCGGGCGTTGACGCCGTTCACCCGGCCCGAGGTGCTCTATGCCGAGGATTTCGATCTCTATCACCGCATCGCCGCGCGCGGCGGGGTCGCCCGACTGGACACGCCGCTGCTGCTCTATCGCCAGCACGCGGGCGGCATTTCCAAGCGCTTCGTTGACGCGATGGAAACGAGCGCGACGCAGGTGCTCGCCGATCGCTATCGGCCCGTGCTCGGCGACGGCAGCGAGGCGGCGGCGCAGCTGCTGGTGCGGCACAATATGGCGAGGCTGCCGGTGCCCGACCGCGCGACGCTGATCCGCCTGGGCGCGGCGATCACGACGCTGCAGGCGGCGTTCGTCGCCGCGGCGCGGCCCGATGCCGAGAGCCTCAGGCTGATCCGCTGGGAAACCGCCCGCCGCTGGCGCGCGATCGGCCGCGCCGGGCTGCGCACGGGGAATGTGAGCGTCGCCGACGTGCTCGCGGCGCGGCCGGCGCATCTCGGGCTGGGTTATGCGGGGGTGGAGACGCTGCTGTGGAGCGGCGCGGTCGGCGCGGTGCGGCGGTGGCGTCAGTAGACGAGGGAGCGCCCCCCCGTCACACCTTGGCGGAGTAGATCATCCGGCCCGGGCCGAGCAGCGCGAAGACCTTGTCGAGCTCGCCTTCGCCGACTGCGAAGCAGCCCTGGCTGCGGCCGAGCATGCCGTGCGACTTGATCATGTCGGCGTTGGCATACCAAGCCGAGTGAACGACAATGGCGCGGGCGAGCGCGTTGTCGTTGGTGCGGTCGAGGCCGATCAGGCGCTGCGAGCGGCCGTGCTTGCCGACGTAATAATCGGCGGTGACGAACGCGCCTTCGCAGCTGGCGTTGGAATTCTCGGCGTTGGAGAAGCGCTGCAGATAGCCGGTGTGCGAGGGATCCGAGCCGCTGCCGTGCGCGACCAGGAACGACTGGCTCTTGCCGTTGGCGAGATCGACGAGGTGGAAGCGCGCCTGGCCCGACGGCGCCGACATGTCGGCGATTGCGATCCGGTCGCGGTGGCTGATGCGGTTGCCGTGGCGATCGAGCGCGGCCATCGCCTGGCGCATCAGATCGGGGCGGACAACCTTGGGCGAGGTGATCGGACGGGCCGCGACGGCGATCGCACGCGGTGCCGGCACCGGTGGTTCGCCGATCGGCCTCAGATCACGCTGCGTCAACTTGCGTGCGGCGGCAGACACGGTGCCCGGCACGGCCAACACGCCTGCCAGCAGCAGGCCGTTCTTCACGATCGCGCGCCGATCACGCGCCACATCACGCTCGTTCATCATCGAGTTAATCTAAGCCCCGGTCGTTTCCCGCGAGACTTTATATAGCATTTTCTACCTTAAATTTCCGCAACCTTATCCGCAGGTTGCCGCAGCGCTCCCTCCATTGGCCGCATTGCGGCCTCCGCCTGGCCGACCCGGGCGATGGCACCAACCCGGCCGCGGTGCGTTGGGCCGGCGAGTCTTCTGGGTTACGAAGGAACTGAAAAGATGAAGAAATTGCTTGCCGCTTGCGGCGCGGCGCTTTTCATCATCGCGCCGGCGAGCGTGCTCGCGGCGCCGGCTACGGCGGCGAACGGCGGTGGCGGCGGCGACTCCGGAGTCGCGGTAGCGGGCGAGGCCACCACGCTCGGCCCCAACAAGTTCGTCTGGGCCGATGGCGCCTCGATGCAGCCGGTCAGCGTGGTGATCTCGATCGCCGACCAGAAGGCCTATGTCTATCGCGGCGAGAAGCTGATCGCGGCGTCGACCGTCTCCACCGGCAAGGATGGCAAGGAGACGCCCGTCGGCGTGTTCCCGATCCTCCAGAAGGAGGAGAGCCACAAGAGCAACCTGTACGATTCCGCGCCGATGCCGTTCATGCAGCGGCTGACCTGGGATGGCGTCGCCATCCATGCCGGCAACAACCCCGGCTTCCCCGCGAGCCACGGCTGCATCCGGGTGCCGACCGCGTTCGCCAAGAAGCTGTTCGCGGTGACCAGCGTCGGCAGCATGGTGGAGGTAACCGATCTTCCCGCCGGCGAAGGGTGGTCGCCGCCGGTGCCCTATGATTCGAGCACCGAGACCGCCAATGCCAATGGCGACCAGCTGATGGGTGCCGGGCAGTAACGGCCCGCCCGCCGTGCCCCCTCGCCCGCCCGCCTAGAGCGTGCGGATGATGGCGGAGAAATCGGTGTCGCCCTGCCCGGCGGCGACGAAGCGCTCGTAGAGTTCGGTTGCCTCGCTGGACAGCGCCACGGTGGCGCCGGCCTGGTCGGCGGCCTGCATCGCGAGGCGCAGGTCCTTGAGCATCAGCGCCGCCGCGAACCCGCCCTGGTAATCGCGATCGGCGGGCGTCTCGGGGCCGACGCCGGGGACCGGGCAATAGGTGGTCATCGACCAGCTCTGGCCCGAGCTGACCGAGGCGATGTCGTAGAAGCGCTGCGCGTCGAGCCCGAGCTTGTCGGCGAGCGCGAACGCCTCGCAGGTGGCGATCATGGTCGCGCCGAGGATCATGTTGTTGCACATCTTGGCGGCCTGGCCGGCACCGCTCGCGCCGGCGTGGATCACCGCCTTGCCCATGGCGTCGAGGAACGGACGGGCGCGCTCGAAGCCTTCCGCGCTGCCGCCGACCATGAAGGTGAGCGTGCCCGCCTGGGCGGCGGCGATCCCGCCCGAGACCGGCGCATCGACCGCGGCGAACCCGCGGGTCGCGGCCTCCTCGCCGAGGCGCCGCGCGGTGGCGACGTCGATCGTCGAGCAATCGATCAGCACCGCCGATGGCGCCGCGCCGGCGAAGATCGCGTCGGCATAGACGCCCGCGACATGGCTGCCGGCGGGGAGCATGGTGATCACCGCCTCGGCGCCCTCGATCGCTGCGGCGGCGCTGGCCGCGCGGAGACAGCCAGCCGCTTCCGCCCTGGCGAGCGCGGGCTCGCTGAGGTCGAAGGCGCGAACGTCATGGCCTTTGGCGGCGAGATTGGCGGCCATGCCGCCGCCCATGTTGCCGAGGCCGATGAAGGCGACGCGTGCCATAAGTATCTCCTGATTACTGGCGGGTGAGGTCGCGGCCGACGATCATCCGCATCACCTGGTTGGTGCCCTCGAGGATCGAATGGACGCGCAGATCGCGCCAGAAGCGCTCGATCGGATAGTCCTGCAGATAGCCGTAGCCGCCGTGCAATTGCAGCGCGCGATCGACCACGGCCGAGCCGGTGTCGGTGGCGAGGCGCTTGGCCATGGCGGCGAAGCGGGTCTTGTCCGGCGCGTTGGCGGTGACCTTGGCGGCCGCCATGTAGAGCAGCGCGCGCGCGGCCTCGAGCTCGGTCGCCATGTCGGCGAGGGTGAATTGGGTGTTCTGGAAATCGGCGATCGGCTTGCCGAATTGCTGGCGGTCCTTGGTATAGCGGATCGCCTCGTCGAGGCAGCGCTGGGCGCCGCCGAGGCTGCAGGCGCCGATGTTGAGCCGGCCGCCGTCGAGCCCCATCATCGCGATGCGGAAGCCCTCGCCCTCGGCGCCGACGAGGTTCTCGGCGGGCACCCGGACATTGTCGAACATGACCTGCGCGGTCGGCTGCGAATGCCAGCCGAGCTTCTTCTCCTGCGCGCCGAAGCTGACGCCGGCCATGCCCTTCTCGATCACCAGCGCGGAAATGCCCTTGGGGCCCTCCTCACCCGTGCGGACCATGGTGACATAGACCTCATTCTCGCCGGCGCCCGAGATGAACTGCTTGGTGCCGGTGACGATATAGTCGTCGCCGTCGCGCACCGCGCGGGTCTTGAGCGCGGCAGCGTCCGAGCCCGAGCCCGGCTCGGTCAGGCAATAGCTCGCGAGGCGATCCATGGTGACGAGATCGGGCAGGTATTTGGCCTTGACGCTCGCCGAGCCGAACCGGTCGATCATCCAGCTCGCCATGTTGTGGATCGAGATGAAGGCGGAGGTCGACGGGCAGCCGTAGGCCATCGCCTCCATGATCAGCGCCGCCTCGAGCCGGCCGAGCGCGATGCCGCCGGATCCTTCCGAGACGTAGATCGCGGCGAAGCCGAGATCAGCGGCGGCCTTGATCGTCGGCCGCGGGAAGATGTGCTTCTCGTCCCATTCGGCCGCATGCGGCGTGATCCGATCGGCGGTGAAGCGGCGCGCGAGCTCCTGGATCTCGCGCTGATCGTCGGTGAGGTCGAATTGCATGATGGTCCTCAGCTGGGGCAGCGCGAATAGCGGAAGGAGCCTGCCGGTTTGGCGACCTGACGCTGGAGCGTCTTGCCCTCGTCGAGCAGGGTGAGCGTGGTCGCCTCGTTCCAGGTCTGGCCTTCGCCGCTGACCGGGAGGGTGAAGGTGAGCGTGGTCGCGGCGATCGCCTTGATGCCGGTTGCGGTGCCGCGCGATTCGTAGAAGGAGAGCTTGTCGCCGGCGATCGTCATCAGCCCCTTGGCGTCGGCGCGGCCGGGTTCGCAATCACTGTCGGTGAGGCCCCAGCGGCCCTGGAAGCCCGCGGGGATGCCGGCCACCGGGCTCGGCGACGGCGCCGCGACCGGCACCAGCGTATTCTGCTGGTCCTCCATCAGATCGTCGGGCTGCGACTGGGCCTGCGCCGCCGCGGGCTCGGCCTGCGACGAGCCATTGCCCCCCGCAGCGCCACCACCGCCGCAGGCGGCGAGCAGCAGGGCGGTGGCGATCGGCAGGGTCGCGGTCAGGTGGGTGCGCATGGAAGTCCTCATCCGTTGCGGGCCGGTCAGCCCATCGTCGGGATGACGAACGCATCCTGGACGCGCGAGGGTCCGCCGTCCTCGCTGCCGCCGGGGAGCGCCGAGCCGTCCGGCCAGCGCTGGGTGACCGTCTTGACCTTGGTCCAGAACTTGACGCCCTCGAGGCCATGCTGATTGGTGTCGCCGAACGCCGAGCGCTTCCAGCCCCCGAAGCTGTGGTACGCGACCGGCACCGGGATCGGCACGTTGATCCCGACCATGCCGACGTTGACCCGCACCGCGAACTCGCGCGCGGCATGGCCGTTGCGGGTGAAGATCGCGACGCCGTTACCATATTGGTGATCGCTCGGCAGGCGCAGCGCGGTCTCGAAATCGGGCGCGCGGACGATCTGCAGCACCGGGCCGAAGATCTCTTCCTGATAGGCGCTCATCTGCGGGGTGACATGGTCGAACAGCGAGGGGCCGATGAAGAAGCCCTGTTCATGGCCCTGGAGCGCGAAGCCGCGGCCGTCGACCACCAGCTCGGCGCCCTCGTCGACCCCGGTCTGGATCCATTGCTCGATGCGCTGGCGGTGCGCGGCGTTGACCACCGGGCCGTAATGCGCCTCGGCATCGGTGGAGACGCCGACGCGCAGCGCGTCGATCGCGGGGATCAGCTTGGCGCGGAGCGCGTCGGCGGTCTTGTCGCCGACCGGCACCACCACCGGCAGCGCCATGCAGCGTTCGCCCGCCGAGCCGAAGGCGGCACCAGCGAGATCGGCGACGACCTGGTCGAGATCGGCATCGGGCATGACCACGCCATGGTTCTTGGCGCCGCCCATCGCCTGGACTCGCTTGCCGGCCTCGACGCCGCGGCGGTAGACATAATGCGCGATGTCGGACGAGCCGACGAAGCTGACCGCGCCGATCGCGGGATGATCGAGGATCGCATCGACCATCTCCTTGTCGCCATGGACGACCTGGAGGATGCCCTCGGGCGCGCCGGCCTCGAGCATCAGCTCGGCGAGGCGCACCGGCAGCGACGGATCGCGCTCGGACGGCTTGAGGATGAAGGCGTTGCCGCAGGCGATGGCGACGCCGAACATCCACATCGGGATCATGCCGGGGAAGTTGAATGGGGTGATGCCGGCGCCGATGCCGATCGGCAGGCGCATCGAATAGACATCGATCCCGGGACCGGCGCCATGGGTGTAATCACCCTTGAGGATATGCGGAATGCCGCAGGCGAATTCGATCACCTCGAGCCCGCGCTGGATGTCGCCCTTGGAATCGGCGATTACCTTGCCGTGTTCCGACGAGAGCAGGTGGGCGAGATCGTCCATGCTGGCCTCGACCAGTTCCTTGAAGCGGAACATGACGCGGGCGCGGCGCTGCGGGTTGGTCGCGGCCCAGCCGGGCTGGGCGGCCTGCGCGGCGGCGACCGCGCGGTCGAGATCGGCCCGGGTGCCGAGGGTGACGGTGGCCTGGACCTGGCCGGTGTTGGGATCGAACACGTCACCGGTGCGGGTGGCGCCGGTGTGCGGGCCGCCGCCGCCAACGTTCGATCCGGCGCCGCCACCCACGATGTGATGGTCGATGATGCGCATGGCATGCTCTCCTATTTTTCGGGCGGCTCTGCGCCGGTCGGGGGAGCGAGGCAAGGGGTTTGCGGTTGGCGGCGACAGCTGCGCGCCTGCTCCACTCCTCAGTCATGCTGAACTTGGTTCAGCATCCATGGCCGAACCGTTCCGCCTGGCTCGACGGGTGGGCCATGGATCCTGAAACGAGTTCAGGATGACGTAGACGTTCAAGGACGGGTCGACTCCTCACGGGCATGCTATAGTTCCTCCACACCCACCCACGAACGAGGACCGGGATGATCGAGCGAGCAGGATTGCAGGTGGCCGAGGAACTGGCCGCGTTCATCGACTGGCAGGCGCTGCCGGGCACGGGGATCGCGCCCGAGGCATTCTGGGAAGGGGCGGCGGCGATCTTCACCGCCTTCGCGCCCGAGAATCAGGCGCTGCTCGACACCCGCGACCGGCTGCAGGCGGCGCTCGACCAATGGCATGGCGCCCATGCCGGGCAGCCGGTCGACCAGAAAGCCTATCAGGCGTTCCTGCGCGAGATCGGCTATCTGGTCGACGAGCCGGCGCCGTTCGCGATCGACCCGCGCGGGGTGGACGACGAGGTGGCAAGCCTAGCGGGCCCGCAGCTGGTGGTGCCGGTGCTCAACGCGCGCTTCCTGCTCAATGCCGCCAATGCGCGCTGGGGCAGCCTGTATGACGCGCTGTACGGCACCGACGCGCTCGGCGCGCCGCCGGCGGGGGGCGGCTACGACCAGGCGCGCGGCGCTGCGGTGGTGGCGCGGGCCAAGGCGTTCCTCGACGAGGCGGTGCCGCTCGCGATCGACTGGGCGGACCTGGTCGCGGCGGAGGAGATACCGGCGCTGATCGTCGACGATGCGCAGCTGATCGGGCGGCGCGGCGCGAACTGGCTGTTCCGCCACCATGGCCTCCACATCGAGCTGGTGGTGGACGACCGCCATCCGATCGGGCGCGGCGATCCGGCGGGGATCGCCGACGTGCTGCTCGAATCGGCGCTGACCACCATCGTCGACTTCGAGGATTCGGTCGCCGCGGTGGACGCCGCCGACAAGGTCGCCGCTTATGGCAATTGGCTGGGGCTGATGACCGGCACGCTCGAAGAGACGTTCGCCAAGGGTGGCCGCACCGTGACGCGGCGGCTCGCCGAGGATCGCGATTATGTCGGCCTCGCGGGCGAGGCGATCGTGCTCCCTGGGCGCAGCCTGCTGTTCGTCCGCAACGTCGGCCATTTGATGACGACGCCAGCGGTGCTGCTGCCCGATGGCGGCGAGGCGCCCGAGGGGATCCTTGACGCGATCGTCACCAGCCTGATCGGGCTCCACGACCTGCAGCACCGCGGCCCGCTGGCGAACAGCCGCACCGGATCGATCTACATCGTCAAGCCGAAGATGCACGGGCCGGCGGAGGCGGCGTTCACCAACGCGTTGTTCGACGCGGTGGAGGATCTGCTCGGCCTTGCCCGCCATTCGATCAAGGTGGGGGTGATGGACGAGGAGCGGCGGACCTCGGCCAATCTCGCCGCCTGCATCAATGCGGTGCGCCACCGGATCGTGTTCATCAACACCGGCTTCCTCGATCGCACCGGCGACGAGATCCACAGCTGCATGGCGGCGGGGCCGATGGTGCGCAAAAGCGAGATGAAGGCGGCGGCGTGGATCCGCGCCTATGAGGATCGCAACGTCCAGATCGGGCTGGCCTGCGGGCTCGCGGGCCGCGCGCAGATCGGCAAGGGAATGTGGGCGGCGCCCGACCGGATGGCGGCGATGCTGGCGGAGAAGATCGCCCACCCGCTGAGCGGCGCGACCACCGCCTGGGTGCCCTCCCCGACCGCGGCGACGCTGCACGCGATGCATTATCACTATATCGACGTCGCTGCGCGGCAGGCGGTGCGCGCCGCCGAGCCGGTCACCGGGCTCGACGAGCTGCTGACGATACCGATCGCGCCCGGGCGTAACTGGCAGCCGGACGAGATCGCCGCGGAGCTGGACAACAACGCGCAAGGCATCCTCGGCTATGTGGTGCGATGGGTGGACCAGGGGGTGGGCTGTTCCAAGGTGCCCGACATCCACGACATCGGGCTGATGGAGGATCGTGCGACACTGCGGATCAGTTCGCAGCACATGGCCAATTGGCTGCTGCACGGCGTCGCCACCGTCGACGAGGCCGAAGGCGCGCTGCGGCGGATGGCGGCCAAGGTGAATGCGCAGAATGCCGGTGATCCGGCCTACCGGCCGCTTATCGGGCCGGACGGCGACAGCCTCGCCTTTCAGGCGGCGCGGGCGCTGGTGTTCGAGGGTGTGCGCCAGCCCAATGGATATACCGAGCCGTTGCTGCACCGCTTCCGCGCGCGGGTGAAGGCGGGATGATCCGGCTCATGCGCCGGCGGATTGCGGCTAGCCGGGGCGCTCGTTACGCAGTGCCAGCGTCACCGCGTCGATGCGGCGCAGCATGGTGACGAAGCCGTCGATCTCCTGCGCCGAGAAGCCGGAGAACAGCCGCCGTTCGAGGTCGAGCGCCTTGGGCGCGACCGCGGCATAGAGGTCGCGCCCCGCGTCGGTGAGATCGAGCAGGTGCGAGCGGCGGTCGTCGGGGTTGGCGCGGCGGGCGAGCAGCCCGCGCTCGACCAAGGCGATCGCGGCGCGGCTCACCGTCACTTTGTCCATCAGCGTGCGCTGGCCGATCGCCTGCTGGGTAATGCCGCCGGTTTCCGCGATCACCGCGACCAGCCGCCATTCGGGGATGGTGAGCGCGAACAGCGCCTCATAGGCACGCGCGATCGAATCGCTGACCAGGTTGGAGGTCACCGAGAGGCGGAAGGGGATGAAGTCGTCGAGCGCCAGTCCGGTCATAACCCCAGTTAGTATCAGTTGACACGATCCGGGCAATCACGCAGAAGAGTTGGTAACGAACGATACCAAAAAAATAATAGGAGAGGATGCCGTCATGGATCACATGGACGTCAATCCGATGGGCCTCGACGGGTTCGAGTTCTGCGAATTCACCTCGCCCGATCCCGACGCGCTCGCCCACCAGTTCGAGCAGCTGGGGTTCGTCGCCGCCTCGGTGCACCCGACCAAGGCGGTGACGCGCTACAAGCAGGGCCAGATCAACCTGCTGCTCAACCAGGAGCCGAGCGGCCATGCCGCCGACTTCCGCGCCGCGCACGGGCCGTCGGCGAGCGGCATGGCGTTTCGCGTCGGCAATGCGCGCGAGGCCTATGAGGCGGCGCTGGCGCGCGGGGCGAAGCCCGGCGATGCGGCGGGCGGCGCGCTCGGCGAGGGCAGCTATGTGCTCGAGGGGATCGGCGGCTCGCTGCTGTATCTGGTCGATCGCCACGGCAATGGCGCCACCCTGTACGACGACTGGCACCAGGTGCCCGGCGCCGAACAGGCCGAGGCGGAGAACAGCGTCGGGCTCGACCTGCTCGACCATCTTACCCATAATGTCCGCCGCGGCCAGATGCGCACCTGGTCTGCCTTTTACGGCCAGATCTTCGGCTTCGAGGAGCAGAAGTATTTCGACATCAAGGGCAAGGCGACGGGGCTGTTCAGCCAGGCGATGATCGCGCCCGACCGCGCGATCCGCATCCCCCTCAACGAGAGCCAGGACGACAAGAGCCAGATCGAGGAGTTCATCCGCGACTATAACGGCGAGGGTATCCAGCATCTGGCGCTGACCACCGAGGACATCTTCGAGACGGTGGAGAAATTGCGCGCCCGCGGGGTGAAGCTGCAGGACACGATCGAGACCTATTACGAGCTCGTCGACAAGCGCGTGCCCGGCCATGGCCACGATCTGGAGCGGTTGCGCAAGAACCGCATCCTGATCGACGGCAATGTCGGCGAGGAAGGCCTGCTGCTGCAGATCTTCACCGAGACAATGGTGGGGCCGATCTTCTTCGAGATCATCCAGCGCAAGGGCAATGAGGGGTTCGGCAACGGCAACTTCCAGGCGCTGTACGAATCGATCGAGCTCGACCAGATCCGCCGCGGGGTGATCACCGTCGACGCATGAGGCCGCTTTCCCCTCGAGGAGTGCGGCAGGAAGGACGGCCCGTGAGCGACTATATCCCCGGCTTCGGCAACCATGTCTCGACCGAGGCGGTGCCCGGCGCGCTGCCGATCGGGCGCAATTCGCCGCAGCGGCCGGCGTTCGGCCTCTATGCCGAGCAGCTCTCGGGCACCGCCTTCACCGCGCCGCGGCATGAGAACCGGCGCTCGTGGCTGTACCGGATGCGGCCCACCGCCGAGCATCCGCCTTATACGCGCTACGAGGGCGCCACGCTGTTTGCGCCCGGCACCGGTGATGCGCCGCTCGCGCCCAACCGGTTGCGCTGGGACCCGCTTGCCGCGCCAGGCGAGCCGCTCGACCTGGTCGACAGCCTGGTGACGATGATCGCCAACCGCGACCCCGCCGATCTCGAGGGCGTCGCGGTGCATCTCTACGCCGCGCGGCGCGACATGACGACCCGCGTCTTCACCGACGCCGACGGCGAACTGCTGTTCATTCCGCAAGCGGGGCGGCTCGAGCTGCTCACCGAGCTCGGGCGGATCGAGATCGCGCCCGGGCAGATCGCTTTGGTGCCGCGCGGGGTGAAGTTTCGCGCGCTGCTGCCCGATGGCGAGGCGCGCGGCTATGTCGCCGAGAACCATGGTGCTTTGTTCCGGCTGCCCGATCTCGGCCCGATCGGCGCCAACGGCCTTGCCAACCCGCGCGACTTCGAGACGCCGGTGGCGTGGTTCGAGGATCGCGATGAACCGTGCGAGGTGATCCAGAAGTTCATGGGCTCGCTGTGGACGACCACGCTCGACCATTCGCCGCTCGATGTGGTCGCCTGGCACGGCAATCTGGCGCCGTGGCGCTATGACCTCTCCCGGTTCAACACGATCAACACGGTGAGCTTCGACCACCCCGATCCCTCGATCTTCACGCTGCTGACCTCGCCGTCGGACGTCCCCGGCCGCGCCAACGCGGATTTCGTCATTTTCCCGCCGCGCTGGATGGTGGCGGAGGGGACGTTCCGGCCGCCGTGGTTCCACCGCAACGTGATGAGCGAGGCGATGGGGCTGATCCGCGGCGCCTATGACGCCAAGGCGGAAGGCTTCGCGCCCGGCGGGCTGTCGCTGCACAATCTGATGGCGGGGCATGGGCCCGATCTCGCCAGCTGGCAGGGCGCGAGCACCGCCGACCTCAAGCCGCACAAGATCGACGGCACGATGGCGTTCATGGTCGAGAGCTGCTGGCCGTATCGGCCGACGGCTTATGCGCTGGAGCATGCCCAGCTCGACTATGACGCGGTGTGGGCCGACTTCCCCAAGGCGGTGCTGCCGAGGTGAGCGCCGACGCGCGGCTGGCGGCGACGCCGGCGGGGGTGACGCTGGGCGCGCTCGACATCGTCCCCGACGGCGGCGCGCGCAACTTCGTGTTGCAGCTGCGCGCGGGGCGGTTCCACGGCTTCGTGGTCCGGCGCGGCGACGCGGTGTTTGGCTATGTCGATCGTTGCCCGCACATGGGGCTGCCGCTGGCACAGGTGCTCGACGGCTATCTAACGCCCGACGGCGGGCTGATCGCGTGCAGCTGGCATGCGGCGCTGTTCGACATCGCGAGCGGCGCCTGCGTCGGCGGCCCCTGCCCCGGGGCGCGGCTGACGGCGTGGCCGGTAGGCGTGGTGGACGGGCGCATCGTGACGATGGCCGGCGACGCCGGGTAGGCGGGGTCTCCCGTTTTTCATCCTCCGCGCGGCTCGTTCCGGCGCAAAGAAAATCTGTGCCATCGCCTATACAGATGATGGAGATTGCCCGCGCACGCTCGGCTATCCTGGCCCGATCAGGATTAAAGGGTGACATTCGTGAAGTTTAACCGCGCCGTGCTGGCGATCGCCGGCTCCTCCCTCGCGCTGCTCGCCGCCCAAGCCGCCGCGGCCCAGGACGCCGGCCAGGCGACCACGCCCGCCACGACCGAAGGCGAGGCCGCCCCGGGCGTCGCCCCGGTCACCGTCGAGCAGAACGACATCATCGTCACCGGCACCCGCGCCGAAGGCCGCACCAAGCTCGACAGCGTCTCGCCGGTCGACGTGATCAGCGCGACCACGCTGCAGCGCCAGGGCACCACCGAGCTCGGCGCCGCGCTCGCCGCCACCGTGCCCTCGATCGATTTCCCGCGCGCCGCCGCGACCGACGGCACCGACGCGATCCGCCCCGCCTCGCTGCGCGGCCTCTCGCCCGACGAAACGCTGGTGCTGATCAACGGCGTGCGCGGCCACACCTCGGCGCTGCTCAATACCAACGGCTCGGTCGGCCGCGGCTCGGCGGCGGTGGATCTCAACACCATCCCGACCGTCGCACTCGACCGGATCGAGGTGCTGCGCGACGGCGCCTCGGCGCAATATGGCTCGGATGCGATCGCCGGCGTCGTCAATCTCAGGCTGCGCGAAGCCCGCTCGGGTGGCGGCGCGAGCGTCAACTACGGCTTCTACAACACCGACATCGACACCGCGCGCGGCAGCCGCAGCACCACGGGCGAGCATGCCGTGACTGCCTCGGCGTGGCAGGGGCTGGGCTTTGGCGACGACGGCTTCCTCACCGTCTCGGGCGAGTATCTCAACCGCGAGCCGACCAACCGCGCCGACTTCGACCCGCGCGTCACCCCCAGTCGCGTCACCGGCCGGTTCGGCGACCCCGAGGTCGAGCAGTACAGCATCTTCGCCAATGCCGGCACCTCGCTGACCGACAGCTGGAAGCTCTACGGCTGGGCGGGCTACCAGGATCGCGACACCCGCGGCGCCGCCTTCCCGCGGCTGCCGACCACGGCGGCGCTGACGACGACGCTCGCCTCGGTCGGCCTGCCCGGCGGCTTCCTGCCGATCATCAACACCAAGTCCAAGGACCTCAACACCGCGCTGGGGCTGAAGGGCGAGGTGATCGGCTGGAACGTCGACCTCAACGTCAGCTACGGCCGCAACGAGATCGACTTCCGCACGCTCAACTCGGCCAATTACTCGTACGGCGCCGCCACGCCGCGCAACTTCGACGATGGCGGGCTGACCTACCAGCAGTTCGTCGCCGGCGTCGATGTCAGCCGCAAGTTCGATGTCTTCCAGTCGCTCAACGTCGCCTTCGGCGTCGAGGGCCGGCGCGAGTGGTTCGACATCAATGCCGGCGAGCAGGCTTCCTACGACTACCCGACCGGGGTTACCACCGGCACACCGGGCGCACAGGGCTTCGGCGGCTTCTCGCCCGCCAATGTCGTCAGCGCCAGCCGACGCAACGTCAGCGGCTATCTCGATCTCGAGGCGCAGCTCACCGACAAGTTCCTCGTCGGGCTTGCCGGCCGCGTCGAGGATTATTCTGACTTCGGCTCGACCGCGACCGGCAAGATCTCGGCACGCTATGATTTCACCCCCTGGTTCGCGCTGCGCGGCGCGGTCTCGACCGGCTTCCGCGCGCCAGCGCTGCAGCAGCAATATTTCACCCAGGTCGCCTCGGTGATCGTCAACGGCTCGCCGGTGCTGACCGGCACCTATCCTTCGACCAACCCGGTCGCCACCGCGCTCGGCGGCCGCCAGCTCGAGCCCGAGAAGTCGACCAACTTCTCGGCCGGCACGGTGATCCGCTTCGGCGGCTTCGACCTCACCGTCGACGGCTATTGGATCAAGATCCGCGACCAGCTCGGGCTGTCGGAGAATATTGCGGCGACGCTCAACCCGCAGGTCGCGGCACTGCTCGCGCCGTTCAACGTCTCGGCGGCGCGCTTCTTCATCAACGGGCTGCGCTCGGAGACGCGGGGGATCGACGCGGTCGCGCATTACCGTGCGCGCACCGCCGCGGCGGGGGCGTTCGACTTCACGGTCGCCGGCAACGTCAACACCATCGACGCCGAGCGCCGGGTCAACGGCACCTCGACGGCGCTGATCCCCGCGACCTCGCTGTTCGCGCGCAGCCGGATCCTTCAGCTCGAGGAAGGCACGCCGGGCGAGAAGGTGACAGGTACGATCGACTGGTCGCTCGAGAAGCTCGGCGCGCTCGCGCGGTTGACCTATTATGGCAACGTCAACCAGCCGGGCACCACCGAGGCCGCCGACGTCAACACCGGGCGCAAGCTCGTGACCGACCTCGAGCTGCGTTACCAAGCCACCAAGGGCGCGCAGATCGGTCTTGGCGTCAGCAACCTGTTCGACGTTTATCCGGACTATACGATCGCGGCGAACAACTCGACCGGGGTGGTGGGCTTCCCTTATTATTCGCCGTTCGGGTTCAACGGCCGTTACCTCTACGCCCGCGCCGGGCTCAGCTGGTAATCGCAGGCGCTGGGGTTGGCGCGCCGGCCAACCCCCGGTAATCGCGCAGGCATGACCGATCTCGCCGTTCTCTTCGAGCATCCCGCCTGGTTCACGCCGCTGTTCGCGGCGCTGGACCGGCGGGGGGTGGATTACACCGCGTTGCGCCCCGACGGCTTCTGGGATCCCGCCGACCAGGCGCCCCCTGCCCGCGTGGTGCTCAACCGCATCGCCATGTCGAGCTTCCTGCGCGACGGCGAGCACCCGATCTTCTACGCTACCGCGCTGTTCGATCATTGGGGCCGCGCGGGCGCGCAGGTGGTCAACGGCGCCGACGTGCTCGCGATCGACGCCTCCAAGGCACGGCAATTGTCGCTGATCGCCAGCCTCGGCCTCGCGATCCCCGAGACAAGGGTGGTCCATCGCGCCGCCGATGTCACCGCGGCGGCGGCAAGCCTGTCGTTCCCGCTGGTGGTGAAGGCGAATATCGGCGGCTCGGGCGCGGGGATTACCCGCTTCGACAACATGGCCGAGCTCAACTATGCGATCGAGGCCGGCGAGCTGCCGAGCAGCGTCGATGGCGTGCTGCTGGTGCAGGACTATGTGCCGGCGCGGAACGGCACCATTACGCGGATCGAGACGCTCGACCGCGCCTTCCTTTATGCGATCGACGTCGCCGGCGGCGGCGCGTTCGACCTGTGCCCGGCGGATGCCTGCGTCGCGGACTCGGGGATCAGCATGGCCGCGGTACAGCCCGCGCCCGCGCTGGTCGACGCCGCCGAGCGGATCGCCCGCGCAGTCGACCTCGATGTCGGCGGCATCGAGGTGATGATTGACGATCGCGACGGCATTCCGCGCTTCTACGACATCAACGCGCTGTCGAACTTCGTCGCCAAGCCGTTGGACGTGCTCGGCTGGGAGCCGCACGACAAATTGGTCGATTACCTGCTCCGCCGGATCGAGGAAGCCTGATGCGCTACGGTTATTGGATGCCCGTGTTCGGCGGCTGGCTGCGCAACGTGCCCGACGAAGGGATGGACGCGAGCTGGAACTATGCCAAGCGGCTGACCCAGAATGCCGAGCGCTGGGGCTATGACCTCAGCCTGATCGCCGAGCTCAACCTCAACGACATCAAGGGCATCGAGCAGCCCGCGCTCGACGCCTGGTCGACCGCGGCGGCGCTCGCCGCGGTGACCGAGACGGTGGAGCTCATGGTCGCGGTGCGGCCCAACTTCCACCATCCGGCGTTGTTTGCCAAGGCGGCCGCCAACATCGATCGCATCTCGGGCGGGCGGCTGGCGCTCAACGTCGTCTCCTCCTGGTGGGCTGACGAAGCCCGGCAATATGGCCTGCAGTTCGACCAGCATGACGATCGCTATGCGCGCACCGAGGAATGGCTGACGGTGGTCGACGGGCTGTGGACCGAGGAACGGTTCAGCTTCGCCGGCAAATTCTACCAGACCGATGCGGCGATCTGCTCGCCCAAGCCCGCCAAGCGCCCCACCGTCTATGCCGGCGGCGAGAGCGAAAAAGCCAAGGCGATGATCGTGGCGCAGTGCGACGCCTATGTGATGCACGGCGACCCCGTCGAGGCGATCGCGCCCAAGATCGCCGACATGGCGGTGCGGCGCGAGGCGGCCAACGAAAAGAGGGGCGGCGGCGCGCCGATGCAATATGGCATGGCTGCCTATGCGATCGTCCGCGATAGCGAGGCCGAGGCCAAGCGAGAGCTGGAACGGATCACCACCGTCAGCGAACTGCCGGCGGGCTATGCCAATTTCGACCAGTGGCTGTCGGGCACCCAATTGGAGCGCGAGCTCAAGATCCAGGAGTATTCGGTGTCCAACCGGGGGCTCAGGCCCAATCTCGTCGGCACGCCCGAGCAGCTCAAGCAGCGCATCGCCGATTACGAGGGTGCAGGGCTCGATCTGCTGCTGTTGCAGATGAGCCCGCAGGAGCAGGAAATGGAGCGGTTCGCCGCACAGGTGATGGGCACCGCCTGATCCATATTCAGGCCTTGAGCGTAACGAATGGCACCTTCCGGCGCCCGATAGGTTGGAGTCTTCCGAATGGAGGAGCTGACGTGGTCAACGAGCGGATTGTAGCAGTGGGGTTCCTGACCCAGCGCGACTTGGATGTGCTCGGCGGTGGCTTCAACCGGCTGTTCCCGATCGAACGCGACGACGTGTTCGCGGATCTGTTGCGGCAGCTCGACGATGTGGAAGCCTCGCCGTCGGGCAAGGGCGTGCTGTTGCAGCCGGGGTCGCGCCACTGAGCAGTTCGGCTCGGCGGCGACGCGGGTAGCTCACGCCGTCCAGGGCGCGAGGTCGTCCTCGCGGGCGATCAGGCCGAGGCCGTGGGCGATCGAGGTGAGTTCGCCGCCGCTCATGATCGCCGCCTCGCCAAAGCGGCGGGTAAAGATCCGCCGCACCGCCGGGGTCAGCGAGGTGCCGCCGGTGAGGAACACGCGATCGATCTCGGCTTCGCTTACCGCCGCCGCGGCCAAAGCGCGATCCACCGTCGCCTCGATCCGCGCGACGTCGTCGGCGATCCACCGCTCGAACTCGGCGCGGGTGACGTCGGCCTCGATCTCCAGCCCGGCACCGGCGAAATGGAAAAGCGCGGTCTCGTCGGCGGACAGCGCGCGCTTGAGGCGGCCGACCGCATCGTAGAGCGGGTAGCCGAGCTCATGCTCGATCACCGCGATCATACGCCCGATCGCCGCGGGATCGAGCGCGCCGCGCTGGAGCCGGCGCAGCTCGTCCATCGTGCGCCGGTTGCGCATCAACGCGAGCCGCGACCAGTCGGCGAAATCGGCGAAATAGCTGCGCGGGATCTCCAGCTGCTTGTCCATCGAGCGATAGAGCCCGCCCTTGCCGAGCATCGGCAGCACCAGCTGGTCGACGATGCGATAGTCGAACCGATCGCCGGCGATGCCGATGCCGGCATGGCCGAGCGGCACGCAGCGCCGCGCCGCGCCGGGTTCGGCGACCCGCACCACCGAAAAGTCGCTGGTGCCGCCGCCGAAGTCGGCGACCAGCAGCGTCGCGGCGCGGTCAAGTTGCGCGGCGTAACCGTAAGCCGCGCCGAGCGGCTCGTAGACATAGTGCACCTCGTCGGCGAAGCCGGCGAACATCGCGTCATAGCGCTGACGGGCGAGCGCTTCGTCGGGCCGCGCGCCCGCATATTCGACCGGGCGGCCGACGACGAGGCGGCGCGGCCGTGCGGCGAGCGCGCCTCCGGCATGGTCGACGAGGCCGGCGAGGAACCGGCGGCCGAGTTCCTCGAACCGGTAGCGCTTGTCGAACACCGAGGCGGTTTCGAAGCTGGCGCTGGCGGCGACCGACTTGAACGACTGGAGGAAGCGGCTGTCCTGCGGATAGTCGAGATATTCGGCGATCGCCCATGGGCCCGCCTCGACCGCGAGGCCGCCCTTGGCCTCCTCGTCGTGCCAGAAACACAAGGCCGAGCGGAACACCTCCTCGGTCGCCAGCGGGCCGGCGAAGGACAGCAGCCGCGGCGCCTCGCCGGCCCCGGCGAGCGCGACGACGCTGTTGGTGGTACCGAAATCGAGGCCGACGACGAGGCCGGAATCACTGATCGTCATGAACACTCCGGATCGCCGCGACGGCGCCGCCTATGCCGGGCACTGTGCCGCTCGCGCAACTCCCCTTGCGCAGCCGCCTCTCCGCCGACCATGCCGTAGCGCCTTAACAGATGTGCTAGGATCGCCCGTTAGGGCCGCTGATCGTGGCTCTCTGCACCGTTGGGGAGTTGTGATGTCAGCGCATCGCCATGTCGCTTCCGGAGAAAAGCTGTTGCCCGATCGCATGCTCGTGTTGGTGCCCGACGCCGTGGGGGGTGCGCTGGTGCGCGAGATGCTGACCGGCGCGGGGATGAAGAACGTCGCTGCCAGCGCCGCCGACATCGTCGATGCGATCGATCGCTCGATGCTCGCCGCGGCGGTGATCGCCGAGGAGACGCTCGCCGACTTTGACTGGCCGGCGCTGAAGGCAGCGCTGGCCAACCAGCCGCCCTGGTCCGACTGCCCGTTCCTGGTGCTCGCCAGCATCGGCACCGAGCGCCCGACCTATCCGATGCCGATCGAGGCGCTGGGCAACCTCACGCTGATCGATCGGCCGCTGCGCGAGGAACCGCTGGTGAGCGCGGCGCGCGCGGCGCTGCGCGGGCGCGAGCGGCAGCGCCGCGCCGAGGCCTATCTGCACGAGCGCGAGGCGGCCGAGGAGCAGGTGCGGCTGCTCGCGACCACGCTGGAGGCGCGGGTGGTGGCGCGAACCAGCGAGCTCAACGCCGTGCATGCCGAGAGCGAGGCCACCAAGCAGATCCTACACGAAAGCGAGGAACTGTATCGCCACACCATCGAGCTTAGCTCCTTTCATCCCTGGACCGCATCGCCCGACGGCATGACCGTGACCTTCCACACCCGGTGGCACGACGCCAAGGTCGCCAGCGCCGAGCGCAGCGCGCGCGAGGTGCTGCGGATGGCGCACCCGGAGGATCGCGCGCTGCTGATGCGGACGTGGCGCGACACGCTGCGCAGCCGCACCGCCAACCATGTCGAGGTGCGCGGATTGGTGCCCGACGGCAGCTATCGCTGGGTTCACGCCCGGGCCGCGCCGCGGCTCGATGCCGATGGCGAGGTGGTCCGCTGGTATGGCACCGTCGAGGATGTCGACGATCGCAAGCAGGCCGATTTCAACCTGCGCCGGATGCAGCGCGAGCTGATCCACGTCTCGCGGCTGAGCGCGATGGGAGCGATGGCCTCGGCGCTGGCGCACGAGCTCAACCAGCCGCTGACCGCGATCGCCAATTACGTGCGCGGCGGCCGGCGGATGATCAGCCAGATCGAGACCCCCGCCAATGCGGCGGAGGCGGCGCTGCTGCGCGAGGCGCTCGACGAGGCCGACGACAATGCGGTGCGCGCCGGCGACATCATCCGCCACTTGCGCGAGCTGGTGATCCACAAGGATGGCCGGCGCGAACTGAGCAGCCTGCCCAAGCTGATCGACAATGCCGCGCGGATCGCGCTGATCGACGCACCCGGGCTCGGCATCCGCGTGCATTACGATCTCGATCCTGCCGCCGTCGACGTGCGGGTGGACCGGGTGCAGATCGAGCAGGTGCTGATCAACCTGCTGCGCAACGCGGTGGAGGCGGTGCAGCAGAGCGACGAGCGGCGCTTGTGGATCTCAACCAGCATCGTCTCCGACGACTGGTGCAAGGTGTGCGTCGCCGACAGCGGCCCGGGACTGGCACCCGAGATCGCCGAGCGCTTGTTCGCCCCGTTCAACACCAGCAAGTCGGAAGGCATGGGGATCGGCCTTTCGATCTGCCGGACGATCATCGAGGCGCATGGCGGGCAGATCTGGGCGGAGCGGGTGCGCGATCACCGCACGCACATGTGCTTTACGCTGAAGCGCAGCAGCGCCGATCAGTCGGCATCGCCCGCCGCCAGCTCGACCAGCAGCCGCACCAGCCGCGCCCGCGCGGAGCCCGCCGCATCACGTACCGCGCGCTCGACAATCTGATCCACAAAGGAGGATTGGCCGGCGTAGGACAGGTCCCACTGGTTAAGCCGGCGTCGCGCGGCAGGGCCCTCGGCGATGGTGACGAGGCCGGTGTGGCGTGGATCGCGCTCGATGCTGCCGCGCAACAACGCCAATGAGGCCTGGCTGCCCTCGAGATATTGCGCGAATCGATGGCCGGTGAAGATCAGGGTGCCGGTGATGCCGAGCTCTGGGTTGCGCTCGTGCGAGACGCCGCGGATCGCCGCCAGCGTGTCGGCCACCTGCTCCCGGCCGGGGACCAGTTCGCTGACGCAACTCCAATGAAACACGCGCATTTACGACATCGGCCCGATCACGAGAGTGACGCAGCGATAAGCGGCCCGGCCCGGCTTCGTCCAGCGTCCCGCGAGGAATATTTTATATACGAACGAGAAGCTCTTGGCGCCGCCCGGTGCCGGACGCGAGGCGGCAATCGCACCGCGCCGCGTGCATCGAGATAGCAAGGCTTTCGGGCCAACAATCGACAACTACCGTAGTCTTACGAGGTTGACGTTTAAGGTCGAATACGAACCTTTCGGCGACGAGAGGACGTGGCCGCGTGGCCCGGACGAGGATCGCGATGCACCCGATACGTAAGCTTTCGATGCCGAGCCAAGCTGCCGAACAGGCGGTGGCGGATCCGGTCGTGCCGGTGGGGCCGCGCATTGAGCGGCGCAGCGAGCGGCGCCATGCGCAGATGCTGAGGCCGGTGACGGTGATCGACGATGGCGGCAACCATGCGGTCAGGCTGCTGACGCTGTCGCTGCGCGGCGCCTCGGGCAAGATCAGCCAGCCGCTGCAGCCCGGCGCGGCGGTGGCGATGGTGTTCGCGAGCGGCCATTGCATGCCGGCGACGGTGCGCTGGTGCAAGGGCGAGGTAGCCGGCTTCCAATTCCCCTTCCCGCTGTCGATCGACCTGCTGGAGGATACCGACCGCCACGAGCGCACCGAGCGAGCACCACGCTATTCGACGTCGCGGGCCGGCACCGTGCGCCACGCCGACGGACGCGAGTTCGGCATCGACATCGGCAATGTCTCATCGACCGGCTTCCTGATCGTCGGTCACGCCCAGCTCACCCCGGGCGCGCACGTCCAGGTGTGTTGCGGAACAATGCGACCGCTGACATGCGAAGTGCGTTGGGTGCGTAACGACCACGCTGGTCTTCAATCTTCGGAGGCGATCTCGCTTGATGAGTTTCATGACGCCACAAGCGCACAATCGTGAACCTGGTGGAGGTCGCGCGTTGTTCGGCGACGACAGAGTAAACCCCGCGCCGCGCGAACATGACGAGCACCTGTTCGGGCTGCGCGCCGCCAATCACAAGCGGACGGTATATGTGGTCGACGACGACCGCGCGATCCGCCGCTCGCTCAGCCTGTTCCTCGCGACGGTGGGAATGCAGAGCCGGCCGTATCTGAACGGTGCCGACTTCCTCGCCGATGTCAGTCACCTGCCGCCCGGCTGCGTGCTGCTCGATTTTCGCATGCCCGATCGCGACGGGCTGCAGGTGCTAGAGCAGCTCGGCGAACGGCTGCCGCTGTTCCCGACGATCGTGATGACCGGCCATGGCGACATCGACATCGCGGTGCGCGCGATGAAGCTCGGCGCCACCGATTTCATCGAGAAGCCCTATGCCGAGGACATGCTGACCGGCGCGCTCGATCGCGTGTTCCGCCAGCTCGACGAGCATATCCAGGCCGCCGGCGTGCTGGCCCAGGAAGAGGACCGGCTGCGCGCACTCACCGGGCGCGAGACCGACGTGCTGCGCGGGCTGGGCATGGGCATGTCGAACAAGGGGCTGGCGGCGCACCTCGCGCTCAGCGTCCGCACCGTCGAAATGCACCGCGCCAACATGATGGCCAAGCTCGGCGCGCGGAACCTTTCCGATGTGCTCCGCCTCGCCTATCGCGCCGGGCTGATGGCGGACGGCCAATAGGTTGGCTCACTGCACCACCAGATACACCGTTGGCGCATCGGCATAGCTTCCGGCGCGGACCCGGCGATCGACGAGGATCCGGCCATAGACGGTGTAGCTGGCGCTGTGTCGCTCGCCCGCGGCGAGCGTCATGCTGCCGCCGACCACGCTGGTGCCGCCGGTGCCGTCTCCCCACGGCTGGCGATAGGTGGGCGAGGTATAAAGATCGTAGCGCAGATCGCCGACGGCGCCGTGCATCACCCGGCCTGCGCCACCGGGCGCCGGCGCGATGCGGATGTCATAGGCAATCGTCGCGGCGAGCGTCGCCGTGCAGGTGATGACGATCCTCGCGGTAATATCGGTACTGCCGCCGCCGACGCTGCGGAACTGGCCGAATTGCAACGGCGAGACGTCGGCGCTGCAGTCGGCGCCGGGCGGCGGTGCCGCGGCGAGCAGCAGCAACAGCGGCACGAGGGCGAGCAGGCGGCGGATCATGGCGGTGTCTCCTCGCAGACGAGCGCTCCGAGCCGTGGCAGATCGGGCTGGCCGACCGGATAATCGGCGCGCGCGGTACAGTGGCGGCCGGTGTCGGCGACGGTGACGTCAAGCAGGTTGAGCGCGGCGAGCCCCTCGAGATAGACCTCGCCGCCATAGCCGACGCTGGTCGCGAGATCGGTGCCGCGCACCGCCACCGTGCTACCCACCGGCAGCGTCGCGCCGTTGGCATCGACCAGGATCATGGTCGCGGCATGGACGACGCGGATCGGGAAGCGCACCACCACCCCGGCGCGGGCCGGCGGCACCACGGTTTGCGCGACGGTATCGACGCTCATGCCGAGGCCGAGCCCGGCGGCATCGATGCTGAGCCGGTTGGCCTGATAGGCACGCAGCATCGGCGCGAGCAGGCGGCCCTCACTATCGGTGGTGCCGACCAGGCGGTTCTCGAGGAACACGTCGACCCCGGGCTGATCGGCGTCGATCACGGCAAAACTGTCGTCGATGGTGTTGGCGGCGAACACCCCGCCCTGCGCGATCACCAGCGCACCCGTCGCGGTCGCGCGGAGCCGGGTGGTGCCGTAGCCCTGGTCGATCCCCGCGCCGAACTCGCCGATACCCGAGCGGTAGCGGACCTCGCCAAAGCCCCGGGTCGCGGCGCCGTCCTGGGTCAGCGCCGCACGCCAGCCGAGCGTGTCGACGCCATCGAGCGAGCGAGCGACCTGGAGCGTGCCCCCTGCGCGACCATCGGACAGGATGCCGGAGGCGGTCGCGGTGGTGCGGCCGCCGAAGCGCAGCGACATCGACAGGGTGGCGCCGGTGCCGGCGCGGCCGGCGAGATCGTGATAGCCGGTGGCGAAGGCGCGCAGCGCCGCGCCGAGCGATCCCGACCAGCTCAGCGAGACGAGGTGGGTGGCGCTGCCGACCGCGGCATAGCTCGCCCCGAACGAGCCCCAGCCACCGAGCCGGCCGCCGATCCGCGCGCGAACCAGGCTCGCCGGGGTCGGCTCGCCGTTGATCGCGGCGAGATCGCGATAACCGTCGCTGGCGCGCTGCACCGAGACGCCGAGGCTGATCCCGCGGGTGACCCGCTCGATCCCCGCCGACACCAGTGCTCCGGCGCTGCCGCCGCCGACACTGCCCGCCGCGGCGACCGCGGCGGTGGCCCAGCTGCCCAGCGTGAACGCGCCGCCGATCCCGGCGTTGGCCAGCCGCTCGGCGAACTCGCCATGGACCTCGCTGGTGAACCAGTCGGCGAGGCCGCGGCGCAGCGTCGCGGAGGCAGCCGGCATGCCGTAGCGATCGCGCGCCGAGCCGAAATTGCGCCGGATCAGCCCTGCCTCGGCACTCAGCGAACTCAGCCCCTCAGCGAGCAGCGACGGGCTGGCGTAGAAAGCGAGTTGCTGCACCACCTGACGGCCGAGGCTGTCCTGAGTGACCACCGACACCTGATTGGCGCCGCTCATCACCGGCAGCCGCGGGATCTCGAACGGGCCTTGCGGGGTCTGCTGCGACAGGCGCTCGACGCCGTCGACCAGCACGCTAACGGTGGTCGGCACCGCGGCGGTGCCGCTGGCGTGCGGCACCGGGTAGGTGACCAGATCGGGCCGCAGCGAGAAATCCGACTGGAGCTGGACACCGCCCATGCGCACCGGCCGGGTCCAATCGAGCCCGCCGGAGATGACGTCGCCGACGCGGTAGCGGCGCAGGCTGACCGGATCCGAATAGGTGACGCTGGTCTCCAGCCGGCGATATTCGGGATCGTTGGTGAGCCGCGCGGTCATCGTCGTCTCCGCCACCCACGGCCCCCGGGACAGGCGCGCGTCGACCGCGCCCTGAATGGTGGGCGTGGCTGTGCCCTCGCCTTCGACATCGAGATCATAGTCGAGCACCAGCGCGGTCCCGGCGCTCGCGCCCGCCAGCACCGCGGGCGCTGCGCCCGCGCCGAGCCTGCTAGCGGGGACCGCGCCGGCATCCGCCTCGATCGAGGCGATGCCGGTGGCGCGATCGAGGCTGACGCGAACATGCGCCAGGCGATCGAGCCGGACCGGCCCCGCCGCACCTGCCGGCAGGATCAGGCCGATGCGGCGCAGATCGTCGGCCTGGGCGAACAGCCCGCCGTCGCGCTCGATTAACTCGACGATCTCGCCGGTGTCGCGGCCGTTGAGCACGATCGCGGCCACCATCGGCGGCGGCGGCGCGGCTGGCTCCGCCATGGCGTCAGCGGCGGCCATGCGGGGCACGACGATCGCCGGCGGCACGTCGAACGGCACGGATCAGGAGGCGGACGCCGCGACCACGACCGTCGTGGTGGCATCGCCATCCTTGACGGTGAGGGTGACGGGCGCCGCGCCAGGCGCCAGCCCGGTCGGCAGCGGCCAGCGCCGTTCGGCCCCGGCAAGCACGTAGCGGCTGCCATTGCCTGCCAGCGCCACCGGTGCGCCGCCGGCTGGCGCCAGCGCCAGCGCATCGACGCGGAGGTGGCGGGAGCCGCGGTTGACGACCACCAGCTCGCGATGGCCGGGGGCGCCCTCGATCCGCCACGCGGGCGGCGGCGCCGCGGCGGACGCGGCGGAGTCGACGAATACCGGCAGCGACAGGTTGAGCCGCAGCTGGATCGCGCGCTTGCCGGCGGTGACCGCAGCGGGATCGGGCAGGCGATAGATCATCAGGCGATAGGCACGCTCGCGCGCCGGCGCCGCGGCCGCGTCCTGCGCGCGCAACAACAGCCGCACCACCTGGGTGGCGCCGGGCGCCAGCGTCGCGAACGGCGGGCCGATCACGACATCGTCGGCGGGCACCAGCCGGTCGTCGCCGCTAATTCCCTGGCTCCAGCCGAACGCACGCAGCTGCACCCGGGTGGGCGCGGCACCGCTGTTGGTGATCCGCAGCAGCGTCGCGCGGCGACCGGCGGCAAGACGCAGGGTGACGGGCGCGACGACGATCGCCTGGGCCAGGGCGCGGGGCGGACAGGCCGCCCCGAACCCCAGCACCGCGATGACCGCCCACCCCAGCCTGGAGGCGATGGTCATCGTGGCTCAGTAGGAAACGGTGAAGTCGACCGCGTCCTGATAGGTGTCGACCTTGGCCGCCTTGAGATCGGCATCGACGATCTGGAGGTAGACGGGGATCGATTGCGCACTGCCTGCGCCCTCCTGGGTGGGCGTGCCGGACACCGCGGCCTGCGGCCAAACCGTCTGGTGGGTAGCATCCCTGTACAGATTGTAGCGCAGCAGCGTGCCGGTGGTGTCGCCCTTCAGCTGTGCATAGGCGCCGCTCGAGTTGGCGCCGAGCGTCGCGAGGATGTCATAGGGCAGGCCATTGGTGCAGGTGACGTTGACCGCGCCTTGCCCGGTGTTGCCCGAATTCATCGTCAGCTGGCCGAGATCGATGTCGGGCGTGCTGTCGAGCGAGCAGGTGCCGGTGACCTCGGCGTTGATCGTCATGGTCTTGGGCGCGGTCACGGTCTGCGCCTGGGCCGGCAGCGCGCCGGCGACCAGCACCGCGGTGAGCGCGGGCCACATGTTCTTAACGGTCATGGTCTACTCCGATTGTCAGCTAAACATCGGCACCCCCCCAAGCTGACGGCGCCATTCGTGCGACTATCGGCAGGTCGTTGCGGGATCGTGGGGGCATGGCTCGTAAGATCACGGTGAAACTATAGGATTTTTGGTCGGCGACGCGGGAATCGTCGGCGCGGCATGGTTGTGCCCTCGGTTTTTTGCCGAGCCAAGGATCTGGTCCGCCCCCGGAAGATATAATGTATCTTTCTGCCAGGGATATGTTGTACCGTCCGGGATCGGCGGTAAGGACGCGGCCGGAACGAGAGACGGGACGAGACGCGATGCATCCGGCGGCACAGGCCACCACGATCCTGCCGGGCACGGCCGTGGCGATACCGCTGCTGTTCGGGCTGGCGGCGAGCGCGGCGACCGCGCTCGGCGGGCTGCTTGCCCTGCGGCTGGCGGACCGGATCGCGCCATTGCTGGCCGCAACCGCCGGCATCGTGCTCGGCGTCGCCTTTTTCGACCTGCTGCCCGAGGCGCTGTCGTTCGGCGCGGGGATGTACAGCGCGCGGACGCTGCTGACCGGCGCGGCGCTCGGCTTCTCGGCCTATCTGTTGCTGGCGCGGTTGCTCGCCGGCGCCAAGCGGACCGCGCACTGGCAGGCGCATCTCGGCCCCGCCAGCCTGACGCTGCACAGCCTGCTCGACGGGATCGGCATGGGCCTCGCCTTCCAGATCGCGCCGGAAGTCGGCTGGGTGGTGGCGCTGGCGGTGCTCACCCATGACGTCGCCGACGGGGTCAACAGCGTCAGCCTGGCGATGGCGGCGAGCCAGCAGAAGACCGCATTGCGCTGGCTGATCGCCAACGCACTGGCGCCGCTCGCGGGCGTTGCGCTCGGCCTCGCCGTGCAGCTGCCGGGCTGGGTGCTGGCGCCGCTGCTCGCCTGTTTTGCCGGCGTGTTCCTCTACATCGGCGCCTGCGAGCTGGTCCCGCGCAGCCTGGCGCGCGACCAGCGGTTGCGGACCACCCTGTGCGTGGTGGCAGGGGTGATGCTGATGCTGGTCGTGACGCACCTGGCGCATTGAGGGGGCACCCGGTCTGCATCTCTCATCGTCATGCTGAACTTGTTTCAGCATCCATGGCCGACCGCTTCGGCGCGTTGCGACCGTGGGCCATGAATCCTCAAACGAGTTCAGGATGACGGAATTAGATGGACGGATTCGAGGTCGGCGACAGCCCGCCGAAGGACCGCCTTATTTTCCCGCCTTGGCGCCGCGCCGCGCCGCTTCGGGATCGATCGAGGGCGCGCCCGAGGCCGGGCTGCCGGTGTTCGACAGGTTGTTGGTGTCCGCGGCGTTGGTGACCGAATCCTTGGCGGCGTTGGTCGCCGGCTTGACCGCGGGGGCGGCAGCGCCGGCGGCGGGCGCGGCGGGGAGCGGCAGGTTGGAGCCCTGGGTGTTGAGATAGAGGATGACGTTGGCGCGGTCCTGCGGGTTGGACAGGCCGGCGAAGGTCATCTTGGTGCCGGGCGCGAACTTGCGCGGGCTGGTCAGCCAGGCGTTCATCTTGTCGAAGTCCCAGCTGCCGCCGACGCCCTTCAGCGCATCGGAGAACGCGAAGCCCGCCTTGCCCTGGGCGATTCCCTCGCCGAGCGTCGCATAGAGATTGGGGCCGATGCCGTTGGGGCCGCCCTGCGTGGCGGTGTGGCAGGCGGCGCATTTCTTGAACACCTCGGCGCCCTTGGCGGCATCGGCGGTGCCGAGCAGCGAGGCGATCGGCACCGCGGCGGCCTCGCCACCGGCGCCACCCTCGGCCTCGACGCCCTCGATCGCATAGCCCATCTTCTCGGGCCGCTCGCCGTGAAAGATCATGCCGCCGACGATCGACAAGCCCAGCGCCGCACCACAGGCTGCGAGGGTCCAGCCGGCGATGGTGTTGGTACGGTTGTCCATAAGGCCAGCGGTCCCCTCTTATTATTGTGCCGGTTTCATAGGAAAGCCGGCGAGGCGCCGCAAGCGCGCGCTTGCTGGCAAGCGATGCCGACCGTAACGGCCGAGGGATGGACAGCTACGCCGCCCCCGCCCGCCCGATCGTCGCCGCGATGACCGCGGCCGCCGCCGCCGCGCCCGATCGCGCGGTGTCGTTCCAGGGCGCACCGGGCGCCAACAGCCATGTCGCGGCGCTGGAGGCCTTTCCCGATGGCCTGCCGCTGCCCTGCTTCTCGTTCGAGGACGCGATCGAGGCGGTGCAGGAAGGCCGCGCCGATTGCGCGATCATCCCGATCGAAAATTCGCTCCACGGCCGCGTCGCCGACATCCACTTCCTGCTTCCCGAATCGGGGCTGGTGATCACCGGCGAGCATTTCCTCGGCATCAGGCATGCGCTGATGGGGGTCGGCCCACGCGACGGCGTGCGCGAGGCGATGAGCCACCCCCAGGCGCTCGGCCAGTGCCGCCATTGGCTCAAAGCGCATGACATCCGTCCGGTCTCCTACCCCGACACTGCGGGAGCCGCGGCGCTGGTAGCGGCGCAGCGGGACCCCGCGGTGGCGGCGCTCGCCCCGCCGGGCGCCGCGGCGATCTACGGGCTCGAGCTGCTCGCCAGCGACATCGCCGATGCCGACCATAACATGACCCGCTTCGTGGTGCTCGCGCGCGGCAGCAAGCCCGCGAGCGGCGACGGCCCGTGGATGACCACGCTGATCTTCGAGGTGAAGAACGTCCCCGCCGCGCTGTACAAGGCGATGGGCGGCTTCGCGACCAATGGCGTCAACATCACCAAGCTCGAAAGCTACCAGCGCAACGGCAGCTTCGCGGCGACGGAATTCTTCGCCGATGTCGAGGGCAAGCCGGGCGACGCCGGGCTTGACCGGGCGCTGGAGGAACTGGGGTTCCACGCCAAATGGCTGCGGGTGCTGGGCACCTACCGGCAGGCGAGGAAGCGGGGGTAAGTTTTGCCCGTCGCTGTCATCCCGGCGAAAGCCGGGATGACGGCAGGGTCGAGAGGATTAGGCCTCCCCTGCCCACACCGTCAGCAGCGAGTGCGCGATCGCATAGGGCGGCGGCGGCAGGAACGAGCCGGGTTCGCCGGCGAGTACCGCCCTCACCTCGGCGCGTGACACCCATTTGGCGTCCTCGAGTTCATGGATGTCGAGCGTGATCGCGTCATCCTCGGCCTGCGCGACGCAGGCGATCATCAGCGACGAGGGGAAAGGCCAGGGCTGGCTGGCGACGTAGCGAACATCGCGCACGCGGATCCCGGCCTCCTCGCCGAGCTCGCGGGCGACCGCCTCCTCGATCGATTCGCCGGGCTCGAGGAACCCCGCCAGCGCCGAATAGCGCCCCGGCGGGAAGGCGGCCTGACGGCCCAGCAAGGCCCGCCCGTCATGCTCGGCGATCATGATCACTACCGGATCGGTCCGCGGAAAATGCTCGGTGCCGCAATTGGCGCATTGCCGCCCCCAGCCGGCGCGGAACATCGCCGTTTCCATGCCGCAATTGGCGCAGAAGCGGTGCCGGGCGTGCCAATCGAGCAGCGAGCGGGCCGCGGCATAGATCGCCGCCTCGCCCGGCCGCAAGTCGTCGAGCGCCGCGAACAGCGCCGGGCTGCGCCCCCGCGGTGCCCGCTCGCCGGTGACGGCGGCGAACCGCGGGCAATCGGCATCGAGCCCGAGCAGCGCCAGCTCGACCCCGGCGGGCGCCTCGTCGAGCGGCACCCAGCCGAGACACCCGTCCGCCGTCACCAACGGATCATAGCCGTGCATCACCAGCAGCCGCGCCGCAGGATCGGCTCGCGCCGCGGCCAGCGCCGCCGGGTCGTGGCGCAGGCGATCGGCGCGATCGAGCGGGCTACCGGTGAAGCCGATCATCGCCGCAACCGTGCCATGTCCTGCACGAGCGCGGTCACTGCCTCCTTGCGCACCGGCCAGCGGTCCGATGGGAAGTAATTGACCATGATCGTGCCGCGGAAATGCTTGGCGGGATCGACGAAGGCGATCGTCCCGGCCGCGCCACCCCAGCCATAAGTGCCCTTGGACGGCATGCCGCCGGGACCATCGGCGAGATATACCGAGCCGCCCGCGCCATAGCCCATCGGCGCGGTCGCCTGGGTGCCGCCGGTGGTGGTGGCGACGCCGGTGAAGGTGACGCCGGCAGGGAGGAGGTTGGACATCGCAAGACGCACCGTTTCGGGCTTCATGATCCGTACGCCATCCAATGTGCCCTCGTCCTGGAGCATGTGCAGGAAGCGATCGTAATCGCGCGCCGACATCACCAGCCCGGCGCCGCCGTAAGGGAAGCTCGGCGGCTGCAGCCACGGCGAATAGCGCGCCGGATCGAGCGGGCTCATCGTGTCGCCCACGAAGGTATAGTTGGTCGCGAACCGCCCGACCTGCGACGCCGGCACCGTCCAATAGCTCGAGCTCATCTTGAGCGGATCGAAGATGCGGGTCTGGACGAAACGGTCGAACGGCATCCCGCTCGCCACCTCGATCACCCGCCCCATGACGTCGAGGCCGATCGAATAATGCCACACGGTGCCCGGCTCGGCGATCAGCGGCGCCTTGGCGACCTGGTTGGCGAACGCCTCGAGTGTCGCCGGGCGGACGCGGCGCATCTGCTGCTCGAGCGTGGCGTTGACCGTCGCCGGCAGCAGGCCGAGCCGCTCATATTCCTTGAGCAGCGGCCCCTTGGCGTTGATGTTGTAGCTCAACCCCGCGGTGTGGGTGAGCAGGTTGCGAATGGTGATCTGCTTGGTCGCCGGCACCGAATCGAGGCTGGTATCGGGGCTGGTCGCGACCCGCATGGTCTTGAACGCCGGGATGTATTTGGCGAGCGGATCGTCGAGGCCGATCTTGCCCTCCTCGATCAGGATCATCGCCGCCATCGCGGTGATCGGCTTGGTCATCGAATAGACCCGCCACAGCGTGTCGGGTCCCGCCGCCGCCGCGCCCGGATCGGCGCTGATCGCGCCGGCCGCCGGGAACAGCGTCGGCAGCTCGCCGACGCCATAAGCGGCGACGATCCCCGGCATCTTGCCGTCGCGCACATAGCCCTCGAACAGCGCCTGAGTGATCGGCAGCACGGTACGCGACGGCGCGGCTGCGCCCGGCTGCGGCTGGGCTTGGGGCTGGGCCGGGGACTGAAGCTGAGATTGAACCTGGGGCTGGCGCTGCGCCTGGCCGAAGGCGGCGGTGGCGATCAGGGCAAGCACGCCGACGCCGGCGCTGCGATGGACAAGCTTCATCGGTCACTCCTCCTCACGGCCGGGATGGCCTTGGCAAACAGCGTCGGCAGGCCTGCCGCCGCCAGATCGGCGATCGGCCACCACTCCCCGGCCGGTTCGCCGGCGCTGTCTGCCCGATCGGCGGGGGCCGTGGCTACCGCTATCGCAAGCTCGATGTCGAAATGGGTGAAGCCATGCTCGACGCCCTCGTCGAGCAGCCGCCACTCGGCCGCCACCGGCGCTTGCGAGAGGCCCGGCGCCTGCTCGACCCACGGCCCGGTCGGCAGCGCGCGCATCCCGCCGAGCAGGCCCTTGTCCGGCCGGCGCACCAGCAGCACCTCGGGGCCGGCGTTGCCGCCGCGCCCGCGGTCGCGCTCGAGCCAGAACACGGTGCCGTAACGCTGCGGCCGCGCGCGCTTGGCGGCCTTGACCGGTAAGCGCTCGGGATCGCCGTCGCGAAAGCCCTGGCAGTGGTCGCGCAGCGGACAGAGCAAGCAGCGCGGGCGGCGCGAGGTGCAGATCGTCGCGCCAAGGTCCATCATCGCCTGGGCGAAATCACCGGCGCGGGCTGCAGGCGTGACCAGATCGGCGGCGGCGCGGATTGCGGTGCGCGCGCCCGGCAGCGGCGTCGCGATCGCGAACAACCGCGCCACCACCCGCTCGACATTGGCGTCCACCACCACCGCGCGCTGGCTGAAGGCGATCGCCGCGACCGCCGCGGCGGTATAGGCGCCAAGCCCGGGAAGCGTGCGCAGCTCGGCCTCGGTCGGCGGGAACACCCCGCCGTGATCGGCGACCACTGCCTTGGCCGCCGCGACCAGGTTGCGCGCCCGGGCATAATAGCCAAGCCCCGCCCAGGCCGCCATCACGTCCTCGTCGCGCGCGCTCGCCAGGCTGGCGAAATCCGGCCAGCGCGCCACCCAGGCTTCGAACCGCGGACGCACGGTGGCGACGGTGGTCTGCTGGAGCATCACCTCCGACAGCCACACCCGATAAGGGTCCGGCACCTCGCCGGGCCGCGCCCGCCAGGGCAGCTCGCGGCGGTGACTATCGTACCAGGCCAGCAGCGCCGGCGCGATCAGATCGGGCTGAGAAGTCCATGTGGCGTCCACCCGCGCGCTATGGCATGAGCGGCGCGATGAGCAAGCGCGCCCGCGCCCCGAAGGATGAACCGCAACGCCAGAACCGCTCCCGGGCGGTATCCGAACTGCTGCCCGCGATCGGCGGGGCGGCGTTCAAGCGCTTCGGATTCGTGCAGAGTTCGATCGTCAGCCGCTGGCCGGAGATCGTCGGCGAGCGCTGGGCCAATGCCTCCAGCCCCGAATCGATCCGCTTTCCGATGGGGCAGAAGAGCGGCGGCGTGCTGACGCTGGTGGTGCGCGGCGCGCACGCGCCGATGATGCAGCATATCGCACCCGAGATCATGGAGCGGGTCAACCGCTTCTTCGGCTATGCTGCGGTCGCCAAGATGCAGATCCGCCAGGGCGACGTCGCCAAGCGCATCCCCAAGGCGCCGCGCACCAACCCGACCGCGGTGCCGCCCGAGCTCGGCGAGGGATTGAAGGGCATCGTCGATCCCGAGCTGCGCGCCGTGCTCGAATCACTGGCCGCTGGCGTCGCCGCCACCCGCGGTATCCCCAAGATAGGCTGATCCATGCGTATCCCTGCCCCCTTGCGCGCCGCGCTCGCTATCCTCGGCCTCGGCCTGCTCACCGCCGCCGCTCCCACTGACTGGACGACGGTGACGCGCGAGACGCCCGCCGGCGCCTTCGTGCTCGGCAATCCCGCAGCACCGCTCAAGCTGGTCGAATATGGCAGCTACACCTGCCCGCATTGCGGCGCCTTTTCGCGCGAGAGCGAGGCGGTGCTGAAGGGCCAGATGATCAAGTCCGGCAAGGTCAGCCTCGAATATCGCCACCTGATCCGCGATTCGATGGATCTCGGCGCCGCGATCCTCGCCCGCTGCTTCGGCACCCGCGGCTTCGCCGGCGCCTCGGCGGCGGTGTTCGCGACCCAGGAAAAATGGGTGCCGGTGCTCGACAGCTATGTGCAGGCGCACCCGGAGGTGGCGCGGCTGCCGACGGTGCAGCAGGCGCGCGCGCTCGCCGATGGCGCCGGCCTCACCGCGGCGATGCGCGCGCGCGGTCTCAGCCCGGCGCAGGTCAACGCCTGCTTCGCCAACAAGGCCGAGGTCGACCGCATCACCAAGATGACCGGCGATGCCCCGATCGAGGTGCAGGGCACGCCCACCTTCTATCTCAACAACGTGCAGCAGCCCAACGTCCGCTGGGCCGAGCTGGAAACCACGCTTCGCGCCCGCGGCGCCAAGTAAAGCGTCCCAACTGGAGTTCACCGATGAAGCTTCTCGCCACGCTCGTCCTGCTGCCGCTGGCGCTCGCCGCCTGCAACAAGCAGGAGGGCAATTCGAGCACCCCCGCCGCACCGGTCGCCGCCGCCGCCGCGCCTGCCGGCAAGAGCTGGAACGAGACGGTCAGCAAGACCGCCGAGGGCCATGTCGTCGGCAACCCCGATGCGCCGATCAAGCTCGTCGAATATGGCTCGCGGCTGTGTCCGATGTGCGGCCAGGTCGCGCGTGACGGCTATGAGACCTTGTTCAACACGTTCGTCGCGAGCGGCAAGGTCAGCTTCGAATATCGCGAGTTCCTGGTCCATGGCGCGCCCGACCTGCCGCCGGCGCTGCTCGGCAATTGCGTCGACGATCTCGCCTTCTTCCCGATCCTCGAGCAGATGTATCAGAACCAGCAGGGCTTCAACGACGGCCTCCAGAAGATGCCGCCGGCGCTCCAGCAGCAGCTGCAGGCCGCCAAGCCGCAGGATGCGATCGCGATGATGGCGACGCAGATGGGGCTGGTCGATTTCGCCAAGCAGCGTGGCATTCCCGAGGCCAAGGCGCGCGCCTGTCTCGGCGACATGACCCAGATCGACCGCTGGACCAAGCAGACCCAGGACAAGAGCGCCGACGGCACCGTTACCGGTACGCCGACCTTCATCCTCAACGGCAAGAAGCTCGATGCGATCAGCTGGGACCAGCTGCAGCAGGCGCTGAAGGGCGCCGGCGCCTGACCTGCGGCTGATCTTGACCCGGCGGCTCGCCATGGCGTGGACGCGCGCCTGACATGCAGATCAAGCGGCTGCGGATCGCCGGGTTCAAGAGCTTCGTCGACGCCGCCGACCTGCGCATCGAGCGCGGGCTGACCGGCGTCGTCGGCCCGAACGGCTGCGGCAAATCCAATCTGCTCGAAGCGCTGCGCTGGACGATGGGCGAGAATAGCGCGAAGTCGCTGCGCGGCGCCGGGATGGACGACGTGATCTTCGCCGGCACCGCCACCCGCCCGCCGCGCGACTTCGCCGAGGTCTCGATCCTCGCCGAGATCGACGGCCCCGATGGCCCCGACGAGCGCGAGGTGGTGCGCCGGATCGAGCGCGGCGCCGGCAGTGCCTATCGCATCGACGGCCGTGACGTCCGCGCCAAGGACGTGTCGCTGCTGTTCGCCGATGCCGCGACCGGCGCGCATTCGCCGGCATTGGTCAGCCAGAACCGGATCGGCGCAGTGATCGCCGCCAAGCCCGCCGATCGCCGCGCGATGCTCGAGGAAGCCGCTGGGATCGCCGGCCTCCACGTCCGCCGCCGCGATGCCGAGGCCAAATTGCGCGCCACCGAGGCCAATCTCGCCAAGCTCGACGAGGTGATCGCCGACCAGGACAGTCGCGCCGCCGCGCTGCGCCGCCAGGCGCGGCAGGCCGAACGCTACCGCGCCTTGTCCGAGCAGATCAGGGTGGCCGAAGCGCGGATGATCTTTGCGCGCTGGCGCGATGCCGTTGCCGCCGCGGACGCCGCCAAGGCGGAGGCGCAGGCGAGCGACGCCGCGGTGGCGGCCGCCAGCGCCGCCGAGCGCGACGCCGCTGCCGCACGGGAAGTCGGCGCCGCCGCGGTCGCCACCGCGCGCCAGGCGGCACTCGCCGCGCGCGACCAGGCGAGCGAGACCGGCCATCGCCTTGCCGCGTTGCGCACCGAGCGCGCCGCCGCCGCACGACGGGTCACCGAACTGGCCGACCAGCGCCGCCGGATCGCCGAGGATCGCGCCCGCGAGGGCACGCTTGCCGCCGACGCCGCCGACGCGCTCGCCCGGCTCGCCGACGAGATCAGGGCGCTCGATGCGGCAATCGGCGGTGCCGCCGATCAGGCGCCACGGCTGGAGGCCGCGCTCGCCGAGGCCGAACGCCACGCCCGCGATGCCGAGGTCGCGCTCGCCCAGGCGCTGAGCCGCCAGGCGAGCGAGGCCGCCGAGGCGCGCGTCGCCACCGCCGCGC
>NZ_JBWKOS010000005.1:0-214761 GCF_059416225.1 Sphingomonas sp. GW821-FHT09E03 | reverse complement strand
ACAGGTCGCTCATCCCGGTCTCCTCGCGGAGCCTGAATCAGATCGCGACGCTCACATCAATGGGTCCTGACCCTAGTCGTGTGCCCACCCATTCAAGCCCTGACTTATGCCCATCATTCAGCACCGGCAGGTTGTTAGCAAATTAAGATGGCTGCATGTCCCCGCAACCAACGACACAAATCATAACGCCGCCCTCACGGGCGGCGTTGTCGTTTGCGCACAAGACCAGACTTGGGTGACACCAACTCTGCTACAGTGACCGCTGCCAATAAGGCGGGTCACCGAACGCCGCTCACCAGCCGAAGAGAGGGGTGAGGTGACCACAGAGGGCAGGATGCGTGGCGACGACGAGGCGGGCGGGTCTATCCCGTGACTCACCAATGGTACACCGGGGGCGATGAACGCCGCCGGCAGCACCCGGCGCGGCGCGATCGCCGCTTCTGCGGCGGCGCTGGTGCCGATATGCGCCGCCTGGGCGGCGCCCGCGGCGGGGCCGGGGAAGGGCGTGCTGAGCAACCCCCGGGGCGTCGGCGGAGGCGCGGGCACTCTACGCCTATCTCTGTTCGATCTATGGCCGCCATACACTGACCGGGCAGCAAGAGCAGAATTTCTCGACTCCCGGGCCGCGCGTTGAGCTCGACTATATCAAGAACGTCACGGGCAGGCAGCCGGCGCTGCTCGGGGTCGACTATGTCGAGCCGCGTGACCAGCAGGGCGTGAACGAGCGCGCCACGGCGTGGCATGCCACCGGCGGGATCGTCACCTTGTGCTGGCACTCGGGCGCACCCGACATCGGCACCGGCTATGACATTGCCAAGAAGGACTTCGACGTCGCGCGGGTATTGATCCCCGGCACGGCGCAGAACGTCATGATGCGCGAGCAGATGGCGCATGTCGGCGATCTGCTGACGGTGCTGCGCGACCGACACGTGCCGGTGTTGTGGCGGCCGTTCCACGAATTCAGCGGCGACTCGTTCTGGTGGGGCAAGCATGGACCGGACGCGTTCATCGCGCTGTGGCGAATGTTGTACGACTATTTCGTCGGCGTCCGACGCCTGAACAACCTGATCTGGGTACTCGGCTGGGCGGGGCAGAACGTCGATCGCGCTTATTACCCAGCGCGCCGCTATGTGGATGTCGCGGGCGCCGACCTCTATGTCGAGGACCATGGCAATTTGAGTGGGATGTTCGGTCAAGTCAAAGCGATCGTCGGTGACAGCGTGCCGATCTGCCTGCACGAGAACGGACCGATCTCCGATCCGGCAGGGCTGGGATCACAAGCGGATTGGTTGTGGTTCATGACCTGGCATAATCGCTGGCTGAAAGATCCCGCGCAGAACGCGCCTGATCTGCTCCCATCCTATTACGGCTCGGAGCGCTGGCTCATCAAGGATGAGCTGGTTGCTGCCGGTCGTCGTGCGTACAACCCAGCCAGAGCCGAGTAGGGCGGGCTAAGCATTGGCCGCATTTCTGGCAGCGTCATGCAGCTGTAGGGACGCGTAATCGCCTCGTGCAGCCCGCCGCCGTTCCGGGCACTGATGAGCCCGTGCGAGGCGACTTTCTGGCGACGCTGCTGATCGCGTCGCCGCCGACAATCGCCCCGGGCGCCCCGTTGCGCGCGCGCGCCCCAATGGCCCCGCAGCATTCGCTGGATCTTGCTGGCAAGCAACCTGCGAAGCCGCTCCGCGGCTTCGGCGGTCGTGACAGCGTGAGTTTTTCTGTTCAAAGCTCTCGCATTGGTCTCTTTCACGTCGCTGTCCTGATCTTCCGAAAAACCCCGTCTGCTCCAGCGGTTGCATTGGTTTCGGGCGGTTGATCCAGCTGACGGTAACGCGGCTAACCGGGGGCGAGGCTGGTCCATGATCGTCCGCGGGCACAGCTGCAGGAAGATCGCAGCAAAGGATCGCCAATCACGTGCTCAGAGCGCGAATGTTGCTTCAATATCACTGGTCCGCGACAAAACATGCAAGTGGACAGGTTTTGGTATTGAACCTCGGCAGATGCCCGTGCGACCTAGACCCCTCAACCAGCAGGGATCGTGCTGACAAGCGAGGCGGGTGTCGGGATGGTAGCCGGGGGTAGAGATGAGGACAGGGCAACGCGCCGGCATGCTTCTGGGGCACGGTGGACGGTGGCCGCTCGGCGATGCCCCAGCCGTTGCTGGCGTGGCATTGGTGCGGCCGGCTACGGCGCCGCCAGGGCCGCGGTGCACGCGCTCTCGCACATTGTCCCGTATCACCCAGCACGATCACAGCGCTTGACGGCCAAGCACGGGCAAGTGGCGCGCCTACCGGCCGGCGCCCGCGCCCAGCGGCTTTAGACGACGCAGCGAACAGGTTTTCCGGGGGACACGAAAGGGAAATGCACATGAACAGATGGCACGGCTTGTTACTGGCTTCCACCTGCATCACGACGGTGTTTGCGGCACCGGCGATGGCGCAACAGACGGTTGATCCCACGGTTCAGGGCAGCCCCGCGACGAGCGGCAACGAAGCCGCACAGGCCACGAGCGCCGAACCGGCGAGCGGGCAGGCGGCAAACCGCGACATCGTCGTCACCGGTTCACGCATCAACCGGCCCAACGCCACCGCGGCGGCGCCGATCACCTCGGTGACGGCCGACGAGATCCACCAGCAGGCAGCGGTAAACGTCGAGGACGTGCTCAATCGCGTGCCGCAGATCGCCCCGGACAGCCAGCAGAACTATCAGGATTCGGACGGCCGGCAGCGCATCAAGCTGCGCAACCTCGGCTTCGAGCGCACGCTCGTCCTGGTCGATGGCAAGCGGCTCGGCTCGATGAACGGCGAAGACGTCAACATGATCCCGACCTCGCTGCTCAAGCGCGTCGACGTGCTGACCGGCGGTGCCTCGGCGGTCTATGGCTCGGACGCGATCGCTGGTGTCGTCAACTTCGTCCTCGACAATGATTTCGAGGGGATCCAGCTCAACGGCAATTACAACTTCTACGCACACGACAACAAGTCGAGCCTCGCGTCGCAGACCGCGAGCCAGTATGGGTTTACCCAGCCGACACAGGGCAACACCTTCGACGGTGGCCGTTCGGACCTGACGCTGACCGTCGGCAAGAAGATGTTCGACGATCGGTTCCACATCTCGGCCTATGTCGATTACCGCCACAGCGACTTTGTGCCGCTGTCGTCGCGGTCGACGTCGGGCTGCTATCTTACGCAGACCGTGTCGGATAACGTCGAGGGGCCGCTCGGCTGCCAGACCTCGACCTACACCCACTACGGCTACGTCTCACCCCAGACCGGCCCCAACGCTGGCGCTACCTATCTCAACAACCCGGACGGCAGCCGCACCTTCGTCCCCTATTCAGCGGCGCTCGCCGAGAATCCCTACAGCAACTATTCGTACCAGCGCGCTGACGAGCGGTGGAATGCCGGCAGCTTTGCGTCGTTCAAATTCTCGGACGCAGCCGAAGTCTATGCCAACGTAATGTGGTTTCGTGACGACTCGCATAACGTCTTTCCGGCGCGCATCCTGAGCGCCACGAACTATTCGCAAGGCGCCTATACGGTTAGCTGCGACAATCCGTACTTGTCGGCCTCGCAAGCACAGACGATCTGCGGCACCGCGGCCGGCACCAGCACCACCGTCCCGATCGAACTACGCTACCGCCTGAACGCGGGTGACCAAGAAGACCGTTACTTGAACAACGGCCTCCGCATCTCAACCGGCGTTCGCGGCGAAATCGCACGCGGCTGGAGCTATGATGTTGGGGGCGTTTATGCGCGCAACCGGCAGGACTACGCTTGGGCAGAGCCGGATTATGATCGCGTCGAAAACGCGCTCAACGTCGTCAATAACAATGGCACCATCACCTGCGCCAATGGCGGCGCCGATGGTTGCGTTCCCTTTGATCCATTTAGTGCCAACTCCACCACCAGCCAGCAGGCGTTGTTCAACTACGTGCTGGCCGGCACCTATGCGCATGACGTGACCGTCAACAAGCTCTACGACGTGGTGGCGACCGTCCAAGGTGATCTGGGCACTTATGGCATCAAGAGCCCTTGGGCTAATCAAGGCGTCGCAGTTGCCTTCACCGGCGAATTCCGTGAGGACAAGCTCAACAGCTACCTTGATCAGGCATGGATCGACCTGTATGGCGGCAGCAATCAGAACCTGAGCCAGCATGTTTGGGAAGGCGGCATCGAACTGCAGGCGCCGCTCGTCGAGCACAAGCCGTTCGCCGATCTGCTGCAGTTCAACGGCGCCTATCGTGCCTCCAAGTACAGCAGCAACCCGAGCACCTTCTCGACCTGGAAGCTCGAAGGGTTGTGGGCACCGATCCCGGATCTCACCTTCCGCGGCTCGGTCAACCGGGCGCAGCGGGCGCCGACCGTGGTCGAGGCGTTCCAGGGCAAGAATGTCAGCTACGGTCGCCTGACCACTAGCTATCAGGACATCTGCGCCCCGACGGTGAACGCCGACGGCAGCTATGGCGCCCCGGTCGCCTCGGCCCAGGCCTGCGCCGCGACCGGTCTCGCCGCCAACCTCTACGGCAGCCCGACCCTGCTCTGCCCGACCGACGTCGGCTGCAGCTATCGCAGCGGCGACTTCACGGTGGATCCGGAGACGGCATACACCAAGACCTTCGGCGTGATCGTCAAGCCGCGGTTCCTCCCGGGCCTGAGCTTCTCGGTCGATCGGTTCATGGTCGATCTCAATGATTCGATCGGCTACAACGACTATAGCTATTTCTCGACCGGCTGCGCCGCGACCGGCAATGCCTTCTTCTGCGACATGTTCATCCGCAACCCGGACGGCACGCTCGACAGCGATCCGAGCACGAACCCCACCACCGGCTTCATCCGGCAGGGCACGACCAACTACTACAAGAGCAAGTCCTATGGCTGGGACTTCCAGGGGCAGTATGGCCTGCGACTGGAGAATCTGGGCCGGCTCGACTTCGACTTCTCGGGCTCGCTGACCACGCTTGCCGGCGGCCAGGACTCGCCAATCCTCGCGAAGTACAATTGCGTGGGCTATTTCGGCGGTGGCTGCGGCCAGCTGATCCCGAAGTGGACCAGCAGCCTGCGGACCACCTACACCACACAGGATCGCTTCCTGACGGCGTCGTTCAACTGGCGGCACCTCAGCTCGTTGACCAACGTCAGCAACTCGGGTGACGCGAGTATCGGCTATGTCGAAGGCTCGACGCGGAGCGATTACTTCCGCATCCCGGCCTATGACTATTTCGATCTCGCGCTGAGCTTCCGCGTCAGCAAGGCCTATTCGATCCAGTTCTCGGCCAACAACCTGTTCGATCGGACGCCGCCGGTGATCCCCAATTCGTACAGCTACAGCCTGTCGTACAGCAACACCTTCCCGCAGCGCTACGACGCGCTCGGCCGGCAGGTTGCGATCAGCATCACCGCCAACCTCTGATCCGCGATGCGTGAATGAAGGAGCCCGCCTCGGCAACGGGGCGGGCTTTTTCGTGACCGGTGCCCTGTCGCCGGTGGTTTGCAGCGCGGGCTCAACGCGACGCGGTGCTCCATCGCCGTGCAGCAACAGCGCACCGATCGCCGGTGTCGCCGTGCACTAAAGGCGGCACAGCCATGTATTCGTCCGATCAACGACCGATCTCATGCGATTTCGATGTGATCAGTCATGCGGCTGTCACGTTGCCATGCTGTTGGGACGATACGGCAGGCATCCTGCCGCTCACATTGTTCTTTTGGCATGCCGGTAAATCCGCATTGATGACGCTTGTCGCTCTTCCGGGAGTGGGCGGGGAGCGAAGCAACGCGTTCGGCCAGGGAGTCTCGCGATGTTTCGTAAGGAGTTATATTCTTCCGCCAAGGTTGCGTGCATCGCATTGCTGCTGAGTTCGTGCGGGTCCGACGGCAGCGGCCCGGCGCCGACTCCGACGCCCACACCCACCCCGACGCCGGTTGCATCCGAACAGGATGCGCTGACCACGGCGACGCCGATCAAGCACTTGGTGGTGATCTTCGGCGAGAACCAGTCGTTCGATCATTATTTCGGCACCTATCCGTCGGCGACCAACCCGAGTGGCGAGCCGGGGTTCACCGCGGTCAGCGGCACGCCGCAGGTCAACGGCTATCTGCGCAACTCGACGCTGCTCACCAACAATCCCAACACCACGAACGCCAGCAACCTGGCGACCGGGATCTCGCCGGCGCTGATGAACCCGTTCCGCCTCGATCGGGCGCAATATGACACCACGAGCCAGAACCATAATTACACGCCCGAGCAGCTGGCGACCGACAATGGCCGGATGGATGCGTTCGTCGCCAACACCGGCCGCGGCACCAGCGGCGGCGCCGGCGCGTTCGGCACCGCGGCGCAGGTGATGGGCTATTTCGACGGCAACACCGTCACCGCCCTGTGGAGCTACGCGCAGAACTTCGCGATGAACGACAATGCGTTCACCGACTCGTTCGGCCCGTCGACGCCCGGTGCGCTCAACGTCGTCGCCGGCACCACCAATGGCGCGTCCAACGCCTCGGGCACCGGCACGGTCGCCGACGGGCAGGGCAGCTTCAGCGTGATCGGCGATCCCGATCCCAAGGGCGACACCTGCACCACCGGCACCAACCCCGTGATGATGGCCGGCAAGAACATCGGCGATCTGCTGAACGCCGCAGGCATCACCTGGGGCGGCTTCATGGGCGGCTTCGACCTAACCACGACCAACGCCAACGCGACCACCGCCTGCAAGCGCAGCACCGTCTCGCCCAATACCAGCCGCACGGTGGTGGACTACAGCCCGCACCACGCCTGGTTCCAATATTATGCCTCGACGCAGAATCCGCAGCATACGCGGCCGAGCTCGGTGGCGATGATCGGCCATACCGAGACCACGCTCGACGCGACCGGTTCGACGACGCCGGTGCATCACCAATATGACTATAACGACTTCGTCGCCGCGGTGAAGGCGGGCAACTATCCGTCCGTCAATTACATCAAGGCGCCGGCCTATCAGGATGGCCACCCGGGCAATTCCAACCCGCTCGACGAGCAGGCGTTCGTCGCCCGGACGATCAACTTCCTCCAGCAGCAGCCGGACTGGAAGAACACCGCGGTGCTGGTGCTGTATGACGATTCCGATGGCTGGTACGATCACCAGTCGCCCAACATCCAGTTCGGCTCGTTCGACGCTACCGCCGATCAGGTCACTGCGCCCGGCAAGTGCACCGGCCCATCCGCGCTGCAGGCGCTCGGCCTCACCGGCGCACCGGTCAACGGCCGCTGCGGCCCGGGATCGCGCATCCCGTTCCTGCTGATCTCGCCTTATGCCAAGGTGAATTACGTCGACAGCACGCCGATCACCCAATCGTCAGTGGTCCGCTTCATTGAAGACAATTGGCTGAAGGGTCAGCGCCTCGGCGGCGGCTCCAACGACAGCGTCGCGGGGACGATCATGAACATGTTCGACTTCACCGCGGCACCGCACACCACGCCGCTGTACCTCGATCCGCTGCTCGGCACCAAGGTCGCTAACCCGCCGGCCTGATCCCAGGCACCTCCCGGTGCGGCGTCCGTCGCACCGGGATCACAGACCGACAGGACGTTGCGCCGGACCGATCCGACGCGACGTCTTGTCGTCGTTATCCTCCCGCGGCACTGCCGCGGATGTCGACAGGACGGCCCGATGCCGAGCGTTTCTTCCCCCGCCATCGCCCGATCATCGCCCGACCGGGCCCGCCGGCTGCTCGTGCTCGCCGGCCTCGGCTGCATGGCCGCGATCCTCGCCGGCATCGCCTTCATCCTGCTGAGGCCGCAAGCCGCGCCGGCGACGTTCGATCGCCTGATCGAGAATGTCACCGGTGCCAACCCGCACCCGGTGGTGCTGGTCCGCCCGCCGGCGCAGCCGCTCACCGCGCTGGCGACGATCGGCCAGCGGCTTTTCAACGATCCCTCGCTGTCCGCCTCGGGGCGGCAATCCTGCGCGTCGTGCCACAGCGCCGCGCATGCTTATGGTCCACCCAACGGCCGCTTCGTCCAGCTCGGCGGGCCGCAGATGATTGCCGAGGGGCTGCGGCCGCCGCCGACGCTGACCTATCTGTATCGGCAGACCGCCTTTGCGATCGGTCCCGCAGCCGACGAGGATGCGCCGATCCCGCTCGACCAGCTCGCCGCCCAGGCAGCGGGCAGCCAGCGCGCGACCAAGGCGGCGGGCGTCGCCACCACCAGCGTCGCGCTGGTGCCGCGCGGCGGGCTGTTCTGGGACGGGCGCAGCGACACGTTGATGGCACAGGCGACAGGCCCGATGATGGATCCTGCCGAGATGGCCAACAAGGACGTTGCCGATGTCGCGCGCAAGCTGGTGCGCGCCGGCTATCCCCGCCTGCTCGAGCCGCTGTTCGGCAAGGGTCTCGGCAGTAATGCCGAGATGCTGTTCGCCGAGGCAATGTCGGCGCTGTCGCGCTACCAGATCGAGGATCGCAGCTTTCACCGCTTCGACAGCAAATATGATCAGTGGCTGGAGGGCCATGCGCGGCTGAGCCACGCCGAGATGCGCGGGCTGCGATTGTTCAACGATCCCGCCAAGGGCAATTGCGCTGCCTGCCACCTCAGCCAGCCGGGCGCCGACGGCATGCCGCCGCTGTTCACCGACACCGAATATGAGGCGCTGGGCGTGCCGCGCAACCGCGGCCTGGCCGCCAACCGCGATCCGCATCACGTCGACATGGGGCTGTGCGGGCCGCGCCGCACCGATCTCGCCCGCCAGACCCAATATTGCGGCATGTTCCTGACGCCGACGCTGCGCAACGCGGCGACGCGCGGCATCTTCTTCCACAATGGCGTCTACCACAGCCTCAAGCAGGTGCTCGATTTCTACAATCTCCGCGCCACCGATCCGGCGCGGATCTACCCGCATGATGCCCGCGGGCATGTCGCGCTCTACGACGACCTGCCGGCGCGCTACCGCGCCAACATCGACACCGCCGATGCGCCGTTCGACCGCAAACCCGGCGAGCAGCACCCGATGACCGATGCCGAGATCGAGGACATCATCGCCTTCCTCGGCACGTTGACCGACGGCTATCGGGCTCGTGCCGGCTGAAGCAGCGGAAAAGCGTGTCGCCCCGTTCATGCTGAGCCTGTCGAAGCCCGGTGAGTCTCACCACCCTTCGACAGGCTCAGGGCGAACGGCGGGACGGGGGCAGGCAGTCTTCATGCCAGGGCGCCGTGCTCAGCGCGGCGGCTCGGCGCTTTCGATAAGGTCGACGATCTCGAAGCGATAGTCTTTCCAGCCGCGCTGCAGCGCCGCGTCGGCGGCCGCGGCCTTCTTGCTGGCGGCGTCCCTGAGCGACTTGGCATGGCCCCAGAACACCTCGGTGCGGCCGCCGCCGAGATCGGCGACGATGCGCCAATAATGGGTGAAGGGCGCCGCGGTGGGGCCGATCGTCTTGATATACCCTCCGGCCATCACCGCGGTGAGAAAGCGCTTCTTCTTCGCCATGCCGCCTCCTTAAGCGGGTGACGGCGCCAGCGCACCCGTCACCCGCTTAAGACGGCCGTGGCTCAGGCGATATGCACCGCCTTGGTGACGAGATGGCCCGCGATGCCCTCGGGACCGTCTTCGGAACCGTAGCCGCTGTCCTTCATGCCGCCGAACGGCGCGTCGGCCCAGCTCATCCGCACGTTGTTGATTGCGATCATCCCCGCCTCGATCTCGTCCCCGAGCCGGTTCTGGCGTCGGCCGTTCTCGGTGAAGCAATAAGCGCCGAGGCCGTAGGGCAGGCGGTTGGCCTCGGCGATCGCCTCGTCGACGGTGGCGAAGGGGCGGATCAACGCGACCGGGCCGAACGGCTCCTCGTTCATCGCCCCGCTCGCCAGCGGCACGTCGGCGAGCACGGTGGGGGTGAAGAAGAAGCCGTCGCCGGCCTCGTGGACGCCGCCGGTAAGCAGCCGTGCCCCGGCGCCGACTGCCTCGTCGATCAGCCCGGCAATCGCCTCGGGCCGGCGCGGATTGGCCATCGGCCCCATCTGCGTCCCCGCGTCGAGCCCGTTGCCGATCTTGAGCGCCTTGGCGCGCTCGGCAAACCCTTGCGCGAAGCGATCATAGATGCCCTCCTGGACATGGAAGCGGGTCGGCGCGACGCAGACCTGGCCGGCGTTGCGGAATTTATGCTGGACGAGGATATCGAGCGTACGGTCGAGATCGCAATCGTCGAACACCAGCACCGGGCCGTGGCCGCCGAGCTCCATCGTGGTCTTCATCACCGTGTCGGCGGCTAGCTTGAGCAGATGCTTGCCGACCGGCACCGAGCCGGTGAAGCTGAGCTTGCGGGTGACGGGCGAGGCGAGCAGCTGGCGCGACACCGCATCGGGCACGCCGAACACGAGCTGGGCGACGCCGGCGGGGAGGCCCGCATCCTCGAAGCAGCGCAGGATCTCCACTGCGGCGCCCGGCGTCTCCTCGCTCGGCTTGAGGATCACCGAACAGCCCGCGGCGATCGCCGGCGACAGCTTGCGGACCGGGTTCATCACCGGGAAGTTCCACGCGCAGAACGCCGCGACCGGGCCGACCGGCTGGTGCAGCACCAGAGAACGGGTGCCGACCGGGCGCGGCAGCACCCGGCCGTAGATGCGCACCGCCTCGCCGGCGTGGAAGTCGAGCAGCGCCGCAGTGGCACCGACCTCGCCCTTGGCCTCGGCGAAGGGCTTGCCCTCCTCAAGCGTCGCGATCGTCGCCAGCAGATCGGCACGCTCACGGACCAGCGCGGCGGTGCGCGACAGCACCGCGGCGCGTTCCTGCGGCGGTGTCGCCCGCCACAGCCGGAAGCCGCGCTCGGCAGCGTCCAGTGCCCGATCGAGATCGGCGCTGGTGGCGAGCGGCAACGCCGCCAGCGTCGCGCCGGTGGCGGGATCAAGCACCGGCTGCGTCTCGCGACCCTCGGTGATCCACTCGCCATCGATATAGAGGCCGAGGCGGGTGGCGTAGCGGCTGTGAGGGTCGGTCATGAGGTCGGTCTCGCTCCAGTGATGCGTTCCGGGCGCATATAGGGAGAGTTGGGCAGAGATGCCCGCTTCAGGGCGCGTCCACCTTCAGCTCGAACGGCACGGCGGGCAGGTCGTCGCTACTGTAGAGGTTGACCGGCGGCGCATCCGCCCAGGCATAGCGCACGCGGGTGACGGCGGCGGCATCATCCACCGCCAGCGTCACGACATCGCCGGCCGCCTTGCCCGGCACGTAGCGGCAGCCTGTCGCGTCACACGCCTCGAAGCCGATCGCGATATCGGCGCCATAGGTGCGCAGCCCCGTGCCCGCGTCGCGGAAGCGGATCGCGAGCGTGTTGGTCCCGCGTGTTACCGCCAGTGCTTCGGGGCCGCCGGCGGCGATCGGCTCGCCATAAGCACGCGCCCGGGCGGCGCGGGCGAGCCGCTCGCCGACCACCGATTTCTGCGAGGGGTGAATGTCGAAGCGGTCGCCGACATCCAGCGCAGTCGCCAGCGCGGCATGCGGGTCGGCACGGGCGACCTTGGCCTGGATGTCGCGCAGCGTTGCCCAGTCGGACTCGCCGGGCTCGCTGCGCGGCGGGCCGTAGGCGGCGAGCTGGACGATAAGGAAGGGCAGGGTGGGCTGGCCGGTCGCGCGCCGCCAGTCGGCCATCATCATCGGCAGCAGCGTCGCATAGTCGCGCGCGGCAGCGGTGTTGGACTCGCCCTGATACCAGGCGGCGAGCGTGTAGCCATAGCCGGCGATCGGCGCGATCATGCCGTTGTAGAGCGTGGTGAGGCTGTTGGGCACGTCCCATGGCGCCGGCGCGACCGACAGGCCGGTGGCGCGCGCGCCGAGCTGGTAGCGCCAGGCCCGATCCAGCGGGATCAGCGTGCCGTCCCCCGCCTTGATGCCGCGTGCCTGCGGGTCGCCGGTCAGGCCGCCACCGCCGAGCACCCGCAGCACGATCTCGTTAGCGCCGGCATGGAGCGTGCCTGCGGGCAACGGATAGTCGCGCGTCGCCCAGTTGGCGGTGCCGCTGCCGATCCGCTGGCCGTTGATCCAGCAGGTATCGAAGGTGTCGATCGTGCCGAGCAGGAGCGAATTCGCCGCGGCCGCCTGCGCGGCGGTCAGCTCAATCCGCTGGCGCAGCCACATCACGCCGTCGAAGCCGGCAAGCGCGGGAATGCCGGCCTCCTTCCACGACCCTGCCGGCGCGAAGGACGGCCAGGCGGCGTCGTCGAAGCCGGGGGCGATCCAGGCGCGCTGCGATGCGGACCCGGCGAGGTGCGCGTCCCACCAGGCTTCCTGACGCCGGGCGTCGGCGGCCTTTGCGCCGGCCGAGTCACTGGCCAGCCGGGCCACCTGGGCGATGCCCGGGGCATAAGCCGGCAGCGTGCGCAGCGCCGTGGCGCTGATCCAGCCCTCGATGGTGGTGCCGCCCCAGTCGGCGGCCACGAAGCCGATCGGCACCTTCAGCGTCTTGCGCAGCGAACGAGCCATATAAAAGCAGACGGCCGAGGCGTCGCCGACGGTGTCCGGGGCGGCTGTCTTCCAGGCGACGGGATCGCGCAGATCGGCGAGCGGCGCGGGCTCGCTGGCCTTGGTGATCGTGACGAAGCGCAAGCCCGGATCGGCCGGCGCGCCGAGGCCGCTCCACGCGCCGGTGGACAGCCGCGCCGGGAATTCCATGTTCGACTGGCCCGAGCATAGGTAAACGTCGCCGACCATGACATCGGCGAGCCGCGCCTGCTCGCCGCCGGCGGTGGCGGTCAGCGCATAGGGGCCGCCGGCGTCGCGGGCGGGCAGCGCCGCGCGCCACGTGCCGCGGGCATCGGCCCGCACCGACGCCGCCGCTTCGCCCAGCGTGACGCGGACCGTGGCGCGCGGCTTCGCATAGCCCCACACCGCGATCGGGCGGCCGCGTTGCAGGACGGCATGATCGGTGAAGATGCGGGCGAAGCGCGGCGCGTCCGCCGCAGCTGCGGGAGTTGCCTGGCCTTGGCCGAAGGCAGGCGTGCTGGCGAGCGTCAGCGCGACGAGGGCAGGGACGAGCCGGGCTGCGGACATGAACGCTCCTATGATCCAGACGGTGGGTGGCCGTTCAGGGGTAGACGGCCCAGGAACAGGGCGCCGTGCCGCCGTCCTGCCGCATGCCTGCCCCGGTCGCTGCAAAGGCGAGATAGCGGCCCGAGGGGCCGTGGCCGTCCCACCGGACGAGCCCTGCGCCGTTGGGATCGCCGGCCCGGATGAAATTCGCCCAATAGGCCTGGAGCGGCGCAGCATCGGCCGGGATGCCCTGCTCGCCCGGGTTGCCGAACACGTAACGCAGCTCGCTGGCGTGCGACACGGTGGCGCCATAGCCGAACCGGTAGCGCCAGACCGGCACGCCCGCCCGGGTCTGGGCGGTGGCGACCAGGCTGGTGGGGCAGGTGAAGACAACATCGGTGGCGGCGTGGAGCGTCGCCGGGCCGAACACGGGATCGTCCGCGGGCAGCGTTGCGCCGGCCAGCCCGTAGAGTCGGGCCGCCTCGGCGCCGTGGCCGGGGTAGGCGCGCGCGAGCGCGGCACGCGCGGTCGCGGCGTCATCGTAGAAGCCGATCTCGCGAGCATTGGCGCCGATCAGCAGCGGCACCCGGGCCCCCGTACCACGCGCGAGGGTGATGGCTGGCGGCTCGGTAATGACATGGCCGTCGATCGTGGTCTGCAGCCATACCGTGCCCGGCTCGGGCAGGCCGTTCGGCGTGTGGATCCGCCGCGCGGCGGCGAGCAGCCGATCGGCAGGCAGCGCGCGCAGCGCATCGGCAGTGGCCGCGGGCGCGCCGGCGAGGGTCGCGATCTCGTCGCCGATCGCTTCGCTGGTCGCCAGATCGCGGGTGGGCCAGCCAAAGCCCGCGGTGCCGCTCTCTTCGATGGCGCCGGCGAACAGGCCGGCGGCGAGCGGCGACACCTGCTGCAGCCCGACATCCTGCGCACCGGCGGATTCGCCGCCGATCGTCACCCGCGCCGGATCGCCCCCGAACGCCGCGATGTTGCGGCGGACCCAGCGCAGCGCCGCCTGCTGGTCCATCAATCCGTAATTGCCCGAGGCATGATTGGGGCTCTCGGCGGTCAGCGCCCGATGTGCCATGAAGCCGAGCGGACCGAGACGATATTGGATCGAGACCAGCACGATCCCGCGCTTGGCGAGCGAGGACTGTACCGTCCCGGCGCCGCCGCCGGCCTTGTTGCTGCCGCCATGGATCCACACCAGCACCGGTAGCGGCGTTGCCGGCTTGAGCGCGGGGGTGCCGATCTCGAGATAGAGGCAGTCTTCGGTGCTGCCATCCGCATTGGCCTTGTTCCAGCCATCGTCGAGCTGGGCACAGGACGGCGCCGAGGCGCGCGCGGCGCGGACGCCCTGCCACCGCGGTACTGCCGCGGGGGGCCGCCAGCGCAGCGGCCCCACGGGCGGCGCGGCGTAGGGCACGGCGCGGAAGATGGTGCGGCCGTCCGCCAGCCTCTCGCCGGCGATCCGCCCGCCCTCGACCGCGACCACCGGCGCATCCGCGGCCATCGCGCTTGCCGGCATCGCCGCCCCGGCGAGCGCGACGGCGACGACAAGGCGGCCGATCATCGGATCGGCACGGCCGCGGCGGCGACGTTCCAGCCGCGCAGCGTCACCCGCGCTCCCTTGGCCTTGCTGCTCGGATACCGGATCGTCACCTCGCGGGTCTCGCCGGGCAGCAGCGACACGTAATTGTCGCTGAAATAGGCCGGCAGCACCTGGCTGCCATCGGCGTTCATCACCGTCAGCTTGGCCTCGAGCGCCGGGGTCTTGGTGCTGTTGGCGAGGCTTACCCGTACCTCCGTCTCGTCGTTCACCACCGTGCGGCTGACGGTGGTGGCGAGCGGGACGGGCGCGAGGTTGGTGAGCGCCTGATAGGCGGCATCGTCGGCGCCCTGCCAATAGAGGTTGCTCGACAGCTCCTTGCCGTCGCCGCCCACCGCGGTGAGGCGGATCAGCGCCATGCCCTTGCCGGTCAACCCCGGCAGGTCGAGCGCTAGGGCGTCGGCCACCCCCTGTGCGGGTACCGAGACGCTTGCGTCGCGATCGAGCAGCGGCTCGTTGCCGAGACCCACCACATGCGCGCGCACCGTCACCCCGGTGAGCGCGGCAAGCCCGTTGTTGACCAGCACCACCTTGCCGTCGGGCAGGTTCATCTGGACGTGGACCGGCTCCGAGGCCTTCTTGACGCCGTAGAAGCTCGCCTGGGTGTCGCAATCCGACGAGAAGATGTTCCAGGCCGACGACGGCCAGGCCGGCTGGGTCATCCACAGCATCCGCGCCGAATTGACGCTCCACAGCCCGGCGTTGAAGCCCTCGAAGATGGCGCGGTACGATTCATACTGCATCATCTGCGCCTTGCGCTCGAAGTCGGGCAGGCTGGTGCCCGCGCCGAACCGCTTCGCCAGCGTGTCGGTATAGGTCTTCACCGCGCCGTTCCCGGTCTGGTGCCAGTCATGATAGGCCCAGGCGTCGCTGATCGGCCATTGATCGGCGGGCGCCATCGTCCGCTGCCAGGATTCGAGCGTCGGCAGCGACGGCGTGCCGTCCTCCACCGAGAAGCCGCGGGCATGGGTGGTGAAATAGGTTTCCGGCGGCTGCCAATTGTAGGGGCCCGAGTTCTGCAGGTTCACCCGGTTGGACGAGCCCATGTACAGGCGGGTGCCGTCTTCCTCATGCACCAGCTTCTGCAGGCTCTCGTTGAGCGCCGGCTGGGGCACGCCCTCGTTGCGCCCGAACCAGACGACGATCGACGGGTGGTTGCGGAACCGCTTCACCACGTCGGTGGCGTTGGCCATGAACACGTCGGGGACGTCGGTCTCGATGTTATAGTCCTGGGTCGACTCCCAGAAGTCCGAGAGGACCATCATGCCATATTCGTCGGCGAGGTCGAAGAAGGTGTCCTCGGTGTCTTGGCCCACCCAGTTGCGCACGATGTTGAGATGCGCGTCCTTGTGGAGGCGGAACATTGGTTCGAGGCGAGCGCGATCCACCCGCTTCATGAAATCGTCCATGCCGATGTTGCCGCCGCGCGCGGCGATCCGCACGCCGTTGACGCGCAGCACCAGATAGGGCGACAGCCCGGGTGCATCGACCAGCGGGGTGACGGCCGCGCTCTTCTCGGCGCCGGGGTAGAGGCTCGCGGCCCAGCCGTTCGGCACCTTGCGGATTCCGGCGTGGCTGCCGTCGACGATCGGCTGCGGCCCCAGCGCGCGGGCGCGGGTGAGATCCACGGTGACGCGCTCGAGCTCGCCCGCCTGATCCATCAGCGACAGATCGTAGGTCACCTGGCGCATGCCGAAGCGCAGCTGCTTGGTGTCGCTGGTCGTGCCGTCGACGCTGGTGGTCAGCGTCAGATCGTGGAGCGCCGCCTCGCCATAGCCGTTGGGCCACCACAGCCGCGGATGCTGGACGGCGAGCTGCGCGAACTCGGACGGGCGCAGCACGACATCGCGGTGCTCGCCGGGGGCGAGGCTGACCTGCTTGTCGACGGTGACATCGTCGAACCGCGCGCGGACGGTGGCGGCGACCGGCCGGTCCGAGCGGTTGGCGACGGGCACGGTGATCTCCACCTCAGCCACCGAATTGTCGGCGCGGGGCAGCGCGGTGACGACATGGGCATCGCCGATCTCGGCGGCGCCGGTGGCGCGCAGGGTGACGCCCTGCCACAGGCCGGTGTTGCGATCGCGGATGGTCGGGATCCAGTCCCAGCCCTCGGTGGCGACAAAGGTCGGGCCGTCGAGCATCATCATGCCGCCGTTCTCGCCGACGCCCGAGGTGAGCGATTCCTCCTGGTTGAGCCCGGGATGCGGCGGCGGCGACACCCGTACCGCCAGCGCATTGTGGCCGGGGAGCAGCTTGCCGGTGACGTCGAAATGACCGCGGATGAACGCGCCCTTCATGGTGCCGAGCTTGGCCCCGTTGAGCCACACCTCGGCGGCATAGTTGACGCCCTTGAAGGTCAGCAGCTGGCGCTGCTGGGTCGCCGCGGCGGGCACGTCGAATTCGGTGCGATACCAATAATCCTGACGCGCCAAGCTTTCGGGAATGGCGGTGTTGTTGAGGCCGAAGCCGGGGTCCGGATAGACGCCGCGATCGACCAGCGTGGTCAGCACGGTCCCAGGCACGGTGGCGGGATACCAGCGGCCCGCGTCGAAGCCGGCGCGGCTGATCGCGTCGCCCGGCGCTGTGACCTTGGGCGCTTCCGCGAGGCGCCAGCCGCCGACGGTCCATTCGCCAGGGCCCGCCGCGGCGATCGCGGGGCTCGCGGTGACCGGCTTGGCGACCGGCTTGCCGAGCGGCGCGCGCGACGTCGGCAGCGTCCAGGCATCCTGCGGCGCCGTCTGCCCATACATCTGGCGGACCTGGACCGGCCAGGTAGGACTGCCGGTCTGGAAAACGAGGGTGGCGGGATCGGGCGCGGTGCGCGCGGCGGTGCGCAGCGAGGCGGCGCTGGCCGCGGTCGAATCGAGCCGGAAATCGGCGATCCGGCCGGCGAATGCCGGCCCGGCGCCGCGCGGCCCGAGCAGCGCGGCGGGAGCTACCGGGGCCGCGGCGAGGCGGCGTTGGCCCACCTGGCGGCCATCGACATACAGACGGGCAATGCCGCCGCTCATCGTCGCGGCGATGTGATGCCAGCCGCGGCTCGGCAGCATCGCCGGGGCAGCTAACGTGTCGGCCTCGGTGACCAGCGCCGGGCGGCCATCGACCAGCGCGATGAAGCGCCGCGGCCCGGCAGCGGGATCGCCGAAGCCGGCGACCAGCACGGTGCCGGGGGCGGATTTGGACGGATCGATCCAGGCCGAGAGCGTCCATTCGGCCGCGCCGATCGGTGCCGCATTGTCGCCGCCGATCACCTTGGCATAGCTGTCACCGCCGGCCGGCAGGGTGGCGTTGATCGGCCCGTAGGTTTGCGCCGCCACCGGAACCGCCCACGCGATTACCCACGCAGATGCCATCACGCCCAGTCGCATTGTCTATCCCCTCAGTGCCGATCTCTTTCGGTCGCACCCAGTTTGACGCACCGCGACGTAAAAAGCAAAATTGAAATACGAAATGAAGCGCACGTGCCGGTCGCGATCGCGTGATCCGGCCGGCACCAGCGTCGGCACGGTGCGATCAGGCCTTGAGCCGCAGCATGACGACACCATGGGGAGCAACCTCGGCCTGGTAGCGACCATTGTGGGTGCCGAGGTCGCGATGCTGCCAGAGGTCGCGGACGTGGAGGCGCACCGTGGTCGGCAGGCCGAGCGTCGTCCAGTCGGCGGCGATCGTCGCCGGGGCTTCGCCGCGGTTCCACAGCAGCACCGCGCGGCCGCCGTCGGCAAGCGGCTTGGTCCAGACCTCGAGGTCGCCCAGTTGCGATACCCGATGGCCCTGAATGCCGAGCGCGTCCTGGTCGACCGCGATCACATCGTGGTTGAGCAGGATGGCCCGCGTCTCGGGTGACATCGCGGCGATGTCGTTGCCGGCGATCAGCGGCGCCGCCATCATCGACCACAACGAGAAATGCGCACGATATTCGATGTCGCTGAGGCCGCCGTTGCCAACCTCGAGCATGTCGGGATCGTTCCAATGGCCCGGCCCGGCGAACGGCCACAGCGGCTCGTTGAGGTCGGCGATCGAGGCGACGCCCCAGCTGTAGCTATACTTGCCCTTCCATTTGTCGGTGATGTCGCCGGTGGTGCGCCACATGTTGCCGATCTTGCTCGCCCACAGCCACGGCTTGGAGGTGCCCCATTCGCAGATCGAGAACAGGATCGGCCGCCCGCTCGCCTTCAGCGCATCGGCCATGGTCGCATAGGCTTCCTCGGCGTTGCGCGTACCGGTCGAGCACCAATCGTATTTGAGATAGTCGACACCCCAGCGCGCATAGGTGACGGCATCCTGATATTCATGGCCCTGGCTACCCGGGCGGCCGCCGCAGGTCTTGGTGCCGGCATCGGAATAGATGCCGAACTTCAGGCCCTTGGCATGGACATAGTCGCCGAGCGCCTTGAGCCCCGAAGGGAAGCGGGTCTTGTCTTCGCCGATGAAGCCGTTGGCGTCGCGGGTGCCGTGCCAGCAATCGTCGATCACCACGAACTGGTAGCCGGCCGCCTTCATGCCGTTGGCGGCGATCGCATCGGCGGTGGCGCGGGTCGTCTGTTCGTTGACGTTGCACGCGAACTTGTTCCAGCTGTTCCAGCCCATCGGCGGGGTCTGGGCCAGGCCGTTGGCGACGCGCTTGGGGTCCTTGGATGGCGCGAGGGTATTGGGATCCGTGTCCAGCACCTCCTGCGCGACCGCCGGCGACAGGCCGCCGAGCAGCACGGCCATGGCTATGGACTTGGACAATCGCTTGGCAATCACGGCAATCCTCTCGCTTCATTTGGCCACTCTTCTGTGGCGCGTGACGGCGTGGTGCCATCGTTCGTCAGGCCATGGTGGCGCATCGCGGCAGGCGAGGCAATCGATCGCGAGGCGTTCGAGAGGCAGGCAAGGTATGCTAGTCAAGCTGCAGATATCGAAGCAACATTCGCGGCACGCCGAGTTGCGGGCACCGTCTTTCAGGCAGGCATGCCTTGCCTATCTGGCAGATCTCAGGTCGTGACTGTACAGCTGCCAAGTATAGCCATAGGATTGTCGCGGATGGTGCGAGTCGAACACAGTTGACGACCGATCTGGCGGCTGAAATCTGTCGCGCAGTACAGAATGTCGCGGCCAAATTCCGCGACTTGATCTGATTGTATTGGCTCGCGAGGACGGGCGGCGAGGTTTGATCACTCCGGGGGGAGGGAAGAATGGCACGATTACGGCTCATGCTCGTGGGGCTGGCGCTGGCCAGTTCAGCGGCACCGGCTCAGGAGAAAGCAGCGACGCGGCCGGGCTTCGTCTTCCCCGCGGACCATCCGATCCGCATCCTGGTGCTGCGCCCCGAGGTGAGGGCAGGCGCCCAATCCGCGGGCGGCACGGTGAGCCCCAATGCCGACTGGACCCGCGCCGCGCGCCGCAACATCGCCGACGCGCTGGTCGCGGCGCGGCCCGGCGGTGCGGTAGACATGGTGTTCATGCCCGATGCCGAGGGCGAGGCGGCCACGGTGCTGGCGAACTATCGCGCGTTATTCGGGGCGGTGGCAGATACCGTCCTCCAGCATCGCCTGTTCAAGGGTGATCGGCTGCCGACGAAGAAGACCGGGTTTGAATACAGCCTGGGGCCGGGCGTTGCCCGGCTCGCGGCGGGCGTCGGCGGCGACTATGCCTTGTTCGTCGCCACCAACGATGCCTATGGCTCCACCGGGCGCAAGCTGCTCCAGGCGGCGGCGTTGCTCGCGGTCGCTGCCTCCGGGATCGGCGCGAGCGTCACCGCGGGCGAGCATGCCGGCTATGCCGGGCTGATCGACCTCAAGACCGGCGACCTGTTGTGGATGAACGCCGATGCGCGCATGGGCGGCGATGTCCGCGACGCGCAGGGCGCGGCCAAGCGCGTCGCGCAGCTGCTGGAGGACTTTCCCGCGCCGGGCAGGAGCGGTCGATGATCGCCCGCGCGATGCTGGCGGCGCTGCTGAGCGCTGCCACGGTGGCAGGCGCTGCCGAGCCGAAGCCGAGCGGATCGCCGTCCGCGCCCAATTATCGGCCGATCGGTCGCGACGAGCAGGGATTGTGGGCCGAGGCGGACGAGGCGGAGCGCGAGCTCAAGACCTCCAAGCTGGTGATCCGCGAGCCGCAGGTGAACGCCTATTTGCGTCGCGTGCTGTGCCGCGAGGTGGGGACTGCCGGCTGCGCGAGCGTGCGGCTGTATCTGCTGCGCGTGCCGGTCAGCAACGCCAGCATGGCGCCCAATGGCGTGCTGCAGGTCTATTCGGGCTTGCTGCTGCGCATCCGCGACGAGGCCGAGCTCGCCGCGATCCTCGGCCATGAGTTCACCCATTTCGAAAACCGTCACAGCCTCGCCGGGCTGCGCAAGCAGCGCAGCGCGACAAGCTGGGGCGCCTGGCTGACGGTCGCCTCGTTCGCCGGCGACCGGCCGCGCAACTTCATGCCCGATTTCCTTGCCAGCTACTTCACCTACAGCCGCGGCCAGGAGCGCGAGGCGGATCTCGGTGGGCTGCAACGGCTGAGCAGCGCCGGCTACCGGCCGATGGCGGCGAGCACGATCTGGATGCGGATGCGCGAGGAGAAGGACGCGCAGGTGCGCGGGCTCGGGGTGAGGAGCCGCAAGGACACCGATTATGGTCCGTTCGCGTCGCACCCGATGGATCTGGAGCGGATGACCTATCTCGCCCGTGCAGGGCAGGGGCTGAGCACGACCGCTGCCGCGTTCGACGGCGCCGATGAGTATAGCGCCGCGCTGGCGCCGATCTGGCCGATGCTGATCGACGACCAGATCAAGCTCAATGATTTCGGCGGCAGCGATTACCTGCTGGACAACCTCGCGCACGGCCATTGGACCGGTCCGCTGCTCTATGCGCGCGGCGAACTCTATCGCACCCGCGACAAGCGCGGCGACAAGCTGACCGCCGAGGCGCTCTATCGGCAAGCGATCGTCTGCGCCGATGCCCCGGCGGCGGCGTGGCGCGGGCTCGGGCTGGTGCTGCTGCGCAACGGGCGCGCCGATGAGGGCAAGGCGATGCTCCGCACCTATCTCGCGCGTAGCCCGGACGCCGCCGATCGCGCGGTGCTCGAGGCGCTGGCGGATGGCGTATGAGGATGACGCGTCCGATCGCCTGCGCGCTGGCGCTGCTGCTCGCCGTCCCCGCCGGCGCACGATGGAAGGAGGTCGCGCCGGCGCGTGTCGCCGTCGCCGGGTCGACGCTCAGCGTCACCGCCGATCCCGGCTGGAACCGCTGGACCAAGCGGCCGATCAAGAGGGAGGAAGTGTGGAGCCTCGACGGGCCGCTGCTCAACCGCCTCGACTTCTTCGCCGGCATCGCGCCTGGCGAACCGCTCGCCCGTGAGCACAACAAGAAGCGCGAGCCGCTGCCGAAGTTCAGGGCGGCGATGCGAGCGCCGGAGATCGCCGAGCTGATCGAGCGCACGCTGCGCATTACCGAGAGCGCGCCGGACTTTGTCGTCGAGACGGTGGCGCCCGCCGCCTTTGCGGGCGATCAGGGATTTCGGCTGCGGTTCCGCTACACTAAGGGCGAGCTCGTCCGCCGCGGCGAGGCGCGCGGGCGCGTGGTCGGCGGCAAGCTGTACCTGATCACCTATGCGGCGCCAGCGCTCCATTATTTCGACACCGGCCTCGCCCGCGCGACCGCGATCATGGACAGCGCCCGGATCGGGTGATGAGGACCGGGCCGCCTCGCCCCGCTGCAACGACGCACCGTCATCCTGAAACGAGTTCAGCATGACGAAGGAGGAGCGCGGGGTCTGCTGCTGACCCGGCATCGGCCAAGCAGCCGCGCGCTCGTGGCGGCAGAACAAGCGCTCGACCCGCTTCAGCGCGATCGGGGTCACGTTACAGCCGTCGCCGGCCAGATAGGTGACGCCAGCCATCCACCCGCAGCTCGGCGGGGGCGTGAAAGCGGTGGTATATGCCCGCGGTCATCCGCAGCGTCACGAACTGGCCATCGCGAAACCGGTCGATCAGCGCTGCGACGGCGATGTTCTCAGCCGAACGGTTCGTGCCGCGCCTGTCGAAGCATGGTGGAACTCATCCCGTCGCCACGCTCAGGGCGAACGGCTCGGGCAGGGTCGGTGGAACGCCGGCGCGCGCTAGAGCGGCAGCGACACCTCGATGCTGTTGGGCAGCCCGGCGGCGACGCCGATCTGGCCGCCGTGGAGCAGCACGATCTGCCGCGCGAAGCTGAGCCCGATGCCGCTGCCCTGAGGCTTGGTGGTGAAGAACGGCAGGAACACCTCGCGGGCGAGCGGCGCAGGGATGCCCGGGCCGTTGTCGATCACCGCGATGCGCAGGTGGCCGGCGCCGGCGGTCGTGGCAACCAGCCGGATTTCGGGCGTGGGCATCGTCGCGGTCGCCTCATGGGCGTTCTTCAAGAGGTTGAGCAGCACCTGGGTGAGCAGCGCGCCATCGCCGTCGAGCCGCGGCAGTCCCGCGGCGATATCGAGCGTCACCGGCGTGCCGTCGCACCCGGCCTGGTGGATCGCCGCGGTGCGCGCCAGCCAGTCGGCAATGTCGATCGGCGCGCGGCGCAGCGCCGGCGCCTCGCTGAACCCCTTGTAGGTCTCGATGAAATGCTCGAGCTCCCCCGCGCGCCGCGCCAGCGCATCCACCGCCAGCCGGGCGTCGGCGGCGCCCTGGTTGCCATCGTCCTCGAGTCCGTCGAGCAGCCGCTTGGCCGTCGCCGCGAGCGAGGTGACCGGAGTCAGCGAGTTCATGATCTCATGAGTGAGGACGCGCACCAGATCGATCTGCGCCGCCAGCTCGGCGCCGTCGAGCTCGGCCTGGATTACCTTGACCGCGACGATCCGCCTGAGCTCGCCCCCGGTCTCGATCACGGTGGTATCGACGACCACGCGCTGCGACAGCCCGTCGGCGAGAATGCGGCCGAGCCGGCTCGGACCGGGCCCCGCGCCGCGCAACAGCTCGACGAACGGCCCGCCGAACGACGCGAGCGCGGCAAGACTGGTCGGCGCGCCGCGGCCGAACTGGCGGCGCGCGGCCTTGTTGGCGAGGACGAGCGCCTCGCCCGGGCCGATCACCAGCAGCGGCGTCGGCGCACCATCGGCGAGGGCGGCGGCAAAGGTCGTCGCTTCCAGGCCGCTCGCGCGTTCGCGCCGGAGCCGCGCCAGCGCGCGCTCATAGGCGTCGCCCAGCCGATCGAAACCGGCGCCTCGTCCTGCCCAGGCGAACGATTGGCTGAGATCGGTGCGGTCGAGCGCAGCGACGAACCGCGCGAGCTCAATGTTGCTCTCGGCGACCAGCCGCCACAGGCTGACGGTGAGGATCGCGGCAAAGGCGAACGCCAGCAGCATCGCCGTTGGCGCCCGCCCGTAAGCGGACAGCAGGCTCGCCGCCGCCAGCGCCGCCAGCAGCAGCGCCACCCGGCCGGCGAGGCGCAGCGCAAAGCGGCGCCTAAAGACCGTGCTTCTCCATGCGCCGATACAGCGTGCCGCGCGACAGCCCCAACTCGCTCGCGGCAGTGGAGATGTTGAACGCGTGTTTCTTCAGCGCCTGCTCGATCGCCTGCCGCTCGACGCGATCGAGGTTTAGATCGTCGGTGGCAGGAGAGGCCGGTGTCGGCGACGCCGGCGCGACCGGCGGCGTCGCGGTCCGGCCGAGCGGGAAGTCGTCCGCGGTATAGCTTGGTCCCTCGGCGAGGATCACCGCGCGCTCGGCAGCGTGGCGCAGCGCGCGGACGTTGCCGGGCCAGTCGTGCGCGACCAGCGCCGCGAGCAGATCGGCGGGCAGGTGCCGATCCGGCTTGTCGTAGCGCGCCCGCGCTTCGGCGAGGAAGGTATCGAGCAGCAGCGGGATATCCTCGCGCCGCTCGCGCAGGCTGGGCAGTTCGATCTCGACGGTGTTGAGCCTGAACAATAGATCCTGGCGGAATGAGCGTTCATCGTCGACCGCGGCGTTGGTCGCGGAGATGACGCGGACGTCGATCGGGATCGACTTGTTCGAGCCGACCGGCGTCACGCGGCGCTGTTCGAGCGCGGTGAGCAATTTGGGCTGGAGATGCAGCGGCAGATTGCCGATCTCGTCAAGGAACAGCGTGCTGCCGTCGGCGGCCTGAAGGCGGCCGACGCGGTCGGCGCGAGCATCGGTGAAGGCGCCTTTCACATGACCGAACAGCTCGGAATCGAACAGCGTTTCGGCGACCGCGCCGACATCAACCGTTACCATCTCGCGGGCGGCGCGGCGTGACAGGCGATGAAGCTCGCGCGCGACCAGTTCCTTGCCGGTGCCGTTCTCGCCGAGGATCAGCACATTGGCGTCGGTCGGTGCCGCCTTCTCGATCAGCGACTGGACCCGCGCCATCGCCGGCGAGCCGCCGAGCAGCGGCGAAGCGGCCGTCGCCGCAGGAGCCTTGGTGCCGTTGCCGCGGCGCGACCGGCCGAGCGAGGCGGCGTTGCGCACCGTCGCCAGCAGGCGATCGTTGTTCCAGGGCTTGGAGACGAAGTCGGTCGCGCCATGCTTCATCGCGGCGACGGCGACGCTGACGCTGCTGTGCGCGGTGATCATCACGATCGCGGCGGCAGGGTCGGCGGCAATCATTCGCGCCAGCCAGGCAAAGCCCTCGGCGCCATCGGTGGCGCCGCGCGTGAAATTGGCGTCGAGCAGCACCAGGTCCACCGGGGTACGCGTCATCATCGCCACCGCCTCGGCCGGCGACATGGTGGTGGTGATCTCGGCAAACATCGGCGCAAGCAACAGCCGCGCCGACAACAGGATATCCTCGTCATCATCGACGACGAGGCAGCGGGCGAACGGCGGCGGAGCGGGCATCGAAGCAGCTTTGGTCATGTCCGCGCTACAATCAAGATACGTGCCAGCGGGCGCCGTGTGTCCACCGGGTGTCCGGTCGTGGACACATCTGTCCGGCGATGGGCAAGGGATCGGTCGTGTCGCTCACCACCGATTTGTGCAGATCCGCACATTATCAACGGGTTGGCAGGGTTGGCACGGTCCATGCTGATGAAGGCTGGTCGGCATGGACGCCGACGGAAAGGATCCCGTCATGATCTCGAACAGTCAACGCCTCGTCTGCTCGGTCCTGAGCATCGCCGGCGCCGCCAGCCTCGTCGCCTTCGCCAATCCCGCCCATGCCACGGCCACCCGCCCGAGCGATCTCCGTCAGGCGGTCGTCAAGTTCGGCGACCTCGATCTCGGCAACCCCGCCGATCGCGCCCGCTTCGCGGCCCGTGCCTCGCGCGCGGCGGATCAGGTGTGCACCGTCAGCGGCGCCAGCCTGTCGATGGCCGAGCTCGCCTGCCGGCAAGCGGCAATCGAACAGGCGCGCCGCGGTGCCGGTCTCGATGCCCGCGGCTGAGCCGATGCCTCGCGGACTGTCCGCCGCTGGACAGTCCGCGTCCGGATCCGGACACTCGCACAAGGAAAGCGTTACGTGACTTCCCCCTCGATCAGCGGCGCGACCATGGACCGGCGGATCGACACGCCGCGGCTGTCGCGTCGCCGCCTCGGGCTCGCCGCTGCTGTGGTCGCCGCGATCATCGTCGCGCTGCTCGTCTGGCGGCTGGTGCCGTCCGCCCATTCCACCGATGTCGCGCTCGCCGATGTCGAGAGCGCCGCGGTGACGCGCGCGCCGTTCGACGATGCCGTGCCCGTCCGCGCTACCGTCGCGCCCAAGGTGACGACGCTGGTCGGCGTCGTCTCCGGCGGCCAGGTCGAACGGCTGATCGTCCAGGATGGCGTGGCGGTGGTTGCCGGGCAGCCGCTGGCGACGCTCGCTAATCCGCAATTGAAGCTCGATATTCTTACCCGCGAGGCGGCGATCGCCAGCCAGCTTGGCCAGGTGTCCGGCGAGGATCTGACGCTTGAGCGCGGTTCGCGCGATCGCGACACCCAGGTGTCCGGCGCCGATTACGATCTGATCAAGGCGCGGCGCGACCTCGGCATCCGCCAGCAGCTTCACGACAAGGGCTTCGTCTCCGATGCCGGGCTCAAGAGCTATGAGGAAGAGGCGTCCTACCAGCGCCAGCGGGTGGCGCAGCTCCATGCCGCCGAGGGCGCCGAACGCCGCATCGCGACGCTGCAGGCGAGCCGCCTCGCCGACACGCGGGCGCGGCTGTCGAGCAATCTTGCCGCGGTGCGCGACGGGCTCGACGCGCTGACCTTGCGCGCGCCGGTGACGGGGCGGCTGACCAACTTCACCATCCAGCCGGGCCAGGCGCTGAAACCCGGCGACCCGGCCGGGCAGGTGGACAGCGAGGGATCGTGGAAGCTGGTCGCCGACGTCGATCAATATTTCCTCGGCCGCGTCCAGGTCGGCCAGCAGGCGAGCGGCAGCGACGGATCGCTGCACCTCGTCGTCACCAAGGTGCTGCCGGCAGTGACCGACGGCCGCTTCCGCATCGAACTCGGCTTCAGTGGCGTGCCGCCGCGCGGGCTCAATCGCGGCCAGTCGCTCGATGCGCGGATCACGCTCGGCGCCGCGCGCCCCGCGATCGTCGCGCCGATCGGCGGCTGGCTCGACAGCGACGGCGGCGCCGCGGCCTATGTGCTCGACGCCAGCGGCAGCCATGCGGTGCGACGCACGATCCGCATCGGTCGGCGCAACGCCGACCGCGTCGAGATCCTCTCGGGCGTCGCCGCCGGCGAACGCATCGTCACCTCGGATACCAGCGGCTTCAACAAGGCCGCCTCGATCAACCTCAAGTGAAGGTCCGCACATCATGATCACCCTGGACGGCATCCAGCGCCGCTACGTCTCCGATTCGGTCGAGACCACTGCGCTCGCCGATATCAACCTCCATGTCGCCGCGGGCGAGTTCGTCGCCATCATGGGCCCGTCGGGCTGCGGCAAGTCGACGCTGCTCAACACGCTCGGCACGGTCGATCGGCCGACCGGCGGGCGCTACCTGTTCGACGGCCGCGATCTCGCCGCCGAAAGCGAGACGGCGCTCGCCCAGTTTCGCGCGCGCACCCTGGGCTTCGTGTTCCAGAGCTTCAACCTGATTGACGAACTGACGATCGCCGAAAATGTCGAGCTCGGCCTCACCTATCGCAAGGACGGCACCGGTGATCGCCGCAGCCGGATCGAGGCGGCGATGGACCGAGTCGGCATCTCGCACCGCGCGCGCCACTTTCCGCACCAGCTGTCGGGCGGCCAGCAGCAGCGCGCGGCGATCGCGCGCGCCATCGTCGGCGATCCCAAGCTGATCCTCGCCGACGAGCCGACCGGCAACCTCGATACCGAGAACGGCGCGCAGGTGATGGGCATCCTCGAAAGCCTCAACGCCGCCGGCGCGACCATCGTCATGGTCACGCACAGCCCCGCGCACGCCGACATGGTCGGCCGCCGCATCGACATGCTCGACGGGCGCGTCGTCGCCTCCGTCGCGCGCCAGATCTGAAGGGCCCCACGCATGAACCGCTTTGCCTTCGTCAGCTTCTGGCGCTCGCTGACCCGCCACAAGCTCTATGCCGCGCTCAACATCGGCGGGCTCGCGCTTGGCGTCGCCGTGTTCCTGGTCCTCGCGCTCTATGTGCGGTTCGAGACCGGCTATGAGCGCTGGCTGCCCGGCCACGACCAGATCTACCTGATCGAGAGCCAGACCAACGACGAGACCAACAGCATCCGCGCGCGGCAATCGACGCCGGTCGCGGCCTGGACCGCAATCAAGGGCGACCTGCCCGACACCGTCGGCACGCGGCTGGTTCGCGAGGACGCCGCGGTGGTCAAGGATGGCGTTGGCATCCGCGAGAAGATGAACCTTGCCGATCCCGACGTGTTCACGATCTTCCCCCTGCACGCGATCGCGGGGAGCTTGCCGGCGAAATTCGTCGATCCCACCCAGATCGTCATCACCGAGCGTACGGCGACCAAATATTTCGGCACGGCCTCGCCGATCGGCGCGCCGCTGGCGGTGACGTTCGAGGGCAAGCGTTATGCCTATCGCGTCGCCGCGGTGATCGACAACCTCCCCGCCGACACCGATCTCGACTTCGACCTGCTCGCGCCGTTCGTGATCTCCCAGGACATTAAGGATCCTTCCTATCAGTCGAACCACCAGTGGAATTACGGCGGGCCGTCCACCTATGTCCGTTTGCCGAACGCGGCGGCTGCGTCGCGCCTATCGGCGGCATTGCCGGGTGTCGTCGCACGCCACGTCAAGACCGAGACCCCAGGTAACGACGAGTTCGGGGTGACGCTGGCGTTGCGGCGGATCACCGACACGCATTTCGAAACGCCGGGCGCGGTTCTCATGGTCACCACCCTCGGCATCATCGGGCTGCTGACGTTGATCGTCGCGATCGTGAATTACGTGAATCTCGCCACCGCGCGTGCGGGTCTTCGCGCCCGCGAGGTGGGCATGCGCAAGGTGCTGGGTGCCGACCGCGCCACGCTGCTGCGACACTTCGTCGGCGAGGCGATCGCCACCGCGCTGATCGCCGCGGTGTTCGGGCTCGCGCTCGCCGAACTCGGCGTGCCGCTGGTCAATGCCGCGACCGGGCTCGAGCTGGCGATCCATTACACCGGCTCGAACGGCGTGCTGCTGCCGCTCGCACTGCTGGCGGTGGTCGTCGGCGTGCTCGCCGGCCTCTACCCGGCGGTCATCCTGTCGCGAGTGCCTGCCGCCGCGGTGCTCGCCTCGGCGCGGTCGCCGGGCGGTGGCCGCGCAGGGGCACGGATCCGCGAGGCGCTCGTCGTCTTCCAGTTCACCGTCACCATCGCGCTGATCGTCGGCACGCTGGTGCTGGTGTCGCAGACCCACCACGTCCGCAGCGCCGATGTCGGCTATGATCGCCAGCAGCTGCTGCTCGTCCGCTCGTTCGGCAGCGACAGCCTCAATGCGGCGCAGCGCGAATCGCTGCTCCACCGCTTCGCCGCGTTGCCCAACGCGCGCGGCGTCAGCGCCGGCACCTCGGTGCCGGGACGGGGGCTGTTCGTCTCCACCACCAGCTATCCGTTGCCCGGCACCACCGGGCCGGGGCCGGCGATCGAGCGGTTCGACACGATGCCGGGCTATTTCGAGGTGCTCGGCGCCAAGCTGCTTGCAGGGCGGCTGTTCGATCCCTCGCGTCCCGCCGACATCAACCCGGCCAAGCCCGGGGTGGACGGCAGCGAGAAGCAGCCGGCCAACATCGTGGTCAACCGCAGCGCCGTCAGCACCTTCCACTTCGCCAGCCCGCAGGCGGCGATCGGGAAGACGGTGGGCATCGAGACACCGCGGACGATCATCGGCGTGATCGAGGACATGCGGATCTACTCGCCACGCGATAAGGTCTCGCCCACCGCCTACCTGTTCACGGTCGCCGCGCCGACCTCCGCGGTGGCGATGATCCGGTTCAGCGGCGATGCCAAGGCGTTCACCGACTCCGCCCGCCAGGCGTGGCGGAGCGAGGCGCCCGAGGTGCCGTTCGACTCGCGCACCACGGTGCAGGCACTCGACAAATTGTACCAGGCGGACGACCGCATGGCGAATTTGTTCGCGATCGGCGCCGGGCTGGCGGTCGCGATCGGCTGCGTCGGCCTGTGGGGGCTCGCCTCCTTCACCGTCGCCCGGCGGGTACGCGAGATCGGCATCCGCAAGACGCTGGGCGCCTCGTCGGGCGATGTCGTCAAGCTGCTCGTCGGTCAATTCCTGCGGCCGGTGCTGATCGCCAACGTGCTCGCCTGGCCGCTCGCCTGGGTGGCGATGCGCACCTGGCTGGCAGGGTTCGACGACCGTATCGCGTTGTCGCCGCTGTTCTTCGTCGCGGCGAGCGTGATCGCCCTGGTGATCGCGGTGGCGACCGTGCTCGCCCAGTCGATCCGCGCCTCGCGGGCGACCCCGGCCTGGGCGCTGCGCCATGAATAGCCGCTGGCTGCTCGCGGGCGCGCTGCTGCTCGCGCCGCCCGCCGCGGCGGAAACCTTAGCGGACGCGGTGCGCGCGGCGGTGGCGACCAACCCTAGCCTCGCCGCGGCGCAGGCCCGGCAGGACGCGCTCGCCGAAGCGCCGGAGCAAGCCCGCGCACAGGGCCGGCTGACCGGCGAGGCGGGGGCGCTGGGCGGCTACGACCGCTTCAACGGCGGCAAGAGCGCGACCGGGACGGTGTCGGCGTCGCTGCCGATCTGGACCGGCGGGCGGGTGCGGACCGCGGTCCGCGCTGCCGACGCCGATGTCGCGGCGGGCGCGCAAGGCGTGCGCGACGTCGCCGCCGGGGTGCTGAGCGATGTCGTCGCGGCCTATGCCGATCTCCTGTTCCAGCAGGAGTCGGCGGCGATCGTCGATGCCGATATCCAGCTGCTCGACAATCAGGTCGCCGAGGCCAAGGCGCGCTTCGATCTCGGCACCGGCACCCAGACCGACGTGTCGCGGCTGGTCGCCCAGCGCGCCACCGCCGCCGCCACCCAGGCGAGCGCGCAGGCGGCGCTCGCCGCCGCCGGCGCCGCCTATCGCGCGGTGGTCGGCCGCGACGCGGGGCGATTGGCGCCGCCACCGGCGACGCTCGCCGGGCTGCCGCCGACCATCGAACAGGCCCGCGCCCGCGCGGTCGAGGCCAATCCGGTCTACCGGCAAGCGCAGGCAGCGCAGGCCGCGGCAGCAGCGCGGATCGGTGTCGCTCGCAGCAACGGCGCGCCCAGCCTCGGCCTCGGCGCAAGCTATGGCTATGGCGTCGCCATCGGCCAGGCCGGCGGCGGCTATGTCAGCGACACCGCGGCGGGGCTCACCTTCCGGCTGCCGCTGCTTACCGGCGGGCTAGTCCCGTCACAGGTGCGCGAGGCGACCGCCAACGCCCGCGCCGCCCGCTACGATGTCGATGCCGTCTCGCGCGACGTGATCCGGCAGACCGACACCGCCTGGGCGAATGTCGCGGCGGCGCGGGCGCGGGTCGAGGCCAACACCCAGGCCGTCGCCGCCGCCGATCGCGCGCTGGCGGGCGTGAAGGCCGAATATGCCGTCGGCCTGCGCACCACGCTCGACATCCTGATCGCCGACGAAAGCCTGCGCGGCGCCCAGCTGTCGCTCGCCAGCGCGCGCAGCGATCTGCTCACCGGCGAGGCGGCGCTGCTCCGCGCGATGGGCACGCTCGATCTCGCGTCGATGGGCTGAACCCCGCGGGGCTCGCCGCCGCCACCCCGGTTCGCTACGGCGGCGGCATGGCACGAAATCGCTACTATCAGGGGCCGCCGAGCGATCATTTCGACGGCACCCGTTTCTTCAACCCCGGCCAGCCCTCCACCGATCGCGGTCTTCGCGCGCTGCTGCGGTGGAAGCTGGCCGGCGCGGCGCAGCGCTGGCCGGCGGCGGTGCCGGTGGTGCCTGCGCGACCCGCGGCGCGGGTAGACGGTCTGCGCGTCACCATGGTCGGTCATGCCTCGCTGCTGATCCAGGCGCCCGGGGTAAACATCCTCACCGATCCGGTGTGGTCGCCGCGCGCGAGCCCGTTCCGTGCCGTCGGCCCCAAGCGCGTCACCGCTCCGGGTATCGCGTTCGACGATCTCCCGCGGATCGACGCCGTGCTGCTCAGCCACGGCCATTACGATCATCTCGACCTCGCGACGCTGCGCCGGCTGCACGAGCGCGATGCCCCGCTGATGGCGATGCCGATCGGCAATGACGCGGTCGTGCGCAAGGCGATTCCGCAGGCCCGCTGCGTCAGCGGCGACTGGTGGGACCGGCTGCCGCTGGGCGAGGGAATCGCGACCACGCTCACCCCGGCGTATCATTGGTCGAACCGCTGGCCCAGCGACACGCGGATGATGCTGTGGAGCGGCCATTATCTCGATACGCCGGCAGGATCGATCTGGTTCGTCGGCGATACCGGCTATGGCGACGGCCGCATCTTTGCCGAGGTCCGCGAGCGGCTGGGATCGCCGGACGCCGCGCTGATCCCGATCGGCGCTTATGAGCCGCGCTGGTTCATGGCGGCTCAGCATGTCGATCCGGCGGAAGCGGTGCGGATCATGACCGATGTCGATGCCGGCCGGGCGCTCGGCATCCACTGGGGTACCTTCCAGCTCACCGACGAGGCCCGCGAGGCGCCGCGCGACGCGCTGGCGGCCGCCGTCGCCGCCAGCGGTCTGGCGCCGGACCGCTTCGTCGCCGCCGAGGTCGGCGGCGTCTACGATCTTTCGCGCCGGAGCCGCTGAGCCGACGCCGCCTACAGCATCTCGAGCGGGACGGGCGCCGACGGCGGCGGAAAGGCCTGGTCGAGCCGGGCAAGGTCGTCGGCGGTCAGCACCAGATCGGCCGCCGCCCGGTTGTCGCGGACATGCGCGGCGGTGCCGGCCTTGGGAATCGCGATGATGCCGTCGCGCGCGAGCAGCCAGGCGAGAGCGACCTGCGCCGGCGACGCGCCACGATCCGAGGCTATCTCGCCGAGCGCCTTGTCGCCGACCAGCCGGCCCTGCTCGATCGGGCTATAGGCCATCAGCGGCATGCCGTGGTCGGCGAGCCATGGCGCCAGATCGTGCTCGGGCCCACGCCGGCTGAGGTTGTAGAGGATCTGGTCGGTCGCGCAGGCGGCGCCGCCGCTTGCGACCAGCTCGGCCATGTCGTCGGTGTCGAGGTTGCTGACGCCCCAGCGCAGGATCTTCCCCGCGGCGACCAGCGCTTCCATCGCCGCCGCCGTCTCGGCGAGCGGCACGCCCCCGCGCCAGTGCAGCAGATAGAGATCGAGCCGATCGGTGCCGAGCCGGGCGAGGCTCGCCTCGCAGGCCTGCGCCAGCCGCGCGCGCGAAGCGTTCTGTGGATAGGCTTTGCTGACGAGGAACACGGCATCGCGACGGCCGGCGATCGCCTCGCCCACCAGCCGCTCGGATTCGCCGTCGGCATACATTTCGGCGGTGTCGATCAGGGTGAGGCCGAGGTCGATGCCCGCGCGCAGCGCGGCGATCTCGTCGGCGCGGCGCGAAGGCTGTTCGGCCATCATCCAGCTGCCTTGGCCAAGCGCAGGCACCGTGGCGCCATCGGGAAAACGGATCATCTTCATCGCCGGTCAACGCCGGGAGCGGCGCTTTGGATCAATCGGGTGCCGCGGCTGCATTCGCCGATCGGTTCGGCTATGACCGCTTCGACGGGGGTCGGGGAGACGCTGGATGACGAGCGACGACGCACAGGACGGTTCGGCAGCGGGCGGCTTTCTCGACCGGGCCCGCAGCATCGCGCCGCCGGGCTTCAACCGCTGGCTGGTGCCGCCCTGCGCGCTGGCGATCCATCTGTGCATCGGCATGGCCTATGGCTTCAGCGTCTTCTGGCTGCCGCTGTCGCATGCGATCGGCATCGCCGATCCGGTCGCCTGCCCGGGTATGACGCTCGGCCAGGCGCTCGTCACCACCAGCTGCGATTGGCGGGTGAGCGATCTCGTCTGGATCTATTCGATCTTCTTCGTCGTGCTCGGCGTGTCCGCGGCGCTGTGGGGCGGCTGGCTCGAGCGGGTCGGTCCGCGCAGGGCCGGCGTGGTCGCCGCCTGCGCGTGGTGCGGCGGCATCGCGATCGGCGCGATCGGCGTCTCGGTCCACCAGCTCTGGCTGCTCTGGCTCGGCATCGGGCTGATCGGCGGCATCGGCCTTGGCATCGGCTATATTTCGCCGGTCTCCACGCTGATCAAATGGTTTCCCGACAAGCGCGGTATGGCCACCGGCATGGCGATCATGGGCTTTGGCGGCGGTGCGATGATCGGCAGCCCGCTCGCCGATAAATTGATGAAGCATTTCGCCGACGATACCCAGACCGGCGTGTGGCAGACCTTCCTGGTGCTCGCCGCCATTTATCTTGCGTTCATGCTGGCCGGCGCGCTCGGCTATCGCGTGCCACCCACGGGCTGGACGCCGGCAGGGCAGGGGGCGTTGCCTTCGGCCCCCGCCGCCCCGGCTCCAGCGGCGTCGCGTGCCAGCGTCCACCTCAAGGATGCACACCGGACACCGCAATTCTGGCTGGTGTGGCTGGTGCTGCTGCTCAACGTCTCCGCCTCGATCGGCATCATCGGCATTGCCTCGCCGATGTTCCAGGAGATCTTCGGCGGCCGGCTGATCGATCATCCCGGCCAACTGTTCGCCGCCTTCGCGGATGCCGACAAGAAGGCTGCGGCCACGGTGGGTGCGGGTTTCGTCGGGGTAATCAGCCTGTTCAACATCGCCGGGCGCTTCTTCTGGGCCTCGTCGTCGGACCGGCTCGGCCGCAAGCCGACCTATGCGATCATGACCGCGCTCGGCGCCTTGCTGTACGGGGTGGCCGCGCCGGCACTGGCAGATCGCTCGATCGGCCTGTTCATCCTGCTGTTCTGCGTCTGCGCCTCGATGTACGGCGGTGGCTTCGCCACGGTGCCGGCCTATCTCGCCGATCTGTTCGGCACCCGCTTCGTCGGCGCCATCCACGGCCGGATCCTAACTGCCTGGTCGGTCGCGGGCGTGCTCGGGCCTTATCTCGTCACTACCATGCGCGACGATCGCATGGCGCGCGGGATTGCCGGCGATCAATTGTACCAGCCGATCTACTGGGTGCTGGGCGGGCTGCTCGCCGCCGCCTTTCTGCTCAATCTCGCTATCCGCCCGGTCGACCCGCGCTACCAGATGGCGGCGGACGAGGATCTCGGTGCTGCGGCGGCAACGGATCAGGCGCCGGCCGGGACCGCTCATGCGGCCGATCGCCTCGGTGCCGCCGCGCTGCTGGACTGGGCGGCGGTGTGCCTGCCGATCGCCTGGGGGATCTACCAGACGCTCGCCAAGGCGGCGGTGCTGCTCAAATAGCGGTCGCGGCTTGCTTGCAGGCCCATGGCGTTGCTGTACGGCGCGGAAGCACGGGAGCGGCCTGAAGGAAACGCCATGGGTTTGACGCTGTTGCTGGTCGAGGACGATGCGATCTTTGCCGAGGCGCTGGCCGAGGAGCTGCGGCAGTTCGATCACCGCGTTACCGTCGCCGGCGACGGTCGCGAAGCGCTCGACGCGATCGATCGCGACCAGTTCGATGCGGTGGTGCTCGATTGGATGCTGCCGCGGCTCGACGGCATCTCGGTGCTCGAGCGGTTGCGCAGCGGCGAGCGCACGCTGCCGGTGATCATGCTCAGCGCCCGCGGCCAGTCCGACGAGAAGGTCGCGGGCTTGGTGGCCGGCGCCGACGATTATGTCGTCAAGCCGGTCGCCGCCGCCGAGCTCAACGCGCGGCTCCACGCGGTGGTCCGCGGCCGGCAGTGGACCGGCGCCGGCACCACCGCCACCGCCGATACCCTACGCGCCGGCGACATCGTCGTCAGCCCCAGCCGGTTCCGCGCCTGGCGCGGCGACGTGCCGATCGATCTCGTCAACCTTGAGCTCAAGCTGCTCGCCGAATTCGTCCGCAACGCCGGCAGCGTGCTCACCCGGGCGATGCTACTCGAGCGGGTCTGGGGCTATGATTTCGAGCCGACCACCAATCTGGTCGAGGTCTATATCGGCCGGTTGCGCCGCAAGCTGGCGGTGACCGGCGACGATCCGATCGTCACCATGCGCGGCGTCGGCTATATGCTGCGCGGCTAGCCGCATGGTCCGCCTCGGATCGCTGCGCGCGATCACGCTGGTGTTCCTCCTCGCCGTCACCGCGGCGACGATCGGCACCGGGATCATCAGCTACACCGCCACCAGCCGCACCATCAGGCAGCTGGTCGATGCGCGGATCGCCGCCGCCGCGGATGCGGTCGCGGCGGAAGGGGCGACGCTCGCCACGCCCGAGCTGCTGCGCCGCATGACCGTGCTGGAGGACGACCGCGACACCGGCGATCTCGGCATCACCCTCGGCGACGTGGCGCGTCGCCAGCTCGGCGGCAACATCACGCTCGTTCGCCGCCTGCCGTCGGGCTTCTCGACGGTGACGCTGAGCGATCATATCAAGGGGCTAGCGCATGGCCGCGCCTATGTGCGCCGGCTCGGCGGCGGCCGCCTCCTCACGGTGGTCGCCGAGACCGAGCCGATCGAGGGCTATGCCGCCGCCCGCCTGCGCATCTATGCGGCCGGATTCGGCGCGATCCTGTTGATCGTGTTCGCCGGCACTATCCTGTTCGCGCGCGTCGTCGCCGGCCGCATCGCCGCGACCCGCGCCACCGCCCAGGCGATCATCGCCGGCGACATGGCGCAGCGCGTGCCGATCCGCGGCGATGGAGGTGTATTCGACGCCCAGGCCGCGACCTTCAACCTGATGCTCGATCGCATCGCCGATCTGATGCGCACCATGAGCCATGTCTCGAGCGACATCGCGCATGATCTGCGCACCCCGCTCGCCCGGCTGCACAGCCAGCTGGGCACCCTCGCGCGCGACGCCGAGACGCCGGCGCTGCGAACGGGCATCGAACAGGCGCTGGCGCAGAGCGACGAGCTGCTGGCAATGTTCGCCGCGGTGCTGCGCATCGCCGAGGTCGAGGGCGGCGCCCGCCGCGCCGGCTTCGCGACGATCGACCTCGCCGCGCTCGCGCACGAGATCGCCGCGATGATGGCGCCGGTCGGCGACGAGACCGGCCATGTGGTGGTCTGCGCACCGGCACCGCCGCTTGCGATCCGCGGCGATCGCCAGTTGCTCACCCAGTTGCTGATCAACCTGATCGAGAATGGCCTGCGCCACACCCCGCCCGGCTCGCGCATCACCCTCTTGGTCGAGCGCCGCCCCGGCCACGCCGTCATCGTGGTGAGCGACGATGGCCCCGGCATTGCCGCGGCCGAGCGCGCCCATGCGCTGCGCCGCTTCGGCCGGCTCGATTCCAGTCGGGGCACCAGCGGCCCGGCGGGTGGCGCAGGCCACGGCCTCGGCCTCGCCTTGGTCGAGGCGATTGCCCGGCTCCACGACGGCACGGTGCGCCTCGAAGAAGCCGGCCCCGGCCTGCGCGTCGAGCTCGACCTGCCTGTCCGATCGCCGGCATGACAAACCCGGCCCGAGCATAGGCTCGAGCCGGGCTGCAGCGGTCCGCTCCGGACGGGATCAGAACTTGACGCTGACCTCGCCGCCGAAGGTGCGCGGCGGGTTGTAGTTGGCGTAATCGCCGAGGATGCCGCCGTAGGCGGTCGAGATCAGCGTGGTGCCGTTGTAATTGTACACCGGCGACGAGTTCGCATCCGAGCGGCGATAGATATACTGCTCGTTGAACAGGTTGCGCGACCATACCGAGAAGGTCACGGCCTGGCTGTTCTCGCCGAGGCGGATGTTGGCCAGCGACAGACGCCCGTTGACGACGAAGCTCGGGTCGGTCTTGGTCGACTCCGCCTCGAAGCTGTACTGGCTGCTGGCGTAATTGGCGTCAAGGTGGAGGCGGATGCTGGCGTCGCCGCCGCCGACCGGCACCGCATAGTCGATCGCGCCCGACGCCGCATTCTTCGGCGTGTAGACGATGTACAGCTTCTGGGTGACGCCCGTCAGCGGGTTGGTCGCCGTCGGCAGGTCGAAATAGGTGTAGGCATAGGAGCCGCTCAGCGTCAGCTCGCGGGTCGGCTTGATGGTGAGGTCCGCCTCGACACCGCGAATGTGGTTGGTACCTTGCGCGTTGATCGCCTCTTCGAGGTGGCTGGCGAAGGTCGGGCTTGTCGGGTCGGTGTCGTAGAGATCGAAGTCGAACTGCGTGTTCTTGCGGTTCATCAGATAGCCCGCGAGGTTGAGGCGTGCCTTGTGGTCGAAGAAGTCCATCTTCGCGCCCAGCTCGTACGAGCGCACCGATTCAGGCCCGAACGAGTCGAAGCGCTGCGAGCGATCGTCGGCACCGCCGGCGCGGAAGCCGGTCGAATATTTGGCGTAGAGATGGACGTCCTGGGTGGCGTCGAGTGCGACGTTGACCATCGGATCGAAGCGGCTGACGTCCCGCTTGAACAGGAATGCGCCATTGGTGAGCGCATTGGGCGTGGTGTCGCCGTTGACGATGAACAGCGAGCCGTGGCGATCGTCCTTGGTCCAGCGGCCACCGGCGGTGATGTGCAGCATGTCGAAGCTGTCCGGGGTGTAGGTCGCCTGGCCGAACAGCGAATAATTGTGGTCGTGCGCCTGGCTGTCGCGGGTGATGAACTGCGAGCCGGGCTGATAGCCCGAGTTCGCGCTCGACAGCGTGCCGGTGACGAACGGGTTGCGGATCGTATAGGCCGTGCCGTCGGCGTTCCACTGGTTGCTCAGCGGGGTCGCGGCATATTCGGTGGCATGCTCGGTGTAATAATAAGCGCCGACCGCGTAATCGAGCTGGTGGACGCTGCCCACCGCCTGGAACTCCTGGCTGAACTGGTTCTGGCGCAGGAACGACAGGCTGTAGCGGCTGAAATTGGCGTTGGGCGCGAACGCCGAGCGCTCGGGGCCACCCGAATTGTCCCACTGATCGGTGCTGACGCCGCGCCAGGCGGTGATCGAGCGCAGCTCGATCCAGGGTGCCGCCTCATATTTCAGGTTGATCGAGGTCCCGTGGGTGAGATCGGTGCTCTCTTGCTGGGGCACACCGACATCGGCGACCGACTGGCGATCCGGATGGATGCCGACCAGCGGCGCCTTGGGCGCGACGCAGGCGACTCGGCCGGCAGCCGTCTGCGCCGGGGTGATCGTGCCGCCGCAGGCGGTGTTGGTGCCCGGCAGGTACAGCGTCGTGCCGGTCACGCCGGCGGCGTTGGTGTAGGAGCCGACCGTATAGTTGTTCGGGTTGTAGTTGAGCAGCTGGCTGTACATCGGCGTGTTGTCGTCACGCGCCTGATCATAGGCGACGTCGGCGGTGAAACCTTCCACCGGCTGCCAGCGCGCCTGCACGCGGCCGCCCTTGCGATCGTAATAATTCCAGCCCTTCGAGCCTTCGAGCGGATCCTTCACGGTCGGATCCTGGTGCTGGTAGACGCCGTCGAACTTGAGCGAGATGTTGTTCCACTCGGGCAGGTCGATATGCGCCTCGGCATTCTTGCTGCCGTAATTGCCGATGCCGGCGGTGACGCGACCGTCGAACTGGCCGGTCGGTGCCTTGGAAACCAGCGACAGCGCGCCGCCCTCGGTGTTGCGGCCGAACAGCGTGCCCTGCGGGCCCTTGAGCACTTCGATGCGCTCGATATCGAACAAGGCGGCGTTGAGGCCCTGGGTCTTACCCAGCGCGACGCCGTCGATATAGACGCCGACGCCGCCGTCGCGCGCCGTCTGGTTCTGGTCATAGGGAACGATGCCGCGGATGCCGATGGTCAGCGCCGACTGGCGCGCCTCGAAGGTGGCGACGCGCAGCGACGGCACCGAACCGTCGGCGAGGTTGATCAGGCTCTGCACGTGGCGGTCGGCGAGGGCCTGGGTATCGAGCACGCTGATCGAGATCGGCGTCTTCTGCAGGTTGGTCTCGCGGCGGGTGGCGGTGACGACAATGTCGGCAAGGCCATCGGTGCGCTGCGCGGTGCTGCCATTCGTGCTGGTCGCCTCGGCGGTGCCGGTCGAGGTCGTGCCGGCGGCGGCCGCGTCCGTGGTAGTGCCGGTCTGCGCGTCCTGCGCATATGCAGGCGTGGCGACCACCGCCATCAAGGCGGCGCCCGAGAGCAGCAGCGCGCGGCCGCCGAGCTTATTCATCATCGTCATGGTCCCCAAAGGTGCGTTTGTGCGTTGCACGGGGCCTTAGGGGGGATGGGCGTCACAACTGTTGCACTTGTGTGAAACCCGCCGCCTTCCTCGCTTCATGTTGGCGTCATGTTCTATGACATTCGGACGGGTCGCAGTTCTCGGTTCGCCGCGCGAGCCGGCGCCATGGACGCAACGAGTGCGTCGTGAAACGCGGGGCCCGCGTTAGAAGATGTCACGAAACGGCAGTCTTCCGCGATCAAGGAAAGATCATGGGCAAATATTCATTCGCGGTTGGCAGCCTCACGCTGATGGTAATGCCGTCGCTTGCGCAGGCGCAATCGCTGCCGGCGTCGCCCGCGTCGTCCACCGAAAAACCCGGCAAGGTGGAGACGGCGCCCAAGGAGGATCAGCCCGGCCTGATCATCACCGCCTCGAGTCGCGCCCGCTTTGAGACCGTCGACGGGCGACCGCGACCGGACTACGCGACGTCGGAGGACGCCTTCCTGCTGCGCACCGGGGTCGCGGTCGAATATGGCCCCGGGCCGCTCGCGATCGGCGGCGAGCTGATCGATAGTCGCGCCTATGATATCGGCGGCAAGACCCAGATCGGCCGCGACGACGTCAACGCGATCGAACTGCCCCAGGCTTATCTCAAGCTGCGGCTCGACAATGCGTTCGGCACCGGCAGCAAGCTCGCGCTGCAGGGCGGCCGCTTCCTGCTCAACCTCGGTTCGGGCCGGCTGGTTGCGACCGACGAATATCGCAACACGGTGAACGGCTTCACCGGCCTGCAGGTGGAAATCGATCCCAACCGCGCCACCGCGCTGACGCTGTTCTACGTGCTGCCGCAGGAGCGGCTGCCCGCCGATGCCGACGACATCCGCCACAACAAGGTGCGGTTCGATCGCGAGACGTTCGACGACGTCTTTTTCGGCGCCTATCTCCGCCACAAGAAGCTGGTCGGCCCGCTGCAGGGCGAACTGGCCTACTATCGGCTGGTCGAGCGAGACTCGCCGGGACGCGACACCGCGAATCGCCATCTCAACGTGCTCGATGCGCGGATCGACAATGAGGCCAAGGCAGGCAAGGTCGATGTCGACCTGGAGGGCGTCTACGAATTCGGCCGCGCCAGCGACTCGACGATGGCGACCGCGACCAACGCTGCCGTCGCGGCCGGCTTCGCCCATGCCGCTGCCGGCTACACCTTCGATTCGCCGCTCAAGCCGCGGATCGGGCTGTTCTACGATTATGCCAGCGGCGACAAACCGGGCGGCAAGTTCGGCCGGTTCGACACGTTGTTCGGCAGCCGTCGCGATGATCTCGGACCATCGGGTACTTATGGCGGGGTGGCGCGCGAGAACATCAGCGCGCCGGGCGTCCGGATCGAGGCCAAGCCCGGCAAGCGTGTGGAGGTGCTCGCCGATTATCGCGCGATCTGGCTCGCCTCGCGGTACGACCGTTTCTACAATGTCGTCGAAAAGACCGGCCGCTCGGGCGATTTTGCCGGCCAGCAGCTGTCCGGTCGCGTCCGCTACTGGCTGGTGCCGCAGCATCTGCGGCTCGAGAGCAATTATGCATTGCTGTTCAAGGGCGCGTTCCTCAAGGATGCGCCCCAGGCGCTCGCCCGCGACCATGATCTGGTCCGCTTTCTCGAGATGAACGTCCAGGTTACCTTCTAGCCGGACACTGATGGCCTGCACCATTTGCCAACCAGCGACCCGCTACGCTAAGGCCGTTGCCGAACTGATCGCGCCGGTGCCCGCAAGGGCTTGAAGGGGAATGCGGTGCGGGGGCTCGTCCCCTCATGCCGCGGCTGTCCCTGCAACTGTAAGCGGTGAGCGACGTGCCCAGGGCTCCTGTCGCCGGGAGCAGCCACTGGACCCCTGGCCGCATCGGCCACGGACCGGGAAGGCCGGACGCCGAGCTTCGACCCGCAAGCCAGGAAACCCGCCGGCGATGGGTCGCTCATGCCGTCATCCAGGGGATGGTGCCGGCACGGTTCTCCGTCTGAGCGACGAACCTGTGTGGCGGGGGCCGCATCGGTGCGTGGCAATGGGCGCCAGACCGCCCGTCCGTCGCTTGCGCACCGGCCGCCAAGGCGCTCCCCGCCGGTCGTGTCGTGGCGTCGCGAGAGCATGATGAGCCGGTATTGCTTGCCCCATCTCGATCGACGCTGCCGGACCGTCTTGCGCGGACGCCGCCGGTGAGCGCGTTCGCGGTCCGTGGCTGGTGCCCCGATGCTTGGCGGCCGATGCTGGCGGGCGACGGTCTGCTGGTCCGGGTGCGGCCGCGGCTCGGGCGGGTGATCCGCGAGCAGGCGCTCGGCCTGTGCGCGGCGGCGCTGGCGTATGGCAATGGCGCGATCGACCTCACCAGCCGCGGCAACCTCCAGCTGCGCGGGATCACCGAATCGGGGTGGCAGGGGCTGATCGAGCGGCTGGTCGCGCTCGATCTGATCGATGCCGATCCCGCCTGCGAGGCCCGCACCGCGATCCTCGTCGCGCCGGACTGGCGGGCAGGGGACGATACCCAGCGCATCGCCGCCGCCTTGCTGGCGCGGCGCGGCGATTGGCCCGATCTGCCCGGCAAGATCGGCGTGACGATCGATGCGGGGCCGGCGCCGGTGCTGCTCGCCGACCCCGGCGATTTCCGCATCGAGCGCGGCATGTCCGGTGGCCTGATCCTGCGCGCCGACGGCCATGCCGAGGGCGTGGCGCTGGCAGCCGGCACGGAGGTCGAGCAGCTGATCGCCCTGGCGCAGTGGTACGTCGCCAGCGGCGGTCGCGAGGCCGGGCGGATGGCGCGGCATCCCGCGCCGCTGCCCGGCTGGGCGACGCCGGCTGAGCCGCCGGCGCCTGCTGCGGCGGCATGGCAGCCGGGCCATCATCCGCTCGGCAGCGTGCTCGGTGCGCCGTTCGGCCGGGTCGATGCGGCTGCGCTCGCCGCCTGCCTCGAGGCGGGCGCGGCGACCGCGCTGCGGATCACGCCATGGCGGCTGCTGATCCTCGAAGGCGCCACCATCGACACCGCCGCGGGCTTCGTCGCCGACCCGCATGCGCCGGCGATCACCGCCGATGCCTGTGTCGGTGCGCCGTCCTGCCCGCAGGGGTCAGTCGCCACCCGTGACCTCGCCTTGCGGCTGGCGCCGCATATCGACGGGCGACTTCACGTCTCCGGATGTGCCAAGGGCTGCGCGCGCAGCCGGCCGGCCGATGTCGTGCTGGTCGGGCGTGACGGCCGCTTCGATCTCGTGCTCGCCGGCCGCGCCGGCGATCCTCCCTCACGCACCGGTCTCGCCGCAGACCAATTGCTCGCCCTGTTCGGAACCCGCTGATGCCCTACACCTACGAAACCGACGGTGCCGCGATCTACCGCCAGTCGTTCGCGATCATCCGCGCCGAGGCCGATCTCACGCCGTTCGCGGGCGCGGAGGAAGCGGTCGCGGTGCGGATGATCCATGCCGCGGGGATGGTCGGTCTCGCCGACTATATCCGCTTCTCGCCGGGCTTCGCCGAGGCGGGGCGAACGGCGCTCGAGGCCGGCGCGCCGATCCTGTGCGATGCGCGGATGGTCAGCGAGGGCGTCACCCGCACCCGTCTGCCCGCCGACAACCAGGTGATCTGTACCCTGCAGGCGCCCGAGACGCCGGGCCTCGCCTTGGCAATGAGCAACACCCGCTCGGCGGCGGCGCTCGAATTGTGGCGGCCGCATCTCGCCGGCGCTTTGGTCGCGATCGGCAACGCGCCGACCGCGCTGTTCCACCTGCTCAACATGCTCGAGGATCCCGATTGCCCGCGCCCGGCGGCGATCATCGGTTGCCCGGTCGGCTTTGTCGGTGCCGCCGAATCCAAGGCGGCGCTGTGGGCGGCGCAGCCGGTGCCCTGCGCGATCGTCGAGGGGCGGCTGGGCGGCAGCGCCATTACCGTCGCCGCGATCAACGCGCTGGCGAGCCGCGCCGAATGAGCGTCGGTACCATCCATGGCGTCGGCCTCGGGCCCGGCGCGGCCGATCTGATGAGCGTGCGCGCCGACCGGCTGGTGCGCGGCGCGCGCCACGTCGCCTATTTCCGCAAGGCGGGCAAACCCGGCCAGGCGCGGCGCATCGTCGAGGGGCTGCTCCGCGACGATGTGGTCGAGCTGCCGATGGAATATCCGGTGACCACCGAGATCGCAGTGTCCGATCCTGCCTATAACGATTGCCTCGCGGGCTTCTACGCCGCCTGCGTCGAGCGGCTCGCCGCGCTGGCGGCAGCGGGCGAGGAGGTGGTGGTGCTGTGCGAAGGCGATCCGTTCTTCTACGGCTCGTTCATGCATCTCTATACCCGGCTCGACGGGCGGGTGCCGGTGCGCGTGGTGCCCGGCATCACCGGCATGTCCGGCGCCTGGACCGCGAGCGGCGCGCCGATCACCTGGGGCGACGATGTGCTGACGGTGCTGATGGCAACGCTGCCCGAGGAGGATCTGGTCCGCCGCATCCGCGACACCGATGCGCTGGTGGTGATGAAGATCGGCCGCCATCTCGACAAGCTGCGCCGCGCGGTGACTCTCGCGGGGCGCGACGACGCCGCCTGGCTGGTCGAATATGCCGCCATGGCCGAGCAGCGCGTCACCCGGCTGGCCGATGTCGGCGCGATCACCCCCTATTTCTCGATCCTGCTGATCCACGGCCAGGGGCGGCGGCCATGACCGGCTGGCTCGCGGTTGCCGGCCTGGGCCCGGGCGACGAGGCGCTGGTCACGCCCGAGGTGAGCGCGGCGCTCGCCGACGCCACCGACGTGATCGGCTACATCCCCTATGTCGCCCGCGTCGCGGCGCGGCCGGGGCTGACCCTCCATGCCAGCGACAACCGCGTCGAGCTGGATCGCGCCCGGCTCGCGCTCGAGCTGGCGGCGGCCGGCCATCGCGTGGTGGTGGTCTCCTCCGGCGATCCCGGCGTGTTCGCGATGGCGGCGGCGGTGTTCGAGGCGCTCGAGGTTGGCCCAGAGGCCTGGCGATCGCTCGCGATCAGCGTGCTGCCGGGGATCACCGCGATGCTCGCCGCCAGCGCCCGCGCCGGCGCGCCGCTCGGCCATGATTTCTGCGCGATCAACCTGTCGGACAACCTCAAGCCCTGGCCGCTGATCGAGCGCCGCGTCCGGCTCGCCGCTGAGGCCGATTTCGCGATCGCCTTCTACAACCCACGCTCGCGGGCACGGCCCGACGCGCTCGACCGCATCTTCACGATCCTTCGCGACGCCTGCGCTGACGACCGCCCGGTGCTGTTCGCCCGCGCCGTCTCCACCGCCGAGGAAAACCTGCGCGTCGTGCCGCTGCCGCAAGCGCTCGGGGAAATGGCGGACATGCGCACCATGGTGATCGTCGGCTCCAGCCAAACCCGCACGATTGCGCGGCCAGCCGGCGATCTGCTCTACACGCCGCGGTCGGCATCATGATCGAGCCACGCCAGCACCGCGCGGGGATCGTGGACCTCGCTGCGCGGCGGCAGCGCCGGCCGGTCGATCATCATCACCGGCAGCCCGAGCGCGCGCGCGGCGCCGAGCTTGGCGACCGCGCCGCTGCCGCCGGCATTCTTGCACACCACGAGCTCGATGCGATGCGCGCGCATCAGCCGCGTGTCGCCGGCGAGATCGAACGGGCCGCGGTCGACCACCAGATCGTGGCGGGGCAGGGGCGGGGCCTCGCCGCCGCCGTCGACGAAGCGGAGCAGGTAATGATGCTGCGGCTGCGCGGCGAACGCGTCGACATGCATCCGGCCGAGCGCCAGCATCACGCGTCGTGGTGCGCCGCCGAGCGCCGCCACCGCCGCATCGAGATCGGCGACGTGGCGCCAGGCGTCACCGGCCTGCGCCGCCCACGCCGGGCGGGTGAGGGCGATCAGCGCGATCCCGGTCTGCGCCGCGGCGGCGAGCGCGTGCCTGCTCATCTGCGCGGCGAAGGGATGGGTCGCATCGACCAGATGGGTGATGCCCTGCGCGCGGATATAGCTCACCAGCCCATCGATCCCGCCAAACCCGCCGACCCGGGTCGCGATCGGCTGCGGCCGGGGGTTGGCGACCCGGCCGGCATAGCTCAGCACCGCCGCGTCGCCGCGCGCGGCGAGCAGCGCCGCGAGCGCGCTCGCTTCGGTGGTACCGCCGAGGACGAGGATGGACGGGATGGCTGAGGCTCCGTGGCTGACGATCGTCGGGATCGGCGAGGATGGCATGGCCGGCCTCACCGCCGCCAGCCGGGCCGCACTCGCCGCAGCCGAGCTGGTCGCGGGGGCGCCGCGCCACCTCGCGCTGCTGCCCGCGCTTACGGTGCCGACCCTCGCCTGGCCAGTCCCGTTCGCCGCCGGCATCGCGCCGCTGCTCGCAGCGCGCGGGCGGCGGGTGGTGATGCTGGTGTCGGGCGACCCCTTCTGGTTCGGCGCCGGCACCGTGCTCGCCCGTCAGCTCGACCGCAGCGAGTGGGTGGCGCACCCCGCACCCTCCACCTTCGCGCTCGCCGCCGCCCGGCTCGGCTGGGCACTCGAGGATACCTTGTGCCTCGGCCTGCATGCCGCGCCGCTTGCCCGGCTGCGGCCGCATCTCGCGCCGGGCCGGCAGGCGCTGCTGCTGCTGCGCGACGGTGACGCGGTCGGGCAACTCGCCGCCTATCTCAGCGGCCTCGGCTTCGACGCGTCGCGGCTCCACGTCCTCGAAGCGCTCGGCGGCGCGCGCGAGCGGATCCGCACCGCCACCGCCGCGGCGATGCCCTTTGCCGACATCGCCCACCCCGTCGCGATCGGCCTCGTCGTCGCCGGTGACGGCGCGGTGCTGCCCCAGGCGAGCGGCCGCGTCGACGACTGGTTCGATCACGACGGCCAGCTCACCAAGCGCCCCGCACGCGCGCTCACCCTGTCGGCGCTGGCGCCGCGCCCCGGCGAGACCTTGTGGGACATCGGCGCCGGCTCGGGATCGATCGGCATCGAATGGCTGCTCGCCCACCCGACCACCCGGGCGCTGGCGTTCGAGGCCGATCCCGTCCGCGCTGCCCGCGCCCGCGGCAATGCCGCCCTGCTCGGCGTCGATCGGCTCCAGGTGATCGACGGCCGCGCACCCGCGGTGCTCGACGGCCAGCCCGCGCCCGATGCGGTGTTCGTCGGCGGCGGCCTGTCCGAGGCGTTGCTCGCCACGCTCTCCGCGTGCCTCGCTCCCGGCACCCGTCTGGTCGCCAATGCAGTGACGCTCGAATCCGAGGCGCTGCTCGCCCACTGGCATGCCGACCGCGGCGGCAGCCTGCTGCGGATCGAGCTTGCCGAGGCGGCGCCGATCGGCACCCGCCGTGGCTGGCGCGCGAGCTACCCGCTAGTGCAGTGGAGCGTCACCCTGTGATCGTTGCCGGCTTCGGCTGCCGCGCCGCCGCAGGCTTGCCGGCGTTGCGTGATGCGCTCGCCTCAGCGCAGCGCGGCCAGCCGACGGTGACGGCACTCGCCGCGCCCGCCGACAAGCTCGCGCAACTCGCGCCGCTCGCCGCGGCGATGCGCCTGCCGCTCATTGCAGTGCCGGCGGCCGCGCTGCACGCCCAGGCCACCGCCACGCAATCGCCTGCCAGCCTGCAGGCGCGCGGCACCGGCAGCGTCGCCGAGGCCGCGGCGCTGGCGGCGGCGGGCGCCGGCGCGCGGCTGCTCGCCTCCCGCCACGTCTCGCCCGATCGCACCGCGACCTGCGCCATCGCCCAAGGAATACCCGCATGACCGTCCATTTCATCGGCGCCGGCCCCGGCGCGCCCGACCTGCTGACGCTGCGCGGCCGCGACCTCATCGCCGCCGCGCCGGTGTGCCTCTATGCCGGCTCGCTGGTGCCCGACGCACTGCTCGGCCACTGCCCGCCGGGCGCGCGCATCGTCAACACCGCGCCGCTGTCGCTCGACGCGATCATTGCCGAGATCGAGGCCGCGCACGCCGCCGGCCAGGATGTCGCGCGGCTGCATTCGGGCGATCTGTCGATTTGGTCGGCGCTCGGCGAGCAGCTGCGCCGGTTGCGCGCGCTGGCGATCCCGTTCACCATCACCCCCGGCGTCCCCGCCTTCGCCGCCGCCGCCGCCGCGCTCGAGGTGGAGCTGACCCTGCCGGAAGTCGCGCAGTCGGTGGTGCTGACCCGCACGCCCGGCCGCGCCAGCGCGATGCCCGCGGGCGAGACGCTCGCGGCGTTTGCCGCCACCGGTGCGACGCTGGCGATCCATCTGTCGATCCACAATCTCGAATCGACGCTCGCCGATCTGATCCCGGCCTATGGCGCTGATTGCCCGGTCGCGATCGTCTGGCGCGCAAGCTGGCCCGACCAGCAGATCGTCCGCGCGACGCTCGCCACCGTCGCCGCCGCTATCACCGGCAAGCCGGAGCGCACCGCGCTGATCCTCGTCGGCCGGGTGCTCGATCCTGCCGATTTCGCCGAGAGCAGCCTCTACGCCCCGGGCTACGACCGCCGCTTCCGCCCGCAATCGGCAGCATCGCCGTTCGCCGATGGTGCGGCATGATCGATCTCCACCTGATCGGCATCGGCACCGGCAACCCCGATCATCTCAGCCGCGCGGCGATGGCGGCGATGAACGCCGCCGACCTCATCCTGCTGCCGCGCAAGGGCGCGCGCGCCGCCGACCTCATCGACCTGCGCCGCGACATCTGCGCCGCGGTGCTCACCGGCGCCACCAGGGTAGTTGAGTTCGACCTTCCCGAGCGCGATCCCGCCGCGCCCTATCTCGACGCCGTCGATGATTGGCACGGCGCGATCGCGCGCGTCTGGGCGGCGCAGATCGCCGCGCATCTGCCCGATGGCGGCCGGCTGGCGTTGCTCGTCTGGGGGGACCCGTCGCTCTACGACAGCACCCTGCGCATCGCCGCGCGGCTGCAGGCGGACGGCATGCCGATGCGGATCAGCGTGGTGCCCGGGATCACCAGCCTGCAGGCGCTCACCGCCGCCCACGCCATCCCGCTCAACGACCTTGCCGGCGCGGTGACGATCACCACCGGCCGGCGGCTGCGCGAGGGTGGCTGGCCTGCGGGTACCGACACTGTCGCGGTGATGCTCGACAGCGGAGGCGCCTTCACCGCGCTCGATCCCGCCGGGGTGCGGATCTGGTGGGGCGCCTATCTCGGCATGCCGCAGCAGGCGCTGATCGCCGGTCCGCTTGCTGACATCGGGCCCGCCATCCTCGCCGAACGTGCCGCACTCCGTGCCGCTCATGGCTGGATCATGGACATTTATCTGCTGCGCCGCATCGGCTGATCGCATGCCGTCACGTTGCTCGGCTCGACGGCGGATGCTCATGGACAATACAGGGCTGCGCTCCGTCGGGGACGACGTCACCTGCCACAAGCGTGAGTGACACGCGCGGACGGGCGCCGGCCGCCCCTTAAGGGCGACGGCTACCCCGCACCGATGTGTGTAGCAATGTGACAAGGTTGCAACATATTGTGTTATTCGGACCGTGTCGGTCATGGTTGATTGCAAACCTCCGTTTCATGTGAACATTCTGTCATCCGCGACACAATCGCTGCTTCGGGAACGGCGCGGCGACATATTGGGCAAATCGCCTTGTGGAAGCAGATCGAGGTGGCGGACGTCAAAGACGCCGTTGCCGATTTTGGGGGAAAAACCATGAAGTTACGGTCACGGATCTTTGGGCGAACCACGTTGGCGCTGGGTGCAGCGCCGATTGCGATCATCGCCGCACTCACTGCTGCGCCGGCTTGGGCGCAAGAGCAGGAGAGCACCTCGACCAGCCAGAACGTCGGCATCTCGTCGACGCCACGGGGCGACGCCAATCCCAATCAGAGCACCAATGATGGCGAGATCGTGGTCACCGGTTCGCGTATTGCGCGCCGCGAGATCAGCTCGGCCAGCCCGATCGCGGTGGTCAGCCAGGAAGAGTTCAAGCTCTCCGGCACGGTGAACGTCGAGAGCGTGCTCAACACGCTGCCCCAGGTGATTCCGGGTTCCACCGGCTTCTCGAACAATCCCGGCGGTGGCGTTTCTACGCTCAACCTGCGCGGCCTCGGCGAACAGCGCAACCTCGTACTGGTCAACGGCCGCCGGTACATGTTCTATGACACCAGCCAGATCGTCGATCTTAACACCATCCCCGCCTTCCTGATCGACGGCGTTGACGTCGTGACCGGTGGCGCTTCGGCGGTGTACGGTTCGGACGCCATTGCCGGTGTTACCAACTTCCGCCTGCGGACGGACATCAACGGCATCGAGGCCGGCGGCCAGTACAACATCACCGAGCGCGGCGATGGCCGCCGCTATGAGGGCTATCTCGCCCTCGGATCGGACTTTGCGGACAACAAGGGCCATGTCACGGCCTATGGCGAATATTACAAGCGCGCCGCCATCTACCAGGGGGCACGGTCCTTCTCGCAGACGGCGCTCGGCGATGGCGTCGATGCCAACGGCAATCCCACGCTGGTGCCGCTCGGCAGCCCCTCGGTGCCGAATGGCCGTTTCTACGTAAACCCCTCCAGGGTCTGCGTCGGTGGCACTGGCGCCGCCTGCACCGGCGGGCAGTTCTTTGCCCGCGGCGCTGGCACGTTGTCGGCCAACACCACCCTCGGCCAATATTACACGGGCGCCAACACCTCGCGGCCGTTCACCACGGCCGATTACTACAATTACGCGCCCGACAATTTCCTGCAGGTGCCGCAGGAGCGCTATCTGGTCGGCGCCTATGCCAATTACGAGGTCAACAGCTGGTTGAACCCGTATCTGGAAGTGTCCTACGTCAACAACCGGGTGAACAACGAGCTGGCGGCGTCGCCGATCAGCGGCACGTTCGGCATCGCCGTCAACAACCCGTTCTTGTCGGCAGCGGACAGCGCATCGATCAACGCGATCAACGCGCAGCAGCTGGCGATCAACGCCGCCCGCGCCGCGCTCGGCCTTGGGGCGCTCTACACGCCGGGCGTCGTCAACGTCGGCCTGGCCTCGCGCACCAACGCGGTGTCGTCGCGCCGCCAGCTTGACGATCGCAACGCCTTCCGGATGCTGATCGGCACCAACGGCGAGATCGTACCGGGCATCAAATACGATGCCTATTACTCCTACGCCCGGACCCGCAATTCGCAGATCCAGTACGGCAACATCTCGCGCGCGGCCTTCACCGCCGAGCTGCTCGCCAATCGGTTGAACATCTTCGGCCCGAACCTGCTCTCGCCCGAAGAAGCCGATGCGATCTCGATCACCACGCAGAACACCGACATCTCGGTGCTGCAGGTGGCGCAGGCCTCGATCAGCGGCAGCATCTTCAACTTCGGCTTTGGCGGTGACGACGTTGGTTTCGCGATCGGCGGCGAATATCGCAAGGTTCACAGCCAGTATATTCCGGACACCGCTCTGTCCTCGGGCGACGTGGTCGGCTTCAACGGTGGCGATCCCACCGAAGGCGGCTACAGCGTCAAGGAAGCGTTCGGCGAGTTGCGCGTGCCGCTGATCGGCGGCAAGCCGTTCATCGAGCGGCTCGAGCTCAACGGCGCGTTCCGCTATTCGGATTACACGCTGGATGGCGTTGGCGGCGTCTGGACCTACACCGGTGGCGCCGAATTCGCCCCGATCCGCGACATCGCCTTCCGCGGTCAATATTCGCGCGCCGTGCGTGCGCCGAACGTCGCGGAACTGTTCGGTGGCCAGTCGAACGGCTTCCCGGCGGCGACCGATCCGTGCGCCACGGCGGGCGCGCAGAACAACGCCGCCTTGGTCGCGATCTGCACGGCGACCGGCGTTCCTGCCGGCGCGGTGGGCACTGGCGCATCGCTCCAGCCGGCGACGCAGATCGAAGGTCTGTTCGGTGGCAACCCGAACCTCCAGGAAGAAGTCAGCGACACCTACACGGCCGGCTTCACCCTGCAGCCGCGCTTCCTGCCCGGTTTCCACTTCAGCGCCGACTGGTTCAAGATCAAGGTCGACAACGTCATCACCTCGCTGGGTGGCAGCGTCGATAACATCCTGGATCTATGCTACAACGTGTTCCAGGATCCTAACAGCATCTACTGCCGTGCGGTGTCGCGCAACGAGGACGGCACCATCCAGAACCCGAGCTTCGTCACCGCTGTCAACGCCAACGCCGCGAGCCTCAAGACCTCGGGCATCGACATCTCGGCCGATTACACCCAGGTGCTCGGCTTCGGCATGTTCGGCGAGCAGAGCAAGCTCAACGCGTCGTTCCAGGGCACATGGACCGACAAGAACGAGTTCGCGCCGGTCGTCGGCCAGCCGCCGTACCAGTGCGCTGGTTACTTCGGCGCCTCGTGCGGTACGCCGCAGTCCAAGTATAAGTGGACGTCGCGCCTATCGCTGATCGATGGCCCGGCGACGATCAGCCTGCGCTGGCGCCACCTGTCGAGCGTCAAGGACGATGCGCTGGCCGATGACACCGTGTCGGCGGCCGATCTGGCCGTGCCGCGGCTCAAGGCGAAGAACTACCTCGATCTCGCTTTCTCGATCGACCTGACGGAAGCCTACAACTTCTCGTTCGGCGTCAACAACATCGGCGACGTCAAGCCGCAGCTGATCGGCAGCTCGCAGCAGCAGGCCAACACCTATCCGGGCGTGTATGACGTGCTCGGCCGGGATTTCTACGCGGCGGTTCGTTTCCGCTTCTGACGGCGCTCGCCGTTCCTGCCTTGGGGGTGGTCGCCTGGCGGCCACCCCTTTTTCGTGCCTGCTCCCCCGGGCCGACGTGTGCGCCCGCGATCAGAAGGCGACGTCGAACGCCACCGACAGCCGCTCGCCGGCCGCGAACGGCCGCGTGCCGTGGAACAGATAGCTCGGGAACAACGCCAGCCGCCCCGGCTGCGGCTCGATCATCGCCAATGGGGCCAGCGCCAGCGCCAGCGCATCGGGTGGCCGGCCCAGCTCGAGCCAGCCCTGCCGATCCGGCCCCGCAGCGGGCAGGGCGATGTACAGCGCCGAGCTCAGCACGCCGCGGGTGTGGATGTGGCTGACATGAAAGCCGCTGTCGCTCAGCCGCACCGACCAGGAACCCGCGAGCACCGGCGTCGCGTCGCGGTGCCGCAGCAGCGGGTGCGTGGGGTCGGCCGGCGGCAGCGCGGCGAGATGGTCGCGCACCGCCGCCACCACCAGCGCGCGCAACGCGCGCAGCGGCGGTTCGAGCCGGTCGAACAATCGTCCGCGCGTCTGGGTGCCGCCGACTAGTGACTGGCCGATCGGCTGCGCACGCGCACGATGGAGCCCGCGCAACGTCGCCGCGAGCGCGGCGAGCGCGGCCGCATCGAGCGGTAGATCGTGCTGGGCGTACAGCCCCGGCTGGCCGGTCAGCCAGGTCGCGCGCGAGTCGCCAAGCAGCCGCCAGGCGAGGTCAAGATAGGCCCAGCCCGCCATGTCGCCGGGATGCGCCGCCACCCGGCGCACCAGCGTTGCCGCCGCGATGTCCGGCTGGCCCGTCGCCAAGGCGTAGCGTGCGTGCAGCAGCGCGTGCGCCGGCGCCGTGTCGAGCGCGGCCAGCGCTCGCCCGGCACGGTCGAGGTCGCGTGCCTCCAGCGCGATGCTCGCCTCCGCCGCAACCAGCGCGGGCGACGCCGCGAGTGCCGACCGCGCCCGATCGATCGCCGCCAAGGCCTTATCGTGGCGGCCGGCGCGCGCAAGCGTCTGCCAATGCGAGCGGTGCAGCGCCATGTCGTCGCCGCGGATCGCCAGGGCGGCGATGTAGCTGTCGGCGAACGCATCGCCGTCGCCCGCCTCGGCGCGCATCCGCGCCAGTTCCTCATGGCCCTCGATCCAGTCCGGCAGCGCCCGGGTCGCTTCCACCAGCAGCGCGATGCCCTCGGGATCGCCCACTGCCTCGCGCGCATTGGCGAGGCCGAGCAGCACGTCGCGATCCCCGGCGCCGGCATCGATGCAGCGCTGGAACCGCGTCGCCGCATCCGCCTCGCCGCGCTCGAGCGCGACCCGGGCGCGGCCCTGCAATGCCACCGGCCGCGGCTCCAGCGCCAGTGCGGCATCGAAGGCGAGCGCCGCCTCGTCGAGCCGGTTCACGGCGCGCAGGCTCGCGCCCCGCAGCGCATGGGCAGCGGCATGGCGCGGATGGGCGGCCAGCACCCGGTCTGCATCGGCGAGCGCCGCATCATGATCCCCCAGCCTTGCCAGCAGCGCCGCCCGGTTGAACAGGGCCTCGCCAGCAACCGCGCCGCCGCGCGCCGCCGCTTGGCGGTAATGCGCCAGGGCCGCCGCACTGTCGCCGGTGTGCGCCAGCAGGTTGGCGTAATGGAGGTGGATCTGTACGTCGGCGGGTGCCAGCGCCAGCGCGCGGGCAAATGCCGCCGCCGCGTCTGCCAGCCGTCCGCTCTTGCGCTCCACCAGCGCCAGCAGGTGCCATGCCGCTGCCTGCTCGCCGGCCGTGCGCAGCAGCGCCGCCAGCTCGACGCGCGCCGCCTCCAGCCGATCCTGGTGGAAGGCGAGTTGTGCACGGGCGAACATCTCTTGCGCGCGGGCGGCCATGCCGCCGACATGACCCGCCGCCGCGCTGCTGTCCAGCCGCCGCCGCGGTGACAGCCGGCTTGTTGCACCACCGCCGATCCGTTACCCCTGCCGCTCCAGACCAGCCGATACGGGACCTTGCGCCACGGATGCTGCCGCTCTTCGATCTTAATCCGGCGTTGGACACCGCAAGTCTGGCGGCGGCGTTCGCGCGGGAGTCGCGGCTCCAGGTCCGGGACGTGCTGACCGCGCCATCCGCGGATGTCCTCGCCGAGGTGCTGGCGCGGCAGACGCCCTATGGCGTGGCGTTTCGCGCGCCCGGCGCCGCGCCGCAATCCGTGCGCGCCGCGGAGGTGCGAGCCTGGCCCCAGGCGCAACACGCGCACCTGTGGCATTCGGTAGCGGCCGGCGTCGGCCGTGGCGAATATGGCTTCATCTACCGCCAATATCCGATGCTCGACGCGTATAAGGGTGCCTGGGCGCCCGGCCACCCGCTCGATCTGGTGCTCGAACACATCAACGCCGCGCCGTTTCTCGATCTGGTGCGGGCGATCACCGGTCTGCCGGAACTGATCAAGGCCGATGCGCAGGCAACGCTGTTCGGGCCCAGCCACTTCCTTAGCGTCCACGACGATCGCGGCGACGACGAGGCGCGCCGGGTGGCCTATGTGCTGAGCTTCGCGCGCGATTGGCGGCCGGACTGGGGCGGCTATCTGTTGTTCCTCGACGACGACGACGATGTTGTCGCCGGGCTGAAGCCGCGGTTCAACACGCTCAACCTGTTCTCGGTGCCGCAGCGCCACAACGTCAGCTTCGTCGCGCCGTTCGCGCCCGTCGGCCGCTACGCCATCACCGGCTGGTTCCGCGACCGATGACGACGCTCGGCGAACTGCGGCTCAACCCGTCGCTCGATGGCGCGGCGCTGGCCCGGCGCTTCGCCGCCGACGGGCGCGTCCGGATCGAGGGCTTCCTAGCCGACGATCTCGCCGCCCGGATCCATGCCTATCTGCGCGGCCATGACGGCTGGCGGCAGGTGCTCAACAGTGGCGACGCGGTGTTCGAGCTCGATCGCGCAACCCGCGCGAGCATGCCGGCCGAGCAGCGCGCGGCGCTCGACGACGCCGTCCACGCCGGTGCGCGCAACGGCTTCCAATATCGCTACGAGACGCTGCGGCTGCGCGAGGGGGCAGGCGAGGGCGGTGACGGCGACCCGGTGTTGTCGCCGCTGGTGCGCTGGATGTCGGGCGGCGCGGTGCGTGATCTGCTCCGCACCGTCACCGGCCGCGCCGACATCGCCTTCGCCGATGGCCAGGCGACCGCCTATGCACCAGGTGATTTCCTCACCGCGCATACCGACGAGGTGGCCGGCAAAGCGCGTCGCGCCGCTTATGTGTTCGGTCTCAACCCTGCCTGGCGACCCGAATGGGGCGGCCTGCTGCTGTTTCACGGCGATGGCCAGACGGTGTCGGGCGTGGCGCCAGGGTTCAACACGCTCGATCTGTTCGCAGTGCCGCAGGTGCACAGCGTATCGATGGTAACGCAGGCCACCCCGGTGCGGCGCTATGCAATCACCGGTTGGCTGCGCGCGGCAGGGCAGGGCTGAACGCAAACGGGCTTGTCACCGGCCGGGCGATGCGGCCTAATCGCCCCATCGTGATCCTAGCGCGTCACGTCTCCCGCATCGTCCTAAGGAGCTTCCCTTGCGTTCCATCCGTCTTGCGCTCGGCGCCGCCCTGCTCGCGGTCCCGGCATCCTTGATTCCTGCGCCGCTGCTCGCCACCGATCGCCCGCAGCCCGCTGCGTCGGGCTTCGCGGCTTTGTCGGCGCGCTACATCGATGGCCTGGCGCGGCTCAATCCGTCGTCGGCCACCTCGCTCGGCGATCATCGCTTCGATGCGCAAGTGACCGACATGTCCGCCGCCGGCCGCGCCGCGCGGCTCGCTTTTTCGCGGGCAATGCTCGCCGACCTCGGGCGGGTCGACCGCAGCCGGCTGTCGCGCGAGGAGCAGGTCGATGCCGCCTTGCTCGACAATGCGCTGCGCTACGACATCTGGGACAGCGAACAGCTCGGCGGCTGGGCCTGGGATCCGCAGGTCTACAACGACATTGCCGGCGGCTCGCTCTACTCGCTCGCCGCGCGCGACTATGCGCCATGGCGCCAGCGGCTGCTCGCCGCGATCCCGCGGATGGAGGCGATCCCCAAGCTGCTCGCCCAGGCCCGCGCCAATCTCGTGCCGGCGCACGTTCCCGCGATCTACGCCACCACCGTCGCCAAGCAGAACAGCGGCATCGTCGACATCGCGGTGTCGATGCTCGCGCCGCATCGTGCCGAGCTGACGCCGGCCGATGCCAAGCGCTTCGATGCCGCGCTGGCGACGCTCAAGGCCGGAGTCGCCACCCACCAGGCCTGGCTCGACGGTACGCTGGTGCCCGCCGCCAAGGGCGATTTCAGGCTCGGCGCCGCCCGCTACGATCGCAAGCTCGCCTTCGCGCTGCAGTCCGATCTCACCCGGCCCGAGATCAAGCGCCGCGCCGAGGCCGCGATCGTCGATACCCGCGCCACCATGTATGGCCTTGCTCGCCAGGTGCTCGCCGGCAAGGCCGGTGCGCCGCCGCTGCCCGACCGGCCGAGCGAGGCGCAGCAGCAGGCGGCGATCGAGCTGGCGCTGGAACTCACCTATGCCAAGCATCCGGCGCGTGACGGCGTGATCGCCGACGCCACCAAGGCACTGGACAATGCGACGCGGTTCGTGCGCGCCAAGGGTCTGGTCGGCGTGCCTGACAGCCCGGTGAAGATCATCACCATGCCCAAGTTCCAGCAGGGCGTCGCGGTCGCTTACTGCGACTCGCCGGGCCCTCTCGAGAAGAACCTCGGCACCTTCTTCGCGGTGTCGCCGATCCCCGACGACTGGACCGAGGCGCAGGCGACCTCGTTCCTGCGCGAATACAACGGCTACATGATCCACGATCTGGCGGTGCACGAGGCGATGCCCGGCCATTATCTCCAGCTCGCCCACGCCAACGCCAACCAGTCAACGCTGCGCGCGGTGCTCGGCTCGGGGCCCTTCGTCGAAGGCTGGGCGGTCTATGCCGAGGGGATGATGGCAGACGAGGGCTATCTCGACGCCGATCCGCTGTTCAAGCTTACCGTGCTGAAGATGCGGCTGCGCTCGATCAGCAACTCGCTGCTCGATATCGGCATTCATACCGAAGGCATGACCCGCGAGCAGGCGATGCAGCTGATGACCCACACCGCCTTCCAGCAGGAGCGCGAGGCCGCCGGCAAATGGGTCCGCGCTTCGCTGGGCTCCACCCAGCTGCTGAGCTATTTCACCGGCTATGCCGAGCATATGGCGCTGCGCGACGAGGTCCGCCGCCAGCAGGGCGCGGCGTTCGACCTGCGCCGCTACAATGACGCCGTCATCAACCACGGCTCGCCCCCGGTCCGCTACGTCCGCGAGCTGATGCTGGATCTGCCGATCGAATAAGGAGGGAGGGGGCTAGTCCGCACCCCCAATATCCTCCTTCTTCCGTCATGCTGAACTCGTTTCAGCATCCATGGCCCATCAACCGCCGCGAGCCAGGCGGCGAGGCGCGGGCCATGGATCCTGAACCAAGTTCAGGATGACGAAGGGCGGCGGCGCCGGGTGTCCCTCACGCCGTCATTGCAGCGAAAGCTGGGATTTCGCGGAGGCGAGGCAGGAAAGGAGCCGCTCGATACTCCAGCCTTCGCTCGAGTGACGACCCCCTCCCGCATCTGGTTACTCGCTCCGTCGCGTTACCGCGCCGCGGTGAACGCCCCGACCCCCGCGATTGCCAGCTTGGCCGCCGGCACGGCGGTCTGCGCGAAGGTGAAGCGCAGGAACCGCGCCTGGTGCGGCGCGGTGAAGCTGATCCGCTGCGTCGACAGCGCATAGGCGATGTTGGAGAGCTCGCCGGCCGCCGCCGGCACCCAGCTCTGGCCGTCGGTGCTCACCGCGACGTCATAGCCCTTGGGCGGGGCGGAGCCCGCGGCCGCGGTGCGCGACGGCGTGATGCTGATCCCGGCGACCATTGTGGCCGTGCCGAGATCGACCGTCACGCGTGCCGGTGCTCCCGGCGTCGGCGCGGGCACCCGCCAGACGGTGCTGGCATTGTCGTCGAGCAGCGCCTCGGCGCCCGGTGCGGTTGCCGAGACGATGTTCCACTGCGCACTGGAGAGCACGGTCGAATCCGCCGCCGCGGCGAGGATCACCGGCTTGGGCGCGACCTGGCGAAACAGCGCCATCTCGCTGATCGCCGGGCACACCGGCGCCTCGAGGATGCGCAGCCGCACCCGCCGCGCCGCGACCGGCTGCGGCAGCCGGATCAGCCGCTGGTTGCCGATGCCCTGATGCGCGGCGACCTGCTGCCACTGGCCGCCAACCTCGACGTCGACCGCGAACCGCGTCACCCGCACCCCGAGCGGCAGATATTCGCGCAGGCGGATGAGATCGAAGCGGCGCCCCGGCGGCAGGTCGAGCGTCAGGCTCGGCGTGGTGACGCCGTCGGGTGTCGACCAATAGCTCGTCGGATCGCCGTCGAGCACCTTGGCGGCGGCGAAGCCCGGCCCGCGCACCGCGCTCGCTGCGGCGATGCCGCCCGCGGCGAGGTTGGTCGCATAGGTCGCGCGCTGGGCGTCGCCAAACGAGGTCAGGCTGGCGACGTCGCCATCGCCGAGCCGGCCGCGCCGGTCGGGCGGCAGGTTGAGGTTGAGATTGGTGCCGCGGCCGATCGACTCGTCGTGCAGCCGCAGCAGCCGCTCGGGCGTCTTCACCTTGGCGTCCTCGTCGGCGTGGTGGAACCAGCCGGGGCGGATCGAGACGTCGGTCTCGGCCGGCCACCACAGGTCGCCGCCGCGTACCCCGGCATTGCCCTCGGCCTGGACATAGGGGTGGTTGGGCATCGTCGGCCAGCACGGATCGCCGGCGACGCCATCCTCATTGCCCACCCAGCGCACATCGGCGCCGAGCGGATCGAAGGTGCAGGCCATCGGCTGGTGCTGGTGAACCAGCGCGATGATCGAGGGCCAGTTGTAATAGCGCGGCGCATCGATCTTCCGCGTCTCGCGCGCGCCGCCATAATAGCCGTCGCCGCCATTGGCGCCGTCGAACCAGAATTCGAACAAGGTGCCGTAGCGGGTGCAGAGCTCGACCACCTGCTTGCGGTAATAATCCACATAGGCGGGCCGGCCGTAGTCGGCGTGGTTGCGGTCCCAGGGCGACAGGTAGAGGCCGAAGTCGAGCCCCGCGCGCCGCGTCGCGCGCTCCATCTCGCCGACCACGTCGCCCTTGCCCCCCTTATAGGGGCTGTTGCGGATGCAATGCTCGGTGAGCAGCGTCGGCCACAGGCAGAAGCCGTCATGGTGCTTGGCGGTGAGGATGATGCCTTTCAAGCCACCGGCCTTGGCGGCGGCGACGATCTGGTCGGGGGCGAAATCGGTCGGGTTGAACAGCGCCGGGCTCTCGTCGCCAAACCCCCATTCGCGATCGGTGAAGGTGTTGATCGAGAAATGGACGAAGGCATATTGCTCGCGGGCATGCCAGGCGAGCTGGCGCGGCGACGGCGTCGCGCCCCACGGCCGCGGCGGCGCCGCGCCGGTGAGGGCTACGGCAGGGGTAGCGGCGGCACCGCCGACGGCGAGGCCGGAAGCGATCAGCAGGCGGCGCGAAATCTCGGTCATGATCGTCTCCAGTTACTTCGGCAGGTCGACCGCGGTGCCGGTGACGGCGAGGTCGATCCACTGGCCCGGCGCATCGCCCGGCTGGCCGCCGCCGATGAACAGGCGATAGGCGCCCGGCACCACCCGGCGGCTGCCGTCGCGCGCCACCAGGCTCATCGCCCGCGCGTCGATGTCGAAGCTGACGGTGGCGGATGTGCCCGGCGTGAGGCTCACCCGGCGGAAGCCGGCGAGCTGGCGCTGGAGCATCGGCGTGGTCAACCCGCCGGGCGGGCCGGCCGGCGGCACCAGATAGGCCTGCACCACCTCGTCGCCGGCGCGCGCCCCGGTGTTGCGCACCGTCGCGTGGACATTGAGCGTCTGCCCCGCGACCACGCTCGTCGCCGCGGGCGCAGCGTAGCCGAAGCTGGTATAGCTCAGTCCATGGCCGAACGGCCACAGCGGCGTGCCGGTGAAATAGCGGTAGGTCCGCTCCTTCATGCCATAGTCGACGAACCCCGGCAGGTCGGTGGTCGAGGCGTAGAAGGTCACCGGCAGCCGGCCCGAAGGGTTGTTCAGCCCTGCCAGCGTCTCGGCGATCGCGGTGCCGCCGGCCTCGCCCGGATACCAGGCGGTGAGGATCGCATCGGCGGAGGCCGGATCGATCGCCACCGCGCTGCCGCTGGTGAGCACGATCACCAGCGGCTTGCCGGTCGCCTTGAGCGCGCTGAGCAGCCGCTGCTGGGCGTGGGGGAGGGCGATGTCGGTGCGATCGCCTCCGGCGAACCCGGGCACGCTCACCTTGAGCGCCTCGCCCTCGAGATCGGGCGACAGCCCGACCACCGCGACGATCACGTCCGCCTGCCGCGCCGCGTCGAGCGCCTGCGCGAGCAGCGGCTGTTCGGGCGGCAGCCACAACAGGCGAATGCCCTCGTCCTCGCTGACGTGATCGAGCTCGAGCCGGAACGGCACCGCGCGGCCATCGCTCGCGAACGGCAGCTCGACGCGCCCGCCCTTCACCTCGCCGGCCATCAGCGGCTTGCCGTCGATCCACAGCCGCACCGCATCGTGACGCGTGCAATCCTTCCAGCACGCCGGCACATCAACCGCGAGCCGATAGTCGCCCGCGCCCGGCGGCACCAACTGCCCGCTCCAGCGCACGCCGAACGTCGGCCCCAGCCCCGCGGGGCTCGCCCGGTTGTAATCGGCATCGATCCGCGTCTCGCGGCGGGTGAAGGCGGGGGTGCCCTCGCCGGCACCCCCACGGAAATACTCCGCGCGCAAGCCATCCGCCCCGAACGCCGTCTCCGGCACCACCACCGGCGCGCCATCGGCGAGCACCGAGCCTTGCGCATAGCGCACGTTGCCGGCGCCGAATTGCGCCCGGATCCCGGCGAGCGGCGTCACCGGCGCGACGGCGGTGCCGTGGTAATTGGCCTGGAGCACGCCAAGATCGTCGGCATCGGCGCCGATCACCGCGATCCGGCTGCCGGCCTTGAGCGGCAACCGCGCCGCATCGTTCTTGAGCAGCACGATCGCTTTCCGTGCCGCCTCCAGCGCCAGCGCGCGGTGCGCCGGCGTGTCGACTTCGCTGGGCTTGATCTTGCCCCAAGGATTGGCCGCATCGAACAGCGTGCCGAGCGCGCGCCGCGCCGCCAGGCTGCGGGCAAGCGAGGCATCGAGCGTCGCCTCGTCGACCAGCCCCGCGCGCACCGCCGCCGGCAGCCCCGCATAGGTGGTGCCGCAGTTGATGTCGGTCCCGGCCTTGATCGCCGCCGCCGCCGCGGCCGGCGCCTCGAGCCGATAATGATGGAATTGGTAGATGTTGCCCACCGCATCGCAGTCCGAGACGGTGAAGCCGGTGAACCCCCAGTCACCGCGCAGTCGCTCGGTCATCAGCGGCGCCGAGGCGCAGGCCGGCGTGCCGTGAATCGAATTATAGGCGCACATCAGCGAGCGCGCCTTGCCCTCGGTGATCGCGGCGCGGAACGCCGGCAGATAAGTCGCCTCCAGGTCCTGCGGGCTCGGATCGACGTCGAAGCTGTCGCGCCCCGCCTCGGGGCCGCTGTGGACCACGAAATGCTTGGGCGTCGCGATCACCTTGGGGTGCGCCGGATCAGGGCCCTGCAGCCCGGTGACGAACGCCACCCCGAGCCGCGCGGTGAGATAGGGATCCTCGCCATAGGTTTCCTGGCCGCGGCCCCAGCGCGGATCGCGGAAGATGTTGATGTTGGGCGACCAGATCGTCAGCCCTTGGTAGATCCGCCGGTCGGCCTTGAGGCCGCGCGCGTTGAACTTGGCGCGCGCCTCGGTGGAGACGACGTCGCCGATGCGGTGGACGAGGTCGATGTCCCAGGTCGCCGCCATGCCGATCGCCTGCGGGAAGACAGTGGCGTGGCCGTCGCGCGCCAGCCCGTGCAAGCCCTCGTTCCACCAGTCATAGGCGGGCAGCCCGGCCTTGGCGTCGGCGGGCGCGCTGCTCTGCAGCTGCGCCGCTTTCTGCTCGAGCGACATGGTCGCGATCGTCGCGGCGACGGGGTCGGCCGCGGAGGCGAGCAACAGCCAGATCATCGTGCGAGCGTCCTCACGGTCAGCGCCTTGGCGAGCCGGGCGGGCGACGCCTTGGCGGCGACGTCGATCGTCACGCTCTCGCCGGGCAGCAGGTCGAAGCCATTGTCGGACGGCTGCGCCGCGACGCTGCCGAAATCGAGCATCACCGCGCGCGCCAGATGGCCGGCGGTGATCGTCACCTGGCGGCCGTGCCACCGGGCCGCGAGCTGCGGCGCCGGATAGGCCATGTCCTTGGGCAGCCGGCGCTCGACGAGCGTGCGGCTGGTGACCTTGCCGTCGATCACCAGCTCGGCGACGCCATAGCTCGCCGCGGCATCGGCGCCCGCGAACAGCGCGTCGTCGGCGACGCTCGCCACCTCGGTCGCTGCGAGCGGCGGCAGCGTCACCGCCTCGTCGCGGGTCGAGAGCTGGCGACCGCCCATGTCATAGCCGGTCAGCCGCCAATGCGCCGCGGTCGGCGTGGTCGCGTCGGAAACGAGCACCACCCGTGTCGCCGCGCCGCGATGCTCGGCGACGATCGCCTCGGGGGCGAAGAAGCGCCGGGCTGCATAATGGAGCAGCTTCCACTGGCCGTTGTAATCGATGCTCGCCCAGCTGATCGACGGCCACACGTCGTTGATCTGCCAGTAGAGCGAGCCCATCGTCACCGGCCGGCAGGCGCGATGGTGCGAGGCGCCGAGCGTGATCGCCTGCGCCTGGTTGACCTGGGTCAGATACACCATGTCGGCGAAGTCGCGCGCCGGCCGCAGCCGCTCGGCGAGATACATCTGCAATCGCTCGTTGCCCGCGCCGGCGAGGAACTTCTGGTGCGCCTTCATCACCGGGCTCTCCGCGGTGAGCGCGCCCGGCCCGGCAAAGCCGCGGATCGTCGACATGTTCGGCATCGACTGGAAGCCGAATTCGGACATGAAGCGCGGGCAGCTGTCGAGATAATTCTCCACCGGCTTGGAGCCGGACCAGACGTCCCAGAAATGCCGGTCGCCATTGGCGTCGGTATCGGTCGGCGCCTCGTAATTGGCGGAAGGGGATCCCGGCCAATAGGGCGTGCCCGGCGAGCGGGTCAGCACCGCATCGCGCAGCACCTGGTTGAACAGCACCGCCATGCCGGTGCCGATCCGCTCCTGCTCGTCGGGGCCCACCGCCTTCTTCCACGCCTTGCGGTCGGACCAATTCTCCCAGCCGGACAGCACTTCGTTGTTGCCCGCCCACAGCACGATCGAGGGATGCGATTGCAGCCGGCTCACCTGCTCGTCGGCCTCGATCCGCACGTTCTCGCGATAGGCTGCATCGGGCGGCGTCACCGAGCCGCCGAACATGAAGTCCTGCCACACCATCAGTCCCATCCGGTCGGCGAGATCGTAGAAGGCGTCGTCGAGATAATAGCCGCCGCCCCACACGCGGATCATGTTCATGTTGGCGTCGCGCGCGCCCTGCAGGATCGAGCGCATCCGCTCCGGCGTCACCCGCGCCGGGAACATGTCGAACGGGATCAGGTTCGCGCCCTTGGCGAAGATCGGCGTGCCGTTGACGCGGAAGCCGAAGCCGCCGCCATCGCGCATCAGCTCCACCGTGCGCAGCCCGATCGTGCGGCTAGCGCTATCGTCCGCGCCCAGCGCCGCGTCGACGCGGTACAGCGGCTGTGCGCCATAGCCCACCGGCTGCCAGCGCTGCGGATCGGCGATGGTCAGCGGGATCGAGAAGGCATTGTGCCCGGCGGCGAGAGTCACCGCCTGCTCGACGGTGATCGCCTGCCCGGCCGGCGTCGTCACCGTGGCGCGAACGGTGGTGCGCACCGCGGCATCGGCGACCACGTCGAGCTTGGCGCTGAGCCGCGCCTCGGCCTGGTTGAGCGCATCCTGCTCGACGCGGAAGCTGTCGATCCGCGCCTCGTCCCACGCCTCGAGCCGCACCGGCCGCCACAGCCCGCTGCTGACGATGCGGGGTCCCCAGTCCCAGCCGTAATGATATTTCGGCTTGCGGATATAGGGCGAGGTCTGCTTGCCCTTGGGCTCGTCGCCGAAGAAAGATTCATACTCGCCGGGTAGTGGGTTTGGGTTGTTGAGCACCAAAGGCTGAAGCGTGCGGATCGGCGAGGCGATCGTCACCACCAGCTCGTTGCGCCCGGCATGCAGCGCCGGCTTGGCCGCGATCCGCCAGCGGCGATGGGCATTGTCGGTCTTGAGCAGCAGCTGGCCGTTGAGGCTGACGGTGGCAAAGGTGTCGATGCCGTCGAACACCAGGTCGAGGTGATCGCGCGCCAGCATCGCCGGCGTCACCTCGATGGTGCGGCGATATTGCCAGCCGGCGAGCCCCGCCCATTGGATCGCGCCCTCGTTGGTGCCCTGATAGGGATCGGGCACGCGCTTGGCGGCGATCAGGTCCTGCTGGACGCTGCCGGGCACGGTCGCGCGCAGCCATTGTGCCTCGCGGCGATGCGCGGCGATCGCGGTGCCGTCGGCGGGGTCGATCCGCACCTGCCAGCCATCGTTCAGCGGCAGGCTGGTCTTGGGGGCCGCCAGCGCCGGCATGGCGGCCGACAGCAGCAGCGGGGCAATCAGCCAGTGTCGCATCAATGGCGCTCCGTAAGCTGGACGCGTCCGACCGCGTAAAAGGGATCGGACAGGGGGGAGGTGAATTGCAGGCACAGGTCGTGATCGCCGGCGAGCGTGGGCAGCGTGCCGGTGAAGCGCAGCTGCGCCGGCGCGGTGGCGGGATCGGGCAGCGGGAAGCTCGCGGCGATCACCGGCTTGGCCTGCGCGTTCGTGCCAACCGCGCCGCCGTTGGCCGCGGTGCAGCCGATCAGCACCAGCAGCTCGCCGTGCGGGGTGACGGAATAATGGTCGCGCACCTGGGTGAAATCATGCGCCAGGCCCCAGTTGCGCGCCACCCGCGCCACGTCGATCGTGAAGCCGCCGGCGACGTCGAGCGGCGCCGCGGGATACACCGAGCAGGTGTTGAACAGGTTGATGTTGTACACCGGCGCGTTGCCGGTCGCATCCGCGGTCACCGGCACCCGCAACCCGAAGCCCTCGCCGGGGCAGGCGGCGAGCTCGGAGGTGCTTCGCGCCAGCAGCGCCGCGCGGCCGGTGTCGAACTGCCGCGGCGTCGCGGTGGCGAAGCCATCCTTGCCGAACGCGGCGGCGCTGATCGTCGTGCCGGGCGTCAGCGTCAGCGGGGCCGCATAAGCGGCGGAGCGCGTGGTCGGCGCCGTGCCGTCGAGCGTGTAGCGGATCGCGCCGTACGGCGCCTGGGTGGCGAGCGTCACCGTCACCTGGCCGGTGCGCAACGCGTCGCCGCGGCTGCCCTGCACCGTATAGCCGACCGCGAAGGCGCTGTCGGCGACCTCGATGCCGGCGGTACGCCAGCGCACCATCTGCGGCTGCAGCCGGTCGACGAAGCTTGAAAAGTCGCGCTTGTCCTTGCCGGACCAGGTGATCTCCGCGATCGCCGCGGCGCGCGGGAACAGCGCATGCTGCATCTGATAGGGCGTGACGATATATTCGCTCCACGCATTGCCCTGGGCGCCGAGCACATGGCCGGCCTTGGCGGGGTCGATCCCCGCCGGCATCGGCTCATAGGCATAGATGTTGGCGAGCGGCTGCAACCCGCCCAGCCGCCCCGGCGGCTCGTCGCCGCGGTCGCTCTGCATGTTGTCGAGATACAGCAACGGGGCAGGGGAAAGGACGACGTCGTGGCCGCTGTTGGCCGCGTCCACCGCGCCCTTCTCGCCGCGCCACGACATCACCGAGGCAGATGGCGGCAGGCCACCCTCGAGGATCTCGTCCCAGCCGATCAGCCGCCGGCCCTTGGCGGCGAGATAGCTGCCGAACTGGTCGATCATCCAGCTCTGCAGGCCGTTCTCGTCCTTGAGGCCGAGCGTCTTGATCTGCGCCTGCACCTCGGGGCTGCGCTCCCACTGGTCCTTCACCGCCTCGTCGCCACCGAGGTGGATGTAGGTGCCGGGAAACACCGCCATCAGCTCGTCGAGCACCTGCTTGACGAAGGCGATGCCTCCCGGGCCGGGGTTGAAGAGGTACGGGTTGACGCCCCAGTCGTGCGACACCGCCGGCGTGTCGCCGAGCACGCCCAATTCGGGATAGGCGGCGACTAGCGCCTGAGCGTGGCCCGGCAGGTCGACCTCGGGAACGATGGTGATGCCGCGCGCCGCCGCATAGGCGACCAGCTCCTTCAGCGCCGCCTGGGTGTAGAAACCGCCCACCTTTGCGCCCGGCGCGCCACCGGTGGAGGGCGGTGTCCGCCATCCGCCCACCTCGGTGAGCTTGGGATAGCGCTTCACCTCGAACCGCCAGCCCTGGTCGTCGGTAAGATGGAGATGGAGCGTGTTGAGCTTCACCGCCGCCATCTGGTCGACGATCCGGTATAGCGACGGCAGCGGCTGGTAATGGCGCGCGGTGTCCACCATCAGCCCGCGCCAGGCGAAGCGCGGCGCATCGACGATGGTGGTCGCGGCGATCCGCACCGGCTTGCCGAAGGCGCGGTCGGGGCTGATCAGCTGCGCTAGCGTCATCGCGCCATAGACCAGCCCGGCATCGCCCGATGCGGCGATGCGCACGCCATGGCTGTCGACGGTCAGCCGATAGGCTTCCGCGCCGGTGATCGCCGGATCGCGGATGAAGCGGATGGCGCCTTCACTCGTGCTCGCCGCCAGGGTCAACCCACGCTCGACGTTAACGTGCTCGATCAGCAACTTGGCAGCCGCTGCTGCGCCCTGGTCTGCGCTATCGGCGCTAACCTTGGTGCCGCTGGCGATGGTGAAGCTGCCGGCCGCGGGGGTTGCCGAGAGCGGCATCGGCACCAGCGGCAGCGGATCCGCCGTCGCCGTTGCCGCAGCCGGCAGCAACAGCCATGCCGCCGCCGTCATCGCGCTTCGCCGCCGCATCATCCGCCCCATCACCAACTCCCTGCCGCAGCGCTCGCCGGAGTGTAACCAATATAGGTCCAGGCACAAGCAGGCCACGTGCTCTATGCGCGAGGTTAGTGAAGTCAGCCCGGGTTTGCCGTGGCCGGTGCAGACCAGTTGCCGATACAGATTGCTTTGGCTACCCTGTCGGGCCGTGTGTCCGGGAGGGGCAGCGGAGCTAAGGAGAGACCATGGCGTTTTCCGATGACATCGGTCGCTTCCGTGACGGCAATCCATCCCCGCTCTACCTCCAGCTCCAGCAGCTGATCCGCGACGCCATCGGCAGCGACATCCTCACCCAGGGCAACGCCATCCCCGCCGAGCGCGACCTCGCGGTGGAGTATGACATCTCGCGGATCACCGTGCGCAAGGCGATCGGCGGGCTGGTCGAGGAAGGCCTGCTGACGCGCCGGCGCGGCGCGGGCACGTTTGTCGCCGGCCGGGTCGAGAAGAGCTTCTCCAAGCTGTCGTCCTTTTCCGAGGACATGGCGGCGCGCGGCCGCACGGCGAGCAGCAACTGGATTTCGCGCGCGGCGGGGCAGGTCAATCCGGAGGAGGCGATGTCGCTCGGCCTGTCGCCCGGCGCCCCGGTGTTCCGCTTCCAGCGCATCCGCTTTGCCGACGACGAACCGATGGCGCTCGAATTCTCCACCATCGCCGGCTATTGCCTGCCCTCGGTCGAGGTGGTCGGCGACTCGCTCTATGCCGCGCTCGAAAAGGCGGGCAGCCGCCCGGCGCGGGCGCTGCAGCGGCTGCGCGCGGTGCCGTTCGGCAGCGAGCATGCGCGGATGCTCGGCGTCGACGCCGGCCACGCCGGGCTGCTGATCGAGCGCCGCGGCTTCCTGCGCGACGGCCGCGCCGCCGAGTTCACCCGTTCCTACTATCGTGGCGACGCCTATGACTTCGTCGCCGAGCTCGCGGACCTCTAGTCGCGCGTCAGCCCCCGTATCCCCCGGAGTACCAGCATGAACCGTCGGCAGCTTCTCCTGGGCAGCGCCAGCGCTGGCGCGCTGCTCGCGGTGGGCGAGCCGGCAGTGGCGGCGCCCCGGCTGGACGGAGAGGCGGGCGCGCTGCCGATGCCGCGCCCCACCACGACGCTGCCGCCGCCGCTTCCCATCCAGGATCCCTCGCGCACGCTGATCGAGCGCGGCTGGCTGTTCCACGAGGGCGACATCGTTGCGCCGATGCCCGATGGCCACAACGCCACCTATCTCAGCGTCAAGGCCGGCAACGCCCAGGGCGCCGCGGCAATGGCGTTCGACGACTCCGACTGGCAGCCGGTGCGGCTGCCGCACGATTGGGCCTCCGCGCAGCCGTTCGTCCAGACCGCCAACGTCTCGCAAGGCTATCGCCCGCGCGGCATCGGCTGGTACCGCCGCACGCTGCTGCTGGACGCTGCCGACCGCGGCAAGACCATTCTCCTCCAGTTCGACGGCATCGCCAGCAACGCGACGATCTGGGTCAACGGCAGCGTCGTCGCGCACAATTGGTCGGCCTATAACAGCGTCTCGGTGGACCTCACACCCTTCGCCCGCTTCGGCGACGACGCCAATGTCATCGCGATCCGCGTCGATGCGAGCGTGATGGAGGGCTGGTGGTATGAGGGCGCCGGCCTGTACCGCCACGCCTGGCTGATCCGCCGCGCGGCGGTCGCGATCGTCACCGACGGGGTCCATTGCGATCCGCGGCGGGCGGGCGACGGCCACTGGCAGGTGCCCGTCGCGGTGACGATCGGCAGCACCGATCATCAGCCGGCCACCGTCACGCTCGAGGCGACGCTGCTCGATCCCGATGGCCGGACGGTGGCGAGCGGCCGGGCAACGGCCACGGTTGCCCCGCTCGAGCAAGCCGATGCAGCGCTGACGCTGGACCTGCCGCTTGCGCCGACGCGCTGGTCGGTCGACGCGCCGACGCTCTACACGGTGGTGACGCGGCTGGTCCGCGACGGCGCCGCGGTGGACGAGCGGCGCATCCCGATCGGCTTTCGCACCCTCCGCTTTGACGCCAACCAAGGCTTCTTCCTTAACGACGAGCATGTGAAGCCGAAGGGCGTGTGCCTGCACCAGGATCATGCCGGCGTCGGGACCGCGATCCCCGATGCGCTGATCGAATGGCGGCTGGAGCGGCTGAAGGCGATGGGCTGCAACGCGATCCGCTGCACGCACAACGCCCCCGCGGCGGAGTTCCTCGACCTGTGCGACCGGATGGGCTTCCTCGTCATGGACGAGAACCGCCTGTTCGATCCTGCGCCTGATTATATGGTCCAGCTCGACTGGATGGTCCGCCGCGATCGCAATCATCCGAGCGTGATCCTCTGGTCGGTGTTCAACGAAGAGCCGATGCAGGGCACCGAGGCCGGCGTCGAGATGCTCCGGCGCATGGCGCATACCGTCCATGCGCTCGACGACAGCCGTCCGGTCACCGGCGCGATGAACGGCGCCTTCTTCGATCCCGTCAACGTCTCGAGCGTGCTCGATGTGGTCGGCTTCAATTACTATCAGGGCGATTACGACCGCTTTCACGCGCTCAACCCCACCAAGCCGATGACCAGCTCGGAGGATACCAGCGCCTATGAGACCCGCGGCGTCTTCGCCGACGACGCCAAGGCGCATCGGCTCACCTCCTACGACACCGAGGCGGCAAGCTGGGGCGATACTCATCGCAAGAGCTGGAAAGCGATCGCCGATCGGCCGTTCATCGCCGGCGGCTTCGTGTGGACGGGGTTCGACTATCACGGTGAGCCGACCCCCTTCAACGAGTGGCCGACGATCTCGAGCTTCTTCGGGATCATGGACCTGTGCGGCTTTCCCAAGACGGCGTTTGATATCCATCGCGCGCAATGGCTGGATAGCGAGCCGGTGGTGAGCCTCGCGCCGCACTGGACCTGGCCCGGTCGCGAGGGCGAGCCGATCGAGATCCTGGTGATGAGCAACGCCGAGCGGGTGCTGCTCCGTCTCAACGGCAGGACGCTTGGCGAACAACCGGTCGACCGGCTGATGGGCAACAGCTGGCACGTGCCCTATGCGCCGGGGCGGATCGAGGTGCTGGCGATGCGCGGCGGCAAGGTGGTCGCGCAGGCGGCCCATGAAACCACCGGGCCGGCGGTGGCCCTGCGCCTCACCCCGGCGCGCACCGTCATGGCGGGGGACGGCGAGGACGCCCAGCCGATCACCATCGACGCGGTCGATGCAAAAGGGCGCCATGTCCCCACCGTCAACCTGATGACCCGCTTCAGCGTCGATGGCGCCGCGATCATCGGCGTCGGTAACGGCGATCCCAACAGCCACGAGCCCGAGAAGGGCAACAGCCGCTCGCTGTTCAACGGACTCGCGCAGGTCATCGTCCAGGCGGGGACAGGCCGCGGGCGCATCACCGTGCGTGCCGAGGCCGATGGGTTGAGGCCGGCGCGGCTGGTGATCGATCGCGCCGCCATCGCGCCGCGCGCGCAGGTCGCCGCGACGATGCCGACGATCGCGATCCGCGACTGGCGGCGGTCACCGGCGCTGGCCGTGCGTCCCACGCCGAGCCTGGCGCCGGCCGATGGCGACAACAACAGCTGGGCGTTCGTTCGCAGCGGCACGCTGGTGCCGCCCGACCCTGCCGGCGCCTGGCGGGTCTATCAGGCGACCGTGACGCCGTGGCGGCGGATTGCCCAGCAAGGCGGCACCCTCCACTTTGCCGGCATCGCCGGCCGTGCCGAGCTGTGGGTGGATGGCGCCCGGCTCGCGACCAAGGCCGAGGCGGCGACCGGGCCGATCGAGGCGCGGCTACCCGCCGGCCCGGGCGCGCGCCGGGTGGTGCTGATCGTCGAAGCGGCGGCGGCCGCCCCCTCCGGCATTGCCGGAGCGGTATCGCTCACCGCCGACGGCTGAACGCTCAGGCCGGGGCGAGCAGCCCGGTCTCGTCGGCCGTCAGCAGGTGGACGACACCGGCAGTCGGCCGCGCCACCGCCGCGGCGCCAGCCGTGTCCAGCGCGCGATCATCGACCTTGCCGCCATCGCGCAGCTCGACCCGCAGGCGACCGGCAAGGCGACGCGCGCCCAGCACATTGCCGGCGCCGCCGAGCGCGGCGAGCACGGGAGCAGACAAGGTGACCTCCGACGTGTCGACGCTGGCCGTGGGCGCCGGCGCCACGTCGCCCAGCGCCAAGGCATCACGGATCTCGACCGCCACCACATCGGCGATCGGCCCGAGCACCACCTGCAGCGCAGCGTCGGACGGACGGATCATCCCGCGCGCGCCGAGCGCCTTGAGCGCCGCATCGTCCACCGCCGCCTGATCGACCACGATCAGCCGCAGCCGGGTGGTGCAGGCGCTGACGCTGGTGAGATTGGCCGCGCCGCCGAGCGCCTGGGCGAAGGCAGCGCCGCGGCCGCCCGCCATGACCGCCTTCGGTGCCGCGACCGGCGCGTCGGTCTCGCGACCCGGCGTCGGCAGGTCGTATCTGGCGATGAAGAAGCGGAACAGCCCGTAATAGACCAGGGCATAGACCGCGCCGACCGGCAGCAGCAGCAGCGGCCGGGTCGCCTTGCCGTAATTCAGCACATAATCGAGCAAGCCCGCCGAAAAGCCGAAGCCGAGCTTGACGCCCAGCGCCGCCATCAGCGTCATCGACAGGCCGGTCAGCACCGCATGGACCGCATAGAGCAGCGGCGCCAGGAACATGAAGCTGAACTCGATCGGTTCGGTGACCCCGGTTAGCGCCGAGGTCAGCGCCAGGCTGAACAGCATGCCGCCGACCGCCTTGCGCCGCGCCGGCAGCGCGGCGTGGTACATCGCCAGGCAGGCGGCGGGCAGGCCGAACATCATCACCGGGAAGAAGCCGGCCATGAAGCTGCCCGCGGTGGGATCGCCGGCGAAGAAGCGGCGCAGATCGCCGGTGCTGCCGTGATAGTCGCCCTGCACGAACCAGGCGATGTTGTTGATCAGATGGTGCAGTCCGGTAACGAGCAGCAGCCGGTTGAGCAGCCCGAACACGAACAGACCGGCGCCGCCGGAACTGCTGATCGCGAAGCTCATGTCGTCGATCCCGGCGCTGAGCGCGCCGAAGCCGAGGCCGACGACCAGCGCCAGCACCAGGCCGGCAAGCCCGCTGACGATCGGCACGAACCGCCTGCCGCCGAAGAAGGCGAGATACTCCGGCAGCTTGATTGCCGAGAAGCGGTTGTAGAACAGCCCGCCGACCAGTCCCGAGACAATGCCGACAGGCACGTCGAGCCGTGCCATCGCGCTGTTCTTCCATGCCGCGATCGCCAGATCGACGGCAGGGCCGGTGAATCCCGCGGTGGCAACCGGCGCGGCGGTGATCAGCACCTTGCCTGCTTCGGTCGTGACCAGAAAGCAGACCACGCCGGCGAGCGGCGCGGCACCGTTGCCGTCGCGCGCAAAGCCGGTGGCGACGCCGACCGCGAACAGCAGGCCGAGGTGCGAGAAGATCGCATCGCCTGCGGCGCTGATGAACGCGATGTTCAGCAGGTCGGGCTGGCCGAGCCGGAGCAGCAGCCCCGCGATCGGCAGCACCGCGATCGGCAGCATCAGCGCGCGGCCCAGCGGCTGCAGCGCTTCCAGGATCCTCTTCATCGGCGAAACTCCCGGGCGAGGGTTCGGACCTCGGCGGCCGATCGGCAGCCGAGGGCGGCGGCGGCATGCTGGCGGCATGCCTCAAGGGTAAGCGTGGCGACCAGCGCCTTGATCTCCGGCACCATCGCCGGTGCCGACGACAGTTCGGTGACGCCGAGCCCGAGCAGGATCGGGATCGCCAGCGGATCGGAGGCGAGCCCGCCGCAGACGCCCACCCAGCGGTCATGCCGACCGGCGCCATCGCAGGTCTGCGCAATCAGCCGCAGCACTGCCGGGTGCAACCCGTCGAGCGCGGCGGCGACCGCCGGATTGCCGCGATCCATCGCCAGCGCATATTGGGTGAGGTCGTTAGTGCCGACCGACAGGAAATCCGCCTCTGCCGCAAGCAGGTCGGCGGTGATCGCCGCCGCCGGCGTTTCCACCATCACGCCGAGCTGGATGGGCTCGGTGATCGCGAGTTCGGCGACGAGGCGATCGAGCAACGTACGCACCTGCCGCAGCTCGTCGACGCTGGCGATCATCGGCAGCATGATCCGGCACTGGCCCCGTGGGGTGACCGCCAGGATCGCGCGGAGCTGCTGCTCGAGCAGCGCCGGCTGGGCGAGGCCGACCCGGATCCCGCGCAGCCCGAGCGCCGGGTTCTCCTCGGCCGGGATCGGCAGATAGGCGACCGGCTTGTCGCCGCCGATGTCGAGCAGCCGCACGATCAGCGGGCGGCCTTCCAGCGCATCGGCGATCGCCTGATATTCGGCGGTCTGTTCGGCGAGCTCGGGCGCGTGCGCGCGCTCCATGAACAGGAACTCGGTCCGCAGCAGCCCCGATCCCTCGGCGCCGCAGGCCACGGCCTGCCGGGCGTCCTCCACTGAGCCGAGATTGGCGAACGCCTCGATCCGGGTGCCATCGGCCATGTGGCACAGTGCCGCGGAGCGCGCGAGCTGTTCGGCGCGACGGTCGCGGACCGCTGCCACGCGGGCGGCGGCGGTGGTCCAGGCGGCCTCGTCGGGGTCGACGTGGAGCAGGCCATCGTCGGCATCGAGGATCAGCCGGGTGCCCTCGGCAACGGTGTGGAGGGCCGTGCCCATTGCGACCAGCGCGGGGAGGCCCATGCTCGCGGCGAGGATCGCGACGTGCGAGGTCGGGCCGCCGCGTTCGACGCAGAAACCAACGACGTTGTCGCGATCGAGCGACAGCAGATCGGAGGGCAGCAGGTCCTCGGCGATCAGCACCGTGCCGGGTGGAAACGCGAGGGGCTTGGCCTCGGTGCCCATGATCAGCGCGATCAGCTGGCGCTCGAGATCGAGCATGTCGTCGGCGCGCTCGGCGAGGCGCGGGTCGCCGAGGCGACGCAGCGCGTCCGCCTGGGGGCGGATCGCCTCGCGCCAGGCATGAGCGGCGCCATGGCCCTGGGCGACGCCGTGGCGCGCGGCGGTGAGCAGGGCAGGGTCGTCGAGCAGAGAAAGATGGGCGGCGAGGATGGACTGGGCGGCGCCGGTTGCGGCCAGCTGCCGGGTGGCGAGATCGGCGCGCAGGGTTGCGATCGCCTGCTCCAGCTGGGCTTCCTCGTCGGCGATCCCCTGGCCCTGCTCGGTCACGGCGAGATCGGTCGCACGGAACAGCCCGGCTTGGCCGATCGCCAGCCCCGCGGCGGCGGTGACGCCGGCGATGGCGCCCGAGGGCACATCACGTGCGGCGGAGACGGGTGCGGCTGCAGGTACCGGCACCGCCGCGGCGGTTTCACCCATGCCGCTGACGATCAGATCGGCAACGGCCGCAAGCGCCGCCGCGGCATCGTCGCCGACGGCGGCGACCGTCACCTTGTCCTGATGGCCGATGCCGAGCGCGAGCAGACCGATCGGGCTGCGGACGCTGGCGCTCTGCCCATCCTTGATGATCGTCACCTCGGCGCGGAAGCGCCTGGCGGCCTCGCCGAGGCGGGCGGCCGGCCGGGCGTGAAGGCCGTGAGCCAGCGGCACGACGATGCTGCGGGTAAGCTGCTCGCCCGACGCGACGGCCGATGAGACCGCACCGGTTTCCCGCGGTTCGAGCGTCATCAGCGCCGCGCCGACGGCGATCTCGCCCGCCGCCGTGCAGTCGACGATCGAGAACCGCTCCATGTTGGTGACGACGATCGGCGTCACCACAGCCCGCGCCGCGCATACCAGTCGATCGAGATCGAACCGGATCAGCGGCGCACCCGCGGCCACCGTATCGCCCGGCTGGACGCAGGGCTCGAAACCGCTGCCGCCGAGCGCCACCGTGTCGAGCCCGATGTGGATCAGCAGCTCGACGCCGTCGGCGGTGGCCAGGGTGATGGCATGGCCGGTCGGCTGGACGCCGATCACGGTGGCGGCGCAGGGCGCATAGAGGCAGTCGCCGGTCGGATCGATCGCCACCCCGTCGCCGAGCATGCGTTCGGCGAACACCGCGTCGGGCACGTTCGCCAGCGGTGTGATCAGGCCTGCCAGGGGCGCAGTCAGGATGATGGAAGCCATGAACAGATCCTAGGTGCGCCAGAGGAGAAGATCAGGAAAGGGCGGTGCCGCCGATCCAGGTGCCGGCCGGGTGCAGGTCCGCGGTCATCCGCACCCAATCGGCGCGGCGGCCGGGCGCCAGCGCGCCGCGCTCACGGGGGAGGCCGAGGAACGCCGCGGGTGCCGCTGCCGCCATGATCGCGGCGTCGGCGGGCGTGACACCGAGGCGCTCCACGGCGTGACGGACGGCGCCGGCCATGTCGAGATCGGACCCTGCCAGCGTGCCATCGGCGCCGATCGCCCGCCCGTCGCGGACGCTGATCGGTCGACCCTGCAGCACGAAATCCTTGTCGCGCGCGCCGACGCACGGCATCGCATCGCTGACGAGCATGAACCGATCGAGCGGCCGTGCCCGCAGCGCGATGCGCAGCGCCGCGTCATGGACGTGGAAGCCGTCGGCGATGATCCCGCAATAGACCGTCTGATCGTCGAGCGCGGCACCGACCACGCCGGGCGCGCGGTGCTGCAGCGGCGACATCGCGTTGAACAGATGGGTGACGCCGGTGATCCCCGCGGCAAAACCGGCCACCATCGTGTCGTGATCGGCTTCGCTATGACCGACGCTGACGATCACGCCGGCAGCGACGAGGCGGCGGATCTGATCGGCCGTGACGCGTTCGGGCGCGAGCGTCACCATCACCCGCCCGCGGCGCGGTGCGGTGAGCAGGTCGATCAATTCGTCGTCGAGATCACGGAACCGGGCGGGATCATGGATGCCCTTGCGGCTGACGCTGATCACCGGGCCTTCGACGTGGATGCCGATCACGCCGGGGATCGCGGCGTCGATCGCGGCATCCACCGCGTCGAGTGCGCGGGCGATCACCGCCGGCGTGTCGCTGACCAGCGTCGGCAGGAAGCCGGTGGTGCCGAACGGGCGATGCGCCGCGCCGATCGCGGCGATCGACGCGACCGACGGATCGTCGTTGAACAGCACTCCGCCGCCGCCGTTCACCTGAGTGTCGATAAAGCCCGGCATCAGCCAGCCGCCGTCGAGATCGACGATCTCGCCGCCCGCCCGGCCTTCGACCAGCGCGGTGATGATGCCGCCCTCCACCCCGATCGACGCATCGGTGAGGACGCCGTCCGCGGTGATCACCTGGCCATTGATGAAACTGTAGGTGGTCATAGCGTGCGGGTGACTTTGCTGAGGTGCGACGGTGCGTCCGGGTTCAGCCCGCGGGTAAGCGCGAGCGTGTTTGCCATCCGGTAGAAGCTCTGGATCATCAGGATCGGCTCGATCGCGGCGGCGGCGGCGAGCGCGGGTGGATCGCCGCCACCGTCGAGCGCGGCATCGGCGAGGCTGACGCGGGCGCCGCGACCGGCAAATTCGCTTGCCGCCTCGCGGACGCTGTCACCGGCGCGATCGGAGGTGGCGAGCGCGAGCAGCGGAAATCCCTGGTCGACGATCTGCATCGGGCCATGGCGCACCTCGGCCGCGCTGAACGCCTCGGCGTGGAGCGCGCAGGTCTCCTTGAGCTTGAGCGCGGCTTCCTGGGCGATGCCTAGCCCGAGCCCGCGGCCGATCACGAACAGATTGTCCGCGGTGCTCAGCGATGCCGTCACCGACGACCAGTCGAGCGCCCAGGCTCGACGAAGCTGCACCGGCAGATCGGCGATCGCGCCCTGCAGCTCGTCATCCTGCGCCCAAGCGGCGGTCAACGCGGCGAGCGCCGCCAGCGCGGTGATATAGGATTTGGTTGCGGCAACCGATCGCTCCGGACCGGCCCGGAGGCGGATCAGTGTGTCCGCAGTGGCCGCGAGCGGCGACTCCTCGTCGTTGACCAGCGCCACCACATGCGCACCGGCGCGCTGCTGGGCGTCCACCACGGCGAGCAGGTCCGGGCTGCGGCCGCTCTGCGAGATGGCAATGCACAGCGTCGCGTCGGCATGGGTGGGTGAGGCATAGACCGAGGCGGTCGAGGGCGCCGCTGAGGCGACCGGCACGCCGATCAGCGTCTCGATGAGGTATTTGCCGTAGGTGGCGGCATGATCGGAAGAGCCGCGCGCGCAGGTGACCACCACCGCCGGCGGTGCCGCACGCAATCGTTCGCCGAGCGCGGCGAAGGCGTCGGCATTGGCGGCAAGCATCCGCTCCACCGCGGCAGCGGACTCGGCCGCCTCACGGAACATCAAGGTGTCGCCGGCATCCGCCAGGGCGGGTGGAACGTCGGACAGGTGATCGGTCATCGCAGGCACGCTCTGTTTCCCCCGGCATGGCGCGCGGGGCTTTCCCGTCCCCACGGCACCAACAGGACTAAGTTATAGATTGGTATTATTCAAGCACCGTGTCACGTTGCTTTCAGCATGGCGACGAGCTCGGCGACCATGTCGGCGTCGGTGGCCGCCGGCTCCTCGACGACGAAGCCAAAGCGGCGTTCATCATCGTCGCTTGCCAGTACACGAGGGCTGCGGCAGGACGCGTGAACCTCGGTGACGCCGGTGCTCAGTACCAGCGGTAGGGTGGCTGGGTTGATGCCGCTCGCCGCGAGGATAATGACGCGCTCTGCCGCGCGCTCGTGCAAGTGCCGCAGCATCGCCGCGCCATCTGGCGCCTTGGGTTGGCCGCCCGAGGTGAGAATGCGCTCGAACCCCAAATCGATGGCGGTCTCTAGGGCCGCTGGCAGGTCGGGGCACAGGTCGAACGCCCGGTGCAGCGTCAGCGCCAGCGGCCGGCCTCGCGCTTCACCCAGCGCGCGTGCATGGGCGATCAGGCGGGCGAGCGCTTCGGTATTGAGCCGGCGGTCAGGCTGGAGCGCGCCGATCGCCACCCCCGCGAGGCCGGCCTCGGCGGCGGTGCGGATGTCCTCAGCGATCAGTGCCTGTTCTGCTGCGGCATAGCCAAAGCCGCCGGCCGTCGGGCGGGCGAGCAGATGCACCGGTACCGGCGCCGCGGCGGCAGCCTTGATCAGCGACAGGGCAGGAGTGAGCCCGCCGACCGCCAGCGCGGTGCACAGCTCCAGCCGATCTGCCCCGCCGCGCACCGCCGCGTCGATGCCGCCGACATCCTCAACGCAGACCTCGAGCATCACCGCCCGGTCACTCCCCGCCGCGGCATCATCATCCCTCTCATGCCGCGAACAACGAGGCGGCCTTGAGCACGCGGGTGGTCCCCTGTTGATTGGTCACGGCATAGGTGAACCCCGGCAACAGGCAGAAGGCGCCGATCCTGCCCTTGGTATCCATCGCCAGGAAGCCCACCTGGACGCCGCGGATCGCGTCGCCGCGAAGCGCAGCGATGTGGCGCACGACCTCTTCGCACGCCTGTTGCGGCGTTGCGCCGCCGCGGAGCGACGCGATCACGCGCGCCGTGCCCGCGATCCGCGTCACCTCCTCGCCCAACCCCGTAGACGTCGCCCCACCAACGCCGCGCTCGACGTACAGCCCCGAGCCGACCTGCGGCGAATCGCCAACCCGCCCGCGCATCTTGAACGCCATGCCCGAGGTGGTGCACGCACCGGCAAGCCGACCGGCGGCATCGCGCGCCAGCAGCCCGATGGTATCATGGTCCAGCGCGCCGCCGGGTGTGCGATAAGGGCGAACCTCGCTATTGGCCTCAGGCCGGTATTGCGCCGTCTTCAGCCAGTCGCGCCAAGCCTTCTCGGCCTCGGGCGTGAGCAGTTTGTCTCGCGGGAAGCCCTGATCGCGCGCAAAACGGGTGGCGCCTTCGCCGACCAGCATGGTGTGCGGCGTCTTGTCCATCACCCGGCGGGCGACGGAAATGGCGTGGATCGTGTCCTCCAGCGCCGCAACCGCGCCGACGCCGCCGGCATCGTCCATGATCACTGCGTCGAGTGTGACATGACCGTCGCGGTCTGGATATCCCCCATAACCCACAGAGTGATTGGTCGGATCAGCCTCCGGCACCATGGCTCCGGCCTCCACTGCGTCGATGAGAGTGCCTCCAGTACGCAGCTTGGCGAAGGCCGCCGCATTGGCCGCGGCGCCGAAATCCCAGGTCGACACGATCGTGGCGGGCTCGTCGGCGGTAGCGACCCGTGCTGGCGCCGCCGCTGCCCCACCGGCAAACGGCAGTGCGCCGCCAACGGCGCCGATCATGGCCAATAGCGATCTGCGAGTATCCACTGCCTGCTCCCACCCGTACTGTTGCCATGTTTAGCGGCGTGCGCTTCGGAAAACTAGTATGGCCAAACAGCAACGTTCGTCGACATTAGTCGCATATAGGTCACAATTAGGTATTGACCGCCACAGGCTTTTAAGAAACGTTGCGTGGCAGATCCGCGATGGCGTCAGGACGCGACGGGGAAAAGGGGCGTACATGATCTTCAATCATTCGGTATCTCGCATCGCATTGGTCGGCTCGCTTGCGCTTTGGGCCTTGCCCGCCGCGGCTCAGCAGGTCCCAGCGCCTGACGCTTCTGCGCCCGCTGCCGCACAGGGCGACCCACAGCCCGGTGCAGATGCCGACGACGCCGCCGCCACGCGCACCGCGGCGATCGCGGGCCAGTCCGCCAACAGCCCTCGCTCGGGTAGCGAGATCGTTGTCACCGGCACGCGGATCAACCGCCCGAACGCGACGTCAGCTGCACCGATTACCTCGGTTACCCAGCAGGATATCCGGGCGCAGGCGCCGGTGAACGTGGAGGATGTGCTGAACCGCCTGCCGCAGGTCGCGCCGGACAGCCAGCAGACCTACAGCGACTCCGATGGCCGCCAGCGGATCAAGCTGCGCAGCCTGGGCTTCGAGCGGACGCTGGTGCTGATCGACGGCAAGCGCCTCGGCACCCAGAACGGCCAAGACGTCGGCATCATCCCGCCATCGCTGCTTGAGCGCGTCGACGTGCTGACCGGTGGTGCGTCGTCGGTATATGGCTCGGATGCCGTCGCGGGCGTCGTCAACTTCGTGCTCCGCAAGGATTTCGAAGGATTGCAGCTTGATACCAATTACAATTTTTACAACCATGACAACAAGGACACCGTGGTGTCGCCGCTGGCGCGCGCCGCCGGCTTCAGCAGCCCGCGCGGGCTGAGCAACGACGGTGGCCGCGCCGACATCACTTTGACTGCGGGCAAGAAGCTGTTCGATGGCGCGCTGCGGATCAACGGCTTCGTCAACTATCGCAAGACTGACGAGGTCGGGCTGACGGATCGCGCCAATTCCGGCTGCTACCTAGCCCAGGCGCAGCCCAGCGGCCCCTTGTCGTGTGGGCTTACCCCGAGCAGTTCAACCAGCGGATTGATCACCCCGGGCACCGGCGCCAACGCTGGAGCGCAATATGTCAACAACCCGGACGGCACCCGCACCTTCGTGCCGTTCGCCGCAGGGCCGGGCAACGCGTCCAGCTACTTCAGCGGCTACGCCTATCAGCGGCCGTCCGAGCGGGTGAACGCCGGTGGCTTCGTCAGCTATGACGTCGCTCCCGATGTCGAGCTCTACGGCTCGGGCATCTGGTTCCGCGACAAGTCGTACAACTATTACCCCGGGATCGCCGGCGGCACGGTCAACGTCAACTGCAACAACCCGTTCCTGTCGGCGGCGCAGGCGACGGTCATTTGCGGCGCCGCTGCAGGCACCGCGCAGACCGCGCCGATCTCGTTGGCCTACCGGCTGGGCGACAACAACGACCAGCCGGACACCTATGTGAACACCGGCGTGCGCCTGACCGGTGGTGTCCGCGGCAAGGTGGGAACTGCGTGGACCTATGATGTCGGCGGCGTGTACGCCCGCAACCATCAGGATTACACCCCGACCTTCGTCAATGCAGCCAATTTGCAGAACTCGATCAACGTCGGCGGGACACTGGCAGCGCCGACCTGTGCTGCAACCACTGACGCTGCGTGCGTGCCGTTCGACGCGTTCAGCGCCGGCAACACCAACCCGGCACTGGTGAATTATCTGTTCGGTACCGGCACCACGCAGACCACCGGCACCCTGTACGATGTCCAGGCGAACGTCAGCGGCGACCTCGGCAAGTACGGCATCACCTCGCCGTTCGCGGAACAGGGCATCGCGATTGCGCTGGGCGCCGAATATCGCAAGGATACGCTGCAGTCGCGCGCCGACAGTGCCTATCGCACCGCGCTGGGCGGCTCCGACAGCTACCTCAAGCAGGATGTCTGGGAAGGCAACGTTGAGGTGCAGGTGCCGCTTGTGGAGCACAAGCCCTTCGCTGACCTGCTGCAGGCCAACGGTGGCTATCGCTTGTCGAAGTACAGCAGCAATCCCGACACCTTCAACACGTGGAAGGTAGAAGGCATCTATGCGCCCATTCCCGATCTGACCTTCCGCGCCTCGTTCAACAAGGCGCAGCGCGCGCCGACCGTCACCGAGATCCGCCAGGCGACCAATGTCGAACTGGCATCGGGCGGCGCGGGTACCTTCCAGGACTTCTGCGCGCCAACCGTGATCACCGGCCCCACCGGCGTTACCTATGGCGCCCCCGTGGCCTCGCAGGCGGTGTGCCGCGCGACCGGTCTGTCCGACGCGCTCTACGGCAGCACGACGCTGCTGTGCAGCAACGGCGTTGCCCCGAACGGCACGGCGGCCTGCTCGGTCCGCTCGGGCGGCTTCACTGCCGATCCGGAGACGGCGTACACCCAGACTTACGGTCTCGTAGTCAAGCCGCGCTTCATCCGCGGCCTGGTGTTCTCGGTCGATCGCTACCGGATCAAGATCGACAACTCGCTCGGCTACAACGACTACAGCTATTACACCGACGGCTGCCTCCGCTCGGGAGGCGACCAGTTCTTCTGCCAGGGCATCGTGCGAAATCCAGGTACCGGCACGCTGTTCGCAACCTCGGCAAACGCGACCACCGGGTTCATCCGCCAGGGTACTACCAACTATTACACCTCGATCTCGCAGGGCTGGGATTTCCAGGCGCAGTATTCGCTCAACCTGGACACAATCGGCCGGCTCGACTGGAGCTTCAACGGCTCGCTGACCACCTTTGCCGGCGGCCAGGACTCACCCCTGCAGCCGGAGCGCAATTGCGCCGGTTATTATGCCAACGGCTGCGGCCAGCTGATTCCGAAGTGGTCGCATGGCCTGCGCACCACCTATACCACGGTCGACAAGAAGTTCAGCGCGTCGTTCAACTGGCGCTATGTCGGCTCGCTGACCAACGCCGACAATTCGGGCGATCCGGCGATCGGGGGCACCCCAGACCGTGCGCGGACCAACTATTATCGCATCGCACCGGTCAGCTACTTCGATCTCGCGCTTAACTTCGCGATCGCCAAGCAGTTCTCGCTGCGCCTGATCGCAAACAACTTGCTGGACAAGGATCCGCCGATCGTGCCGAACTCGTATGACATCAGCCTGGCGCGCAGCAACACCATCCCCCAGCGCTACGACTCGCTCGGCCGTAACATCGCGATCGGCACGACGATCAATTTCTGATCGATGGGCAGGGCTCGCCGACCGTCCGGCGAGCCCTGTTGCCACAGCTCAGCTCATACCGCGCGCAGGCGAATGGTTTCCTCAGGCGATGGGGTGGCGGACTCCTGATCTGCGAGTACGCCCGCTACCCAATCTGCCACCTGATACGCAGCGAAGGGTTTGATCAGCCGCGGTGTACCTGTTTCCGCCACGCCGGACCGAATCCCGGGATAGGGTAGTAACAATAGATAGGGCACGACGCGGCGCTGCAACGCCGCGGTCAGCGGCGCGGCAGCTGCCGCCGAAGGTTGGCCGATCACCGCGGCGGTCAGCCTCGGCTCGCTGTCAAGAGCGAGCTGCGCCGCCGTCAGGTCGGCAAAAGGACCGAGCACCTCGATGCCGCGTGCGCCGAGCGTTGCCGAGACATAGCCTGCTTCGAACGCATCTGCGTCCGCCACCATGATGATGGCGTTCGGCTGTGGTCTGTCGGTCATGCTCCCGTTGCTCAGGCGGCATCGCGATCGACCAGCGCTGCCGATGGGGCGATCGACGACGATGCCGGTGCAGACTGTTCCTGCCAGCCGGCGGCAAGCCGGCGGTAGGTCGCCAGCGCTTGGCCCACCACCTGGTCCATATTGTAATAGCGATAGGTCGCCAGACGGCCGACAAAGCTCACCCCGCTTTCCGCCATCGCGAGCGCCTCATAGCGTTTGTACAGCGCCTGGTTTTCGTCGCGCGGGATCGGGTAATAGGGATCGCCCTCCGCGCTCGGGAACTCATAGGTAACGCTCGTCTTTGCCGCCGTCTGCCCGGTGAGGTGCTTGTATTCGGTCACCCTTGTATAGGGCACGGTTTCCTGGGGATAGTTGATCACCGCGACCGGCTGCAGCCATTCCTGGGCCAGCGTCTCGTGCTGGAAGCGCAACGAGCGGTAGGGCAGTTTGCCGTAGCGATGGCCGAAATATTCGTCGATCGGCCCGGTGAACACCAGATGGTCGTGCGGATAGGCTCCGCGCACCTGGTGGTAATCGCCGCCGAGCAGCAGGTCGATGTTCGGGTGATCGAGCATCCGCTGGAACATCCGGGTGTAGCCCTCGAGCGGCATCGCCTGGAAGCTATCGGTGAAATAGCGATCGTCGGTGTTGCTGCGGGTCGGCACCCGCGCGGTGACCGACTTGTCGAGCTCCGACGGGTCCATGCCCCACTGCTTGCGGGTATAGCCCTGGAAGAAGGTTTGATAGAGCTCGCGCCCGACCTTGGAGACGACGACGTCGGCGGAGGTGCGGATCGGCTCGACTGGCTCGGCCCGGCTGGCTAGAAAGGCGTCGACCTCCGCGTCGGTGGTCAGATCCAGATCGTACAGCATGTTGAGCGTGGTGCGGTTGATCGGCATCGGCACCTGTTTGCCGTCGACATCGGCGAGGACGCGATGCTCGTAGGGGCGCCATTCGGTGAAGCGCGACAAATAGTCGACGATATCCTGCGAGTTGGTGTGGAAGATGTGCGGGCCATATTGGTGCATCAGCACGCCGGCCTCGTCCAGATGATCAAAGGCATTGCCGGCGATATGCGGGCGACGGTCCACCACCAGCACGCGCTTGCCCGAACCACGGGCCAGCCGCTCGGCCATCACCGCCCCGGCAAAGCCGGCGCCGACGACCATGACGTCGTACCGCTCGCGTCGTGCGGGCCAGGTGGTCGGCGACACCACTGCCTCGATCTTGTCGCGGGCTGCGACCTCGCTGTCCATGAGCGCTGCCATCTCGAGCGCGGTGCTCCGCCACGACCCGCGCGCCAGCATCGCATCGGCCTCGTCGCGAAACGCGGTACCGGCGCTGCGCATCGCCATTGCTGCCTCGCACGCAGCGACGAACGATGCTGCGGTGTCGGCGATCTTCACACCGGCAAGGTTCTCGTAGTGACGGACCACGTCGGCGATCGGTGTGGAGACCACCGGGCAGCCGGCGGCAAGATATTCGGGCGTTTTGGTCGGGCTGATGAAGCGGGTTGCTTCGTTGATCGCGAAGGGCATCAGCGCGACGTCCCAACCCGCCATATAGTCGGGGAGCTCGGCATAGGCCTTGCTGCCGAGATAATGGATATTGCCGCGGCAGGGCAGATCGGATTCGCTGATCTTCACCACCGGGCCGATCACCACCAGCGACCATTCGGGATGGGCATCCGCGATAGCGGCCAGCAGATCGAGGTTCATCCGCTCATCGATGACGCCGCAGAAGCCGAGCCGCGGTCCGATGATCGCGGCCTGATCGGCGGGCGTCTCTACTTCGCCGCGCGCGCGGGCGAAATGCGGTACGTCGATGCTGGAAGGAAAGGCGTGGACGTTGGAATGACGATCGCGCTTGGCTTCATACAGGCTGGTGCCCCCGGTGAAGACGATATCAGCACGCTCGAGCAGGCGTTGCTCGCGCACCAGCAGTTCCGGGGGCGCGTTTCTGAACGCGGACAGTTCGTCCATGCAGTCGTAGACGGTGCAATCCGCGGCGAGATGATCCGAGAAGGGCAGCATCATCGGGGTGTAATACCAGCGGACCAGCGTGCCGGTGGTGCCCGCCATCGCGATATCCAGCAGCTGCGAGAGCTGCGCGTCCTCGGGAGCGCGTCGGGCCGCATCGAGCTCAGGAGTCATCACGATGACGCCGCTGGTCGTGCAGATGCTCTGCTGCAGGCGCGCTTCGCCAAGACCCTCGACGAAGATCGGTTCTTCCCAGAAAATCACCCGATAGCTCGCGGCAAAGCGCGTCATCAGGTGCTGCGGACGCTGGAAGACGAACGCCCATCGCAGGTGGCTGAAACAGATCAGGGTCGGCCGCTCATCTTTTGGCGGAAACAAAGAGTCATTGGAAACGCCGATGGGCGGAAGCTGCACGTTCACGGACACCCCTCACTGTCTGAATATCTGTTAAGCAACCGGCACGGCCCGATAAATGTTCCGGAAAGCGAACGACCGTAACTTGCATCAACACGATTTGGGGAACGATGCCGCGGCAGGAGCCGTTCGGGGCAGGGCGACAAAGGGTCGTGCAATGACGCGGCTTAAATTGTGGGGCGGCCTCGAATGCACGGTGAACCAGACGCACGAGGGTTACACCGACCAGTCGAGGCTCAACGGTCACCATGATCGCGCCGCAGACCTCGACCTGGTCGCCGCGCTGGGGTCCAGGCACTGCGCTATCCCGTGCTGTGGGAGCGCGTTGCACCCGATGGTCCCGGCACGGAGGATTGGCGTTGGACCGACGAGCGGCTTGGCGCCTTGCGCACCCTCGGCATCCGTCCCATCGCCGGTTTGGTCCATCACGGCAGCGGCCCCGGCCATACCGATCTGCGCGACAATGCGTTCGCGCCAAAGCTCGCGGCGTTCGCGAGCCAAGTGGCAGAGCGGTATGACTGGATCGAGGAGTGGACCCCCGTCAACGAGCCGCTGACCATCGCGCGTTTCACCGGCCTGTATCGTCACTGGTATCCCCATCACCGCGATGAGGCATCATTCTGGCGTGCGCTGATCAACCAGATCGACGGCGTGCGGCTGGCGATGAAGGCGGTGCGGCAGGTCAAGCCACGCGCGCGGCTGATCCAGACCGATGATCTGGGGAGAGTCTATTCCACCGTCAGGCTCGCTGAACAGGCGGCCTTCGAGAACGTCCGCCGCTGGGCCGGCTGGGATCTGTTGTTCGGCATGGTGACGCCGCATCATCCATTATGGGCTCGGATCGAGCTTCATGGGCTGGGCGATCGCCTGCGGCGGATCGCGGACGATTCTTGTCCGCCGGACGTGATCGGGGTGAACCATTGCCTCACCAGCGACCGCTTCCTCGATCACCGCCTGCAGCGCTATGACGCCGCAACCCACGGTGGCAATGGCCGGCTGACCTATGCCGATACCGAAGCGGTGCGGGTGCTCGACCCGGCGTCGGAAGGGCTTGCCAGCGCGCTGCGCGCGGCGTGGCAGCGCTACCGTGTGCCGATCGCGATCAACGAGGTGCACAACGGCTGCACCCGCGAGGAGCAGATGCGCGGGGCGGCCGAGGCCTGGGATACGGCCAACGCACTCAAGATCGACGGCGTCGACATCCAGGCCGTCACCGCCTGGTCGCTGCTGGGCAGTCACGGCTGGAACACGCTGCTCACCCGCCCGGGACTTTAAGAGGCGGGCGTCTACCACGTTTCCGGCGGTCTGCCGCGCCCCACAGCCCTCCCAGCTTATGGAAGGGACTGCCGGAGGCTGCGCCGCGACATCCGGCGATGTCAGGACATGGATGGTGGCGCCTGCCACAACGGATCATCTATCCCGCGATCACCCGTCACGTAGGACTGCTTGCTGCCGCGGGCAATGAACAGGCCCAGCCGCTGCTGATTTGCGGTGCCACGGGGCACGCTGGGGCAGGCGCTCGTGCGCGCCTGCGCGGCCCGCGGCATCGCCTGCGTGATCACGACCCGCGACCTGCTCGATCTCGAACGTCCTGCCAGCATGGCCGCGGCGCTGCACAGTTAGCGCCCGTGGGCGGTGGTCAATGCGGCGGGATACGGCAAGGTCGATGACGCGGAGCGCGACGAAGCCGCCTGCTTGCGTGTCAACGCTTCCGGCGCGATCGCGCTCGCCGAGGCATGCGCCGCACGCGGTATCGGCTATCTCGGCTTTTCCAGCGACCTGGTGTTCGACGGTAGCTCAGACGCGCCCTATCGTGAGAGCGATGCACCGCGCCCGCTCAACGCTTACGGCCGCAGCAAGGTGGCGATGGAGCAGGGCTGCGCCGGATTGCCGGGGGCGCTGATCGTTCGAACCGCCGCACTGTTCACGGCGCACGATCCGCATCATTTCGCTGTGACAGTGGCGGACAGGCTATCGTTCGGGGCTCGGTTCGTGGCGGCCGAGGACTACATCGTCAGCCCAAACCTTCGTGCCCCATCTCGCGGACGGCGCACTGGACCTGCTGATCGACGGCGCCACCGGGCTATGGCATTTCAGCAACGGCGAGGCGGAAAGCTGGGCTGGTTTCGCCCACCGCATCGCGATCGCCTGCGGTTTGGATGATCGGCTGGTTAGGCCCGTGCCTGGCGCCTCGCTGGGCTGGGCCGCGCCCCAGCCGGTGGCAGTGCCGCTCGTCAGCAAGCGCGGGGCGCCGTTGGCGTCGCTGGGCCGCGCAAGCGAGGCATTCGCCGGCGACTATATGGCAGCGCGGGCAGTCCGGCGCTGCGCTTGAGCCGCGTGGCTAGACGTGTACCGCGGTCGCAACGCGCCCTTGCTCGCCAAAGATGCGCAGGTAGCGCTCGATCTCGCCCGGTTCGCCAGTGGCCTTCGTCGGGTTGTCGGACAGTTTTACCGCCGGCCGGCCGTTCGCGTGGGTAACCTTCGCAACGAGCGAGATCGGCTCAAGCCCAACCGCGCCGTCCGGATCGCAGCCACGAAAGTCATTGGTAAGATTGGTGCCCCAGCCGAAGCTCATCCGGACGCGGCCATCAAAATGGCGGTAGGTTGCCTCGATCGTGTCCACATCCATCCCGTCGGAGAAGATCAGCAGCTTGGTGCGTGGGTCGCGGCCCTGCGCCTGCCACCAGGCGATGATCTGTTCGCCTGCCTCGACCGGCGGGGCGCTGTCGGGCCGGAAGCCGGTCCAGTCCGTCAGCCACGCCGGCGCATTGCGCAGGAACGCCAACGTGCCGAACGCATCGGGCAGCACGATGCGCAGGTTGCCGTCATAGTGCGCCTGCCATTCCTCGAGCACGCGATAGGGTGCCGCAGCGACGCCGGCATCGTCGGCGGCCAGCGCCGCCAGGACCATCGGCAGCTCGTGCGCATTGGTGCCGACCGCCTCCAGATCGTTGTCCATCGCGAGCAGCACGTTGGAAGTGCCGATGAAGCGCTCGCCGAGCCCTTCCTTGAGCGCCTCGACGCACCAGCGCTGCCACAGGAAACTGTGCCGTCGCCGCGTGCCGAAATCCGACAGCCGCAGTTCGGGCAGCTCGCGCAGCCGCTCCACCTTGTCCCACAGCTTGGCCTTGGCGCGGGCGTAGAGCACGTCGAGCGCGAACCGGCCCTTGCCGCGCAGCGCCGCGCGGGCCCGCAGCTCGTTGATAATCGCGAGGGCAGGGATCTCCCACATGGTGGTGTGGGTCCACGCTCCGTCGAAGCGCAGGATGAACTGGCCGTCGGCGCGGCTCAGCTCGTAAGGCGGCAGCTGGAACTCGCCGAGCCAGGCGACGAAGTTCGGCGAGAACATCCGCGCCTTGCCGTAGAAGCTGTTGCCGGCGAGCCAGATCAGCTCCTTCTTGGTGAAGCGCAGCGTACGGGCGTGATCGAGCTGCTCGCGCAACTCGGCCTCGTCGATCACCTCGGCAAGCCGCACGCTCGCGGTGCGGTTGATCAACGAGAATTCGGCGCGCACGTTGTCATGCCCATGCCGGATCATCTGCAGCATCAGCAGCTTGTAGAAATCCGTGTCGAGCAGGCTGCGGACGATCGGGTCGAGCCGCCAGCCGTGGTTGTAGGTGCGCGTGGCGATGTCGGTGACGGCCATGATCGTGTCCTTAGCGTCTGCGCAACCGCCTGCAACCGGTGGCGCCGAACCGGAACTCTGCCCGGCGTGCCGCTTTGATGGGGCAGAGGAGAATGCGATCATGAGCGACGACAAGGGCAAGACCGGCGGTGCCGACCGCCGCACCGTGGCTGCCGGGGAAGGCTATGAGGTGGAGTATTTCGCCTCCAAGCACGACATTACCCCGGCGCAGGCGCGCGAGCTGATCGCCAATGTCGGCAACGATCGCGACAAGTTGGATGCGGCCGCTTACGGCCTCAAACAGGGCCAGGGCTGATCTAGGCCTGCTACGGGAGCGGGCAGGGGGGGTGCCCGCCTCCTGCATTCCGCATCTCATTACCGAGGCAGCACGGCCCGCGTGTCGGTGAGCATCCCGGCAGTTCTCCGCACCAACGAAAAACCGCCGCCCGGCATCCCGGACGGCGGTTTTTCTTGTCGCGTTACCCGAACGATCAGTCGTTCAGATACTCGCCTGCATCGGCGTCGGTGCCGGTGCCCGAGGTCACGACCTCGGCCAGCGGATCGTCGCCGGTGCCGGCGCTGTCGCGCACCGAACGGGCATTCTCGGCGGCCCGCAGCTCGGCTGCGCTGGCGGGCGCGATCAGCACCTCGGCGAGCTTGCGCTGCTGGACCCGAAGCGCCGCATCGCGCGACGTCGCCGCAACCCGCAGGCGGTTCATGCCGGCGCCTGTACCCGCCGGGATCAGGCGGCCGACGATGACATTCTCCTTGAGGCCCATCAGCGTGTCCTGCTTGCCCTGAACCGCCGCCTCGGTGAGAACGCGGGTGGTCTCCTGGAACGACGCGGCCGAGATGAACGACCGGGTCTGCAGGCTCGCCTTGGTGATCCCGAGCAGGATCGGCTTACCCTCGGCCCGCACCTGATTGGCCTCGAGCTTCTCGTTGATCGCGTCCATTTCCTCGCGATCGACCTGCTCGCCCGCCAGCAGCGTCGTGTCGCCGCCATTGGTGATCTCGACCTTCTGCAGCATCTGACGAACGATCGTCTCGATGTGCTTGTCGTTGATCTTCACGCCCTGCAGTCGGTACACTTCCTGGATTTCCGACACGAGATATTCCGCGAGCGGCTCGATGCCGAGCACCTCGAGAATGTCGTGCGGATCCGGGCTGCCGCCGATCAGATTGTCGCCACGCTTGACGTAATCGCCTTCCTGGACGTCGATCACCTTCGACTTCGGCACCAGATACTCGACGACCTCGCCGCCGTCCTCGGGCTGGATGCCGATCTTGCGCTTGGCCTTATAGTCCTTGCCGAACACAACCCGGCCCGAGACCTTGGCGATGATCGCATTCTCCTTCGGCTTGCGGGCCTCGAAGAGCTCGGCGACGCGCGGCAGACCACCGGTAATGTCGCGGGTCTTGGCGGCTTCGCGGCTGACACGCGCCAGCACGTCACCGGCCTGGACCTGCGCTCCATCCTCCACCGACAGGGTCGCGCCCGACGCCAGCATGTAGCGGCCGGACTCACCCGAGGTATCGTCAAGCAGGGTCAGGCGCGGACGCAGATCCTCCTTGGACTTGGTGGTGATGCGATATTCGGTGACGACACGCTGGGCGATACCGGTGGCTTCGTCGGTCTGCTCGGTGAGCGTCTTGCCCTCGATCAGATCCTGGAACTTCACGATGCCCGGGTTCTCGGTGATCACGGGCATGGTGAACGGATCCCACTCCGCCATGCGATCGCCCTTCGACAGCACATGGCCATCGTCGAACATCACATAGGCGCCGTAGGGGATACGGTGCACCGCCAGCTCGCGGCCGTCCATGTCGACGATCGCGATCTCGCCCGAGCGGCTGAGCACCACGCGGCGACCACGCTGGTCGACGATGATGCGCAGATCACGATACTCCGCGGTGCCGTCGACCGGCGCCTCGAGGTTCGACTGCTCGTTGAGCTGCGCCGCGCCACCGATGTGGAAGGTACGCATGGTCAGCTGGGTGCCCGGCTCACCGATCGACTGCGCCGCGATGACGCCGACCGCTTCGCCGATGTTCACCGGCGTACCGCGGGCGAGATCACGCCCGTAGCACTTGCCGCAAACGCCGATCTTGCTCTCGCAGACCAGCGGCGAGCGGATCTTCATCCCCTGGATGCCGATCTTCTCGATCTGGGTGATCATCGGCTCGTCGAGCAGCGTGCCCGTCGGGATGACGATCTCGCCGGTCTTGGCGTCGACCACGTCCTCGGCCGTCGTGCGACCAAGGATGCGCTCGCCGAGCGACGCGATGGTGCTGCCACCCTGAACGATCGCCTTCATCTCGAGCGCGCGCTCGGTGCCGCAATCCTCTTCGATGATGACGCAATCCTGCGACACATCGACGAGGCGGCGGGTGAGATAGCCCGAGTTGGCGGTCTTCAACGCCGTGTCCGCGAGGCCCTTACGAGCACCGTGGGTGGAGTTGAAATACTCAAGGACGGTGAGGCCTTCCTTGAAGTTCGAGATGATCGGCGTCTCGATGATCTCGCCTGACGGCTTGGCCATCAGGCCGCGCATGCCGGCGAGCTGCTTGATCTGCGCCTGCGAGCCACGGGCACCGGAGTGCGCCATCATGTAGATCGAGTTGATGTCCTTCTCGCGCCCGTTGGGGAGCTTCTTGACCGCCTTGATCTCGTTCATCATCGCGTTCGCCACCTGGTCGCCGCAGCGGCTCCAGGCGTCGATCACCTTGTTGTACTTCTCTTGCTGCGTGATCAGGCCGTCCTGATACTGCTGCTCATAGTCCTTCACCTGATCGCGCGTCTCGTCGACCAGCGCGATCTTCTCGCCCGGGATGATCATGTCGTCCTTGCCGAACGAGATGCCCGCCTTGAACGCGTGCCGGAAGCCCAGTGCCATGATCGCGTCGGCGAACAGCACGGTCTCCTTCTGGCCGGTGTGACGATAGACCTCGTCGATCACGTCGCCCACGTCCTTCTTGGTGAGGAGGCGGTTGACGGTCTCGAACGGCACCTTCGACGACTTCGGGAGCGTCTCGCCGAGCAGCATCCGGCCCGGCGTCGTCTCGAAGCGCTTCATATACTGCTTACCGGCTTCGTCAGTCTGCGGCACGCGGCTGATGATCTTGGTGTGGAGCGTCACCGCCTTCGCCTCGAGCGCCTGATGCACTTCCGACATGTCGGAGATCAGCATGCCTTCGCCCGGCTCGCCTTCCTTCATCATCGACAGATAGTACAGACCCAGCACCATGTCCTGCGACGGCACGATGATCGGCTTGCCGTTGGCAGGCGACAGGATATTGTTGGTCGACATCATCAGCACGCGCGCTTCGAGCTGGGCTTCCAGCGACAGCGGCACGTGGACCGCCATCTGATCGCCGTCGAAATCGGCGTTGAACGCCGAGCAGACGAGCGGGTGCAGCTGGATCGCCTTGCCCTCGATCAGCACGGGCTCGAACGCCTGGATGCCGAGACGGTGAAGCGTCGGCGCGCGGTTGAGCATGACCGGATGCTCGCGGATCACCTCGTCGAGGATGTCCCAGACTTCCTTGCGCTCCTTCTCGACCCACTTCTTCGCCTGCTTCAGCGTCATGCTGAGACCCTTGGCGTCGAGGCGTGCATAGATGAACGGCTTGAACAGCTCGAGCGCCATCTTCTTCGGCAAGCCGCACTGATGGAGCTTGAGCTCAGGCCCGGTCACGATGACCGAACGGCCCGAATAGTCGACGCGCTTGCCGAGCAGATTCTGGCGGAAGCGGCCCTGCTTGCCCTTGAGCATGTCGGACAGCGACTTGAGCGGACGCTTGTTCGCGCCGGTGATCGTGCGACCGCGGCGGCCGTTGTCGAACAACGCGTCGACGGCTTCCTGCAGCATGCGCTTCTCGTTGCGCACGATGATGTCCGGCGCGCGGAGCTCCATCAGGCGCTTCAGGCGGTTGTTGCGGTTGATCACGCGACGATACAGGTCGTTCAGATCCGACGTCGCGAAGCGACCGCCGTCGAGCGGCACCAGCGGACGCAGCTCGGGCGGGATGACCGGCACGACCTCTAGGATCATCCACTCGGGGCGGTTGCCCGATTCCAGGAAGCTCTCGACGACCTTCAGCCGCTTGATGATCTTCTTGGGCTTCAGCTCGGACTTGGTGGTGGCCAGCTCTTCGAGCAGATCACGCTTCTCGCCCTCGAGATCCAAGCTCTCGAGCATGATGCGGACGGCTTCGGCGCCGATGCCGGCCGAGAAGGCGTCCTCGCCATATTGGTCCTGCGCCTCGAGGAGCTCGTCTTCGGTGAGCAGCTGGAACTTCTCGAGCGGGGTCAGGCCCGGCTCGATCACGATGTAGGCCTCGAAGTACAGCACGCGCTCGAGCTGCTTGAGCTGCATGTCGAGCAGCAGGCCGATGCGCGACGGCAGCGACTTGAGGAACCAGATGTGCGCGACCGGGGCGGCCAGCTCGATATGGCCCATGCGCTCGCGACGGACCTTCGAGACGGTGACCTCGACGCCGCACTTCTCGCAGACGATGCCCTTGTACTTCATGCGCTTGTACTTGCCGCACAGGCACTCGTAATCCTTGATCGGACCAAAGATGCGCGCGCAGAACAGGCCGTCACGCTCGGGCTTGAACGTGCGATAGTTGATGGTCTCGGGCTTCTTGATCTCGCCGAACGACCACGAACGGATCTTGTCCGGGGAGGCGATGCCGATCTGGATCTGGTCGAACGTCTCGGCCTTGGCGACCGGATTGGCGAAGTTGGTCAGTTCGTTCATGAACCTGTCCTCTTAGAAATCTGAACTCCTCTTCCATCGGAAGAGGAAAGGCCCCGCCGGCGTCAGCCGGTGGGAAGGTGAGGGCAGCGCGTTGTGCCGTCCTCACCCTGCCGCGCCTTCGGCGCTTTCCTCCCTCTCCCACGCGGAGAGGGAGGAAGAGCGCTTACTCCGCGGCGATGGCCACCCCGTCGGCATCGAGCTCGTTGCTCTTCAGATCGACGTTGAGACCCAGGCTGCGCATCTCCTTGACGAGCACGTTGAAGCTCTCGGGGATGCCGGCCTCGAAGGTATCGTCACCCTTGACGATCGCCTCATAGACCTTGGTGCGGCCGACCACGTCGTCGGACTTCACCGTCAGCATCTCCTGGAGCGTATAGGCCGCGCCATAAGCCTGCAGCGCCCAGACCTCCATCTCGCCGAAGCGCTGGCCACCAAACTGTGCCTTACCGCCCAGCGGCTGCTGGGTGACGAGGCTGTACGGCCCGATTGAACGCGCGTGGATCTTGTCGTCCACGAGATGGTGCAGCTTGAGCATGTAGATGATGCCCACGGTCACCTTGCGGTCGAACATGTCGCCGGTGCGGCCGTCGAACAGCTCCGACTGACCCGAGGTATCGAGCCCCGCCAGCTCCAGCATCGCCGACACGTCGCTCTCGCGGGCGCCGTCGAACACCGGAGTGCCCATCGGGATGCCGGTGCGGATGTTGTGCACCAGCTCTGCAATCTCCTCGGGCTCGCGACTCTGGATGTCCTCGGCGTAGTGATCGCCATAGACTTCCACGAGCCGCTCCTTGACCGCGTCGGGCATCTCGCCCGCCTTGGCGTCCGGGTTGGCCTCACGCCAATCCTCGAGCGCGCTCGCGACCTGCATGCCGAGATTACGGGCAGCCCAACCGAGATGCGTCTCAAAGATCTGCCCGACGTTCATCCGCGACGGCACGCCGAGCGGGTTGAGCACCAGATCGACCGGGGTGCCATCCGCGAGGAACGGCATGTCTTCCTGCGGCAGGATCCGCGAGATGACGCCCTTGTTGCCGTGCCGGCCGGCCATCTTGTCGCCGGGCTGCAGCTTGCGCTTCACCGCGACGAACACCTTAACCATCTTGAGCACGCCCGGCGGCAGCTCGTCGCCACGCTCCAGCTTCTCGCGGCGATCGTGAAACTTGTCGGTGATCAGCTTGGCGGCATCGTCATACTGCTGCTTCACCGCTTCCAGATCGGCCTGGACCTTGTCGTCCTGCACCGCGAACTTCCACCACTCGTGGCGGTCGACGCTGTCCAGCAGGTCCATGTCGATGGTCGCGCCCTTCTTCAGGCCCTTCGGCACCGCCGTCGCCACCTGATCGAGCAGCATCTCGCGCAGGCGGCTCCAGGTCGCCCGGTTGAGGATGGTGCGTTCGTCGTCCGAGTCCTTCTTCAGGCGCTCGATCTCCTCGCGCTCGATCGCCATCGCGCGCTCGTCCTTGTCGATGCCGTGGCGATTGAAGACGCGAACGTCGACAATAGTGCCGGCAACGCCCGGGGGCAGGCGCAGCGAAGTATCGCGCACGTCCGAGGCCTTCTCGCCGAAGATGGCGCGGAGGAGCTTTTCCTCCGGCGTCATCGGCGATTCACCCTTGGGCGTGATCTTGCCGACCAGGATGTCACCCGGCTCCACTTCGGCGCCGACATAGACGATGCCCGCCTCGTCGAGATTGCGCAGCGCTTCCTCACCGACGTTAGGGATATCGCGCGTGATGTCCTCGGGCCCGAGCTTGGTGTCGCGGGCCATCACCTCGAACTCGTCGATGTGGATCGACGTGAACACGTCGTCCTTCACGATCCGCTCGGAGATGAGGATCGAATCCTCATAGTTGTAGCCGTTCCAGGGCATGAACGCGACGAGCGCGTTGCGGCCGAGCGCGAGCTCGCCGAACTCGGTCGACGGGCCATCGGCGATCACGTCACCGGCGTTGACCACGTCGCCCACCTTCACCAGCGGACGCTGGTTGATGCAGGTCGACTGGTTCGAACGCTGGAACTTCATCAGCGTGTAGATGTCGACGCCCGACTTGCCGGCATCGACCTCGCCGGTGGCGCGCACGACGATACGTGCGGCATCGACCTGATCGATGATGCCTGCCCGGCGAGCCGAAATGGCGGCGCCGGAGTCGCGAGCAACGGTTTCTTCCATGCCGGTGCCGACGAACGGCGCTTCCGCCTTCACCAGCGGCACGGCCTGGCGCTGCATGTTCGAACCCATCAATGCGCGGTTGGCGTCATCGTTTTCCAGGAATGGAATGAGCGATGCGGCGACCGAGACGAGCTGCTTAGGGCTGACGTCCATCAGCGTGATGGTTTCCGGCAGCGCCATCAGGAATTCGCCGGCCTGACGGGCCGACACCAGCTCCTCGGAGAACGAGCCGTTCTCGCTGAGTTCGGCCGACGCCTGCGCGATCGTGTGCTTGGCCTCTTCCATCGCCGACAGATAGACAACCTCGTCGGTCACCTTGCCGTCGATGATCTTGCGGTACGGCGTCTCGATGAAGCCGTACTTGTTGACGCGGCTGAAGCTGGCGAGCGAGTTGATCAGGCCGATGTTCGGGCCTTCCGGCGTCTCGATCGGGCAGATGCGGCCATAGTGGGTCGGGTGAACGTCACGGACTTCGAAGCCAGCGCGCTCACGCGTCAGACCGCCCGGCCCGAGTGCCGAAACGCGACGCTTGTGCGTCACTTCGGAGAGCGGGTTGGTCTGATCCATGAACTGCGACAGCTGCGACGAGCCGAAGAACTCGCGCACCGCGGCGACCGCGGGCTTGGCGTTGATCAGGTCGTTCGGCATCACGGTCGAGACGTCGACCGAGCTCATCCGCTCCTTCACGGCGCGCTCCATGCGAAGCAGGCCGACGCGATACTGGTTCTCGAGCAGCTCGCCCACCGAGCGCACGCGACGGTTGCCGAGGTTGTCGATGTCGTCGATCTCGCCCTTGCCGTCCTTGAGGCCAACCAGGGTCTTGATCACCGCGAGGATGTCCTCGCTGCGCAGCGTCGTCACCGTGTCCTCGGCGTCGAGGTCGAGGCGCATGTTGAGCTTGACGCGGCCAACCGCGGACAGGTCGTAGCGGTCCGGATCGAAGAACAGGCCGGCGAACAGCGATTCAGCGGTCTCAAGCGTCGGCGGCTCGCCGGGGCGCATCACGCGATAGATGTCGGAGAGGGCCTGCTCGCGTTCCTCGGCCTTGTCGGCCTTCAGCGTGTTGCGGATCCAGGCGCCGGTCGAGACATGGTCGATGTCGAGCAGCTCGATGGTGTCGACGCCGGCCTTGTCGAGCAGCTCGAGGTTCTCGGCGCCGATCTCGTCGCCAGCCTCGACGTAGATCTGGCCGGTGCTCTCGTTGATCAGGTCATAGGCCGAATAACGGCCATAGATCTCTTCGGTCGGGATCAGCAGCTCGGTAAGGCCGTCCTTGGCCGCCTTGTTGGCAGCACGCGGGCTGATCTTCTGCTGGGCGGCGAACACCACCTCGCCCGACGATGCGTCGACGATGTCGAACAGCGGCTTGACGCCACGCCAGTTCTCGGCGGCGAACGGGATGATCCAGCCGCCCTGGCCGCGCACATAGGTGACGCGGTTGTAGAAGTGGTTGAGGATGTCCTCGCTGGTCATGCCGAGCGCGTAGAGCAGCGCCGTCACCGGCAGCTTGCGCTTGCGATCGATGCGGACATTGACGATGTCCTTGGCGTCGAACTCGAAATCGAGCCAGGAGCCGCGATACGGGATGACGCGCGCGGCAAAGAGGTACTTGCCGCTGGCGTGGGTCTTGCCGCGGTCATGATCGAACAGCACGCCCGGCGAGCGGTGCATCTGCGAGACGATGACGCGCTCGGTGCCGTTGATGAAGAAGGTGCCGTTCTCGGTCATGAGCGGCATGTCGCCCATGTAAACGTCCTGCTCCTTGATATCGATGACCGACTTGGCCTCGGTATCGGGATCGACCTCGAACGCGGTGAGGCGCAGCGTGACACGCATCGGGGCGGCATAGGTGATGCCGCGCTGGCGGCATTCCTCGACGTCGAACTTCGGCGGCTCGAGCACGTAATCGTCGAAGTCGAGATAGGCGGTGCCGGCGAAATCCTGGATCGGGAACACGCTGCGCAGCGTCTTCTCCAAGCCCGAGACGTGGCCGATCGACTTGTCCGAGCGCAGGAACTGCTCGTAGCTTTCGCGCTGAACCTCGATCAGGTTCGGCATCTGGATGACTTCGTGGATGTCCCCGAAGATCTTGCGGATGCGCCGCTTGGCGGTGCTGCCCTGGATCGCCTTGGTTGCCATGGGTGTTATATGCCCTCGATCGTTGATGCCGGCACGAAGCCGCTAATTCGTGCCCCGGATGATCCCCGGGGCGGGACGCAAGGAAAGACGCCAAAAAGCCGATCGCAACCATGTGCGTCGGCCGTTGGCGTCTGGAACCAGTAGCTTCCCATTCGTACGAAGCGCTGCGCGACGGCGCGACATGTCCCGAAAGCTGTGGTGATGGAGCGAATATAGGCGCGCGGGCCTAACCTGTCAAACTTCGCGCATAGGATCCAACAGCAGCTCGACTCGTCGTCGGAACGGGGCGGCTGGTCGCAGCGGCGGTCGCGGTCGTGCGCCGTTCACTAAGGGCGGTTCACCATTATTCGGGTGAGATCGATTTCCATGACGCTCCTGGCACGCGCGCGCCTCGCCGCGACGGCCTCCTTGCTGACCCTGGCGCTGCACGCGCCGGCGACGGCCCAGACCCAGCCGCAGACCGCGCCGCAGACCATCCCCGGGCTTGAGAATTACAGCCTGCCATCGAGCCAGCCGAGCACGACGCCGACACCCGCGCCCGCCGAGGTGGTGCCGGTGCCGACCGTGACACCGCCACTGCGCCCGGCAACGCGTCCAACCCCGCGACCGACGCCGACCCCGCGACCGACTGCGACGGCAACGCCGACACCGCGCGCCACGCCAACGCCGGCGCCCACACCGGCGCCGATCGCCACGCCGAGCGTCGCAGCAGCGGTAGCGGCTCCCTTGCCGACGCCGACACCGACCGGGGCACCAGCGCCAAGCGCCTCGGCTAGCCCGATCGTGGCGCCGGCGCCGGCCGCAGCGGAAACCGACCAAGGCGGCAGCTGGCCGTGGTGGCTTGCCGGACTGGTCGTGGTCGGCCTCGCCGGCGGCGCGTGGTGGTGGCGACGGCGCGCTGTCGCGCAGCATCGGGACGACGAACCGGCGCCGGAACACGAAGGGCCGGATGCGCCAGAGCCGGGCGGCGTCGCGCCGTCGGTGGTGCCGGCCCCGGCGCCGGCGATGCTGGCCCGCCGCAGCGCGCCGGCGGCCCCGGTGGCGGGCGCTGCACAGCCGCTGGTGGCGCTGTCGCTACGCCCGGCGCGCGCGGGGCTGAACCTGCTGAGCGCGACGGTGGACGCCGAGCTCACCGTCGCCAACCAGGGGACGGTCGCGCTGTCGGCGATCCGCATCGGTGCGACCTTGCTCAGCGCCCATGCGGGACAAGAGGCCGATCTTGCGGACATCTTCGCGCAGTCGGTCACGCGGCCAGCGACAGCGCCGTTTGCGTTGCAGCCGGGGGAGAGCCGGACCCTGCGGGTGGTGACCGCCTTGCCGCGGGCGTCGATCCAGTCGCTCACCGCGGCAGGGCGGCCGATGTTCGTACCGCTGGTCGCGATCAATTGCCTGTACGAGACGTCGACGGGGGCGGGGCAGACCGGCCAGGCATTCGTGGTCGGGGTAGAGCGGGTCGACTCCGCCAAGCTCGCGCCCTTCTGGCTCGACCAGCCGCCGCGGACCCACGACCAGGTCGCGGCGCGGCCGCATGGCGCGGCGATCCAACGGTAGCGAACGATCGGGGCGGTGAAGGTCGCGCCGGTGCCGGCCTTCACCGCACGACGATGGAGTGAAAGCGGCCTCCTCACCACGTTCAGGCATCTGCTGGACCGCAACGCAAAAAGGGCGGCCCTGTGAGGGGCCGCCCTTTCCGTATCGCCCGAGAGCGATGAAGCCGAATGGCTTACTTGAGGTCGACGGTCGCGCCGGCGGCCTCGAGCTGTGCCTTGACCTTGGTGGCCTCGTCCTTCGACACGCCTTCCTTGACGGCCTTGGGAGCGCCCTCGACCAGAGCCTTGGCTTCGGTCAGGCCCAGGCCGGTGATGGCGCGGACTTCCTTGATGACGTTGATCTTCTTGCCGCCGTCGCCGGTGAGGATCACGTCGAACTCGGTCTGCTCTTCAGCAGCCGGGGCAGCAGCAGCGCCGCCAGCGGCAGGAGCCGCAACGGCAGCGGCGGCGGACACGCCCCACTTCTCTTCGAGCAGCTTCGAGAGCTCGGCGGCCTCGAGGACGGTCAGTTCGCTCAGCTGGTCAACCAGCGCGTTCAGGTCTGCCATGTGTATTCTCCGTTGGGGGCGCGAGCTGGTGTAACTTGGGCCCCAAAGTGTCAGTTCGAAATTACCAGATCAGGAAGCTCAGGCGGCTTCCTTGTCCTTCTCGGCGTAGGCCGACAGCACGCGCGCGATCTGCGCCGCGGGAGCCTGGGTGATGGTCGCAAGCTTCGTTGCCGGGGCAACGAGGAGGCCGACGATCTTCGCCCGGAGTTCATCCAGCGAGGGCAGGGTAGCGAGCGCTTGCACGCCAGCGACGTCGAGAGGGGTCGCGCCCATCGCCCCGCCCACGATTTCGAACTTGTCGTTCGTCTTCGCGAAGTCGACCACTACCTTGGCAGCGGCGACCGGGTCGATCGAGGTGGCGAGACCGACCGGACCCGTGAGCATGTCGCCCAGCGAGAGATAGTCGGTGCCGTCGAGCGCGATCTTGGCAAGCTTGTTCTTCGAGACCTTGTAGGTCGCGCCGGCGTCCCGCATCCGGTTGCGCAGCGTCGTCGACTGCGCGACCGTCATGCCGAGATTGCGGGTGACAACCACCACACCGACCTCGGCAAAGTTACGGTTCAACTCGGCAACGGCCGCGGCCTTTTGAGCACGATCCATGCCATTCTCCACGTTTAGGGCACCCATCAAAGTAGTACTTTGACGGGACCCGATGAACGGATTGCCGAAGCAACCCGCCCGGTTACAAACCGGTGGGGAAAACCCCGCCGGGGTTGTCCATCGATGGGGAAGGCACCCGGCTAACGGGCGGCAGACCGGGCACGCTGATGCGCAGCCGGCATGAATTCCTGTCCCCGTCTCGGCAGGACATTAAGCCGCGGCAAATCCGTGGCACCTGCTGTCTTGGACGGATGCGCGGCGGGCAAGCCCACCGGCAAGCGCGGGCCTATAGCGGATCGCGCGACGAGGTCAACTCGCGTTTCGTGGCGGGGGCACCGACACAGGGGTCAGCAATGTTGCCCTATGTTACGCAAAATTAACGCAGGTGAGTCATGGCAGGGTTAATGGTCGCTGATCATGCCCTGTCATGTCCTGCCTGCGCCGCCCTGGCTGCGCATCGCGATGGTGGCCGGCCATGAAGAATCGCGAGCCCCGGCGCAAGGTGATGGTCCGGGCGCGGATGCGCACCGGCGCCGATTGGGGTGACGTGGTGATCCACAACATGTCGTCGCGCGGCTTGTTGGCGAGGTCCGAGCAGCCGTGCCGGCCCGGCATGGTGATCGAGATCCGCCGCGTCCACCATATCGTCATTGGCCGGGTGGTGTGGAGCAAGGACCAATTTTTCGGGGTACGCACCCAGGACAAGATCGACATCGACGGCATCCTGGAGGCCAAGCCGCCGGCGCATCGACCCGGCGCGCCGTGCGAGAAGCAGGCGGATGCGGATCGCCGTGCGACCGCGCGCAAGATCGGCCATGCCCATGTCGCCGAGCGGGCCGAGCGCAGCCGGCTGTTCGCCTCCGTCTTCCAGTCGTGCGCGATCGGCGTCGCGGTGATCGCCGCGTCGCTCATGATCGCCCAAGCGGTCGGCGGGCTGTTGTCGCGGCCGATGGCGACGGTGGGGGCGTATCTCGAGGGTGGGCAGGCCGCCGCGGGGGCGTCGGCGAAGTAGCGGGCAGCTGAGAGGTGAGCGGCCAGGGTGGCCCATGCCTCGCGTCGCCCGAGCCGAGCAATGAACGGCACCACCGGGGTCGACCGACCGGCGGCTGAACCCGCCGACATCCCGCTGCGTTAAGCATGCCTCCGCTTGCCCGAAAGGCCCCGCATGACGCTTCCCGCTTCCCCCGTCTGGTTCATCACCGGCTGTTCGACCGGCTTCGGCCGCGATCTTGCCAAGCTCGTGCTCGATCGGGGCTGGCGCGCGGTGATCACCGCGCGGGGCAAGGAGCGGGTCGCCGATCTAGCCCAGGGCATCGAGGATCGCGCGCTGGCGCTCGATCTCGACGTTACCGACCAGAAGCAGGTAGACGCCGCGGTGAAGGCCGCGATCGCGCAGTTCGGGCGGATCGATGTGCTCGTGAACAACGCCGGCTATGGCTATCAGGCGACCGCCGAAGAGGGCGAGGAAGACGCCATCAGGGCGCAGTTCGACACCAACGTATTCGGGCTGTTCGCGCTGACGCGTGCGGTGCTGCCGCAGATGCGTGCGCAGGGCAGCGGCCATGTGATCAACTTCACCTCGGTGGCAGGGCTCGTCGGCTTCCCGGGCTCGGGCTATTATGCCGCCTCCAAGCATGCGGTGGAGGGCTGGTCCGACGCGCTGCTCGCTGAGGTGGGCCCGCTCGGCATTGGCGTGACCTGCGTCGAGCCAGGGCCGTTCCGCACCGATTGGGCGGGGCGCTCGCTGCAGCAGACCCCCAGCCGGATCGAGGCCTATGCCGAGACCGCTGCGGCGCGGATGGCGAGCACCAAAGGCTATAGCGGCACCCAGGCCGGCGATCCGGTGCGCGCCGGCGAGGCGATCATTGCCGCGGCGCAAGCCGCCGAGGCGCCGCGGCATCTGGTGCTGGGCAAGTTCGGCTATGACGCGGTGACGGCCAAGCTGAAGGAGCGGCTGGCGGAGATCGAATCGCTGCGGGATGTGGCGCTGGGGGCGGATTTTCCAGACGCGGGGTAGGGGGGCTTCTTCATCTCTTCGTCATGCTGAACTTGTTTCAGCATCCATGGCCCGCACGACCCGCGGGCTTGCCGGCCGCGAGGGGCCATGGATCCTGAAACGAGTTCAGGATGACGAGGGTGAGCTGGCACGCGTGCCGTTCAACAGGTCGCGGCGGTCGTGCCGTTGACTGCAGTCGGTGCGACGCCGATCACGCGCTGGTCGCGGACCGCCATCGACGCGGTCTCGTCGAAGGTCGTCGAAGGCAGCACCACCTTGGTGAACAGCGGTTTGTAAACATAATAGACCTCGACGAACATCGTCGCGTTCTTGGGCTGCGGCTTGACCTTGTTGGTGCCGCCCATGCCGAGCGTGCTGGTCTGGCCCTGCAGGCCGTAGATCGAGGCGTGGCTGGTCTTGGTGCCGTAGCAGCGCTGCCAGCGGATGATGTAGTTGGTCGGCGTCGCGGTGGCGACGTCGGTGGGCTCGGCCGAGGACAGGATGACGCGGCCGTTGGCTCCGAGCTTCAACGCCGCCGACTGGAGCTCGCCGCCGGCGAACGTCTCGGTGATGTTGGACTCGTACACCGTCTTGCCCGAGGCACCGGCGACGCCCATCCGCGAGGCGTTGTCGGCGATCTGCAGCGCGATCTGGCTGACCTGCATCTTGGTGATCACCCAGTTCGCATATTCGGTGCCGGTGAGCCCGATGATCAGGATCAGCGGCGAGACCAGCGCGAATTCGAGCAGGGCAAGGCCGCGCCGGTCCTGGCGCAGCCGCGCGAATCGAAAGCATCGGGCGAGCAGCGGCGGGCGGGCGGGCAGGGCAGGCATCCTCATGTGCAGTGCAGCGTCTTTGGCGAGGCGCTGTAGCTCGACTGGTCGCTGTAGGGCTGGTTGGCGAGCACCGCGGTGGCGCTCAGTGCCACGGTGGACGAGGCGCCGATGAACTTCCACAGCGGGAACATGTGCGGATAGGAGACCTTGACGGTGTAGATGGTGCGGTCCTGCGCGCCGCCGCCGGGCGTCGACGAAGTCGAGCCGCCGTCGCCGCCATCGGCGTCCCAGACGCCGTTGCCGTTGGTGTCGGTGAAGGATTCGTTGTTGTCGCACACCTTGTCGCCGTTGGTGTCGTTCCAGCTCTCGGGCACCTTGGCGGCAGCATCATTGTAGTTGCGGTAGAAGCGGCGCGTCGGCACGACCGTGGCATTCTTGGCGAGCAGCTTCACCTGGCGGGTGATGTTGGCGTCGAGCGCCGCCTCCGCGGCGGCGGTGCTCATGTCCTGCAGCGTCGAATCACGCGCCGCCTTCTGCAACAGGCCGTTGAGCTGCGCCTTCATGTACAGCGTGTGCGCGGTATCAAAGAAGCCGAGCAGCATCACGATCAGCACTGGCGCGACGATCGCGAATTCGACGATGGTGGCGCCGTGTTGGTCGGGGCTGAGGCGGGCGAGTAGGCGCGGGCGGCGACGGCGCAGCAGGCGGCTCATTGCTCGAGCCTCAGCTGGGCGATGCGTGACGCGATGGTCTGGAAGGCGGTATTGAGCGCGGTGGCGTCGGTCGCGTCGAAGAAGTGGTCGCTGTCGCTGGCGCAGGTCTTGAGCCGGTCTTTGGTGGCCTGCTCGATGCCCTGACCACCGAAGGAGATCACCCACAGCAGCGTGTTGGGCTCGTTCTTCACCGCCGTGCAGAGCGCGACAAGGCGGGTGTTGACGTCCGCGGTGAGATTGTCGTCGTCGGTGGTGTAGCAGGAATTTCCCATCGTCGTGGTGGTGCGCTGATCCCACCAGGCAACGCCGTAGTTGGAATAGTCGCACGGGCCGGCCTGGGCGTCGCCGTCGGTCATGAAGATCACGTGGCGCTGGATCACCCCGCCGCTCGAGGTGGTTGCATTCTCCGACTTGAACATGCCCTCCGGGGAGATCAGCCGTCCGCCCCACAGCATGCCGATGTCGTGGTAGGTGTTGCCGGAGGGAGTGAGCGTGTTGACGTAGGAGTCGAACACCGTGGGCGTCCATACCGTCATGCCCTGCAGCTTCTGCGCCGGCGTCGGGCAGAAGTAGCGGAAGGAGCGCATCGAGTTGTTGTAGTCGCCGGTGCTGTAGCTGGCGGCTTTGGTGTAGGGTGAATTGCTGGCCGGCGAGCTGGAGGACGAGACCGTCCGCATGTAGATCGCGTCCGGCAGCACCGGGCCATATTGCGTTGCGGGCTTCGAAGAATCCGGCACCTGGTTGATATCGGTGGTGACTGTTTGCTCCTCGACGCAGCCGTCCCAGGCCACTGATCGATCGGCGCCGTTGGTGCCGATGCCGGCGACGGTGAGGTTGGCGGACGCGGGCGTGTTGGGCACCTTGGCGGTCGCGAACGATGACAGTGCCGACGCGACGTTCATCGGGACGCTGGTCGGGCCGTAGAGCCAATAATTGTACTGAACCTGGACCTTGCAATTATAGCCGGATCCGGTGGTCTGATAGCGCTGCATCGCCGTATCAGACGGCTGATTGGAGCAGCTGTAATTGGTATCCGACCAGTTAGTCCAATAGATCGAGCGCGCCCGCGACTGATACGACCAGTTGGCGGCGAAATACGAGGCCGGCAAGTTGAGCTGGCTGATGTCGACGTTTGACGAATATGGCACGAAGCCGAAACGCAGCTGCGAGCCAGAGTTGATACCCTGATAGCTGTTGGTGGCGCAGTTCGTGCCATCGGTCTTGGCCTGAGCGAGCGCCTCGTAGAAGCACTTCACCGCGTTCTTGAGCACACTGATCTTCGAACTCGAGGTGACGCTGCAGCTGCCGGACGCGCTGGGTGCGCACGCCATCGAGCCGGTGGTGTCGAGCACGAACATCACGTCGGTGTTGGGCAATTGCATCGCCGATTCGCAGGTGACGGTGAGCGCTCTGGGGCCAAACTTGAAAAACTGCATCACCGTCATGGGGACCGTGGTGCTGACGGTGCCCTGCACGTTGGAGCCGGTCGAGCTGAAGGCGGGCGTGGTGACGCCGCTGCCATAGGCGCCGGCGGTGAAATTGCCCCAGAAATATTGGGTGGCGCTGGCCTGGGCGGTCGCGTCCCACGAGCCGCCACCCATCTGCTTGCGCCCGGCGAGCGCGCCGGCGTCGCAGGCGTGCTGGAGCCGGACCTTGGTCATGTACAGCCGGCTGAGATCGAGCGCGCCGCCGACCATGCCGAGCAGCGGCAGCATCGCCGCCGCCGCGATCGCCAGGGTGTTGCCGGCGACGTTGCGGCGCAGCCTGGTTAACACACCGATGATCCGGACTGCCGCTATCGTACCCACGCGCTTCTCGCTCCTGCCCCCGCAACCAGCGGGCTCGCAGCGGTCAATAACGCGCTAAAGGTATGATAAAGTGGAACAACCTGGTTAACGAAAACTTGCGATCCAACCGGCGGCCGGATCGGGGAGCCGTAACTGCTACGCCCCCGTTAACCATGACCGGTTACGATCAGTCCGAAATCGACATGATCACGGCAGGCATCTATACGCGAACGGGCCGGGAGCATCCGCTCCCGACCCGCGGTGATACAATCCGGCAAGCGCGGACTTATTGCGACGGCGCGAGCCGCGTGTTGAGCACCCAGCCGACATTGTCATTCTCATCGGCGACTTCCCACCACAAGCCGTCCTTCTTGCCGGTGGGATACAGAACCGATCCCGGCGGCAGGGTGCGAATCGCGGCGCCGCCGGCCGCGGCGGTCTTGCGCATCGCCACCGCGCCGATCGCGGTAAACGTCTTGGCGGGCGCTGCCTCGGCGGTGCCGCCGCTACCCGGGCGGACCAGGTTGAGCGACTCGACCAGCCTCGAATAGGCCTGAATGAACGACAGGGTGACGATGCGGCCTATATCGGTGTTCTCGTAACCACCGCCAACCGCGCCCGCGGCGCCGCCGAAGAAGCCGAGCCCGCCGCCCGCGGCAAAACCGAGATCGTTCTTGGCGGCATAGCCGTCTTCGGTGGCGATCGTCTCGGTGGTGCGGACGTTCGTGACCGAGACGATCGTGTTCGCCTCCATCTTGCGGCTGCGCAGGCCGCCGAGCACGCCACCCAGCCGGCCGCCGATCAGGCCGCCGGCGGCGCCGCCGATCGCGCTGCCGCTGGCGTTGCTGTTGGCGCCCTGGATCTCGGCGACGAGCACGTAATCGGCGGCCTTGATCTGGCCCTGGCCGACGTTCGAGCCGCGCTGCAGCCCGAGGTTGCCGCCGATCGCGCGTTCGCGCTCGGCGGCGTTGAGGCCGGTACCGCGATCGACCAGGTTGAAGCAGCCCGAGCGCTGGATCATCACCTTGAGCAGCTTGGAGGGTGGCGCTAGCTGCCACTGCGTCCAGCGATAGGGATCGTCGCCATCGGCGACCGAGATGGTGCCGAGCTTGCGCGCGCAGCGCGGCACATCGGCCATCGTCGCCTGCTGGAGCTTCTGGCCGCTGGTCGGCTTCGCGAGTTGCTGCGCCGCTGCCGGCGCCGCTGTGGCGATCAGCATCGCAGCTGTCGCCAGACTTCCCATCGTCTTCATCATGATACCCCCGGGTTATGACCAGGGCAGCGTATCGCGATGATATGGCAGTGCCAATACGGTGGCGCGGACCTGCTGGCCTAAGCGTACCAAGTGCTGGCCGGGCGCCAGGGCAGCATCGGCGAAGATATTGGCTGAAGGAACAGGGTGTTAATGGGCGTGGCGCGGCACGACGTCTTGCCACGCCGCGGTTCGTTTCGCGCGCACGCCCATCTTGTTATTACTCGATGGGGGCTGTTGAGCGACGGCGCTCGACGGGCTCGGTGGTGAGGTGCCCCAGCGCCGGTTGCTTAAGCCAGGCGACTTCTGACGCAAAAAGGGCCGGGATTGCTCCCGACCCTTTGTGTTCGAACCAGTCGCGTTGACCGGCGGGTGCGTTAAGCGCCCGCGATCTCGGCGGTGTCGACCTTGATGCCGGTGCCCATCGTCGAGGACACGGCGACCTTGCGGACATACTTGCCCTTGGCGCCCGACGGCTTGGCCTTGACCACCGCATCGACCAGCGCGTCGAAGTTGCGGCGCAGGTCCTCGGCGGCGAAGCTCGCCTTGCCGATGCCGGAGTGGATGATGCCGGCCTTCTCGACGCGATACTCGACCTGACCGCCCTTGGCGGCCTTGACCGCCTCGGCGACGTTCATGGTCACGGTGCCGAGCTTCGGGTTCGGCATCAGGCCCTTGGGACCCAGCACCTTACCGAGGCGACCGACGATGCCCATCATGTCAGGCGTGGCGATGCAGCGATCGAAATCGATCGTGCCACCCTGGATGGTCTCCATCAGATCCTCGGCACCGACGACGTCGGCGCCTGCAGCCAGGGCTTCCTCGGCCTTGGCGCCGCGGGCGAACACGCCGACGCGGACGGTCTTGCCGGTGCCGGCGGGGAGGGTGACGACGCCGCGGACCATCTGGTCGGCGTGGCGCGGATCGACGCCGAGGTTCAGCGCGACCTCGATGGTCTCGTCGAACTTGGAGGTCGCACCCGAACGGGCGAGGGCGATCGCCTCGTCGATGGCGTGCAGCTTCTCGCGATCAATGGTGATCGCCTTATGCTTCTTGGTCAGCTTGGCCATGATCTCAGCCCTCCGTCACTTCGAGGCCCATCGCGCGGGCGGAGCCTTCGATGATCTTGGTCGCCGCCTCGATATCGTTGGCGTTCAGATCCTTCATCTTGGTCTGGGCGATCTCGGCGAGCTTGGAGCGCGCGATCTTGCCCGCGGAGACCTTGCCCGGCTCCTTCGAGCCCGACTTGAGGCCGGCGGCCTTCTTGATCAGGAACGAGGCCGGCGGGGTCTTCACCTCGAACGAGAAGCTGCGATCCGCATAGACGGTGATCTTGGTGGGCAGCGGGGTGCCCTTTTCCATGTCGGTCGTCGAGGCGTTGAACGCCTTGCAGAACTCCATGATGTTGACGCCGCGCTGACCCAGCGCCGGGCCGATCGGCGGGGCGGGCTTAGCATCACCTGCAGGAACCTGCAGGTTGATATAACCTGTGATCTTCTTTGCCATGTCACTCTCGTTTCAAGTTTAGCGGTGTAGCGGGTACCCGGAGGCGCCCTCCCGCAAGCATCCAGCCGCTGGCGCAAGCCGGCGGTGTGGAAGCGCGGGCGCATAGCGGAGCTTGAGTGATATGGCAACGGGCGCGATGTCGTGGCGTGGCTATCCGGTCCCGCCGCCCGGCAATACCCCCTGTGCCATCAGCTCTGCCGCGGCGATTGCCCGCAACTGGTGGGCGACGTCGGGATGGAGGCCAAGATCGTCGGCGGCCTCTTCCCTGCCGTCCAGAATGCGCGGATCGGCCTTGGTGACGGTGCCGAACACCATCAGCGCCTCGAGGTAATAGCCTTCGGCGGTGGCGTGATACTGGTCCCACGACCACAGGCTGACCTTGCCGAAGGCAATGCCGTCATAAGGGTTCGGGTCGGCCAGCCCCTCCGCCATGGCGCGGTTCCAGGCGGGACCGACCGCGACAACGGCGTTCACTGCGGACGGGCCGGCGAGCGCCTGCCGGCTTGCCGCCATCAGGTCGTCGGCCATGCGCGTGATCGGCTTGCCGAACCAGTGACCGGTGGGCTTGTAGGTCTGGTCGGCACGTGACCAGGTGGAGACGAGATCCACCTCGGCCCGAGGGTTGCGGGCGCGCATCAGCGCGGCGAGCGCGCGGGCTGCGGCGATGTGGCGGGTGGGGTCTCCCGGATTGTCAGCATCCAGTGTGCTGTAGCCCTGGAGGATGACAACGTCCCACGGCCGATCGATTTCGGCGCGCTTGTTGGCAAGATGATAGGCGAGGTCCTTGCCCGACGACGTCTCCAGGCTGACCGTCCAATCGAGCCCAGCTTCCGCCGCAAAGGTGGCAAACAGCGCCGGCACGCCGCCGACACCCTCGCGATTGAGATCCTCCACTCGATCGGGCCGATACCGATGCACCGGCGAGGCGGCGCCGAAGGTGAAGCTGTTGCCGACGAAGAGGATGCTGCGCGCTGGCGCGGGCGCCGCGGCCACCAGTATCATGGCCGAGGCTGAGGCGATCAGCGCGACGCGCCGGCAAAAGGAGCTGCTCACCATAAGCAATCAATCTGCGGCCAATCGCGCCAAGGAGCAACTGCCGTTGCGGCGGCGACGTCGAGCTCCGGTGCTCCCGTCGCCGCCGCAACGCATGCCCGAGGGGCACGCCCGCGGGGCTGCCCGACGGCCTTAGAACCCCTTGCGCAGCGACACGAACCACTGGCGCGGGGCGCCCGGCAGCAACGTCTGGCTGTCACCGCTGGCGGTGAAGCCGTTGGAGCCGACGGTGGCGATATACTTCTTGTCGGTAAGGTTGGTCACGCTGCCCTCGATCGAGACGCCGTCGAGGAAGCCCGGGCCATGGATACGGTAGCCGATGCTGGCGTCCACCAGCGCGCGTGCGCCTACCGACTGGTCGTTGGTGTAGGTGAAGTAGCGCTTCGACATCCAATCAACACCGGCGCGGGCGAGGAAGGTGTTGTCGTCGTAGACGATCTCGCCCTTGGCCATGTGATCGGGGTTGTCGACGATCTTGCGGCCCTTGCTCGCGACCAGCACGGTGCCGGCGGCGCTCAGCACGTCGTCCTGATAGGTCGAGTGATTGTAGGAATAGCTGGCGAGCGCCGAGAGCGCGCCGAACAGGCGGTAATTGATGGTCGCCTCGCCGCCATAGCTGTGGACGCTGCCGACGTTGTTGAGCGTCGCCGGGTTGCCGATGATGCCCGCGCCGTTGGCGAAGGCGAGCAGGCGGTTGGAGAAGTCGACGTAATAGCCCGCCGCCGACATCTGCAACCCGCCGGCGTGGAAGCGGACCCCGCCTTCCGCGGTCTTCGAACGCTCGGGCTTCAGCGTGGTGCGGATCGCGTCGAATCCGGCCTGAGTGGTGGAGAACGGCCCGGTGGTCGCCGAGGAGACGAAGGCGCGCATGTTCTCGGTATAGCTCGCGAACAGTTCGGCGCCGCCGCCGACGCGGAACAGGATGCCGGCCTGGGGCAGGAACCAGTCGCGCGATTCGATCTTGCCCGCGGCGAGCGTGCCGGTCTCGAGCGTCGACTGGTTCTTGACCTGGACGCCCTTCCAGCCGCCGTTGATCACGACGCGATCGTCGGCGAGCTTGAGCGTGTCCTGCACATAATATTGCAGCGTCTCGGTATCGTACTTGCCGTCCCACTGGGTAAAGAACGGGTTGTCCTGATACTCGAGCGTCTCGCGGTTGGGCTCGGTGCCCATCGCCATGCCGTAGAAGCGGCGCGCCTGGCGGAAGGTGTTGCTCTCATACCAGCCGCCGACTTCGAAGCGGTTGACGCCGACGTCATAGGCAAGGCGGCTGACGTTGCCGGCGCGATGGATGCTGTATTCGGTGGTGCGATAGGCGAGCGGCGCGGGGTTGGTAATCGGGTTGCCGTCTTGGTCAGGCGCGCCGACCGGGGTCGCCGTATAAGGCGTGATCCAGGAGCCCTGGCCCTTGTTGTTGTGGTAATAAGTAGTCGAGCGCAGGTTGAGCTCGGGGGTGAGGTTGGCATCGACGGTGACGCCGCCGAGATAGTCGCGGCGCAGGCCGCCGGCGTCGAAATAGGCGTCGTCCACCGTCGCGTAAGGCGCCGGGAAGGCGAGGCCGGCGGTGGGGTAGGGCAAAGCGGCGGTGGCGCTGCCGGCGCGGGTGGTCTGGTTGGCGTAGACTTCGGCGAGCTGGATCGCGAGCGCGTACTTGTCGCCGATATTGTCGTCGCGGGTGCCGAGGCGGCGGATCATGTCGAGGCTGAGATCCTGGTAATCGGTCTCACGGCGATCGGAGAAATCTAGAAAGGCGGTGATGCTGCCCTGGTTGCCGAGGTCCTTGACGATCTTGGCGTCGGCCTGGTGCTGGCGCTGGTCGCCATAGCCCTTCCACTTGTCGGTCTGCAGGAAGCCGTAGCTGAGATAGCCCTTTAGGCCGCCACCGATGTCGCCGCTCTCGAGACGGACGAACGCGCGATAGGTGTCGTCGCTGCCATAGGTGCCCGAGGCCTGGATGCCGGCGATGTCCGACGGCGCGCGGCTGGTGAACTGGATGGTGCCGCCGAGGTTGCTGGTCGACGCGGTGCCGAGCGAGCCGGCGCCCTGGGCGACGGTGGTGGCGCCGATATCCTCGGAGATGATCGCGCGGCTGATGTGGAGGCCGTTGACGTTGCCGTAGCTCATGTCGCCGAGCGGCACGCCATCGAGGGTGAAGCCGAGCTGGTTCTGGTTGAACCCGCGCAGGCTGATGCGGGTCGACCATTCGTAGGCGCCGAACGCGTCGGCCGACTGGAAGTTGACGCCGGGGAGCTTCGAAATCGCCTTGAGCGGCGAGGTGCCGGGGGTGAGCCGGGCCATGTCGGCGGCGGTGACCGACTGAACCTGGCGGCTTTCGCCGAAGCCAAGCACGACGATGTCGTCTTCCGGGGCGGGAACTGACGCCTGATCGATCGGAGCGGCGGTGGCTTGTTCCTGCGCGGCGGCGGGCGCGGCGATCAGCACGGCAGGCGCGACGCCCGCGAGCAACAGATATTTGGCAATCATGTAAGTGTCCCCAACCGATAGCGGCCTGATGAGGCTGGGTGACGACGCACCGTTACGCCGCCGTGACGATGATGCGACAGATCGGTGAAGTTGGCCGTTGTGCCGCGGGTGGGCGGCAAGGTGCGGCTAAAGCGCCACACAGGCGTTCAGCCGCGATGACTTTAATGGACAATCCGGCGCCGGGCCGGACGATCGGCGATCATGGCGTGATCGGCAATCTCGAGACGGCGGCGCTGGTCGCGCGCGATGGCGCGATCGATTATTGCTGCTGGCCGGCGCTCGACAGCCCGACGATCTTCGCCGCGCTGCTCGATCCTGCGCAGGGCGGGGCGTTCACCATCACCCCGGCGCTGGACGATGCGCGCACCAGCCAATGCTATATTCCCGACAGCAACGTGCTGGTGACCGGCTGGATGAGCGAGGCGGGCAGCGTCGAGGTCACCGACCTGATGCCGCACCCGCAAGCGTGCCGCGACGACGCCGACCAGGGCACGCGCTGCGTCATCCGCCGGGTAACGGCGACGCGTGGCCCGGTGACGCTGGCGGTGCGCTGCCGGCCGATGTTCGATTACGCGCGCGAGGCGCCGGTCGCGAGCGCGGTGGCCGACGGCCGCGGCGTGGTGTTCACCGGCCAGACCATCGCGTTGCGGCTGATCGCCTCGGTGCCGCTGACGCCGGGTGAGGGCGAGGCCACCGCCGAGGTGACGCTGGCGGCAGGCGAAACGGCGTGGTTCGTGCTCGACGACCCGGCGGCGCCGGTGCCGGAGGACCGCGACATCGACGCGCTGCTCGCCGGCACGGTGGCGGCGTGGCGCGGCTGGGTGGGGCGCTCGACCTATCACGGCCGGTGGCGCGAGGCGGTGACCCGCTCGGCGCTCGCGCTCAAGCTGCTGACCTCGGCGCGCCACGGCTCGATCGCGGCGGCCGCCACCTTCGGCCTGCCCGAGGCGACCGGCGCGGGGCGCAACTGGGACTATCGCGCGACCTGGATCCGCGACGCCTCATTCACCGTCTACGCCTTCATGCGGCTCGGCTATGTCGAGGAGGCCGAGCGGTTTCGCGGCTGGGTCGCCGACCGGGTCGAGCATGCCGACGCCGCGCACCCGATCCGGATCATGTATGCGATCGACGGGTCGGAGGCGGCGGACGAGCAGGAGCTGGCGCATCTCGCCGGCTATGCCGGCAGCCAGCCGGTGCGGATCGGCAATGGCGCGCACCACCAGACCCAGCTCGACATCTTCGGCGAGCTGCTCGACAGCGTTTATCTCTCGAACAAATATGGCGCCGCGATCAGCCATGACGGCTGGGGCCATGTGTGCGGCATGGTCGATTATGTGCTTAGCCACTGGAACGAGCCCGATGCCGGGATCTGGGAGCTGCGCGATGCGCCGCGCGCCTTCCTCCATTCACGGCTGATGTGCTGGGTGGCGCTGGATCGCGCGATCCGGCTGGCGCAGAAGCGCTCGCTGGCGGCGCCGCTGGCCGACTGGTCGGCGGGGCGCGACGCCATTGCCCGCGATATCTGGGATCATTACCGCCATCCCGACCACGGCTATTTCGTCCAGACGCGTGGCGGCACCGACCTCGATGCCGCGCTGCTGATGATGCCGCTGGTCCGCTTCGTCTCGGCGACCGATCCGGTGTGGCTGAAGACGCTCGACGCGATCGGCGCCGAGCTCAGCGACAATGCGATGATCTACCGCTACCGCAACCAAGACGGGCTGGACGGCGGCGACGGCGCCTTCACCACCTGCACCTTCTGGTACATCGAATGCCTCGCGCGCGCCGGGCGGCTCGACGAGGCGCAGATCATGATGGCCAAAGGGCTCGGTTATGCCAATCACCTCGGCCTGTTCGCCGAGGAACTCGATCGCCGGGCGCTGCCGCTCGGTAACTTTCCCCAAGCGCTGACCCATCTTGCCTTCATCAGCGCGGCGTTCTTCCTCGACCGGCGGCTGGCGAACGACCGGGCCGAGGTGTGGCAGCCGTGACGACAAAGGAGGTCGCTGATCAAGCGACCTCGCTGGCGCCTCAGCCCTTGCGCGCGAACCAGATCACATGGCGCGGGCCCTTGCCGTTGCTGCGGGCGCGGACCACCACCTCGTCGGTGTCGAAGCCGGCCTGGACGAGGCGACGGGCGAAGGCCTGGTCGGGGGCAGCGGACCAGACGGCAAGGATACCGCCGGGGCGCAGCGCGGCGCGCGCGGCGTCGAGCCCGCGGGCAGAATAGAGCCGGTCGTTGGCGTTGCGGGTGAGGCCATCGGGGCCGTTGTCGACATCGAGCAGGATCGCGTCATAGCGGCCCCGTGCCGCTGCGATCACCGCGGCGACATCGTCCTCAACCAGCTCGACCCGGGGATCATCGAGGCAGCCGGCCATCAGCGTCGCCATCGGCCCGCGCGCCCAGGCGATGATCTCGGGTACCAGCTCGGCGACGGTGACGCGCGCGTCTGCGCCCAGCGCCGCCAGCGCGGTGCGCAGCGTAAAGCCCATGCCATAGCCGCCGACCAGCAGATGCGCCGCCGGCTTGGCGAGCCGCTCGCAGGTCATCGTCGCCAGCGCCTCTTCGGAGCCGCTCATCCGGCTGTTCATCAGCTCGTTGCGATCGAGCACGATCATGAAGTCGTCGCCGCGGCGGAACAGCCGCAGTTCCTCGCCGCCGGGCACCAGCGCCGTGCCGATCAGTTCGCGAGGGGTCATGCGCAAGGCTCCAAGGGGGACGTCAGAAGAAGCGGATCAGCATCAGCAGCAGGCCGAGAATCGAGGTCAGCCAGCTCAGGCTGCGGATGTAGCGGATCCCAAACAGGTAGAGCGGAATATAGACCAGCCGCGCAGCGAACCACAGCACGGCGCCGATCGCGCCGACGCCGCCGGTGTGGCCGGTGACCGCCAGCCCGAGCGCCAGCGCGACGAACGCCGCATAGGTTTCCTGGAAGTTGGCGAGCGCGCGGGCGGCGCGACCCGCATAGGTGCCGAGCGGTTGTGTCTCGTCGTCGCGCGGTCCCGCGTTCCAGTCGAGCCCGCGCTCGCGCGTCGCCAATTGCCCCTGGAGCATGATGTGGACGAACAGCAGCACGGTGGACGCGCCGAGGAGGATCAGTTCAACGGGCATCATCATTCGTCCTCGGCCATGATCATGCGGCCGCCACCCGGCAGCCGCTCCACGATCAATGCGCGAAGAGCCGCGTCAGTTCATACGCGCCGGCACCGATCAACCCGGCGGCGGGTAGGGTAACCACCCAGGCAATGACGATGCGGCTGGCAATGTTCCAGCGCACCGCCGACAGCCGCCGCGCCGAGCCGACGCCGACGATGGCGCCGGTGATGGTGTGGGTGGAGGAGACGGGGATGCCCCCCATGGTCGCCATGAAAAGCGTGATCGCGCCACCGGTTTCGGCGCAGAAACCTTGCGCCGGGGTGAGGCGGGTGATCTTGGAGCCCATCGTATGCACGATCTTCCACCCGCCCGACATGGTGCCGAGCGCCATCGCCGCCTGGCAGGCGAGCACCACCCAGAAGGGGACATGGAACTCGCCGCCGAGCAGCCCCTGCGAGTAGAGCAGCACCGCGATGATGCCCATCGTCTTCTGCGCATCGTTGCCGCCATGGCCGAGCGAGTACATCGCTGCGGAGATCAGCTGCAATTTGCGATAGCGCTTGTCGACGCCCATCGGGGTGAGCTTGATGCTCGTCCAGGCGACGACCAGCACCAGCACCAGCGCGAGCACCAGGCCGACCGCGGGCGAGATGAAGATGCCCGCGACCGTCTTGCCGACGCCCGACCAGACCACGCCGGACAGGCCGACCTTGGAGATGCCGGCGCCGAGCAGGCCGCCGATCAGCGCATGGCTGGAGCTCGACGGGATGCCGTAGCGCCAGGTGATGATGTTCCAGGCGATCGCGCCGGCGAGCGCGCCGAAGATCACCTGCGCATCGATCACCTGGGCATCAACGATGCCCTTGCCGACGGTCTGCGCGACATGGAGGCCGAACACGGCAAAGGCGATGAAGTTGAAGAACGCCGCCCAGATGACGGCGTGGTGCGGCTTGAGCACCCGGGTGGAGACCACGGTGGCGATCGAATTGGCGGCGTCGTGAAGCCCGTTGAGGAAATCGAACAGCAGGGCCACGCCGATCAGCGCGACCAGGACCGGCATGGAGACCAGCATCTCAGGCGTGATCGATCACGAGACCCTGGATCTCGTTGGCGATGTCCTCGAAACGGTCGGCGATCCGCTCCAGATGGCTGTAGATCTCGCGGTGGACGATGAACTTCATCGGCTGATCGTTGCCGCACGCCTTGAACAGCGACTTCAGCCCCTGGGCGTGGAATTCATCGGCCTGGCCCTCAAGTTCGACGAGCCGCCCGGTGAGCGAATGCAGCCGCGCCGCGTTGCTTTCGAGCTTGCGGAGTAGCGGGATCGCCTCGGCGGTGACCCGCGCGGCCTCCACCGCCACCGCCGCCATCTCGCGCATCTCGGGCGCAAACTCGGTCACCTCGTAGAGGCCGATGGTGGTCGCCGTCTGGTTCATCTGGTCGATGGAATCGTCCATCACCCCGATCAGATCGGTGATCGCCGAGCGATCGAACGGTGTCACGAACACGCGGCGCACGTCCTGAAGCACCTCGCGGGTGATATCGTCGGCATCGTGCTCGCGATCGACGATCGTGGCGATGTGTGCCGCAATCTCGCCGTCGCCGCTGAACAGCTTCTGCAGTGCGTCGGCACCGGCGACCAGCGTGGCGGCGTGCGCCTCGAACTGATCGAAGAACCGCCCCTGCTTGGGCATCAGCGCCTGGAACCAGGCTACCATGGGAGACCTTTCAATGATGGCGCGGCGCGCATGGGGCCGACCGGGGGGGCGGCGCAAGCCGAAAGTGGTGCCGCGGCGATCCCGCGGCGGGTCATGCCACCTGCGTTGCCGCGCCTATGGGGGTGAATGGATGCTGAAGCATGTCGACCTGGCGGGGCCTAGACGGGGAACAAGTCAGATCCGTGACATAGCCGGATCGGCGTGGCCAGGGCCGACGCGGCAGCAGCAGAGGCGCTGCCTCGACAGCGGCGGCGCGGCGGGGCAATTGGGGCCATGTCGTTCATCAAGCAGCTTCGCGCCGAGACCGCCGCCGATCATGACCGGGTGGATATGCTCTACGGCCGGTTCGCCCTCGACCGTGCTGCCGACTACCGGCGTATGCTGATCGCGCATGCGGCGGCGTTGCCGGCGGTCGAGGCGGCGCTCGGTGTGGCTGACGATCTGCCCGCGTGGCGGCCGCGCACGCCGCTGATCGCGGCGGATCTCGCCGCGCTGGGCGTGGCGATGCCGGCGCCGGCACCCTACTCCGCACCCGACGACGCGAGCCGCTGGGGCGCGCTCTATGTGATCGAGGGATCGCGGCTCGGCGGTACGCTGCTGGCGCGATCGGTACCTGCCGGCCTGCCGTCGGCCTATCTTGCCGCCAGCCACCAGCCCGGCGAGTGGCGCGCGCTGCTCGCGGCGCTGGAGGGGCGCGCCGCCGTCGCGGGCGAGGCATGGCGGCAGCGCGTGCTGGCAGGGGCACGGGCGTGCTTCGGCCTCTATGCAGCGGTCGTGGGGCGTGAGGATTGACCCGACGGGTGATGGCGGTCATCGAACCGCGACCCCCGCGTGCTACCTCGATCAGTTGCGTGGTGACGTCATGACGGCCCAAGTAATTACAGCGGCTTCGCGGTCCTTTGGTGACTTGGCGCCGGTGGCTATGCACAAGCGCTCATTATGAACCCGATTCTGACGTCGCTCAGTCCGCGCCAGCATGAATGCCTCCGCCTGTCATGGGAGCGGCTGACCTCCAAGGAGATCGCGCTGCGGCTCGGCCTCAGCCCGCGCACGGTGGACAGCTATATCGCCGAGGCGGTGGAGGCGCTCGGCGCGGCCGACCGGCGCGAGGCGGCGCGGATGGTGTTCGGCGCCAGCCCGCCCCCCGTGGCAGGCGCCGCAACGGCCCCCCGTAACGATTACGGGGGGGAGCCCGCCCGGGTGGCGGCGCTTGCCGCATCGGATCACGACGAGCCAGCAACGACAGGGCAGGCAGCCGCCGGGCCGCCGGAGCCGACGCCGTTCCCCGAGGGAGCGGCGGCGGCGCCGGTTTCCCTCGGCCGCCCGTTCGCCACCAGGGAGCACCCGCGCAACACGCTGACGCCGGCGGCCACATGCTTGTGGATCGGCATCATCGCAATTGCCTCGCTCGTCATGCTCGCGCTGACCACGTCGATCGGATTCGGGCTCGCATCGATCGTCGCGGACTGGCGCGGAGGACATCAGACGCATCAATGACGCCGTGGCTCCTCGTCGCGGCGAGGGGAGAGTATCATGCGCAACGAACGTCTTGCCATTGCCCGCCGGATCGCCGGGCTGCTGATCCCGCATGAACAGGAGATCGACGACGCCATCATCCGCAACGCGCGGCTGACGATGGCGATGGTGGAGGGCCGCCGCGCCGCCAAGGCCCCGCTGACGCTCGGCCAGCAAAGCCTTGAGCTGATCGCGCGCGCCAATGCCAGCCTGCTCGAGGCGCGCGGCCACGTCGCCAACGCCCATCTCGAGCTGCGCGATGCCCAATTCGCGCTCGGCCTCGGCGCGGTGTCCTACGGCGACTATGGCGAAACGCCCACCGAGCCGGCGGCGCGCGCGCCGTTGAGCGTGGTCCAGGCCGCATAAGCGTTGACGGGGAATTCGCACGGTGGTTCGGCGTTCGCGTGAACACCTTCCTGCTCTTCGTGATCCTGCTGGGGTCGTGCGCGGGCTATGCCCTGCTGTTCGGCGGGGCGTGCGAAGCATGGGCGGCGGGGCTGCAGCTGGCGGCGTTCGCGGCAGGATGGGCGATCAAGGCCGGCCTGTCGCTCGCCCTGCCGTCGTCGCATCATGTCGCCACCGGGCTGTTCGCGATCGACCTCGTGCTGCTGAGCGCGCTGGTGCTGCTGGCGATCCGCGCGACGCGGTTCTGGCCGCTGTGGATTGCCGGCTTCCACTGCGCCTCGGTCGTCGCGCATGTCGCCAAGCTGCTCAATCCGGGGATGGTCGGTTACGCCGTGCAGATCCAGCTGTGGGGCTATCCAATGCTGCTGGTGATGGCGTTCGGCACCTGGCGGCATCGCCAGCGGCTGGCGCAGTTCGGCAGCGATCCGTCATGGAAGCCGCGGCGCGGGCAGGCAGCCGATGACCGGCTGGCACAGCCGGGGCTGCTGGACGGCTGACCGCCCCGGCGGCCCGCCGACCGCGGCCGCCACCCCGTTCAACCATCTATTCACGAGCTTGCGCGGGGCGAGGGCGGGGAGGCTCTCCGTCTCGTGCAGGGGCATCGGGACGGTCGCGCGTCATGCGCGATCCGGCGGCCGCGGGAACGGCAGCCGACCGGTGTGACGGTGTGAGGGTCCTGCGCGCCGTCTCCGTTTGCTCCGGGCGGCGGGCGGGGCCCTCATTATCCTGCGTAAGTCAGTCGACCGCGAGCCGCTGCGGCTCGCCGATCGGCGCGGTCATGATTACCCTGAGTCCCGGCGCATTGTCGCCGAACTCGATCTCGCCATCGAGGCGCTGAACCATCGCCGCCATCATCCGGCCGCCGAACCCTTCGCCATCGCCCTTGCCACGGCCCTCGTCGGCGACGATCAGGCGCAGCCGGGTGCGATGCTGTTCAAGCGCAATCGAGATCGGGCCGGCGGCGCCGGCATAGGCATATTTGGTGGCGTTGATCACCAGCTCGGTGAGGATCAGCCCGATGTTGACAGCGCGGTCGGTCGGCACCAGCACCGGGGCGAGATCGAGCCGCATCTGCGCGGCCCAGTCGGCGCCGAGCGAGGTCTTCATGTCTGCGACCAGCTCGTCGATGTAGCGCGACAGGTCGACGCTCTCGACCTGATCGTCGCGGTAGAGCCGGCGATGAACCAGCGCCACTGCCGCGAGCCGCGCCTGCGCCTCGGCGAGATGCTCGCCGACTGCGGGCTCGGTGCTGCTCTTGGCCTGGAGGCGAAGGAAGGAGGCGACCAGCTGCAGGCTGTTCTGCACGCGGTGGTTGACCTCCTTCATCAGGACGTCCTTCTGCGCGAGCAGCGCGTCTTTCTCGGCGAGCGACTTGCCGAGCTCGCGGTTGAGCCGGCGCACTTCCTGGAACTGGCGCGCCTCGTGGAAGCGGCGGCGGAGGCGATGGGACGCTTCGACTTCCTCGAGCGTCCAGCGCCGGGAGCGGCCGCGTACCGTCTGCGTCCAGCTGGCGAATGAGGCACGCGGGGTGAGCGGCTTGCCCGGCTCTGCGGTGACCGCCTTGTGCGGGTTGCCCGCCCATTCGATCTCCTCGATCTGCTCGGTGCGGAACCAGAGCAGCACCGCATCCTCGTCGAGCAGCGGCAGCGCGATGACGCCGCTGGCGGGGGCGACGCCGATCGCGGCGGGGTAGGTCGCGCCGAGCTCGTGGACCGCGAGCGGCTCGCCGCCGCGCGCCTGCACCCAGTCGGCGAGATCGACGATGAAGGCATCGGGTGGGCAATGGCCACTGGCGAAGACGGTGCCGCGGTCGACGAGGGCGAAGCCGTCCGCGCCCATCATCGCCTGCAGATCGCCCTTCACCGCCTGGACGGCGCGGCGCAGCGGCTCCTCGCGGTTGAGCCGCGGCACCACCAGATCCTCGGCGGCGCGCAACCGCAGCCGCTCGCGATAGGCAGTCGCCTCTTCCTTGGCGTGGATCTGGCGGGCGAGGCCGCTCGCCAGCGTGGCACCGGCGCTGCGGATGTCGGGCGGCAGCTGGCGCGGCGAACAATGGTGGCAGGCGACCAGCCCCCACAACAGGCCGTCCTTGACGATCGAGATCGATGCCGAGGCGGCGACGCCCATGTTGTGCAGGTACTGAAGGTGGATCGGCGAGACGCTGCGCAGCGCGACGTCGCTGAGATCGGCGCCGGCGAAGGACGCGGGGCGAACCGGTGCCGGCACGTAATCGATCGTCGGGATCGCGCGGGTGCGGTTGCGCACATAGAGCGCGCGCGCTTGGCGGGGGATGTCCGAGGCCGGGAAATGGTGGTTGAGGAAGCCGTCGAGCTCGGGGATCTTGTCCTCGGCGACGACGCGGCCCGCGTCGTCGTCGAGGAACTGGTAGATCATCACCCGGTCGAACCCGGTCAGCGCCCGGAAGGCGACGGCGGCACGCTCGCACAGCAAGGGCACGCTGGTGGCACGCTCGAAACCGGTGGCGACCGCATCCAGCCAGGCGAGCGTCGCCGCGGCAGTCATTGGCTCATGTGGCAGCGGCTCCAGCTCGACCATCACCTGCTCGCCGGCGCGGTGGACCAGCGCCGAGAAGCTGCCCGCGAGCCCCGTTACCGGCCGCGGCGCGACAGCGTGAACCGTGCCGACAGACACGCCGAGGCTGCCGACCTCCTGGCCGAGCAGGTCGGCGAGCGGCACGCCGAGCCAGTCGGCGGCGAGCAGCCCCTCGATGTCGCCGGCGCCGGCAAGGACGGGCCGATCGCCCGCGGCGCTTGCGATCAGCAGCAGGCCATGCGGCTGGATGGCACCAGGAATGTGGATCGGCTCGCGATCGCAGTCGGTCAGGTCGAGCCCTTGCTCACCGGGCATGATCGTTGCCATCTTCGTCTCCAGAGCAGGGCTGCATGGCCGGATCGCGTACCTGTTACAATGGCAGGCGAGTTGATCGGTGTTAATTAGCTGGCGTGGCGGAACGTGGGGCGGCGCAGGGGGTTGATCTGGCTCAATAAAAGGAACTCTGCCGATGCTTGCCAATCATCCGGTCCGATACAGCCCCGCCGTCGAGCGGGTGCAGCCCGACGAGGCCGAGACGATCAGTGAGCTCACCGCATCGTTCAAGGAGATTCTCGACACCACCTCGCAGGATTACGGCCATGCGGTGCGCGCGGTCCATGCCAAGGCGCATGGCATCGCCCGCGGCACGCTGACGGTGCATGACGGGCTGCCCGAGCAGCTTGCCCAGGGCATGTTCGCAACGCCGGGCAGCCACGAGGCGGTGATCCGCATCTCGACCAACCCCGGCGACATCCTCGACGATTCGATCGCGCTGCCGCGCGGCCTCGCGCTCAAGGTGCTCGGCGTCGAGGGCGAGCGGCTGCCAGGTTCGACAGGCGACACGGTGCAGGATTTTATCATGGTCAACGGGCCGGTGTTCTCGGCGCCCGATGCCAAGGCGTTCCTCAAGAATCTCAAGCTGCTGGCGAAAACGACCGATCGCGCCGAGGGCGCGAAGAAGGCGCTGTCCGGCGTGCTGCGCACCGTGGAAGCGGGGCTGGAGGCGGTCGGGCTCGAATCCTCGACGCTGCAGCAGCTCGGCGGCGCGCCGCAGGTCCATCCGCTGGGCGAGACCTATTACAGCCAGACGCCGTTCCGCTATGGCGACTATCTCGCCAAGATCGCGCTGTTCCCGGTGTCGCCGGCGCTGACCCAGCTGACCGGCGACACGATCAACGCGCACAACCGTCCCGACGCGATCCGCGAGGCGGTGCGCGAGGTAATGATCGAGCAGGGCGGGCGCTGGGAGCTGCGGGTGCAGCTCAATACCAACCTCGACGAGATGCCGGTGGAGGATGCCACCGTGGAATGGAGCCAGGAGGCGAGCCCGTTCGTCACCGTCGCCACGCTCGAGGTGCCGCCGCAGCTCAGCTGGCAGCACGGCGAGACCGAGCATACCGACGACGCGCTAGCGTACAGCATCTGGCACGGCATCACCGCGCACCAGCCGCTCGGTGGCGTCAACCGCGCGCGGCGGGAGACGTATGAGTTTTCGGCCGGTTACCGGTCGAAGTTCAACGGCTGCCCGATCCACCAGCCGCAGAAGCTGGCGGAGCTGGTCTGACGCTGCGGGCGCGCACTGCATTGCCGTGCGCGCCCGGCAACCCTGGCCTATTCACGCCGCTGCCGGCTAGAACCGCCGCCATCGTGCGGCGAAGCTTCCGGCCGCATCGTGCGTTCGAGGGACCATGATCAAGCTCTTCCACGTCAGTGATGTTCATTTCGGCGCCGAGGATCCTGCCGCCATCCGCTGGTTCGCCGAGCGGGTCGCCGCCGAAAAGCCCGATGCGGTGATCATGACCGGCGATCTGACGATGCGCGCGACCCGACGCGAGTTCGAGCAGGGCGGCGCGTGGCTTCAGAGTCTGGGCGTGCCGGTGACGGTGGAGGTCGGCAATCACGACATCCCTTATTATTGGGACCCGTTCCGCCGGCTGCTCGCGCCCTATCAGCGCTATGCCGCGGTGGAAAAGATGATCGAGCAGCCGCTCGAGATCAGCGGCATCACCGTGGTGCCGCTCAAGACCACGGCGCGCGCGCAATGGCGGTGGAACTGGTCAAAGGGCCGGGTGGGCGCGAGCGCGCTGCGCCGTGCGCTGGCGCTGATCGCCGAGGCGCCGAAGGGCAACCTCATCTTCGTCGCCGCGCATCACCCGCTGATCGAGGGCGGCACCAAGGGTACCGCCAAGACCCGCCACGGCGACGCGGCGCTGACCGCGCTGGCGGCGGCGGGCGCGCATGCCGTGCTGTCCGGCCACGTCCACGACCCGTTCGACGTCCCGGTCGAGCGCAACGGCTGGACGGTGCGGATGATCGGCGCGGGCACGCTCTCGAAGCGGGTGCGCAACTCGCCGCCGGCGTTCAACGAGATCCGGGTTGAGGGCACGCGCTTCGAAACGCTGGCGCGTACCATGTCGCCGGCGCCAAAGGCGGTGCTGACCGAGGACCGCCGATCCGGCGTGACCGCAGGATAATCACCGCCGCGACGGCGCACGTCGGCGAACCTTCATTTCGAAGGGGGTGTCGACGCGTCGACACCCCGCATCTACTCAGTTCGGGCAGACCGCGCCGGCAGGATCGGTGGCGAGGCGGAGGTCGGCGACCGCGACGGTGAACGGGCCGGTCGCGGCGAGTGAGAAGGGCGAGCTGACCTTGGTCATGTCGGCGCCATGCTCGCGGAAGCATTTGAGCGGCACGCGCACCGTCTTCCACTCGCCGCCCGCGGCGAATAGCGACGCGGCGTTGACCGTGCCGCCGCCGAGCGCGAGGCTGACCGCGCCGGCCGGTGCCCGCTCGACCCGATAGGTCATCTGCAGCATCAGATCGGCGTTGGTTTCGCGGGTGAGGTCCAGCGTCGGGCCGCCGATGCGCACGGTGGCCTGGCGCCCGGCCGGCCAGCTGAGCTGGATCGCGCCTTCCTGGGTCTGCGGGCCGTCCACCGCCTTGCGGGTCACGGCGCTGTCGGTGGCGAAGGAGAAGGGCTTGGGGACGCTGCCGCGGCTGAAGAACAGGCTGGTGTTGGCCAGGCTGGCGTCGACGCCCGAGACTTCGCTGAGCTGCGGCAAGGTGACGCGCTGGGCGTAGCTGCCACCGGTGCCGAGCGCGAACAGCGGGTCGTAGCCGGTCGTGCCCTGGTTGAGGGTGAACTGGCCGGCGGACTTGGGCCAGCTGAACGACAGGCGGCCGGTGAAGTCCTTGCGCGGGCGACCCGCCGCATCGCCGATCAGCACGTCGGCCACGCCGCCGCCCTCGCTGCCCGGGAACCAGGCGGCAACAAACGCATCGGAGGCGTTGAGCTCGGGGTTCACCCACAACGGCCGTCCGGACAGGAACACCGACACGACCGGCACACCCTGGGCCTTGAGCTTCTTGAGCAGCGCCAGCGCCTGCTTGTCGCCAGGCTGGAATTCAAGCGTGCGCACGTCGCCACGCATCTCGGCATAGGGCATCTCGCCAAACACGACGATCGCGGCATCGGGCTTCTTGGTGAAGCGGCCATCGGTGCTCAGCGTCGCACTGCCGCCGCCGGCCTTCATCGTCTCGGCAATGCCAGCGTAGATCGACTGGGCGTTGGGGAAATCCTTGTTGGTATTGCCGTCACCCTGCCAGCTCAGCGTCCAGCCGCCGGCCTGACGGCCGATGTCGTCCGCGGCATCGCCGGCAACCATGATGTTGGCGCTCGCCTTGATCGGCAGCACCCCATTGTTCTTGAGCAGCACCAGCGTCTTGGCGACCGCCTCGCGGGCGAGCGCGCGATGCGCCGGGCTGCCGACCAGCTCGGGCTTGCTCTCAAACGGGCGCGCGGGATCGAACAGGCCGAGCTTGGCTTTCACGCGCAGGATGCGGCGCACCGCGTCGTCGATCCGGCTCATCGGGATGGTGCCGTTCTTCGCTGCCGCCAGCGTGGTGTCGAACATGCCCTTCCAGCTGTCCGGCGCCATCGCCATGTCTAGTCCGGCGTTGAAGGTGGCGGGGCAATCGTCGTTGGTGCAGCCGGGGATCTGGCCGTGGCCGTTCCAGTCGCCGACAATGAAGCCGTCGAAGCCCATCCGGCCCTTGAGCACGCCGGTCAGCAGCGACTTGTTGCCGTGCATCTTCTGGCCGTTCCAGCTCGAGAAGGACGCCATCACGGTCAGCGTGCCGGCATCGATCGCGGGCGGATAGCCGGCCGAATGGATCCGGATCAGCGTGTCTTCGGAAACCTGCGCGTCGCCCTGGTCGACCCCGTCCTTGGTGCCGCCGTCGCCAAGGAAATGCTTGGCGCTGGCGGCGACATGGCCGTTCTGGATGGTGCCGGTACCGGGCTTGCCCTGCAGCCCCTCGATCATCGCGCCGGCATAGGAACGCACCACCGCCGGGTCTTCCGAATAGCCCTCGTACGCGCGACCCCAGCGATCGTCCTGCGGCACCGCAAGGGTCGGGCCGAACGCCCAGTCGACTCCGGTGGCGGCGGTTTCCTCGGCGGTGGCGGCACCGATACGGCGGATCAGGTCGGGATCATGCGCGGCGCCGAGCGCGCTATTGTGCGGGAACAGCGTCGCGCCGACGATATTGTTGTTGCCGTGGACCGCATCGATCCCGAACATCAGCGGGATGGCGACATGGCCGGCGCGCTTTTCCATCGCCACCGCGGCGAAGGCGCGCGCGGTGGCGAGCCACGGCCCGACCGGTGACCGCTCGGGCGCGCCGATCGGCGGGGCACTGCCGCCGGCGAGCACGCTGCCGAGCGGATAGCGGCGCAGATCCTCGGGCTTGATCGAGGCGATGTCGGCCTGGATCATCTGGCCGACCTTTTCCTCCAGCGTCATGCTCGCCATCAGCTTGGTGACGAAGGCTTCGGTCTTGGCGTCGATCAGGCCCGGGCTCTTCGCCTGCGGCCACAGCGCCGGATGGGCGACGCTGCTCGCAGGCGCAGGCGCGGTGGTGCTCTGCTGGGCGGCAAGCGGGGCGGCGACGCTCAGCGCCGTGGCGAGCATCATCAAGGTCTTGGTGCGCATCGGGGCCTCTCCTGGATCGTTTCGATTTGCCGCTGTCATAGCAAGTTCGCCTGCGAGCGCTACCATCCTTGCCAGGAAGATGCGGCAGTGATGCACCCCTTTTTGGTGCAGTGCAGGATTGTGTCTTCTCGCCGCCGGTGCCGCTGCTACAGTCCGTCACATGGCCACCCACCTCCGCAAGCCCCGCGCCGCCAAGCGCCAGAGCGGTGCGCCGACGATCTCCGACGTCGCGCTGCTCGCCGGCGTGTCGCCGATGACCGTGTCGCGCGTAATCAACGCCGACGCCAACGTCCGCGATACCACGCGCGAGGCGGTCAACGCCGCGATCGCGCAGCTGAACTATGCGCCCAACCCGGCGGCCCGCAGCCTTGCCGGCGCGGCGCAGCTGCGCATCGCGTTGCTCTATTCGAACCCGAGCGCGAGCTACCTCAGCGAATTCCTGGTCGGCAGCCTCGATTCCGCCGGGCGCAGCGACATCCAGCTGATCGTCGAGAAATGCGAGATCGGCGATCACGAGATCGAGGTCGCCGAGCGACTGGTGCGCAGCGGCATCGACGGCGTGGTGCTGCCGCCGCCGCTGTGCGATTCGCGCGGGGTGCTCGACGTGCTGCTCGGGGCGGAGATCCCGACCGTGGTGGTCGCCACCGGCCGCGCGCCGGAACAGGCGGCCTCGGTGAGCATCGACGACTTCGCCGCGGCCAAGGCGATGACCGAGCATCTGCTCAGCCTTGGCCATGCGCGGGTCGGCTTCATCGTCGGCAACCCCAACCAGACCGCGAGCGCCGAGCGGCTCGCCGGTTATCGCGCGGCGCTTGCCGAGCGTGGCATTGCCGCCGACGATGCGCTGGTCGCGGCCGGGCTGTTCACCTATCGCTCGGGGCTCGATGCCGCCGAGCAACTGCTCGACGTCGCCGATCCGCCCTCGGCGATCTTCGCCAGTAACGACGACATGGCCGCGGCAACGGTGGCGGTGGCGCATCGCCGCGGCCTCGACGTGCCGGGCGATCTCACCGTCTGCGGGTTCGACGACAGCGCGCTCGCGACCACCATCTGGCCCGAGCTCACCACCATCCACCAGCCGATCGCCGACATGTCGCGTGCCGCGGTGGAACTGCTGGTCGGCATCGTCCGTGCCGCGCGCAGCGGCAAGGCCGACGAGACCCGCCACATGCTGCTCGATTACACGCTGATCCGCCGGCAGTCCGATGCAGCGCCGCGGCGGCGGCCGCCGGTGCGGAGCCAGGGCTGAGGCGGACCGGACGGGGCGAACGCGCCCAGTCCATCCGTCACCCCAGCGTTCGCTGGCGGCTTGGTGCGCAGGGCGAAGCGCGAGCCGCATGTCACCCCGGCTTTCGCGGGGGTGACGGGTTGGAGGTGGATGCTCAGCCCGCCGCCGTCACCGACATCGCGATCGTCCTGGTCTCGCCCGGCGCGAGCAGCACCGGCGCGGCACGGTTGAGGCCGTCGGGCATCGCGGTCACCGGCTCGACGCAGAAGAAGTCCTCGCCCGGTGGCATGAACAGGTGGAGGAAGGGCGTACCCTCGCCGGCGAGGCGCAGGTCGCCATCGGCACGGGCAATGATCGCCTCGCCCGACCAGCCGGTATAGCTGTTGTCGATCAGCGTCGCGCGATCCGGCGTGTCGCCCCCGGCCCAGTCGCCGAGGCGATCCGCGGCGACCTGCTCGGTCGGCAGCAGCCCGGCATCGACCAGCCACACGCCGTCGGCGTGGAAGCGGACGGTGCTGACCGGCCCGCGCATGAAATAAGGGTGGAAGCCGAGCGACACCGGCATCGCTCGCGCGTCGTGGTTGGTGACCGACAGGGTGACGCGCAGGCCGTCGTCATCGAGCATGAAGGATTGTGTTGCGGCATAGGCCCAGGGCCAATGCCCATCGCCGGCATGGTCGTGGCGCAGCGTCGCGTGGCGATCGCTGGCCTGGTCGATCGTCCAGGGCACCAGCCAGCCGACCCCGTGGAGCGGGTGATCCTGACCCTCGACATTGCGCGGCAGCGCGTAATGCTTGCCATCGATCGCGAAGCGGCCGTCGGCGACGCGGTTGGCATAAGGGACCAGCGGAAAGCAGGCGGTGAGCAGCGGATGGTTGACGCCGGGCGCGGTGGGGCGGAAGATATCCGCCCCGCCGCGCCGCAACGCTGCCACCGAGCCGCCGAGCGCCGGCAGGAGATCGAGGTCCCAGCCGGCGTGGGTGAGGCTGATCATCAGCCCACCATGTCCTCAAGCTCGCGCCCGCGGGTCTCGGTGACCATGGCGCGCACGAAGAAGAAGGAGACCAGCGCGGCGATCGCATAGCCCATGTAGGTGATGGCGAGGCCGGGCGAGACCACCAACGAGGGGAAGCTCACCGAGATCACCGCATTGGCGATCCACTGCGCGAACCCCGACACCGCGAGCGCCGAGCCGCGGATCTGGTTGGGGAACATCTCGCCGAGCATCACCCACATCACCGGACCCCAGCTGACGTTGAAGAAGATGACATAGAGATTGGCCGCGACCAGCGCGATCAGCCCGATGTGGCCGGGCAGGGTGACGCCGCCAGTGGCCGAGGGAATGGCGTTGGAGAAGGCCCAGGCGACGACGCCCAGAGTCACGGTCATGCCGGCCGAGCCGACCAGCAGCAGCGGCTTGCGGCCGATCTTGTCGATCAGCGCGATGGTGAGCAGGCAGGCGCCGATCGAGAGCACGCCCGAGAGGATGTTGATCTGGAGGGCATTGTCCTCGGTGAAGCCGACCGCTTCCCACAGCGTCGCGCCATAATAGAAGACGACGTTGATGCCGACGAGCTGCTGGAACACGGCAAGGCCGATGCCGGCCCACAGGATCGGGCGGATCTTGCCGGTGCGCTTGTCGACGAGGTCAGACAGCTTGGGCTTGTGGTGGTCGACCGCGAGCGAGGCGCGGATCTCGGCGACCTTGCGGCGCGCCTCGCCGGCGCCGAGCAGGCGGGTAAGAACGCCCTCGGCCTCGGCATCGCGGCCGCGCACCACCAGATAGCGCGGGCTTTCCGGGATGAAGAACAAGGCGACGAGGTAAAGCGCGGCGGGGATCACCTGCAGCCAGAACATCCAGCGCCAGGCCTGATAGCCGCCCCAGAACTCGGCGGTGGAACCGCCCGCGACCCGGGCCAAGGCGAAATTGGCGACGAACGCACCGGTCAGGCCGGAGATGATCATCACCTGCTGGATGCTGGTCAGCCGGCCGCGGATGTTGGCGGGCACCACCTCGGAAATATAGACCGGCGAGGTGACGCTGGCGGCGCCGACGCCGAAGCCGCCGATGATCCGGGCGATGATGAACACGATCGACGAACCGGCGGCGCCGGCGCCCAGTGCGCTGATGATGAACAGCGCCGCAGCGAGCATCATGGTGTTGCGGCGGCCGATCATGTCGGCGAGCCGGCCGGCGCCGAACGCGCCGATCGACGAGCCGACGAGAATCGCGCCGACGTTGACGCCGATGCCGAAGCGGCCGAGGTCGAACGCCGCCTCGATCCCCTTCTGGGTGCCGTTGATCACGCCCGAATCATAGCCGAACATGAAGCCGCCGACGGTGGCGACCGCGACGATCATGGCGATTAGCGCGCCGTTGACGCGGCTCGCGTCGGGGGCGGGTATAGTTGTGCCGTTCACTTGGCTTCCTTCCACATGATGCGCTCTCGCGGCGCTTTTACGATTCCGCCAGGACCGGCGCGACGGGAACACCCGGCACGTCGACGCGGAAGGTGAAGATGTTGCCGGCGAGCGGCTGGGCGGCGAGTTCCTCGGCCGACAGCCCCTGTCGCGCGGTGCTGGCGAAGGCGGTGAGCCCGTCCTCGCCGCCAAGCGCGATCTTGGTGACATTGGCGACCGGGAAACGGACCTCGGCGGTTTGGGTGCCGTCCGGCGCGAACCGCCGGGCCGCCCAGCCGCCGTAGAAGCCGACCCAGACGCCACCCTCGGCGTCGCAGATCGCGCCATCGGGATGACCCTTGGCGGGATCGCAGGTGAGGAAGCGGCGGCCCTCGCCGACATGGCCAGCCTCGTCGACCGGATGGGCGTCGATCGCGAGCCCGAGCGTGTCGACCAGGTAGAGCGTGCGGCCATCGGGCGCGACCGCCGGGCCGTTGGTGATCACGATCGGCGCGACCGCGGCCTTGGTCACCGCGCCGCGATGCCAGTGGTAGACGTGACCGGTGGCGTTGGCCTCGTCATTGTCCATGGTGCCAAACCAGATCCGCCCGGCGCTGTCGACCGCGGCGTCGTTGAGCCGGTTGCTGGGGGCATCGCCCTCGACCTCGGCAAGCAGGGTGAAGCTGCCGTCGGCGGGATCAAAGCGGTGGACGCCGTTGGCGAGCCCGGCGATCCAGCTGCCGTCATCGGCGGGCAGCACCCAGCCGACATGCGCCGGCGCGTCCCAGCGATCGAGCTGCTGCGTCGCCGGGGTGTAGCGGTAGACGCAGGGCGCCTTGATATCGACGAACCACAAGGCCGAATCGCGCGGCGACCAGACCGGGCCTTCGGCGAGCTCGGCGCCGACCGCCACCAGCGGGAGGGCTTCGCTATCCATGACTCAGCGCCACCCTGCGTCGATGAAATAATCGTGACCGGTGCACATCTTGGCGTCATCCGAAGCAAGAAACAGGACAAGCGCCGCGACGTCGGAGGGCTGGATCCGGCCATCGAGGCACTGCGCGGCGACGATCTCCGCCTCGCCCTCGGGCGTGTACCACTTCTCCTGGCGCGGCGTCTGCACATTGCCGGGGACGATGGTGTTGACGCGGATGTTGCTGCGGCCGAGGTCACGCGCCAGCGCGCGGGTCAGGCCTTCGATCGCGGCCTTGCAGGTCTGGTAGAGCACCAGATCGGGCAGCGCGAGGTGCCAGCTGATCGAGCCGAAGTTGAGGATCGCGCCGCCGCCGGCGCGCTTGATCGCCGGCGCCGCTGCCTGGGCGGCGAAGAACTGATGGCGCAGATTGACGTTGAGCCGCTGGTCCCAATAGTCCGGCGTCACCTCGTCGATGGTATGGCGATCGTCGTTGCCGGCATTGTTGACCAGAATGTCGAAGCCGCCGAGCGCCGCCTCGAGATCGGCGAACACGCGCTTGAGGTCGTCGAGATCGGTGAGATCGCAGTGACGATACAGCGGGGCGTGAACGGAACCGGCCGACAGCCGCTCGACCAGGGCATGGCTCGCCGCATCGGCGATGTCCACGAACGCGACCTGGCACCCCTGGGCGACGAACGCCTCGACCAGGCCCTCGCCGATCCCCGATCCACCACCGGTGACGACGACGCGCTTGCCATGCAGGCTGGGGTAGATCGCCCGGCCGCCGGCTACGCTTGTTTGTTGCAACACTGATTCATTCTCCGTCTCGTCGGCGGCGGGCTCTATACGCCCGCCACCCGATATCATGCGCCGAGCAGCCCGCGGCCCGCGAGGTTGGTCATCAGCCCACCGATGCCGAGCGTCCACGCCGGCGCGTCGCGCGAGGTGGTGACGCGGTTGGTCAGCAGGCCAAGCCGCGGATTGGCGATCGTCACCACATCGCCGAGCTTGTGGGTGAAGCCGCGGCCGGGCTCGTCGCGATCCTGGGTCGGCGCGAACAGCGTGCCGAGGAACAGCACGAAGCCGTCGGGATAATGATGCTCGCTCATCGCCTGGGCGACAAGATCCTCGGGATCGCGGCTGATCTCGCTCATCTGGCTGTGGCCGTCGAGCGTGTAGCCATCCTCGCCCTCGATGCGCAGCGTCACTTCGCTCGTCCGGACGTCGTCGAGGCTGAAGCCGTCGTCGAACAGGCGGATGAACGGCCCGATCGAGCAGGAGGCGTTATTGTCCTTGGCCTTGCTCAGCAGCAGCGCCGAACGACCCTCGAAATCGCGCAAATTGACATCGTTACCGAGCGTCGCGCCGACCACCTTGCCGCCTGCGGTGACGAGCAGCACGACCTCGGGCTCGGGGTTGTTCCAGGTGGAATCCGAGCGGATGCCGATCGGCGCGCCCCAGCCGACCGTCGACAGCGTCGGGCTCTTGGTGAAGATCTCCGCATCCGGGCCGATCGCGACCTCGAGATATTGCGACCACATGCCGTCGTCGATCAGCGCCTGCTTGAGCGCAGCGGCCTCGGGCGACCCGGGCACCACCGAGCGGATGTCGCCGCCCATCCGCTGTTCGAGCCCGGCGCGGACCTCGGCGGCCTTGGTATAGTCGCCGCGCGCGCGCTCCTCGATGACGCGCTCGACCGCCGACACCGCGAAGGTGACGCCGGCGGCCTTGACGCATTGCAGGTCGATCGGGCTGAGCAGCCGCGCCGGGGCATCGACCGCGGCGGACAGGCCGAGCGCCTCGAGCGCGCCGAGCGGCACGCCGGCAGCGGCATCGAACGAGCCTTGCGCGACCAGCGCCGACACCGTCGGGGCGACGCGCGCCATGTCATAGACCTGGCCCTGCTTGATCAGGATCGGGGTGGGGCCCTCGCCGAGATCGACGCGGCCGAGCAGCAGCGCGCTGTGCCAGTCGGCGGGCAGGGCCGACTCTAGCGACGCGGCGATATGCGACATGAAAATCCTCTCTGGTCTTGTTACCGCTATCGTACCGGGCCATAACCCCTCGTCAAGTGACCGGGACCTTCAGCGAGGCGTCCCGGGTATCCAGAGCAAGCTGGACACGTCTGAGGGGATGATAATGATTCGATTGGCCACCCTGCTCGCGAGCACGCTGCTCGCCGCCGGCGGCGTTTCGCCCGCATACGCCCAGTCTGCCCCCGCACCGTCAACCGGCGCAGCGACGGCGGTGCCCCATATCGAGACGAAGAACGGCCGCCACGCGCTGATCGTGGACGGGGCCCCGTTCCTGGTGCTTGGGGCGCAGGTCAACAATTCGAGCAACTATGCCTCGGCGCTGCCGCAGGTCTGGCCGACGCTCGATCGGCTCCACGCCAATAGCGTCGAAATCCCGGTCGCCTGGCAGCAGATTGAGCCGCAGGAGGGCCAGTTCGACTTCTCCTTCGTCCAGACGCTGCTCGATGAGGCGCGCAGCCACGACAAGCGGCTGATCCTGCTGTGGTTCGGCACCTGGAAGAATACCGCGCCGGGCTACACCCCCGATTGGGTCAAGCTCGACAACAAGCGGTTCCCGCGGATGAAGGACAAGGCGGGCAAGGACCATTATGTCCACACCCCGCTGGCCCGGACCACGCTGGAGGCCGACAAGAAGGCATTTGTGGCGTTGATCGGCTACCTCAAGGCGCACGACCCGCAGAACACCGTGATCCTGGTCCAGCCCGAGAATGAGGTGGGCAGCTATCGCTCGCCGCGCGATTACAGCGCGGCCGCCAACACGCTGTTCGCCCAGACCATTCCCGCCGAGCTGGCGCGCAAGGTGGGCAAGAAGGGGACTTGGGCACAGGCCTTCGGTGGCCAAGCGGATCGCGCCTTCAACACCTGGTACACCGCGCGCTACGTCGGCGAGATCGCCGCGGCAGGCAAGGCGGTGAAGCCGATCCCGATGTACGTCAACGCCGCGCTCGCCGGCCCCTCCAACGTCCCCGATCCGACGGGCGTCGCCAGCGGCGGGCCGCAGCAGGATGTGCTCGACATCTGGAAGGCCGCAGCGCCGGCGCTCGATTTCGCCGCACCTGACATCTACGACAAGGTCAGCGCCAACGTCGTTCAGTATCTCGACAAGTACAACCGGCCTGACAATGCGCTGATGGTGCCCGAAATCGGCAATTCGCGCGAGTTCGCCCGCTTCTTCTATGGCGCGATGGGGCGCGGCGCGATCGGCTATTCGCCGTTCGGGATGGATGACACCGGCTTCTACAATTACCCGCTCGGCGCCCGCGACCTCAGCGACGAGACGATCGGCGGGCTTGCCAAATCCTATGCCGTGTTCGCCGGCATGGATCGTGCCTGGGCGAAGATCGCGTTCGAGCATCCCACCTGGGGCGCGTTCAAGCCCGACGATGGCGCCGCGCAATCGACCGTGATGGGCGACTGGACGATCACCGCCAACTGGGGCGAATGGCAGTTCGGCCAGAAGGACTGGACCTGGCTCAAGTCCGATCCGGCGCCCTGGGCGAGCCAGCCGGTCGGCGGCGTCACCGTCGCGCAGCTCTCGGCCAACGAATTCCTGTTCACCGGCGATCACGTCCGCGTCGCGTTCGGCACCCGCGCGGGCGGCCCCGCCAATGGCATGGTGGTGCGCGTCGAGGAAGGCCATTTCACCGATGGCCGCTGGGTGATGGACCGCATCTGGAACGGCGACCAGACCGACTATGGGATCAACCTGATCGATCGGCCGGTGCTGCTCAAGGTGACGATGGGGGCGTATCGGTAACGCGTTGGTCAGCCCGCCGCGGCGCAATGGGCGGCGATGAAGGCCTCGTGGGTCGGCATCGCCTCAACTGCCTTGGCAATGGCGCCGCGAATGCGGGGCAACAGGGTTGGCAGGCGCCCCGCCGCCAGTTGCGCCATCGGATCGGGGTGCTCGGGGCTAAGGCCCTGACCCTCCATCACCGCGATCCAGCTTGGTTCCAGGAACAGATCTAATGCTTCCGGAAAGAAACGCCCGTGGCTGCGGTAGAGCGCCAGGCGCGCGGCGAGCGTATCGGGGATCGCCATGGTCCGCACGTGATCCCAGAATGGCGAATCGGTGCGTTCGGTGACGTGATAATGGAGGATCAGAAAGTCGCGGATACGCTCATATTCCGCTGCCGTGGTGCGGTTGAAATAGTCGATGTCGGCGACGGCAAATCCGCGATCGGGAAATAACGCTAGCAGCCGAGTGACCGCCGACTGAACGAGATGAATGCTGGTTGATTCGAGCGGCTCAAGGAAACCGGCGGCAAGACCGATGGCGACGACGTTGCGATTCCATGCCTGCCGGCGCCGGCCTGCGGTGAAGCGCAGCATCCGTGGCTCGGCCAACGGCGTGCCCTGTGCCGTCGCGCGCAGCACGCGCTCGGCGTCGTCTGGGGTGGTAAAGGCGCTGGCGAAGACGTGGCCGTTGCCCATTCGATGCTGGAGTGGGATGCGCCATTGCCAGCCAGCGGTCTCGGCAATTGATCTGGTGAACGGCGGCGGCGCAGCATCACGCGTGGTCGGCATTGCCAGCGCGCGATCGCATGGCAGCCAATGGCTCCAGTCCTCGTAGCCGGTAGCAAGCGCACCCTCGATCAGCAGGCCCTGGAAGCCCGAGCAATCGATAAACAGGTCGGCGCCAAGCGTTCGGCCGTCTTCCAGCGTTACGTCGCGCACGCTACCATCGTCGGCTAGGCTCGTGCCAACGATGCGACCTTCCTGACGGATGACGCCGCCGATTTCGGCGCGGCTTCGGAGAAAGCGCGCATAGAGGCCGGCGTCGAAATGAAAGGCATAGGAGATGTTGGACAGGGTGTTGCGCGAATCCTCGCTCGGCCGGCAGAATTTGCCGGCTGCCGCCGCCATGGCCGGCAGGCTGTACGCACCGAGCGGCCCGGCAGCTTCGAGATCGACGGCCCGCAGCGCTTGCCAATAATGATGGAAGGGCAGCGGCCCGATGTCGGCACCGATGCGGCCGAACGGATGGAGATAGCGGTGGCCGACCGCGCGCCAGTTTTCAAAGGCGATGCCGAGCTTGAACGTCGCCTGGGTCGCGCGAACGAACGCATCCTCGTCGATCCCCAGCATCGCGTTCAGTTCGCGGATCGGTGGGATCGTTGCCTCACCGACGCCAACGGTGCCGATTTGATCTGACTCAACCAATGTTATCGATATGTTAGCGGCAGCAAGTGCACGGCTGAGCGCGGCGGCCGTCATCCAACCGGCGGTGCCGCCGCCGATGATGAGGATCGATCTGATTTGGGCGCCGTTAAACATTTGCATTAGGTCTCCGAGACATGCCGGGTCGCGAAGCACGTCATACGCAATTTGTTTGCAACCACTAGCGTCCATCTTGACGGCCGATCCGGTCCGCGGTAGCGATAACATCAAGACTGGCCCGTCTGCCATGCGGGAAGCGAAGGCCAGCTTGTGAAAGGGGAGGACCTGCGGCGCAACCGCTGCCGCGTCATTCCCTCATGGTTTTACAGCGCTCGGCTCTCGGATGAGCCGCAGCTTGGAGGGTTTCGATGCGTATTCGGTTCAACAGCAATGGTCAGCGCTCGCGCCTTTCCTGGCTTGCAGGGGCGTCGATCGTCGCAATTATCGCCACGGGTTCGGCTGCCCAAGCCCAAGACTCGACCGGCCCGGTCCAGGCCGAGGCGGCCAAGCCTGGTACTGGCGCGGCCGCCCAGTCGGCGACGTCGCCGACCGGTGCGCTCGGGACCCCCGTCAACGGCTCGCTGCCGCGCGACGCCAGCGGAACCCAGACCGCCATTCCCGCCGATCAGGCCGGCACTGTCGAGCAGGCCGATACCGCGGCGCAGGCCGATAGCGGCCCGGACATCGTTGTCACCGGCCTGCGCGCCAGCCTTGCGTCCGCGCAGGCGCTGAAGTTCAACTCCGACCAGTTCGTTGACTCAATCACGTCGACGGACATCGGCAAGCTCCCCGACAAGAACGTCGCCGAAGCGCTGCAGCGCGTCTCGGGCATCCAGATCAGCCGCAACTATGGCGAAGGTTCCGGCATCGCGATCCGTGGCCTTACGCAGGTCAAGACCGAGCTCAACGGCCGGGACGTGTTTGGCGGCAGCGGCGGTCGCTCGCTGAGCTTCGAGGACGTGCCTTCCGAACTGCTCGCCGGGGTCGACGTCTACAAGGATCCGTCGGCCAAGGAGATCGAGGGCGGTATCGGCGGCCTCGTCAACCTGCGCACCCGCATGCCGTTCGACGAGAAGGGCTTCGTGCTCTCTGCGAACATGGGCGCCAACTATTTCGACCTTGCCAAGGACGCGCGCTTCAACGGCTCGGTGCTGGTCAGCAAGACCTGGGAAAACACCGGGATTGGTGACTTCGGCTTCCTGGTTGACGCGTCCTATTATGAGAGCTCGTTCCGCCGTGATCAGGCGACAATCGAGCCCTATGTTCCCGTCACCAACATTCCCGGTTACGCCGGCCAGACCCTGTCGATGCCGGATGGCGCCGGTATCCAGGTGACCGAGGGCAGCCGCAAGCGCCGTGGTCTCTACGCGGCCGCGCAGTGGGAACCGGCAAGCAACCTGCAGTTCTACGGCACCTTCTTCCAGTCGCGCTACAAGTTGTACACCCCTAACTATTCGAGCTTCGTGACCAACAGCACGAGCACCGATTACCTCAACAACTTCCAGCCCAACGCCAGCGGCTTCAACTTCGACTCAAGCGGCAACTTCGTCTCCGGTGGCTTCAACGGCTTCACGCCGGCCTATTCGGTGCCGCCGTACGTCAACACCGCTCTCAACGTGCAGGACAACACCCAGGTCGCGTTCTCGACCACGACCACGACCGATTGGGCTGGCGGCGCCAAGTGGCAGCCTACCGATCGCCTGCATGTCAACCTCGACCTGCAGTATGAGCGCGCAACCGCCAAGGTCGCCAGCTATACGGCCTTTGCGCAAAAGGATCTGGCGGGCTACTCGATCGATCTCAGCGGCGATCTGCCCGCGATCAGCTTCCAGCCTGCGCCGGGCACCTCGCTGACTGATCTTGCGGGCTATCGCGCCACCGCACTGATGGACCATTTCGAGGACAGCGTCGCGACTCAGAAGGCAGCGCGGCTCGACCTCGAGTGGGATTTCGACGACGATAGCTTCCTGACCTCGATCCAAGGCGGTCTGCGTTACACTGACCGCGACGCGGTCAATCGCAGCACGCCGTACAACTGGACGGCGGTGACGGCTGGCACGACGCTTAACAGCGCAAGCGTTCCCGGGTTGCTCAGCCCGTACAGCACGCTGTTCGGCGGCGACGGCGCCAACATTATCGGGCAGGTGCCGTACATCTCGGCCAACCTGTTCGACAATGCGGCGGCGGCCTTCCAGTCGTTAACCGGGCGCGGACTGTCCACCTTCAGTGATCAGGACATCAACACGCAGCGTGAGAAGACTTACGCAGGCTATCTGGCGGCTTACTTCAAGTTTAAGGCGGGGCTACCGATTGACGGCAACGTCGCGCTGCGCGTGGTCAAGACCGATAATGACGCAAGCGGTTCGGTGCGCCTGACGTATCGGACGGATCTGCTGGCGGCGACCGGCACGACCACCACCGACTCACCTTATTCTGCGAGCCAGTCGTACACGAAGGTTCTGCCGAGCATCAATTTGCGCGCGCACGTCACCGACCGCCTGCAGCTTCGCGCTGCGGCGTCGGAGGGGCTGGCACGGCCGGACTTCTCGCAGCTCAACGCCAACCGCACGTTGGGTATTGGTTATAACGCGATCCTGGGTCCGGACGGTACGACCACGATCGGTTATGCGCCGAGCAACAACAACACCGGTACCGGCGGTAACCCGCTGCTGAAGCCGTTGACCACTGACCAGGCGGACGTCGCGCTTGAGTGGAACGCGTCGCGGACCACCTTCCTGTACGGCACGCTGTTCTACAAGAAGCTGAAGAACTTCACTTTCCAGACGACGCGCAATGAGACCTATGCGGTGCCGGGGCAGGCTGATCAGACCTTCCTCGTCACGGAATATGTCAACGGCACACGCGGCACGGTGAAGGGCGCTGAAGTCGGCGGCAACACCTTCTTCGACTTCCTGCCGGGACCCCTGTCGGGCCTCGGCGCGCAGGCCAACGTTACCTATGTCGACAGCAGCGCACCCGGCGCGAGCGGCACGCTGCAGAACGGCCAGACCGTGCCGACGCAGCTCCAGGGCTTGTCCAAGTGGAGCTACAACCTCGTTGGTCTTTACGAGAAGTACGGCCTGAGCGCTCGCGTTGCCTACAATTGGCGCAGCAGCTATCTCGCCGACAGCGCCGGCAATGGCACGGGCGGCATCCCGATCTACAACCGTGCCTACGGTCAGCTCGACGCCTCGATCGGCTTCAACTTCACCCCGAAGGTGTCGGTTACCGTCGATGCTATTAACCTGACCAAATCGCGGTATGACAGCTACCAATATTACGCGACCAATCCGCGTAACTATGAGCTGAACGACCGCCGCTTCGGCATCTCCTTCCGCATGCGCAACTGATCCGTCCGCGGCGGCTCAACGGCTGCCGCGGACCACAACGTTCCTCCCCTGATCGCCTCGGATGATCGGCTTCGGCCGGTGATCCGGGGCGACTTTTTGTTTATCGCGGCGCAAGCTGGTCTTGTGAGGCGAGCGCGGGGCAGGAGCCGTGAGAGATCCCAGCTTGCGCTGGGATGACGGCGTGATCGTAGACGGTGCAGAAAAATAAGGGGGGCGAGACTTGCCGGCGTGGCCGCGCTCGCGCCCCGCCCGCTCAGACGAGCCCGCGACCCTCGATCTTGAGCACCGGCACGAAGCCGGACGCCGTCGTGCCCGGCATCGCGACATGCAGCGCTGCGCCGTCACGGCGGTGCGGCAGCGTGCCGCCGCCGAGTAGCGTCACCCGCTCGATCCCCGCGTCCTTGAGGCGATCAAGGCCTAGCGTCTTGATCGCGACATCCCCGCGCGGCGGGCTGAGGAAGAAGGCGTAGAGCGCGCCCTTGTTGGTGGTGAAGCGCACGTCCTGCGCGGTGAAGGCGCCGGCCGTCTGCTCGTTCTGCATGCCGACCTGGAGCTTGGTTGGCCCCTCGCCATAGGCGCGCCACGGCCGCGAGCCGAACACGGCCTCGTCGTTGATCGCCATCCAGGCGGTCATGCCGTCGAGGATCTTTTCCTCCTCGCTGTCGATCGAGCCGTCGCCGGGCTGCGGCACCGAGAGCAGCAGATTACCGTTCTTGCTGATCACGTCGGCGAGCCGCTGGATCACCTGCTCGGCAGTCTTGTAGCTTTTGTCGTTGAGCCGGGCGACGTTGTAGAACCAATCGCCAAGGCAGGTGTCGGTCTGCCACGGCTCGTCCCACAGATGATCGGTGAAGCCGCGTTCGACATCCTGGACGATGCCGAAGCGCTGGTTGGGCTTCAACTGCTTGCCGGTGAGGACGACGTCGATCTTGCCGTGCCACTGGATCGACCGGTTGTAGTAATCCGCCGCGGCCTGCAGACCGACCGGGCCGAACGGCAGGCCGTAATCGTCGAAATAGCAGATGTCGGGCTTGTACTTTTCCATCAGGTCGATCTGGCGGAGGAGCCATTTGGTGACATAGCCGGGATCGTTCGGCGGCGGGGTCTCGACCCACTGGCCGTCGTTGGCGTCATGCCATTTGTTCATGCCGGCGATGCTGTCGATGCCGTTCGGCATCACCGCGTGGCCGCCGGTGTAGAGCTGCTGCGGGTCGAGCCCCTCCCACCATTGGCCCTTGCCGTCGGCCTTGCGCAGCCGGAACGCGTCGTAGCGCTGGCCCTTGTGCTCGCCGACCGGATCATAGCCATAAGCGGGCTGGTACCAATGCCAGCTGTGCGCGGCATGATTGGACACGCCGAACTTGAGCCCCGCGCGGCGCGCGGCCTGTTCCCAGGTGCCGACGATGTCCTTCTTGGGCCCCACCCGCAGCGAGTTCCAGGCGTGGTAGCGGCTGTCGTAGCAGTCGAGATTGTCGTGGTGGCAGGCGAGCGACATGAAATATTTGGCGCCGGCCTTCTGGTAGCGCGCGATCAGCGCGTCCGGGTCCCAGCGCGCCGCGGTCCAGCGGTTCTGGACCTCCATCATCCCCGACACGGTCGGATGACCGTAGGTCTTGAGGTGATGCTCGTACATCGGGTGGCCCTGCATGTACATGAAGCGGCCGTACCAGTCGCCCTGCTCGGGGACCGACTGCGGCCCCCAATGCGACCACAGGCCGAGCTTGGCATTGCGGAACCACTCGGGATAGCGATAGTGGTCGACCAGCGATTCCCAGGTCGGCTTCACCGGCCCGGCAGCGACGCCCATCGGGCTTTGCGCCAGCGCGCGGCTGGCGACGCCGGTCGCGGCGATGCCGGCGAGCAGCGAGCGGCGGTTGACGTCCATGGTCACTTGGCTCCCAGGGTTTGACGGATCGCGGCGAGCGCCAGCGGCTTCATGATCGCATAGCCGGCGGCGGTCGGATGAACCCCGTCGCTCGACAGCCCGGGCTTCATCCCGCCCTCGGGCGTCGCCAGCGCGGCATGATAGTCAACGAAGGTGAAGTGGTTCTGCGCAGCATAGTGGCGCAGCCAGCCGTTGAGCGCGACGATCTGCGGGCTCGGCTGCTTGCCGGGGCTCCACGGGAAGGCGGCGGCCGGCGGGGTGGAGGCGATGATCACCTTGATGCCATGGGCACGGGCGAGTTCCGCCATGGTCGCGATGTTGCCCTCGACGATCTCCATCGTCGAGGCACCGGTGTTGCCGGCGACATCATTGGTCGCGGCCATGATGTGGACCGCCTTGGGCTTCAGCGCGAGCACGTCCTCGCGGAAGCGGACCAGCATCTGCGGCGTGGTCTGGCCGCTGATGCCGCGATCGACCAGCCCGCCGACGAACATGGTCTTGTCGAGGTTGATCCAATTGTCGGTGATCGAGTCACCCATGAACACCACACGCACCGGTTCGCCCGATGCCCTGAGCTGCTGGTTCAGCGCGTGGTAGCGGCAGATCTGGCCAAAATCGCGGGTCAGCATGTGGAGGTTCCACGCCTGCCAGCCGGGGCCGTCGGTGGGCGCCGGGTGGGCGGGGCAGGGATCGGCGACGATGCCGACCGGGTCGCCTACATGCGGGTCGCCCGGCACCTTGGTCTGTGCGGCGGCCCCCGCGGCCGCCGTCATCGCGCCGAGCAGCAGCGTCGTGGCCAGGGCAATGCGGTTCATCGAGAATCTCTCCTGCTGGGCGGCGTACCTGTGGAGCCTGAAAAGAAGAGCCGCCCGGTAACGCTACCAGCCCGTGTCTATCGCGCCCGCCGGCTTGCGCAAGCGCTCAGCGTGACGAGGCGACCGTGACGATCGCCCCCGGCGCATCACGCAGCGATATCGAGAGGCCGCCGCCGCCGGGTCGCGGCACCGCCAGCGACGAGCCGGTGAATCCCTGCGGCACCTCCACCCGGGCTGGCGGCGTCGCCGCGTTGCTGACGGCGGCAGCGAGGAAGAGCCGGGTGCCACTGAGCGTGCAGGGCTTGTCACCACCCGGACAGGCTAGGTCGTCGATCACCGGCAGCCGCACCAGCGTCGCCAGCGGCTGCCAGTCGCCGCTCGTGCCGTTCTGGATCACACGCCAGCGCAGCGGGCCGTAGGCCGCCGGGCCCAGCGCGGTACCCAGCGTGATCGTGGCGACCACCACATGCGAGTCCTGCAGTGCCACGCCGTCGGCCATGGTGAGCAGCTTGCCGGCGCTGCCGTCGGCAGTCGCGACCTCCACCTGGGTCGCGGCGGAGAAGCTGGTCGGTTCGGTCGCGCGCAGCGAGAAGGACAGGCGCGCATCGGCCGCCACGTAGCTGTCGCCGACCAGGCGCAGGCGGATCGGCCCGGTGGACGACGGCGCTTCCGCGCTATGGCCCATCAGCGTCGCGACCGGGCGCGACGCATCGATCGTCATCTTGACCGGCGCGGTGCGGCCATCGGCGAAGCTCAGCTTGCCGGTGACCGCCTGGCCGGGTTGCCAGTTGCCCGCGGCGGTGGCCGTCAGCATCAGGTGATCGCCGTCGCTGCCATGGGTGAAGGCGCCGGGGCGAAAGGCGGTGCCGTCCACCGTCAGCCCGGTGACCTGGTCGAGCCGCGCGCCGGTCAGCTCGCCGCCGGCGTCGCCGGCGTGGAGCGCAAAGCCGTCGATCCGGCTGACCTCGGCATAGCTGCGCAACGTCACGTTGGTCGGCTGCGCGGCGCCGGCCTGGCTGACCTGCAGCGTTACCTCGCCGGGCCGCGCCTTGGTGAGCGGCAGGGTCACGGTCAGCCGTCCGTTCTGGCGCTGGAACGCCACCGGTTGCGGGGCACCGCCGCTGCCGAGGCGCATCGTGACGCCGTCGACGCACGACGGCGCGGTGCCCTCGAGCTCAATGGCATTGTCGCGGCCGATCACCAGCGTCGCCGGATCGTCGCCGGCGGTCCGCCAGGTCGCGTCGGAGGCGCTCTCGAGGCGAAACTTGGGGCCGTCGAACGGCTGGAATCCCCAGGCACCGTGGAGCGTGCCGTCCGCCACCCCGGCGAGGCGGAGCTTGTCCAGTGCTCCCGGTGCGGCGACATAGCCGCCCTGTTCGGGATCGGCAGTCAGCGGGATCTCGGCATCGGGGCCGTCCTTGGTGGCGACGCGCAGCGCCATGGTCCGGGCGAAGCCGGTGGAATAGATCAGCGGCGCGCCCTCCACCGGCAGGGTGAAGCCGGGGCGGCTGACGCACACCGCGGCATTGCCATCGGTCGGCTTGAGCGGCGGCAGGTGCGGCGGCTCGACTGGCGGCAGCGCGGTGACGAGCACCGATTGCGGCTTGCGAAACGACGGCGCGGCGTTGAGCAGCAGCGCCAGCGCGTCGCCGCGGTACAGCGCCAGCGCCGGGATGTATTGGAGCTGCGCGCTCTGGAAGGCGCCGAGCAGCCGCGCGACATCGCGAACCACGCCGATATAGGGGCTGTAATAGCCATAGCCGCCCTGCGGCGTGGCGCTGAGCTGCAGCGCAATGTCGGTCGGCGTGCCCGCCAGCGTCTCGGCGATCGACGAGCTGTGGCTGTCGGCGAGCACCAGTGCGTCATGGTTCTGGGTGAGGCACGCGGCCTGGAGATCGGTCGGCTTGAGCAGGCAGCTCTGGTCGATCTTGATCTGGAGGCTGCGCGCGAGCAGCGGCGACACCCGCTCGAGCTGCGCGGGGTCGCTCGCCTCGCGACGATGGATGCCATCGAGGAAGGCATCGAGCCGCGAGCGATCGAGCGCCGCCTGGGTGAGATCCTGCGAGGCGCGCACGAAAGTGCCTGGCTTGCCGCGCACCGCGCCGATCACGGCATCCACCCCGCCGCCGGTGTCGGGGACGAGGAACACGATCGCCTGCTGGGCGCCATCGGGCACGGTGAGGCTCAGCGTGTTGCGCTTCTTCTTCCAGGTCTCGGCCTTGAAGAACCAGTTCTTGGGCGGCGGATTGGTGGCGCCGCGCATGAACGCGGTGACCAGCACGTAATGAGCGGCCTGGTCGGGCGGCAGCGCCGCGGCGATCTGTAGCTTGTCGCCGCTCGCGAGGTTGGGCACCGCCGAGATCGGCAGCGTCGCGCTGCCGCGGGTGACGCTGATCTTGAGGCTGGGGCCGGTGAGATCGAACGGCGCCGGATCGGCGGCGGCGGCAGCGGGTAGCAGCACGGCGCCGAGGGCGCAGGCGCGAAGCAATCGGTTGGTCATCGGCAGGCGCAACTCTCCAGCGTCGGCGCCTGTTGCACATGGCAGGCGGCCGCCGTCAATTGCGGGAGGCCGTCACGAGGGTGTCATCCGGGTGCAAACTTCCATCTTCCACACGGGGGTGACGAACTCCCCCCTCGTCATCCCAGCGAAAGCTGGAATCTCCCTGAGGCGCGCTGCCCGCCCGCCAACCGCGAGCCCCCAGCTTTCGCTGGGGTGACGGGATGGGGGGCGGGGTGCCGGTGAGGGCCGGTGGAGCCAGGGTGCCGTGAAGCGAGCGATCACCTGTGACAGGCGCGCCTACTTTGCGCCCGTCACCCGTACCAACCCGCCAACATCCTGGCCGGTCGGCAGCTTGCCAGCGGCGGTGAGGCGGCCGGCGCGGTCGTCCCAGTGCAGCACCGCCTTGGTGCCGTTCTTGGCGGTCTTGTAGCCATTGGTGACGCCGTCGTCGTCGTACAGCGTGAAGCTCGCATCGGCGCCAGGATAGACGCGAATGCTCTCGAGCGCCTGCTTGGTCGCGGTGCTCGGCACCTGGACGCCCATCGGGATGATCGATCCGGCGCGGACAAACAGCGGGATCTTGTCGATCGGCGCCGCGGCGGTGACCGTCTGGCCGCCGGTATAGCGCTGATTGGTCCAGTAATCATACCAGTCGGCGCCGGCGGGGAGGTAGACCGGTCGGCTGGTCTGGCCCTGCTCGGTGACCGGCGCGACGAGGAAGGCCGGGCCGAACATATATTCGTCGCCGAGCGTCGCCGCCCTGGGATCGTTCGGGAAATCCATGAACAGCGCGCGCATGAACGGTGCGCCGCTCTCATAGGTATGGCGCCCGAGCGAGTAGATATACGGCATCAGCGCGTAGCGCAGCTTGAGGAAGTTCGCGAGGACGGGCTCCGCCGCGGTGCCATATTGCCACAGCGCGGTGCCGGGGCGCTGGCCGTGGATGCGCAGCGTCGGCGTGAACACGCTATAGCCGAACCAGCGGGTAAACAGCTCGGGGTAATCGGCGTAATCGGGCGCCATCGCCGTCGCACCGGCTGGATCGAGCAGCAACGGCTGCTGGGCTTTCGGCCCATGCGGATATTGCCAGCCGCCGATGTCGCTGCCCCAATAGGCCATGCCGGTGGCGGTGAAGCCAAGGCCGGTCGGGATCTGGCGGCGATAGGCTTCCCAGGTCGCCTGGATATCCGACGACCAGAACAAGGCGCCGTTGCGCTGCACGCCGAGATAGGCCGCGCGCGACAGGATCAGGTTGCGCATCGTCGGCCGGTCCTTGGCCGATCCTTCCGCGACGCTGTCAGTGTGGAGCAGCGGGAAGACGTTGTGGAAGCGGTCACCCGAGCCGATCGAGTAGAAGCTGCCGTCGGGCACCAGATCCGGCTCGGTCTCATCGAGCCAGAACCAGTCGAAGCCTTCGCTGGCGATGTTGTCGCGGATATGATCCCAGAACCAGTGGCGGGCATCGGGGTTGGTGCTGTCGATCAGCGCGCCGGCGCGGTCGGAGCGGATCGGCAGGCCGTCGACGACATTGCCGTCCTTGTCCTTGAGCAGCCAGCCCTTGCTCGCCAGCGTGTTGAAGTAGCGCGACTCTTTTTCGAACCGCGGCCAGACGCTGATGATCGAGTGCATGCCCATGCCATGCAGCTTGTCGTTCATGCCCTTGGGATCGGGGAAATAGGTGCGATCGATGTCGAGCTGGCCCATCCGGCTCCAGTAGAACCAGTCGAGCACCATCACGTCGAGCGGCAGGCCGCGGCTGCGATAGCCGTCGGCAATGTCGAGCAGCTCCTTCTGCGTCTCGTAGCGCGCCTTGCTCTGGATGAGGCCGAACGCCGCCTTGGGCGGCAACGGGGTGGTGCCGGTCAGCCGCGCATAGCCGGCGTAAAGATCGTCGGTGGTCTTGCCGGTGATGACGAAGAACGACACGCGCTCGCCGACATTGGACTGCCAATGGGTCGAATTGTGCAGCCCGGGCGAGACGGTGGTCGCCGAGGCATTGTCCCAGACGATGCCATAGCCCTTGTTGGTGACCATGAACGGCACGCACACGGTTTCGCCGGCGGGTGCATCGTAATTGTGGCGGCAGTCGATGGTGCGGCCCTTGAGGTCGAGCACGCCCTCCTGATTCTGGCCGAGCCCGAAATAATGCTCGTCCGGCTGCACCGCGAAGCTCGCGCCAACGCGGAAGGTGTTCTCGCCGTTCACGACGTGCGGCGACATTTCCCACCCGGTCATCTCGGCGATCGGCTTGCCCGCCGCATCGGCGACGCTCAGCGACACCGGCGGCAGCGACGGCGCGAAATAACGCTCCATCTGGGTCGGCGCCTTGGGCCAGGGCTGTGCGTTGACGGTGAGGGTCAGGCCCGACGAGGCGAACACGTCGCCACTGGCATCGGTGCGATGGGTCCAGCCGGTGGCGTCGGGCTTGGCGTTGGGGCCTTCGCCGGGGGGCGCATCGACCTGCTTGCGATCGACCGCGATGGTGACCCGGACGATGTTGGGCGCATAGGGCTCGACCGAGACAAGGCTGCCGTTGCGGTTGAGCGTGGCGAGCGGATCGGCCTGTGCGGCACCCGCGAAGGCGACCAGCGAGACGCCGGCGGCCAGCGTGTGCAGCAGCGGGGCAAAGCGGGATCGAACGGTCATGCAGGCTCCTCTTGGTCGGCGCGCGACGGGGCGGAGGCGCGAGGCGCTGTGCATCTTTCTCTCCCCCGACACGGCTCTGTTCTTACGATACCGCTACCATAGCGGCGGTAGGGCGGGTCGGCTAGCGTCGTTATGTTGCTGGTTTGCCGGACCGCTTCGACGCCGGCTGAGCCTGCAGCGCCCGCTCGATCGCGGCCTCGGCCACGGGTGCCATCCGGGCGTAGCCGGCGGCAAGGGGGTGCACGCCGTCGTCGCTGAGGCCGCGTTCGAGCAGCCCCGATTGGTCCACCAGCCGAGCATGATAATCGGCATAGGCATAGCCGCGGCGGGCGCAGAACGCCCGCAGCCAGGCGTTGAGCGCGCGCAGCTCCGCCGGCTTGCGCTCGACGAGCACGTCCTTGGCCTTGTCGGTGTAATTGTTGACCGGGAGCAGCGAGGCGAACACCACCTTGATGCCATGACGGTCGGCGAGATCGGCCATCGCCTCCCAGTTGGTCTCGATCTGCTCGGGCGTTTCCTGCTGCAGGAAGCCCTGGACGTCGTTGATCCCGGCAAGGATCACCACCACGCGCGGCTGCAGCCCGACGACATCCTGATGGAAGCGCAGCACCATCTGCGCGGTGACCTGGCTGCCGATACCGCGGTTGACGTAGGGCTTGCCGGGGAAGCTCGCCGCCAGGTCCCAGCGGTCGGTGATCGAATCGCCGAGGAAGACGACGCGGCGTTCGCCGGGGCGGGGCGGCGGCAATGCCCGATCCGCCTCGGCATAGATGTAGCGCTCGCCGAAATCCTGCATCAGGCTCGGCACCAGCTTGGCGCGGAACGGCCCAAGCCACGGGCCCCAGTCCTTGTCCTGCACCACCCGGCGCTCGGGCGAGCTCTGGTAGACGGTCGGCGCTGGCGTGTTCGCCGCGTGCTGGGCACCGGCGGCGCTGCCGGCGCCCAGCAGCACCGCCAGCAGCGCGCGCTTCATGCGAACACGCCCTTGCGCACGGCATAGCCGTGGAACAGGTCGGGCCAGGCGGAGGTGGTCACGCTCTTGGGCGGGCGGACGCCGAAGCCATGGCCGCTCTCGTCGAACACGTGCAGCGCCGCCGGGCGCTGGGCGGCAAGCAGCGCGGTATAGAGCGCGATGCTGTTGGCCACCGGCACCAGCCCGTCGTCGCCCGAGTGGACCAGGAAGGTGGGGGGCGTCGCCGCCGTGACCCGCGTCTCCACCGACGCCGCCTGGCGCAACGCCGCCGGCGCGTTCTGCCCCAGCAGCATGTCGCGCGAGCCGCCATGGGTAAAGGGCGCCGCCATGCTCACGACCGGATAGATCAGCCCGGCAAGGTCGGGGCGCGCCGACAAGGTGTCGGCCTTGTCCACCGGCGCATAAACCGGTTCGGCGAACCGCGTCGCCAGCGATCCGGCGAGATGGCCACCCGCCGAGAAGCCGAGGATCGCGACCCGCGCCGGATCGACACCGAACTGGCCCGCGCGCGACCGGATCACCCGCATCGCCCGCTGGGCGTCCTGCAGCGGCACCAGCTCGCGCTTGTCCCAGCCCTCGCCCGGCAGACGATACAGCAGGATGAACGCGGTAATGCCGCGGGCGTTGAGCCAGGCGGCCTGGTCGACGCCCTCATTGTCATAGGACAGGAAGCCGTAGCCGCCGCCGGGCATGATCAGCACCGCCGCGCCATTGGGGCGGGCAGGGCGCTTCACCACCAGCATCGGCTGCGCGATGCCGGTGACGAACCGATCGTGGCGGGCCGGATCGTGCGATTGATCGTCGGCCTTGCGGACGATCCTGGCGTGGCGATCGCCCGGGATCGCGCCCGGCCACAGCGGCACCGTCTCGTCCGCTACCCCGACCTGCGCCGCGGCGGTCGTGCCGAGCAGCGTCAACGAGGCCGTCGCCCCGGCGATCAACGATCGCCGACTGATATCAATAGTGTCCACCCGCTGCTCCTGCGATCCGCTCCCGAGCGCGAGGCTGTGGCACAGCAGGCGGCGGTGCGACAAGCCGCGCCGATCGCACCGGCGCTTCGGCTCAGAAGCGGAAACTCACCCAGCCGGCGAGAAAGTCGGAGCTCGCATAGCCGGCGCGGGTCAGCGACGGGCCGGCGGCGAGGTGCTCGTAGCGGCCGGTGAACGACAGGCGCGGGCTGTACGAATAGACCAGCTGCAACCGCGCGACATCGGCGATCTTGCTCGCGGCCACGTTCTGCGTGCCGGCGAATGCCGATCCGTTAGCCCGGTACACCGCGTCGCGAACGTCGTCGCGCCAGGCGAGCTGATATTCACCGGTGATGCGCAGCTTCTTGTGCGGCGAGAAGGTGACGTTCGGTGCCAGCGCGACCAGGTTGGTCGGGGTGAGGAACAGCGCATAGCTGTAGTAGATGTTGTTGCCGAACGGCGCGAAGCTGTTGCGCAGCGTGCCGCCGGTGTAGCTGCCGCCGCCGCTGGCGTAATCGGCATGGAAGCCGATCCGGGGCGCGGTGCTGCTGGCGCCGAGCCGCCAGGTCTGCGCCATCAGCACCTGCCAGGCATCGATCTTCTGGCCGTTGAAGGTGCCGCCCTGGTGATTGACCGTCCAGTCGAGCGTCACCCGGTCGACATCGCCCCACAGCCGCGCACCGTAATAATCGCGCACCTCGCGGCCGCTCGTCGCGCCCCACGTCGTGTGGGTCGAGCGGAGCCGCCACACGAACGGGTCGAGGTAGAGCTTCGATGTGCCGAACCAGTCCGTCGGCACCACCACGCCGGCGGTGACGCCGGAAAAGCGGTGACCGTGGTCGGTGACATCGTCACTCGGACCACCGGTGCCGAAGGTGGTGTATCTGAGGTCGAACACATCGGCGCGCAGCGTCTTGCCACGCGCCCAGCCGCGCAGGCCGTTGAGCACGAAGCGAATGGTGTTGTTGTCGCGCTGCGAGGTGAGCAGGTTGGAGCCATCGGTGAACTCCTGCCGGCCGTAGCGCACGCCGAACTCGACGCCCGCGACCGTCGCGTCGCCTTCGACGAACGCCTGCTGGACGACGAGGCCGTTCTCGAGGTTGGCCGCAGGCGTGCCGATGTTCTGGCCCGAGATGCCGGCATGGGCGACCTCGCCATAGGCCCGAAGATGCGGCCCGACATGAAGATCGGCGCCGGCGACGAGGCGGTTGATGTCCTGCCGCTGTGCCTCGCTCGTGCGCAAATTGGGGTTGGTGACCTCGTTGACGCGCAGCCGCAGCTCGCCCGACAGCGTCAGATAGACGTCGCCGTCGCTATCGAGGGGGAGGAACTTGAGCCGGTCGAGCGGATCGTCGCGCTTGGCGGGATCGGCATAGCGGCGCCAGTCTTCCGCCCAGCGCGACAGATTGTAGCCGCCGGTGCCGGTGCCGTCACCGGCGGCGGCAGACGGGTAGGCGCTGACGGTCGGCTCGGCCGGGTTGCGGCTCTGGCCGGATTCGGCCGGCGATGGGGTGGTGGGCAGCGTCGTCTGCGCGGTCGCGGACGCCGCGAACAGGGCGAGCGGCAGGGTGGCGACGCCGGCGGCGCGCAACAGATCGGTCATGGGGTGCCTCCTGGCAGCAGGGTGGCGGCGCGGATCGGCGCCGGCCGGTCAGCTCATTGCGTCAGCTCATTCGGCGGGAATGGCCTCGGGGCGCAGCTGATCGACCCGCGGCGTCTCGCCGCGCAGTGCCGCGTTGAACCGATCCTGGTCGAGCGCGCCTTCCCAGCGTGACACCACCACGGTGGCGACGGCGTTGCCGATGAAGTTGGTGAGGCTGCGGCACTCGCTCATGAAGCGATCGACGCCGAGGATCAGCGCCATGCCCGCGACAGGCACCGAGGGGACGATCGACAGCGTCGCCGCCAGGGTGATGAAACCGGCGCCGGTAACTCCCGCCGCGCCCTTGGAGGAGAGCATGGCGACGCCGAGCAGCAGTAATTGCTGGCCAAGCGTGAGGTCGACGTTGCACGCCTGGGCGATGAACAGCGCCGCCAGCGTCATGTAGATGTTGGTGCCGTCGAGGTTGAACGAATAGCCGGTCGGTACGACCAGCCCGACGATCGACTTGGGACAGCCGGCGCGCTCCATCTTCTCGATCAGCGAAGGCAGGGCGCTTTCCGACGACGAGGTACCGAGCACCAGCAGCAGTTCGGTCTTGAGGTAGCGGATCAGCGCCAGGATCGAGAAGCCGCTGAGCTTGGCGACGGTGCCGAGCACCAGCAGCACGAAGATGATCGAGGTGAGATAGAAGGTGCCGACCAGCGCGGCGAGATTGGCCAGAGTGCCGACGCCGTACTTGCCGATGGTAAAGGCCATCGCGCCGAACGCGCCAACGGGGGCTACCTTCATCACGATCGCGACCAGCTTGAAGAAGGCGGTGGACGCCTGCTCGAGCAGATCGAGCACGCCCTGGCCGCGATCGCCGACCAGCGCGAGGCTGACGCCAAACAGGATCGCGACGAACAGCGTCTGGAGGATGTTGCCCGCAGTCAGCGCCGACAGGAAGGTGTCGGGGATGATCCCGGTGAGGAAGCCGGTCAGCGTCGTCTCATGCGCCTTCTCGGCGAACTCGGCGACCTTGGTGGTGTCGAGCGATGCCGGATCGATGTTGAGCCCGGCGCCGGGCCGGATCACATTGGCGACGATCAGGCCGACGATCAGCGCCAGCGTCGAGAAGAAGAAGAAATAGACGAACGCCTTGCCGGCGACGCGGCCCACCGAGCCGAGATCGCGCATGCCGGCGATGCCGGTGACGATGGTGAGGAAGATCACCGGCGCGATCACCATCTTGACGAGCTTGATGAAGGCATCGCCGATCGGCTTCATCGCCTCCCCGGTAGCGGGGTAGAAATGGCCGAGCAGCACGCCGGCGACGATTGCCACCAGCACCTGCGCGTAGAGATGGCGATACCAGGGCGGCGACACGGGGGTCGGCTGGTCGCTGGCGGGAACGGCGATGGTCATCCTGGGCCTTTCATCCTCGATCACGGCACAGTTCGTTCTTGATGACGGTATGTGCAGGATCAATGGTTTCGTCTGTTACGGCTTGTCATGCAAGCAATCCGGCATATGATGTAAAATCCTGCAACCACAGCATGATAGCGGTCTTGTTTGCCATCGCATTAGGAGCCTGGCCGCAGCTCCGGATCAGTAAATGTGCAAGATCTTGCACAGGGTAGCGATGCCGGCTAGCGGCTTGGGTATGCACGGCGTGTGGATCAGGCGGTGGTGGCGGGAGGCGGTGCTGGCGCTGGCGCTGGCCGGGATTGCTGCGACACTGGCGGGCAGGATCGCCGAGGATCGCGCGCTCAGCCGGTTTGAGGCCGCGGTGCGCATCGATGCCCGGCTGCGCGAGGCGCTGCTGACCAGCGAGATCGCGCGGTTCAGGCTGCTGCCGTTGGCGCTCGCCGCCGATCGCGACCTTGATGGCGCCCTGGCCGGCGCCGTGCCGGCGCGGCGCGCGCTCAACCAGCGGCTGGAAACGCTGGCAAGCACCACCGGCGCCGCCGCCATCTATGTGATCGGTGCCGACGGCCGCGCGATTGCCGCGAGCAACTGGCGTACCGCGCACAGCTTTGTCGGCATGGACTACCGCTTCCGGCGCTATTTCCGCGAGGCGACGCTCGATGCGCTGGCGACGCAGTTCGCGATGGGCACGGTCAGCCACAAGCCCGGCCTCTATCTCAGCCGCCGCACCCCGCGCGGCGGCGTGATCGTGGTCAAGCTCGAGTTCGACCAAGTCGAGCGGCAGTGGCGCGGCGCCGGCGGCATCACCTTCGCCGACGACGATCACGGCGTGATACTGGTGACGAGCCGGCCCGACTGGCGGTTCCGCGTTACCCGGCCGCTCGGCCCGATAGCGTCGGCGCGGTTCCGCGCCGAGATCCAGTCGGGCGAGGAGTCGCTCGCGATCCTGCCGTGGGCGGCCGCCGCGCGCGCGACGGGAGAGGCGCGGGTGACGGTGCCCGGCCAGGCGGGACGCCTGCTCTGGGTGCGATTGCCGCCGTCGCCGAACGGGTGGCAGCTCAACCTGCTGCGCGGCACCACCACCGCAGTCGACGATGTGGTGCGGCTTGCCGAGCTTGGCGCCGCGCTCGCCATGCTCGCCCTTTGTGGTGCGACGCTGGGGCTGCGTGCCCGCAGCCGCCGCCAAGCGGCGCGTACCCACGAGCTCGAGGCGGCGGTTGCCACCCGCACCGCCGAACTGCGCCGCGAGATCGACGAGCGCATCGCCTCCGATGCCCGCGCCGACCTGCTGCGCGAAGGATTGCGCCAGGCCAACCGGCTGGCGACCCTGGGGCAGGTCACGGCGAGCGTCGCGCACGAGACCGCGCAGCCGGTCGCCGCGATCCGCACTTATGCCGCCAACGGCGAGCGGCTGCTCGAACGCGGCGATGCCGAGCAGGTCCGCGGCAATCTCCAGGCGATCGGCCGGCTCGCCAGCCGCATCGGCGAGGTGACGGCGGCGCTGCGGGGGTTCGCGCGCAAGGGCACCGGCGCGATCGGCCCGATGCCGCTGGCCGAGGCGGTGGACGGGGCGCGGCTGATCCTCAAGGAGCGGCTGTCGAGCGTCGCCTTCACCGCCGCGCCGATCCCGCCGGATCTGCTGGTGCTCGCCGGCAAGGTGCGGCTGGAGCAGGTGCTGGTCAATCTGCTGCAGAATGCGATCGAGGCGCTGGAAGGGCGTGCCGAGCCGCAGCTGGCGCTGACGCTCGACATCGAGGAAGACACCGTCCGCGTCGACATCGCCGACAATGGTCCGGGGGTCGATCCGGGGATCGCCGCGCGGATCTTTACGCCGTTCGTCACCAGCCGCGCCGCCGGACTCGGGCTCGGGCTGGTGATCGCGCTCGACATCATGACCGACATGGGCGGCACGCTGCGGCTGCTGCCGTCGACGCAGGGCGCCTGCTTCCAGATCGAGTTGAAGAAAGCCGGATGAGCGAAACGCCCCCCCTGGTCGCCCTGGTGGACGACGATGCCGACATCCGCGGCTCGATCGCGCAGATGCTCGGCCTTGCCGGCTATCGGGTGACCGAGCATGCCGACGCCGCCGCGGCGCTGGCGGCGTTGGATGACGGCTTTGCCGGCGTGGTGGTTAGCGACGTCGCGATGCCCGGCATGTCCGGCGTCGAACTGTTCCGGCGGCTTCACGCGCGCGATGCCGATCTGCCGGTGCTGCTGATCACCGGCCATGGCGACGTTGCGATGGCGGTGGATGCGCTGAAGGCCGGCGCCTGGGATTTCATCACCAAGCCGTTCGACCCGGACGCGCTGCTCGCCGCGGTCGGTCGGGCCAGCGCGCACCGTGGGTTGGTGTTGGACAATCGGCGCCTTCGCGCGCTGGCAGCAGCACCGGATGGCTCGCCGCTGGTTGGCCGATCGCCCGCGATCGTCCAGCTGCGCGACACGGTCGCGCTGCTCGCCGATGCCGACATCGACGTGCTGATCGAGGGTGAGACGGGCACCGGCAAGGAGTTGCTCGCGCGGCTGATCCACCGCGGCGGCGCCCGCGCGCGGCATCGCTTCGCCACCGTCGCCTGCGCGGCAATGCCGGATGCGCTGATCGAGCCCGAACTGATCGGCAGCACCATCGCGGCGGCGGCGCGCGGCACCCTGTTCCTCGACGACGTCGATCGCGCCTCGCCGGCGCTGCAGGCGCGGCTCGCGCAATTCGCCGAGGAGCGGACGGTCCCGGGCCTTGCCGCCGGCGGCGATCCGTCGCCGGTTGACGTGCGGCTCGTCGCTACCGCCGGCGAGCAGGCCGAGGCGGCGATCGATCCGGCCCTATACTATCGCCTGTCCGCAGTGCGGCTGCGGGTACCGCCGCTGCGCGAGCGGCTGGACGACGTGCCGCTGCTGTTCGCGCATCTGCTCGATCTCGCCGCGTCGCGCCTACGCCGGCCGCTGCCCGATCTCACCCCCGCGGTTCGCCGGCGGCTGGTGGAGCATCGCTGGCCCGGCAACGTCCGCGAGCTCGCGCATTTCGCCGATCAGGTGATGATCGGCCTCGCTCCCGAGCCTGCCGGAGAGCAGGCGGCTGACACGCTGCCCGATCGCGTCGCCGCTTTCGAGCGCCAGGCGATCGTCGAGGCGGTGCTCGCGGCGAAGGGCGATGCGGGCGCGGCGATGCAGGCGCTCGGGCTGCCGCGCAAGACCTTCTACTATAAGGTTCAGCGCCACGGCATCGACCTTACCGGGCTGCGTCGAGCGGGGGCGGAACGAGAGGATGGGGTGGAATAGGCTGCCCGTCGTCGTCTCGCCGGATGCGAGGATCTCTGCGAGAAGAGGAGCCGGAAGCAGCCACGCAAGCTGGGGTGATGAATTAGGTGCGACCGGCCAACCGTGAGCAACCTCCGTTCACTCCGCCTCCAGATCCCATTGCTCGGCGACCTGCTCCACCGCGCGGCGGCAGATCTCGTCCAGCCCTTCTGGGCAATAGGCCTGTACGTCCCAATTGTGATCGAACGCTTCGGCGGGGTCGGCAAGGGTGGGGAGCATGAAATCGATTCGCGCGCCCTCGCTGTCCAGTGACAGGCGCAGTGCGGCCTGGTTGAGTTCATCACGAAGCCGTTCGGCGGAGAGCAACGGACGGTCCATACCGGTCCTAACTGCTCGCGGATCGGCAATGTTCCCGCGGCTGAACAATGCAGGTGCGGGGCATGGTTTACGGAGCCGGCAACGCCGTTAACGGGCTGGTACATATAGGTCACGCTGCGACGCAAATCGCCGGGCCGCGGTTGCCGGCGACCGGTTTGCTGATCATGGGGGCCGCATGAAGCCGTACCTGTTCGCCGCCGCCTCACTGGTCGCCACCGTCGTCATGGGCTGCCCGATCGCATCGGCGCAGACGGTCGCCTCCGTGGGCGACGATACGGGCCCCGATATCGTCGTCACCGGCCGCGGTCTCTCCACCCCCGGCGACAGGGCGTTCGACGTCGTCACCATCGATCGCGACCGGCTCGAGGCCAATGCCAGCGACCGGCTCGAGAGCGTGCTTGCCGATGTCGCCGGGCTCCAGCAGTTCCGCCGCTCGGACTCGCGTTCCGCCAACCCGACCAGCCAGGGCATCAGCCTGCGCGGGATCGGCGGCAACGCCTCCAGCCGCGCGCTGCTGATCCTCGATGGCGTGCCGCAGACCGATCCGTTCGGCGGCTGGGTGGCGTTCCCGGCCTATGCGACCGACCGGCTCGGCCAGGTCCGCGTCACCCGCGGCGGTGGCAGCGGCTATTATGGCGCCGGGGCGCTCGCCGGCACCGTGGAGCTCGACAGCGCCAAGCCCGATCAGCTGTCGCCGCTCGCCGCCAGCCTGGCTTATGGCAGCCGCGCTTCGGTCGATGCGCAAGGGTCGGCGTCGCTGGTGCGGGGCAACGGCTTTGCGACCATCTCGGGCGCCTATGCGCGCGGCGATGGCTTTATCCCCACCGTCGCCGAGGATCGCGGCGCGGTCGATCATGCAGCGCCCTATGAGCAGGCGTCGGGCGCGATTCGCGCCGTGATCGGCATCGCCCCCTCCACCGAGCTGCAGGCCAATCTCAGCGCCTTCACCGATCGTCGCAACCGCGGCACTGACTTTACCGACAACAAGTCCGAGGGGGCCGACGCCAGCCTCCGGCTGGTCGGCCACGGCCATTGGGGCTGGTCGATGCTGGGCTATCTCCAGACCCGCGCCTTTGCCTCGCAGTTCGCCTCGGTTAGCGCCGACCGCGCCACCGTCACCCAGTCGCTCGACCAATATAGCGTGCCTGCCACCGGGCTCGGCGCACGGGTCGAGATCCAGCCGCCGATCGGCGCCGGGATCGACCTGCGGCTCGGTGCCGACATCCGCGATGTCACCGGCAAGACGCAGGAATTGTACCTGTTCCAGAATGCGGTGCCGACCCGCCGCCGCGAGGCCGGCGGATCGAATCAGAACAAGGGCCTGTTCGCCGATGCCAGCACCGATCTCGGCGATCTCACCGTCACGCTCGGCGGCCGGGTGGACTTCTGGAACATCGACGATGGCTCGCTTACCGAGCGGCCGCTCGCCGGCGGCGCCGCGCTCACCAACAACCAGTTCCCGGACCGCGACGGCAGCGAGTTCAGCGGCCGAGCAGGGCTTGCCTATCGGGTCGCCAGCCTCGTCACCTTCCGCGCCGCGGCCTATCGCGGCTGGCGGCTGCCGACCCTCAACGAGCTCTACCGCCCGTTCCGCGTCGGCAACGACACCACCGCCGCCAATGCCGCGCTCAGCCCCGAGCGGCTGACCGGCTATGAAGGCGGCGTGACGCTGACCCCGCTGGCCGGCGTCAGCCTCGCCGCCACCGTGTTCCACAACCGGCTGAAGGATGCGATCGCCAACGTCACCCTGTCGCGCACCGCGACCAGCAGTTCGCTGATCCGGGAAAATCTCGATGCGATCACCTCCACCGGGCTTGAGGTCGATGCGAGCTACACGCTCGGTCATCTCACCGCGCTCGCCTCGTGGAGCCATGTCGACGCCGAGGTCCATGCCACGGGGCTCGCCGCCGCGCTCGACGGGCTGCGGCCCGCGCAGACCCCCAAGGATCAGGTGTCGGGCACGCTCGGCTGGCGGCGCGGCGGCCTCGCCGCTTCCGCCACCGTGCGCCACATCGGTCGCCAATTCGATGACGACGTCAATATCGACAGCCTCGATCCTGCGACGACGCTGGATGCCTATCTGTCGCTGCCGGTGACCCATGGGCTGGCGATCGAGGCGCGCGGCGAGAACCTGTTCGACAAGCGGATCGAGACGGGGATCAGCGGCGCGGACATCGTCGAGCGCGCTAACCCGCGGACGCTGTGGATCGGGTTCAAATACGCGATGAAGTAGGTCCGCTGGCGATCGTCGGTGGCATGCAGCCATCGACGCCCGCGTCGGCCCGGCTTATGCGACGCGGGTGACCGCTCCTCTTCGCCTCCGCCTCGATCCCGCCGCGCTTGTCGCCAATTGGCAGCACATGGACCGCCTCAGTGGCGCCGCGGCATGCGGCGCGGCGGTCAAGGCCGATGGCTATGGCCTCGGCGCGAGCGACGTGGCCAGGCGGCTCGCCGCAGCGGGCTGCCGCGATTTCTTCGTTGCGACGTGGCGCGAGGCCGAAGCTTTGGCCCCGCTCGGGCTGCCGGTATCGGTGCTCCACGGTTTGCGTGCCGACGACATGGCGCTGGCGACGAGCGGCATCGCCCGTCCCGTGCTCAGCACCGACGCGCAGGTCGCCCGCTGGCGCGACGCCGGGGGCGGTGCCTGCGACGTCATGGTCGACACCGGGATGAACCGGCTTGGCGTGTCGAGCGCTGCGGTGCGCGACGGGCTGCTCGTGGGCCTGCGGATCGAGACGCTGATCAGCCATCTCGCCTGCGCCGACGAGGATTCGCCGATGAACGAGCGTCAGCGGGCGCTGTTCGCCAGCTTGGCCGGCGTCACCGATGCGCGGCGGATGAGCCTCGCCAATTCGGCAGGCGTCGCGCTTGGCGGCGGATATCACTTCGATCTCGTCCGCCCCGGCCTGGCGCTGTACGGCGGCGTCGCCCGGCCCGAACTGGCGGCTATCCGCCAGGTCGCGGTGCCCGAGGCGCAGATCCTGCAACGGCGGCTTGTCCTCGCCGGGGGAACGGTGGGCTATAATGCGACCTGGACGGCGCGCGCGGACACCGAGGTGGCGATCCTCAACATCGGCTATGCCGACGGTTATTTCCGCGGCTTTTCCGACCGCGGCGCCGCCGGCGACCTGCCGGTGATCGGCCGCGTCTCGATGGACCTCACCGCGATCGACGTCTCGACACAATCCGACTTGGCCGAAGGCGACTGGATCGCGCTCGATTTCGCGCTGCCACAGGCGGCGGCGCAATCGGGCATGTCGCAATATGAGCTGCTCACCAGCCTCGGTGCGCGGTTAGACCGGACGTGGATATAGGCGCGTCCGCATCGTGCCGTCGCCGGATCAGGCGCCGACATCCTTGATCCATTCGGCCAGCGGTACCCACAGCTCTGCAGGCGCGCGCCGGCTAACGATCATGCCGACATGGCCTAACCCGCTGTCGCTACGCCCCGGCAGCTGCGCGGCGGTGGCGGCAGGGACGATGCGGTCGGCGCGCGACACCACATCGACGGTGGGGCAGGCGAGGTCAGCCGGCTCGATGGGGCTGCCGCCGACCACCCAGCGGCCGCTGCCGGGCAGATCGTCGCCGACGAACTGCTCGAACAGCTCGCGTCCGAAGGCGTAGGGCAGCGGCGCGCCGGTGTTGGCCCAATCCTCAAGGCGCACGAAATCGCTCGCCGCGGCGCTGCCGGGGTCAAGCCGACCGAATGCGCCGTATTTCGCCACGGTGGCGGCGGGGTCGAGCTGCCAGAAGCCGGCCTGCAGTAGCTCCATCGGTACCAGGCCGAGCCGCTCGCACCAGGGCTGGGCGCGGCGCCACATCTCAAGCATCGACGCCCGCGCATCGCCATAGCCCGCGAACCGCCACGGCGCGGCGAGGGTCGCCAGCCCGGCCACCGGCGTGCGCGCCGCGGCGGCGATCGCCAGCGTGCCGCCAAGGCAATAGCCGACGAGCACCGGCGGCTCCTCCAGGCGCTGGATCAGCGGGATCAGCAGCTGTTCGACATGATCCGCGAGGCCTAGCGTGCGATCGGCAGGCTCCGGGGTGCCCCAGTCGACCAGCCACACGTGCAATCCCTGGGATGCCATCCAGCGCAGCAGCGATCGCTCGCCGAGGTCGAGGATCCCCGGCGGATTGATCAGCGACGGCACGAAAACAACCGGCGGACCGACGCCGCCATAGTCGCGCAGGCATACCCGGCCTTCAAAAAAACGCGCAGGCATCGGCTCGGGCGCGGGCGGGCGGGGCGCTTGCTGATAGGAGGCAAGGCCACGCAGCGCGGCGGCGCGAGCGTCGGGTACATCTGCGGTTTCGCTGCGCAGCATGGCGAGAAACAGAGGGAGAGGGCGTGGCCCGTGTTGCGGTGCGGCAAGCATCGGCGTATCGTCCGCCTCAATCACGGATGGAGAGCCGGATGAAAAAACAAAACGCGGGGGACGGCACGGTCATTATCAAGAAGTACGCCAACCGGCGTCTCTATAATACCGAAACCTCTTCCTACATCACATTGGACCACCTCGCCACGATGACGCGCGAAGGGCGCGACTTCAAGGTGATCGACGCCAAGACCGAAGAGGACATCACCCACAGCGTCCTCACCCAGATCATCATGGACGAGGAAAACCGCGGCCAGGCGATGTTGCCGGTGGGCTTCCTGCGCCAGCTGATCGCGATGTACGGCGATTCGATGCAGGCACTGGTGCCGGGCTATCTCGATGCATCGATGGAGAATTTTCGCCGCAACCAGGCGCAGTTCAAGTCGGCGGTCGAGGGCGCCTTCGCCCATTCTCCCTTCGCCGAGATCGCCAAGCGCAACATGGCGATGTTCGAGGCCGCGGCGGAAGCGTTCAAGCCGGTGATGCCGGCGGCGGCGGCTGGCGCGGCACCGGGCGGGACCAAGGACGACGAGATCGCCGCACTGCGCGCCGAACTGTCGCGGCTGCAGGAAAAGGTCGAGAAGCTCGGCTGAGATGATGTGGGGCGTGGGGGCTGCGGTCGCAGTGCTGCTGGCCATTGTGGCCGGGCTCGGCGATCGCCGCCGGCGGCTGCGGCAGGATCTTGATCGGGTCGGCGTGGTCGATTGGCGCACGGTGCAGATGGCGGCGCTGCTTGCGGCGATGATTATGGCCGGGCTCGGCTTCCACGCGGGCTGATGTCGTCGCTGAGCCCTCAGTAGAAGCGCTTTAGGGTCAGCGAGCGGACCTCGCCGGTGCACAGGCCGAGCATCACCACCGTGCCCGGTGCGCCGATCGACCAGGCGGCGATCGGGTTGCCCGCATAATCGGCGGGGATCGGGACGCCGTTGATCCGGCAGATGCGATCGCCGTCATGCCAGCCCGCCGCTTCCGCCGGGCCGCCGCGCATCACATGGAGCACGCGCAGCCGGTCCGGCTCGATCCCTACCAGAAGTCCGCTGGTGGAGCGCAGCGGCGGCTGGTCGGCGGTCAGGCCGGGCTGCAGCACCATCCGCCCCGCCGCCGGGTCGAGCAGCACGCGATAACGCTGCAGGAACCCCGAGCCGATCCGTCCGGCAACGCCGATCGCCTGTGAGAAGCCGCCGGCGGGCTCCACCCGCACCTCCACCTGCCGCGCCAGCTGGGTGCCGAGTGCCACCGCCGGGGCGATCGCCAGCGTGCTCACCACGGGGCCGGCAAGCCCGAACGAAATGGTGGTGGTGTTGGGCAAGGTGGCAAGCCCCGCGCGCTGCCAGGCCGCCGCCGACAAGGTGATCGCCGAGCCATCGCCGGTGTCGACCACCATCGGCGCGAGGCGGCGGCCGGCAACGGTGAGCTCGCTTTCATAGACCCGCCGCGCAGCGGAGATGGCGAGCGGCGCGGTCGCGCCGGTGAACGGCAGGCGGCCGGTGGGGATGAGGCGGAAGCGGCGATGTTCATAGTCGATGTCGAGTGCCTGACCGCCGGTGAGGTCGCGGCCGACCAGCATGTCGACCGGCGTCGCGCCGCCGGTGGCCAGCGCCGGCAGGTCGGCGACCGAGACGCCGCCGCCGCGCCGGGTCAGGCCGCCGATGGTGATGGTGCCGGTCGGCAGCCAACCGGTGGCGACGGCACCGCCGATCGCGGTTGCCTGGCCGCCGCTCGTTAATCGCGCCGGATCCACCGCCGCCGAGGCGCGCGCCAGCACCGAGAACGACACCCCAGTGTCGAGCACCGCGGTGATCGGCCGCGAATCGAGCCGCATCGCGAAGCGGATCTGGTTGCCCGGGGTAAGATCGAACGGCACCCATTGCGCCTCGGCATCGGCGGCCAGGGTGGTGACGCCATCCTCCGGGCCCGCCGGTGGGGCAGGGGCGGCGGCGAGCAGCAGCAGGATCGACGGGAGGAGCAAGCGCATCGCGGTCCTCCTACGGGGGATTGGCATCCCCGGCTAGAATCCCGTGCGCGCCAGCACCCGGTTGACCAGGAAGGGGGATCCTGCCGCGCCGGCGCAGCGGCCAGGCCGTGCGAACAGGCAGAGCCGGCCGTCGCGCAGTGGGTGGCAGGCCAACGCTTTGTAGTCCGTCGGCGTGTGTTCAGGCCCCACGGAGAATGTGATCAGCCGGTTATAGCTCGCACTCCATCGCGCGGCGGCACGTTCCGGATCCTCCGGCGTCACCGCGGGATCTTGGTTCCAGAACAGGCTGAGCGGTATGGCGCGCCGCAGCGCGCTCATGCCAGGCAATGACGTGATGACGCCATCGGTAACCATGAACGCCACCCCGCAGGCTGCGGGATCGCGGCGGATCGCCGCGAAGAGTTGGCTTCCCGCCGTGCCCGGATCGAACTGATTGGGCGCGAACGACCCCTCCGCCAGCCCGAGCGACGCCAGTCCCCAGGCGGCGAACACCCCGAACGCGACCCGCCGGCCGACCGTTGCACCCCAGCGCTGGCGGACCAGGCCGATGATCTCGCCCCAGCCGATCGCGGCCAGCACCAGCAGCGCCGTCACTGCCAGGAAGATGAAGCGATATTCCTTGTGGGCGATGCCGCTGTGGACGAGCAGCGTGACGAGGGCCGCCGCCGCCAACGCCGGGCACCGCCGCCAGCCGAACCGCACGCCGATCGCCACCGGCACGATCCACCACCGCCAGACCTCGAGCAGCCACGACACATAAGCGATCGCCGGCAAGGTGCCGTAGCGCGCCGCGACGCCATGGACAATATTCTGGCGAAGATTCTCCAACATCCAGGCGAAGGGCAATTGGCCTCGCGCGGCATCGATCGCGGCGCTGGCGAGCCCCACCACCAGCCCGCCCGCGATCAGCCAGGGCACACGCCGCCAGTGTGCCGCCTGCGCACCGCGCGGCCACCAAGCGACGAGGATCAGCGTGGCGATGCTGGGTGCGTAATGCGGCCGGGCGACGAGCACGAAGCCGAGCAGCGCGCCGGCGATGGCGGCGTCGCGCGCGCGCTGGCGTGGGGCGGTAACGAGGGCCGCAGCCGGCAGGAAGGCCGCGGTGGCGAGCGGCTCCGCCAGCGTCTGCGCGCCGAAGAAGATCAGCTCGAACCAGGTCGCCGCGACGAACGCGGCGAGCACGCCGGTGAGCGGCGCATGGCGGCGGCCGATCTGCCACGCCGCCCAGACGATCGACAGCGAGGCGAGTCCCGTCGCAACTCGCGGCAGCAGCGTTGGCAAGGCTCCCATAGGGTCCAGCCATTCGCCGAGGCCAAGCGGCATTGCGAGCAGTGCCGGCAGCGTCCAGCTGCGGATCCCCGCGCGCCATTCCCAGGTAATCACCCCGTCGCCGGTCAGCAGGCGCTGTGCGGGCTCGAGATATTGATAGATCGCGTCCGGATGATGGAAGCCAGGCACTGCGGCGGCGATGATCCGCAGCGCCGCGCCGAGCAGCATCAGCCAGAGAAGCGGGCGACCAGCTGTCGCCCGCCACCACGACGCGGTTGCGTGGGGCGGCGGCAATGGTGTCGTGGCGGATCCCGAGTCGTCTACGCGCATGGCGCCGATCAGCTTACAGGCACGCCTCGAGGAATGCCTGGTCGAAGCCGAACTGCTTGGCCTTGTCGAGCGTATAGGGCCTGAGACCCATCGAACGGTATTCGCCGATGATCTTGCCGTCGGCGCTCTCGTCGAGATACTCGAACTTGAACAATTCCTGGGTGACGATCACCGGACCTTCCATGCCGATCACCTCGGTGACGTTGGTGACCCTGCGAGAACCGTCGCGCAGGCGCTTCACCTGGATGATCAGCTCGACCGAATCCGCGATCTGGCGGCTGATCGCTTCCTTGGGCACCTTGATGTCGCTCATCATCACCATGTTCTCCATGCGGGCGAGCGCCTCGCGCGGGGAGTTGGCGTGGAGGGTACACATCGAGCCGTCGTGGCCGGTATTCATCGCCGCGAGCATGTCGAAACACTCGCTGCCGCGGATTTCGCCGAGGATGATGCGATCCGGGCGCATACGCAGCGCGTTCTTGACGAGATCGCGGATGCTGATCTCGCCCTGACCCTCGAGGTTGGCGGGGCGGGTTTCCAGCGGCAGCCAGTGCGGCTGCTGCAGCCGAAGCTCGGCCGCGTCTTCGATCGTCAGCACGCGCTCGCCCGGGTCGATCATCTTGGAGAGGGCATTGAGCATGGTCGTCTTGCCCGAGCCGGTACCGCCCGAGATGACGACGTTGAACCGGCTCGCGCCCGCGATCTTGAGCGCGGTCGCCATCTTGCTGCTCATCGAGCCGCCGTTCGCCATCATGTCGAGCGTGATCGGCTTGGCGGAGAATTTACGGATCGAGATCGCGGTGCCGCGCAGGGACAGCGGCGGCACGATGACGTTGACGCGGCTGCCGTCCTTGAGGCGGGCGTCGGCGAGCGGGGTGGTCTGGTCGACGCGACGGCCGACCGAGTTGCAGATCCGCTGTGCGATCTGGAACAGATGCTCCTCGTCGCGGAACTGGATTTGGGCGAGCACTAGCTTGCCCTTCTGCTCGATGTAGGTCTGCTCGGGGCCGTTGACCATGATGTCGGTAATAGTCGGGTCGGCGAGCAGTTCCTCGAGCGGTCCGAGCCCGAGCAATTCGTCGACCAGCACCTTCTCGAGCGCGAACTGCTCGCGGCGGTTGAGGGTGAGCTTCAATTCGGCGAGCACCTCGCCGATGATCGGCCGGAATTCCTCGGCGAGCTCGTCCTTGCCGAGCGTCGCGGCGGCCTCAGGGTCGACGCGCTCGAGCAGGCGCGGCAGCACCTGCTCCTTGATCTTGTGGATCGACGCCTCAAAACCCTCGCCGCGGCTGTTGCCGGCGTCGCCGCTCGCATTCTGGCGATCGGTGAGGCGCTGCATCGCGTCGCTCATCTGGTCGGGCTGGGTGCCGTAACCCTCCTCGCCGGGCAGCGGCAGCATGTCGATCGGCGGGAATTGGCTACCGCCGCCGATCGCCTCCGGCTCGGGCCGCGGCGTGCCGCCGCCCTGCATCGGCCGCGCCACCCCGAATGCAGGCCGTGACGGCTGCCCGCCGCCCATTCCGCTCCGCCGTCCGAACGCACTCATCGCCATACCCTCATGCTCTGGCGTGATCGGTAGGGGCCAAGGTTTGAGATATTCCTAACCAAAGTAGCTTGGTTTCCCGCAGCTTCTCTTGGATCGTCGCCGGCACCCAGGGGGGCGGCGCTTGACACCGGCGCCTCGGTGCCGTTCGAGAAGCGCCGTGATCCGCTGGCTCCTGCTTCTTTTCGCCGCGCTTGGTTGGGCCGCGCCCGCTGCGGCCGATGACATTGCCGCCACGGCACGCGGGGTGGTGCGCGTCGTTACCATCGCGGTGGTCGATGGCGAGGTGGTCGGCTTCGGCCATGGCAGCGGCGTTGCGATCGCACCCAATCGTATCGTCACCAATGCCCATGTCATGGAGCTAGCCGATCGCTACCCCGACAATGTCGTGATCGGCATCGTCCCCTCCGAAGGCGACAAATCATACCAGGGCAAGGTGATCGCCTATGATTCCAAGCGCGATCTGGCACTGATCGAATTCACCGGCGCCGCGCTGCCGCCCGCCGCGCTTTATACCGGCCCGGTGACCGAGGGCGATCCGGTGGTGGCGCTGGGCTATCCCGGCAACGTCGATCTCGCCACCGCGCAATCGGCTGCCGATTATATCCGGCCGACCTCGCCGGTGCGCTCGGAAGGGGTGTTCTCCGGTCGCCGCAGCCTGACGGGAATCGAGGTGCTGCTCCACACCGCCAGCATCGCCCGCGGCAATTCCGGCGGGCCGCTGCTCGATCGCTGCGGCCGGGTCATCGGCGTCAATTCGGCGATCACCCGCGGCGAGGAAGGCGATTCCTCATTCGGCTTTGCGATCGCCGATACCGAGCTGGCGAGCTTCCTCCACGACGCCGATCAGCCCTTCGCCACGATTGGCACGCCCTGCACCTCAATGGAGGAGCGGCTGCGCCAGGACGCCGAGGCGGAGGCTCATGCTCAAGCCGAGGCGGCGACCGCGCGACGCGAGGCCAGCACCCAGGCCGAGATGAACCGCGAGGAGGCGCTCGCCTCCGCGCGCAATGCAGCCGAGCGCCACCGCGAAAATGTCATGGCCATCGCCGGGCTGCTGCTGGTGGCGGGAGCGCTGATGATCGGCGGTGCCGGGCTGCTCGAGATCCGCGACCAGCGGCGCCACGCGATCTGGGCCGCCGTCGTCGGCGCGCTTGCCATGCTCACCGCGGTGACTGTGTTCGTGCTGCGGCCGTCCGCCGATATCGAGCTGCCCGCGCCGGCCGCGCTCACCGTCGCCAGCAGCCGCAACGCGCCGCTCGGTAAGCTGGTCTGCACCATGCAGCCCGAGCGCAGCCGGGTGACGATGTCGTCGACCGCGGACGTGGCGCTCGACTGGGGGCGCAACGGCTGCATGAACGGCCACACCCAATATGTCGCAAGCGCCAGCCGGTGGGAGCGGGTGCTGGTCCCGGATGCCGAACAGACGCTGTCGGTGCTCGGCTTCGATCCGGCGACCCGCACCTATACCAACACCCGCTACTTCCTCCCCGCCACGGCGATGGCGGCAGCGCGCAAGCTGCGCGTGCAGACCGGCCTCAAGGCCTGCACCATCGAACCGGCGCCGACCGAAGCGCTAATCCAGCAGCAGGCCGCGATCCGCGCCGCGCTGCCGCGACTGCCCAACGAAAAGCTGGTCTATGCCTGCAAAGCCGCGGGCTGACAGGGTGATCCGCCGGCGATAGGATCACCCGACAAGGGGCAGGGGGATGCGACGATGACGGCTGTTGGTTGGCGCTGGCGGATGGCGGCGGCGGCGTTGACGATGGCGGTGGTGCAACAGCCCGCCCACGCCGAATGGCTGGAAGCGACGTCGTCGCACTTCATCGTCTATGCCGACAACAATGCCGCCGAAATTAAGCGCCAGGCCGAACAGCTCGAGCGCTTCGATCAGGTGTTGCGCTATTTCCACCACGTCCGCTCGAACCCGGAGGATGAGGCCAACAAGGTCACCGTTTATGTCGTTGCCGACGACGAGGCGGTGAAGCGGCTGTGCGGCGGTGGCAGCGGATGCCGCAACGTCGCCGGCTTCTACGAACCACGGGTGACCGGCTCGGTGGCGTTCACGCCCAAGGGCGGCTTCGATACCAGTAACGTGCTCGATCTGCAGCCGCGGATCGTGCTGTTTCACGAATATGCCCACCACTTCCTGCTCGGCAATTATGCCGCCGCCTATCCGGCGTGGTTTTCGGAAGGTTATGCCGAGTTCGCGTCGACCGCGCAGGTGACAAAAGATTATGTCCAGATCGGCGGAGCCGCCAATCATCGGGCTTATAGTCTGTTCATGGGCAAGTCGCTGTCGGTCGAGCAGCTGTTCACGCCGCGCACCAAGCCGATGAACGATGAAGAGACCGAGTCGCTCTACGCGCGCGGCTGGTTGCTGACCCATTACATCATGTTCAACACCGATCGGCGCAAGCAGTTCGCCGCCTATCTCGATGCGCTCAACAAGGGGACGCCGAGCCTGGACGCGGCGCGGCAGGCGTTTGGCGACCTCAAGGCGATGAACCGCGCGGTTAATGCCTATCTGGCGGCGTCAACCCTCCCGGCAACGCGGATCCCGATCGACAAGCTGCCCGCGGTAACCGTGTCGGTGCGTGCGCTGGCACCGGGTGAGAAGGCGATGATCGGCTTGCGCATGCAATCCGACCGCGGCGTCAACCGGACGACCGCGCAGCCACTGTTCGCGCGCGCGACCGTCATCGCGGCGAACTATCCGCGCGATCCGGTGGTGCAGGGATGGCTCGCCGAGATGGCCTTTGATGCCGGTCGTGACGATCTCGCCGACGCTGCCGCCGATCGCGCGCTGGCGGCCGATCCAAAGTCCGAACAGGCGCTGGTCTACAAGGCGCAGATCGCGCTGCGCCGCGCGCATGACGCCAAGGCCAAGGATGCCGCGGTGTGGCAGGCGGCGCGGAGCTGGATCATCAAGGCCAACCACCTCGATCCGAATGACGCGCAGGCGCTGCTGCTGTTCTACGAAAGCTTCGAGCTTGCCGATCAGCTGCCCACCGCCAGCGCAATCCAGGCACTGGATCGCGCGCTCGAACTGGTGCCGCAGGATCCTGGCCTCCGCTTCGCCGTCGCTCGCCAGGCGATCGTCGATGGCAAGATCGACGATGCTCGCCACACGCTGCAGCCGCTGGCGTTCGATGCCCATGCCGGCCCCAACAACCCGGCCGCGCAGCTCGTCGCGCTGCTCGACGCCGGCCTCAAGGGCAAGGCCGCGCTCGAGGCGGCCGAGAAGGCCGATGGCGAGAAGGCCGCCACCGCCACGGCACCGGGCAGCGCTGGAGGCAGCGCGCCGTAATCTCTGACGAGGTGAGCTGCCTGTCGTACTCCGTTCGCCCTGAGCTTGTCGAAGGGCAGTGAGACCCATGGGCCTCGACAGGCTCAGCACGAACGGACCAGACTGATCCTCCACCAGCACCCCGTTCGGGAGCAGGATCGTCCGCGACGCCGGCCAACGTATCGGCAGCGGTTAACCTCGCTCGCGGTCCAGCAGCGCCCGTTTGCGTTCCACCCCATAGGCATAGCCGCCGGCGCTGCCATCGCCCCGCAGCACGCGATGGCAGGGCACCACCACCGCCAGCGGGTTGGCGCCGCACGCGCTGCCCGCCGCCCGTGTCGCGCCGGGTGCGCCGGCGGCGGCGGCGAGCTGTGCGTAGCTGCGGGTCTCGCCTGCGGGGATGGTCTTGAGCGCCTGCCACACCGCCTCCTGAAAGGCGGTGCCGCGCACGTCGAGCGGCAGGTCGTGGTCGCGCTCGGGCGATTCCACCTGTGCCACCACCCGCGCGGCCAGATTGGCGAGCGAGTCGCCGCCGGCGATCACCGTCGCCCGCGGGAAGCGCTCGACCAGCGCCGCGTCGTCCTCGTCGAACGCGATCCGGCACAGTCCCTTATCGGTGGCCGCGATCAGCAGCGGGCCAAGGCTGGTGGCGGCGATCGTCCAGCGGATCGTCGCGCCGGCGCCCCCGCGCGCCCAGGCGCTCGGCGCCATCCCCAGTCGCGGTGCCGCCTCGTCGTAGAAGCGGCTCGGCGCCGAATAGCCCGCCTCGTAGATCGCATCAGTCACCCGATCCTCGTCGCGCAGCGCGTCGGCGGCCCGCCCGGCGCGCAGCCCGCGGGCATAGGCCGACGGCGTCACCCCGGTCGCGCGCTTGAACAACCGGTGAAAATGGTGCGGCGCATAGCCGACCGCGGCGGCGAGCGGGCCGAGCGTGATCGGCGCCTCGGCGGCCTCGATCAGCCGCACCGCCTCGGCGACCGCGACCCGGTCGCGGCCGACCGCGTCGGGGAGGCAGCGCCGGCACGCGCGGAAACCAGCGGCCTGTGCCGCGGCCGGATCGGCATGGAAGGAGACGTTCTCGCGCCGCGGGTGGCGCGCCGGGCAACTCGGCTTGCAATAGATGCCGGTGGTCTTCACCCCGATCACGAACCGCCCGTCGTGGCTCCGATCGCGGGCGGCGAAGGCGGCCCAGGCGGCCTCCTGGTCGATGCCGGGGACGGTGGCGGGGTCAATGATCGTGCTCATGATCCCTTATGTAGCGCCGCGGCGGGGTGTCTCCATCCCGCCGCTTGCGCCCAAAGCACGGGTCCGGGCGTCAGCCGCCGTTGGCGTGGAACAGGTCGAGCGTGCGCTGCTTGGCTAGCGTTGCCGACGCCTCGTCATATTGGGCGCGGCGATCCGAGTTGAAGCCGTGATCGGCGTCATAGGTGTAGACGGTGGCGTTGGGCCAGTCCTTGGCGGCGATCGTTTCGACATCGGCCATCGAGATATGCGCGTCGAGCTTGCCGAAGTGGAGGATCACCGGCACCTTGGGCTCCTCGTCGGCGGCCGCGGCGATCATGCCGCCGTAATAGCCGCTCGCCGCGGTCACATGGTGCATCCGCGTCGCCGCGAACCAGGCGACCGAGCCGCCATAGCAATAGCCGACCACGAACACTGGGCCGCCCTTGCCATCCGTTCCGGCCAGCGCATCGACGCAGGTCTGGGTGTCGGCGAGGGTGAGGTCGAACGGATGGAGTTCGCGGGCGAGCTTCACGCCGTCGTCGAACCGGGTGTAGTCGATCTCGAAGCCCGGCGCCTCGCGATCGAACACCGCCGGGGCGAGCACCTCATAGCCGAGCGCGGCGTAATCGTCGCACAGCGAGCGGATATGCTCGGTGACCCCGAAGATTTCTTGGATCAGCACCAGCCCGCCACGCCGCGTGCCGCTCGGCTGGGCATGATAGACGCCGATCTCGGCGCCGTCGCTCATCATCATCCGTTCCATCGTGCCTGCGCTCATCGTCTCGATCCTATTGCCCGAAAGGGGCCCGGCGGTGCCTTTGCGCCGCGACCCCGCGGTTGCGCAACACCCTGACAAAAACCGTTCACGCAACTGTCATGCAGCCGCCCAGCTTGCTTGCATCATCGCCACCCCCATGCTAGCCGCCCGGCATCCCATGGCAGGCGCGGTTTCGCGCCCATATCCTTATGGGTCTAACCGTTGATAACGAGGACTTCGATCGCGTGGAGACATCCGGCGGTATTCAGGCAAGCTTAGGTGGTCGCTATGCGATCGCGCTGTTCGAGCTCGCGCGTGATTCCAAGACGATCGACACCGTCGAGCAGAGCCTCGCGACCATTCGCGACGCGCTCGCCCAGTCGGCCGATTTCAAGGCGCTCACCCTCAGCCCGCTGGTCGCCCGCGGCGCCGCGGTGAAGGCGGTGCTCGCCACCGCCGACGAGCTCGGGCTCGACGCGACCACCAAAAACTTTCTCGGCGTGCTCGCCGAGAACCGCCGGCTCGCCAAGCTGCCCGCGATCACCCGCGCGTTCCGCGAGCTCGCCGCCCGCCACCGCGGCGAGGTCAGCGCCGAGGTCGCCAGCGCCTATCCGCTCACCGACGAGCAGGTCGTCGAACTCAAGCAGCAATTGCGCCAGCGCGTCGGCCGCGAGGTCGCGGTCGACCTGTCGGTCGATCCGGCGCTGCTCGGCGGGCTCGTCGTCCGCATCGGCTCACAGATGATCGATTCGTCGATCCGCACCCGTTTGAACACGCTCGCGCACGCGATGAAAGGCTAAGTGATGGATATCCGCGCCGCAGAAATCTCCAAGGTCATCAAGGACCAGATCGCCAATTTCGGTGCCGAGGCCGAGGTCTCGGAGACCGGCCAGGTGCTCAGCGTCGGTGACGGCATCGCGCGCATCTACGGGCTCGACAACGTCCAGGCGGGCGAGATGGTCGAATTCTCGAACGGCGTGCAGGGCATGGCCCTCAACCTCGAGGCCGACAATGTCGGCGTCGTGATCTTCGGCTCGGATGCCCAGATCAAGGAAGGTGACGTCGTCAAGCGCACCGGCACGATCGTCGACGTGCCCGTCGGCAAGGGCCTGCTCGGCCGCGTCGTCGATGGTCTCGGCAACCCGATCGACGGCAAGGGCCCGATCGTCTCCGACCAGCGCAGCCGCGTCGAGGTCAAGGCACCGGGCATCATCCCGCGCCAGTCAGTGAGCGAGCCGATGCAGTCCGGCCTCAAGGCGATCGACGCGCTGGTGCCGGTCGGCCGCGGCCAGCGCGAGCTGATCATCGGCGATCGTCAGACCGGCAAGTCCGCCGTCGCGATCGACGCTTTCATCAACCAGAAGACGGCGAACGCCGGCGACGACGAGAAGAAGAAGCTTTACTGCGTCTATGTCGCGGTCGGGCAGAAGCGCTCCACCGTGGCGCAGCTGGTCAAGACGCTCGAAGAGAATGGCGCGATGGACTATTCCATCGTCGTCGCCGCAACCGCATCGGACCCTGCGCCGATGCAGTTCCTCGCGCCCTATACCGGCACCGCGATGGGCGAGTACTTCCGCGACAATGCGATGCACGCGCTGATCGTGTTCGACGATCTCTCCAAGCAGGCCGTCGCCTACCGCCAGATGTCGCTGCTGCTGCGCCGCCCGCCGGGCCGCGAAGCCTATCCCGGCGACGTCTTCTATCTCCACAGCCGCCTGCTCGAGCGCGCCGCCAAGATGAGCGACGCCAATGGCGGCGGTTCGCTCACTGCGCTGCCGATCATCGAGACCCAGGCTGGTGACGTCTCGGCGTACATCCCGACCAACGTGATCTCGATCACCGACGGCCAGATCTTCCTCGAGACCGACCTGTTCTTCGCCGGCATCCGCCCGGCGATCAACGTCGGCCTGTCGGTCAGCCGCGTCGGCTCGGCCGCGCAGACCAAGGCGATGAAGAAGGTGTCGGGCTCGATCAAGCTCGAGCTCGCCCAGTATCGCGAGATGGCGGCGTTCGCGCAGTTCGGCTCGGATCTCGATGCCTCGACCCAGAAGCTGCTCGCCCGCGGCGCCCGGCTCACCGAGCTGCTCAAGCAGAAGCAGTTCGCACCGATGCCGTTCGAGGAGCAGACCGCGTCGATCTTCGCCGGCACGAACGGCTATGTCGACAAGGTCGCGGTGAACGACGTCGTCCGCTACGAAGCGGCGATGCTGCAGGACCTGCGCGCCAACCATTCGGACGTGCTCGCCAAGATTCGCGACACCCGCGATCTCGGCGACGAGGCCAAGGCGGGGCTCAAGGCCGCGCTCGACCAGTTCGCGAAGACCTTCGCTTAAGGCGCATGCGGAACAACCCACACATCGTCACCCTGAACTCGTTTCAGGGTCCATGGCCGGACCCTCGCGCCGCACGCGCGGGCGGCGATGGGCCATGGATGCTGAAACGAGTTCAGCATGACGGTGCAGATATGGTGCTCAAGTAAATGGCGTCACTCAAGGCCCTCAAGATCCGCATCGGCTCGGTGAAGTCGACGCAGAAGATCACCAAGGCGATGAAGATGGTCGCCGCCGCCAAGCTGCGCCGCGCGCAGGAGGCGGCGATGGCCGGCCGTCCCTATGCCGAGCGGCTCGAAGGCGTGGTCGCGAGCCTGGCCGGCCGTATTGGCGGCGGCATCGGCGTCTCGCCGTTGCTCGCGGGCACCGGCAAGGACCAGGTCCAGCTGATCGTGATCGCCACCTCCGAGCGCGGCCTCGCCGGCGCGTTCAACAGCAACATCGTTCGCGCGGCACGCCGCAAGGCGGAGGAGCTGGAGAAGGCGGGCAAGACGGTGCGCTTCTACATCGCCGGCAAGAAGGGGCGGGTGATCCGCCGCTTCTATCCCGACCAGATCCTCGCCGATCACGATCTCGCCGGGATCAAGAACGTCGCTTTCGCCGATGCCAAGGGGATCGCCGACGATCTCATCGCGCGCTACGCCAAGGGCGAGTTCGACGTCGCTCATCTGTTCTACGCCAAGTTCGTCTCGGCGCTGGTGCAGGAGCCGACCGGCCAGCAGATCATCCCGGTGTCGGTACCGGCTCCGGCCGCCGCCAAGGGTACGGTCGCCGCGGCCGAGGCGGTGACGGAGTATGAGCCGGACGAGGAGACCATCCTTGCCGATCTGCTGCCGCGCAACGTCGCGATCCAGCTGTTCCGCGCGCTGCTGGAAAATGCCGCCTCGGAGCAGGGCAGCCGCATGAACGCGATGGAAAACGCGACCAAGAACGCAGGCGACATGATCAATCGCCTGTCGATCGAATATAACCGCACCCGTCAGGCCGCGATCACCACCGAGCTGGTGGAAATCATCTCGGGCGCCGAAGCGCTCTAAAGTTTCGCAGTAGGAAGCAGACCCATGGCAACCCTCGCCGAAGACATCCGCCCCAACCATCAGGGCCAGACCAACAACGTGGGCACCATCGCCCAGGTGATCGGTGCCGTCGTCGACGTGCACTTCCCCGAGAACCTGCCGTCGATCCTGTCCGCGCTGGAGACCGACAACAACGGCAACCGCCTGGTGCTCGAGGTCGCCCAGCATCTCGGCGAGAACACCGTGCGCACGATCGCCATGGATTCGACCGAGGGCCTGACCCGCGGCCAGAACGTCCGCGACACCGGCAGCCAGATCTCGGTGCCGGTCGGCCCGGCAACGCTCGGCCGCATCCTCAATGTGATCGGCGAGCCGATCGACGAGCGTGGGCCGGTGCAGACCGATTTGCGCAGCCCGATCCATGCCGAGGCGCCGCTGTTCGTCGATCAGTCGACCGAGAATGCGATCCTCGTCACCGGCATCAAGGTGATCGATCTGCTCGCGCCCTACGCCAAGGGCGGCAAGATCGGCCTGTTCGGCGGCGCCGGCGTCGGCAAGACCGTCCTGATCCAGGAACTGATCAACAACATCGCCAAGGGCCATGGCGGCACTTCGGTGTTCGCCGGCGTCGGCGAGCGCACCCGCGAGGGCAACGATCTCTACCACGAGTTCCTCGACGCAGGCGTTATCGCCAAGGATGCCGAGGGCAATCCGATCAGCGAGGGCTCGAAGGTCGCGCTGGTGTTCGGCCAGATGAACGAGCCGCCGGGCGCGCGCGCGCGCGTCGCGCTGTCGGGCCTGACCATCGCCGAATATTTCCGCGACGTCGAAGGCCAGGACGTGCTGTTCTTCGTCGACAACATCTTCCGCTTCACGCAGGCGGGCGCCGAAGTGTCGGCGCTGCTCGGCCGCATTCCGTCGGCGGTGGGCTATCAGCCGACCCTGTCGACCGACATGGGCGCGCTTCAGGAGCGGATCACCTCGACCAACAAGGGGTCGATCACCTCGGTGCAGGCCGTCTACGTCCCCGCCGACGATTTGACCGATCCGGCGCCGGCCACCTCCTTCGCCCACTTGGACGCGACCACGGTGCTCAACCGCGCGATCTCGGAGCTTGGCATCTATCCGGCGGTCGATCCGCTCGATTCGACCAGCCGCGTGCTTGAGCCGCGCGTCGTCGGTCAGGAGCATTACGACACCGCGCGTGCGGTCCAGTCGCTGCTCCAGCGCTACAAGTCGCTGCAGGACATCATCGCCATCCTCGGCATGGACGAATTGTCCGAAGAGGATAAGCTCACGGTGACCCGTGCACGCAAGATCCAGCGCTTCCTCAGCCAGCCGTTCCACGTCGCCGAGGTGTTCACCGGCATCTCGGGCAAGTTCGTGCAGATCGAGGACACGATCCGCTCGTTCAAGGCCGTGGTCGACGGCGAATATGACCACCTGCCGGAAGCCGCCTTCTACATGGTCGGCGGCATCGACGAGGTGGTCGCCAAGGCCGAGAAGATGGCCAAGGAGGCGTAAGCCTTCACCCCTCCCGACCGCGGGAGGGGTCTGTAGTTCCCCTCCCGTGATCGGGAGGGCTGGGGGAGGGTTTCCTTGACGCCCTGTCCCGCCATGGCCTCCCCCGACCCCTCCCGCGCGGGAGGGGGGAGAAGAACAGATGCTGCACTTCGAACTCGTCACGCCTGAGAAGCTGGTCCGTTCCGAGGACGTCTACATGGTGGTCGTGCCCGGCACCGAGGGCGACTTCGGCGTGCTCGAGGGTCATGCGCCGCTGATGTCCACCGTCCGCGACGGCGCGCTGTCGGTCTACCGCACCCAGGGCGGCACCGCCGAGACCATCTCCATCCAGGGCGGCTTCGCCGAGGTCAACGCCAAGGGCCTGACCGTGCTCGCCGAGCGCGCGGGCTGAGCTAGCCCGGTCGGCGGTTCCCCTTTGCCTGGTGGTTGGAGCGCAGCCGAGAAACACCGGCGCCCGGCTGTCCTACACGATTCGATTATGCCAGCGTCGCGAGCCGGAGTCGTTTAGGCTCGCGGCTCTTTCTCACGTTCATCAATGCGGAACCACGCCTCTCCTCAGGTAAAGCGTCGAGAGGTACAAGCCGTCGCCCCACCACCACTGTCATCCTGAACTTGTTTCAGGATCCATGGCCCGGACGTGCCCGGCGGACAGCGCCGGCCGTGGATGCTGAAACGAGTTCAGCATGACGAATAAGTTGGACGTGAGCCACCTGGCAGCCGCCACCAGGTGAGACTTTAGTGAGACCTTCGGCGGAATTCCGCCATTTCCCACATCGTGGCGCTTACAGGAAACTGTACGGATCTACATCCACTGTCACCCGCGCCTTGGTCGGCCAGTCGAGCCCTCCCAGCCAGTCTCGAATCACGTCCTGAACATCGAGCGCGCGGCGGGCATGGACCAGCAGCCGATAGCGGTGGCGCCCGCGCAGCATCGCCAGTGGGGCAGGGGCGGGGCCATAGACCGCCATGCCGTCCACCTGCGGCGCCGAGCGTCCGACCAGCAGCGCCGTCTCATGCGCGCAGGCGCGATCCTCCGAGGAGACCACGATCGCCGCATAGCGGCCGAACGGCGGTGCGCCGGCATCGCGCCGTGCCTCGGTCTCGGCCTCGTAGAACGCCTCGGCATCGCCGGTGATCAGCGCCTGCATCACCTGCGCCTTGGGGCTGTGGGTCTGGATGAAAACATGCCCCGGCTTTTCGCCACGCCCGGCGCGGCCTGAGACCTGGCGGATCTGCTGGAAGGTCCGCTCCGCCGCGCGCAGGTCGCCGCCCTCGAGGCCGAGGTCGGCATCGATCACGCCGACCAAGGTCAGGTTGGGGAAATGGTAGCCCTTGGTGACGAGCTGGGTGCCGACGACGATGTCGATGTCGCCCGCCTCCATCCGGCCGACGAACTCCGCCGCCTTGGCCGGCGACCAGATGGTGTCGGAGGTCACCACCGCGGTCTTCGCCTCCGGGAACAGCGCGGTCACCTCGTCGGCGATCCGCTCCACCCCCGGGCCGCAGGCGACCAGCGTGTCCTCTTCCTTGCACTCGGGGCACAGCCGCGGGATCGGCTCGACATGGCCGCAATGATGGCAGGCGAGCCGGCGGGTGAGGCGGTGTTCCACCATCCAGGCGGTGCAATTGGGGCATTGGAAGCGGTGCCCGCAGGTCCGGCACAAGGTGAGCGGCGCATAGCCGCGGCGATTAAGGAACAACAGCGACTGCTCGCCCTTGGCCAGCGTCTCCGCCATCGCCGTGACGAGCTGCGGCGCCAGCCAGCGGCCGCGCTCGGGCGGGTGCTCGATCAAGTCGATCGGCTCGATCGTCGGCATCTCGGCGGGGCCGTAGCGGCCGGGCAGCTTCAATTCGGCATAGCGGCCGATCTCCACCTGCTGGCGGGTCTCGATCGCCGGAGTCGCGGAGGCGAGGATCACCGGGCAGCCCTCGAACTTGCCGCGCATCACCGCGACGTCGCGGGCGTGGTAATGAACGCCCTCTTCCTGTTTGAAACTGCTTTCATGCGCCTCGTCGACGATGATCAGCCCAAGGTTGCGATAGGGCAGGAACAGCGCCGACCGCGCCCCGACCGTGACCATCGCCTCGCCGCTGGCGATCGCCCGCCACGCGCGCCGCCGTTGGGTGGAGCGCAGGCCCGAATGCCAGGGCACCGGCTCGCAGCCGAAGCGGTCGTAAAAGCGCTTGAGGAACGGCTCGGTGAGCGCGATCTCGGGGAGCAGCACCAGCGTCTGCCGGCCGAGCCGGATCGCCTCGGCGACCGCCTCGAAATAGACCTCGGTCTTGCCCGACCCGGTGACGCCGTCGAGCAGCGTCGGGCGAAAATCATGGTCGCGCACGCCCGCCGTCAGCACCTCGGCAGCGGCGCGCTGCTGATCGGACAAGGTCGGCGGACCGAACGCCGGATCGGGCGCCGGATACGGGCTATCGATGCTGACCTCTACCGCCTCCAGCGCGCCGCATTTGACAAGGCCGCGGATCACCGCGTCGGACACTTCGGCGAGGGCGGCGAGCTCACGAATCAGGCCCTGGCGGTCACCGATCCGTTCCAGCGCCTGCTCGCGCTGCGGGGTGATACGCGGCGGCACGTCGCCGGTGGCGCGATATTCCGTCGCGGTACGGGCACCCTCCAGCGCCGAGGTGGAGGCGAGCGCCATCCGCACCACTGACGCGGGCGGCGCGAGGTAATAAGCGGCGGTCCATTCGATCAATCGGCGCAGCGGCGCGCGCAGCGGTGGCGCATCGACAACGCCGAGCAAATTGCGCAGGCGGTTGTCGCCGACCTCGGCGTCCGATGGCAGTCGCTCGGGTTCCCAGGCGACGCCGAGCAGCTGCCGCGGACCGAGCGGCGCGATCACGATCGATCCGGGCTCCACGGCCATGCCGGCGGGCACCCGATAATCGAGAGGGCCGAGGGCGGAGTTGAGGACGAGGACACGGGCACGGGACGACATCGGCCCTCATATGGGGCCTCGGCGGGGTGGCGTGAAGCGGGTCGTTCGGCTGCGGCCCGGCTCAGCCGGCGGCGCGGTAGCGATCCATCCGTCGGCGCTCGCCGGTGCGGCTCCGCTTGGCGGCATAGAGGATGGTGTCGGCGCGGTGGGTGAAGTCGCGGGCGCTGTGGCAATCCTCGCCGAGCGCGGCGACGCCCACGGTGCCGGCGCTGACCAGGATGATGCCCTTGGCGGCGACCTGCCATTGCAGCGCCTCTTCCAGCCGCCTCGCCAGCTGGTCGGGTGCGTGGACCAGCAGCGAATCCTCGACGATCAGCGCGAACTCGTCGCCGCCGATCCGGGCCGGGGTGCAGCCGGCGAGCCATGGCGCGGTCAGCACCTGGCCCACCCGGCGTAGCACGTCATCGCCGGCACTGTGGCCGAGCGTGTCGTTGATCGCCTTGAAGCCGTCGAGGTCGATCAGCGCGAGCAGCAGCGGGCGCTCCTCGCTGCAGGCGCGCTCCATGGCGCGGGCGAGCTGCCGATCAAAGGCGGCGCGATTGGCGATGCCGGTCAGCGCGTCGGTATCGGCCGAGTGGCGCAGTGCCAGCTCGAGGGCGTGTCGTTCGGTGATGTCCTGGAACACCCCGACCATGGCAACGGTGCGGCCGTCGACCACATCGGCCTCGGCCATGCTGCGCACCTTGCGTGGCTCGCCGGGGCGGGCGCAGAAATCCACCTCTATGTCGAACGAGCTCCCGGTGGCGATTGCCCGGTCGAACTCGGCCTGAACCACCTCGCGGGCCTCCGGCGGAAAGGGCGCCATCGCCTCCTCCAGCGAGGGCGTGGCGCCGATCGGCCGGCCGTAGATGGCGAAGACGCCGTCCGACCAGTCGAGCCGCTCTTCGTCGATCGAGTAGCGCCACGATCCGATCCGCGCCATCCGCTCGGCCTGGCGGAAGATCCGGTCGTGGCGCACCAGATCGGTGGAGAGCTGCTGGCTGGCGGTGGCGAGCCGGACCGCCTCGAGTGCGGTCTGCCGCGCCGCGATCAGTGCCTCGGCCAGGGAGGCAAGGTGGAGAAGTGCCGCGCGACCAGCGGCGTTCAGCGAGCGCGGCGCCGTGTCGGTGACGCACAGCGCCCCGATCGGCTGTCGCTGCCCATCACCATCGGTCGCGTGGATCGGCATGCCGGCGTAGAAGCGGACGGTATCGGAAAGGGTCAGCGGGTTGCTGGCGAAACGAGCGTCGGCGGCCGAGTCTTCGATCACCATCGGCGTCGATCCGCGGATGGTATGGTCGCAGAATGCAAGGTCGCGGGGCAGGTTCTGGATGTCGTTGGGGGTGCCGGCCTTGATCCACTGGCGGTCGCGATCAATGAGCGTGAGCAGTGCCATCGGACAACCGAGCATCTGCCCGGCGAGCGCGACCAGCGCATCGAATTCCTGCTCCGGCGCGGTGTCGAGCAGGTCGAGCGAGTGCAGGGTCGCCAGGCGCTGCTCGTCTGGCGAACGCGAGATCGGAGGGGCGGCAACGGACATCGTGCCTCGCAGTGCCACAAGCCGGGTTAATATTGTTTGCAGTAGAAACCTCATGAGGCTCATGCAGCAGCATGGCTGAAAATCCGCCCGTTTCGCTGACGCTCGCCTGGAGTGAGCATCTCGGTCGCGACCGCCGCCGCTCGGTGCATACGGTGCGGGCGTATGAGGCGACCGCAGTGCGGTTGGTCGGCTTTCTCCGCGAGCATTGGGGTGGCGAGGTTAACCGCGAGCGGCTGACGCAGCTCGAGGCGGCGGACCTGCGCGCCTTTCTGGCACGGAGGCGCGGGGAAGGGCTGGGGAATGCCTCGGCGGCGCGCGAGCTGTCGGCGGTGCGGGGCTTCCTCGCCTGGGCCAACCCCGATGCAGCGGCGCCGCGCCTCAAGGGGCCCCGGGTCAAGAAGGGGCTGCCGCGGCCGATCTCACCCGCCGAGGCGATCGCACTGGCCGATGAGGTTGCCGATGATGCCGCCGAGCCATGGATCGGCCTGCGCGACTGGGCGGTGCTGATGCTGCTCTACGGCGCTGGCCTGCGCATTGGCGAGGCGATCGACCTGGCCGCCGGCGTAATGCCGCTCGGCGACACGCTCAGCGTCACCGGCAAGCGCGACAAGACCCGGCTGGTGCCGCTGCTGCCGCAGGTCCGCGAGGCGGTGGAGCGTTATGCGGCGGCGGTGCCGTGGTCGCTGGTACGGCACGAACCGCTGTTCCGCGGTGCCAAGGGCGGCCCGCTGTCGCCGGCGGTGGTGCGACGCGCGGTCCGCGGCGCTCGGGCGCGGCTGGGTTTGAGCGAACGGACCACGCCGCACGCGCTACGCCACAGCTTTGCCACCCATCTGCTCGGCCGTGGCGCGGATCTGCGCGCGCTGCAGGAGTTGCTCGGCCACGCCAGCCTCAGCTCGACGCAAATCTACACTCAGGTGGATGCGGCGCATTTGCTCGACGTCTACCGCAACGCCCATCCCCGGGCGTAACCGCCGAGCGGCCTAAGCCGCTCGCGCGGCGACCTTGCGCTCGATCGCATCCCAGATCAGCCCGGCGACATCGGTGCCGTCGAACCGCTCGATCGCGACGATGCCGGTGGGCGAGGTGACGTTGATCTCGGTCAGCCATTCGCCGCCGATCACGTCGATGCCGACGAACAGCAGCCCGCGACGCTTGAGCTCCGGCCCGAGCACGGCGCAGATCTCGCGTTCCTTATCGGTCAGTTCGGTCTTCACCGCCGAGCCGCCGACCGCGAGGTTGGAGCGGATCTCGCCCTCGCCGGGCAAGCGGTTGATCGCACCGACGACCTCGCCGTCGACCAGAACGATGCGCTTGTCGCCCTTGGCGACGGCAGGCAGGAAGGCCTGGACCATGTGCGGCTCGCGCCAGGTCTGGTTGAATACCTCGATCAGCGCCGACAGATTGGCGCCCTCGTTGCCGACCTTGAAGATCGCCTTGCCGCCGTTGCCGTGCAGCGGCTTGATCACGATCTCGCCATGCTCGGCGAGGAACGCGCGGGCCTCGTCGAGGCTGCGGGTGATCAGCGTCGGTGGCATGAACTGCGCGTAGTCGAGCACGAATACTTTCTCGGGCGCGTTGCGGACGCTGACGGGATCGTTGACCACAAGCGTCTGGTCGGCGATCCGCTCGAGCAGATGGGTGGCGGTGATATAGCCGAGGTCGAACGGCGGATCCTGGCGCATCAGCACGACATCGGCCTCGGCCCCGAGGTCGAGGCTGACCGGATCGCCGGCCGCGAAATGATCGCCGACCACGCGCTGCACCGTCACCGGCCGCGCCGCCGTCCACACCCGGCCGGCCGAATAGTTGAGATTCTCGGCGGCATAATGGAACAGCCGGTGCCCGCGCGCCTGCGCCGACAGCATCAGCGCAAAGCTCGAATCGCCTGCGATGTTGATGCTTTCCAGCGGATCCATCTGGACGGCGACGGTAAGGCTCATGCGGCAACTCCTGCAGGGACGTGCGGGCATGTAGGCGCGGGATGCCGGGAAGTCACCCGATCCAGGCGTTCTCGATATGTCGGGGTCGCACCCCTGGAGCGAGCAGGATCACGTCGACGCGGATGTCATCGCCGGCCCTGGCGTATCGCGCCATCAGCACCTCGGCCGCCGCGGCGACCCGCGCCAGCCGGCGCTCGTCGATGGCATGGTCGAGCTCGGCGACCGACTTGCGGGTCTTGACCTCGACGAACGCCACCAGATTGCCGCGGCGCGCGACCAGATCCACCTCGCCGGCAGGCGTCCTCACCCGGCGGTCGAGGATCTGCCAGCCCTTGAGGCGCAGCCACCAGCCCGCCAGCCGCTCGCCGCGCCGACCGGAAGCCTCGGCGACGCGGCGGTCCCTCATTGCGGCGCCGCGCCTTTCATCGCCAACGCGCGGGCGTAGAGCTCCTTGCGGTCCAGCCCCAGCCGCTTGGCGACCTCGCCCGCTGCCTTGGCGATCGGCAGCCTCGTCAACGCCTCGGCAAGCGCAGCGTCGGCGTCTTGCTCGGTCGCCGGTGGTGCGTCGCCTAGCGGCGCCACCACCACCACGATCTCGCCCTTGGGTGGCGCTTCGGCATAGCGTGCCGCGAGGCTGGCGAGGGTGCCGGTGACTGCCTCTTCGAACCGCTTGGTGATCTCGCGCGTCACCGCCGCCTCGCGATCGCCGAGCACCGCGGCAAGCGTCGCCAGGCAGGCGCCGAGCCGCGGTCCCGACTCGTAAAGCACCAGCGTCGCGCGGACGGCGGCCACCTCGGCGATCGCATCGGCGCGCGCCTTTTCCTTGGGCGGCAGGAAGCCGAGGAACAGGAAGCGATCGGTTGGCAAGCCGGCGAGCGTCAGCGCCGCCACTGCCGCGCACGGGCCAGGAAGGGTGACGACCAGATGTCCGGCGGCGCGTGCGTCGCGCACCAATTTATAGCCCGGATCGGAAATCAGCGGCGTGCCGGCATCGGAGACGAGCGCCACTGCCTCACGCGCCATCCGCGCGATCAGCCCGGGGCGAACGCCCTCGGCGTTATGGTCGTGATAGGGCATCATCGGCCGCTTGACGCCAATGTGGCGCAGCAGCCCGGCGGTCACGCGGCTGTCCTCCACCGCGACCACATCGGCGCGGGCGAGGATGTCGGCCGCGCGCGGCGACAGGTCTCCGAGATTGCCGATCGGTGTCGCAACGATGTAGAGCCCGGGATCGAGAGCCGTTGGTTCGGGCGGGTTCGTCTTCAAAGCAGTCACAAGGATCGTCATGGCAGAGGCAGCTACACTTGCACAGCCACGTGCAGCGTTACCGGCGGGGCCGCTCGGCGAGAGGATTGCGTGGCGGCCGGCGCGCTGGCTGGCGGTCGCCGCCGCCGGCCTGCTCGGCGCCTGCTCGACGGTGGTGCCGCGCGGCCCGGTCGAGGCGCCGCAGCAGCGTCCGGCCAACCGGCCCGCGGCGACCCGCCCCGACACGGTGGAACAGGGCCTGCCGCGCGATACCCAGCGCAATCGCGTCGCGCTGCTGGTGCCGTTGTCGGGCGGCAACGCCGGGGTCGGTCGTTCGATCGCCAACGCCACCATGCTCGCGGTGCTCGACACCGGCACCGACAAGGTGCGCATCACCAACTACGACACCGCCGGCGGTGCAGCGGCCGCGGCGCGGCGCGCGATCGCCGAGGGTGCTCAGCTGATCCTCGGGCCGTTGCTGTCAGACGATGTCCGTGCGGTTGCGCCGATCGCCCATGCCGCGGGCGTGCCGGTGCTCGGCTTCTCCAACGATGCCAGCGTCGCCGGCGCCGGCACCTATCTGATGGGCTATGCGCCCGCCCAGTCGATCGACCGGGTGGTCGGTTACGCGCGCAGCCGGGGCGTCACCAGCTTCGCCGGATTGGTGCCGAACGGCCTATATGGCGAGCGTGCCTCGACCGCGTTCCTGCGCACGGTGGAGGCCGCGGGGGGGCAGGTCGTGTCGCTGCAGACCTACGGCCGCGCGCCGGGTGGGCTGACGGCTGCGATCACCCGCCTTAACACCAAGGCGCCGTTCGGCGCGGTGCTGGTCGCCGACGGCGGCGCCTCGGCGGCCGCTGCGGCGCCGCTGGTCAAGCGCGGCAGCGGCGCGTCCACTCGCATTCTCGGCACCGAGTTGTGGAATTCCGAAAACGGGCTTGCCGCCAAGCCGGGCCTCGCCGGTGCCTGGTTTGCGAGCGTCGCGGATGGCCTCTATCGCCAATATGCCGCCAAATACCGCGCGCGCTACGGCGCTGCCCCGTACCGGCTGTCGAGCCTTGGCTATGACGCGGTGCTGCTGACCGTGAAGATCGCGCGCGATTGGCCGGTCGGCCGGCCGTTCCCCGAGAACAAGCTCAGCGACAGCGGCGGCTTTGCGGGCATTGATGGCGCGTTCCGCTTCGGCCGCGACGGCGTCGCCGAGCGCGCGCTCGAGGTGCAGGAGATCCAGAACGGCACCACGGTGACGGTGTCGCCGGCGCCGGCGGGTTTCAGCCGCTGACGCGGTCGAGTACCAGCGCGGGCAGGATCGCGTCGAGCAGCAGTGCGCCTGCCTCCGTGACGACGAGCCGGTCGCCGTCGTAGCTGATGAGGCCCTGATCGCTCATCCGCGCCGCGGCCGCATCATCGATCGGCGCGCGGCCGCCGGCGAGCGCGGCAACCCGGGCGAGGTCGACACCCTCGCGCAGCCGCAGGCCCATCACCAGCGCCTCGGTGGCGCGGTCATGCGGATCGAGCAATTCCTCCAGCTCCATGCCGTGGCCGTTGCGTGCTACGGCGGCGAGCCAGTTCTCGGGCTTCTTGCGCCTCGCGGTCGCGAGGCCGCCGCGCCGGCCGTGGGCACCGGGACCTACGCCGGCGTAATCGCCGTAACGCCAATAGGTGAGATTGTGCCGGCTCTCCGCGCCTAGTCGGGCATGGTTGGAGGTCTCATAGGCGGGCAGGCCTGCCGCGGCGGTCATCGCCCTCGTCGCCTCGAACAGGTCGGCGGCGCTGTCGCCATCGGGGATGGTCAGCCGGCCCTGCGCCGCCTCGGTGGCGAAGCGCGTGCCGGGCTCGATGGTGAGCTGGTAGAGCGAGAGATGCTCGGTGCCGAACGACAGCGCGCGGGCGAGCTCGGCCTGCCAGGCCGCCATGTCCTGCCCGGGCAGCGCGTAGATCAGGTCGAAGCTGACCCTCGGGAACACCGCCTGCGCGACGTCCAGCGCCGCCAAGCCCTCATCGACGCCATGGGCGCGGCCGAGGAAGCGCAATGCTTCGTCGTCTAGGGACTGCAGCCCCAGCGAAGCGCGGTTGACGCCAGCGGCGGCGAGGTCGGCGAAGCGTGATGCCTCCACCGACGAGGGGTTTGCCTCCAGCGTGATCTCGATCCCCGGCGCGAAGCCCCAAGCGCGCTCGGCGGCATCGAGGATCGCGGCGACGGTGGCCGGCGGCATCAGCGAGGGCGTGCCGCCGCCGAAGAAGATCGAGCCCAAAGTCCGCCCCGGCAACTCGGCCGCTTCATGAGCGAGATCGGCGAGCAGTGCGGTGCGCCAGGCGTCCTGGTCGACGGCGTCGCGGACGTGGCTGTTGAAGTCGCAATAGGGGCATTTGGAGACGCAGAACGGCCAATGGACGTAGAGGGCGAGCGGCGCTTGTGTCTTGTCGGGGTTCATCTTGGCGCCGATATGGACCCCGCCATGCTCAAACGCCACCTTCTCGCCGCGATGCTGCTGCTCACCGCCTGTGCCCAGGCGCCCGAACGCGTGGTCGAGCCGCGCACCAGCGATCAGCCGGCGCCGCGCGGGGCGGGGCTGCTCCGCCAGGCGATGCTGGCCGGGCAGAATGCCGCGCGCGTCGAGGTGGGCGTGCCGCCGCTGGTGTGGGACGAGCGGCTGGCGGATTCGGCACGAGCCTATGCGCAGACGATGGCGCGAACCGGCAAGTTCGAGCACGCCAAGCAGCCGATCGACATGAGCCGGCAGGGCGAGAACCTATGGACCGGCACGCGCTATGCTTATGGCTATGACGAAATGGTCGGCCATTGGGTGGCGGAGAAGAAGGATTTCGTGAACCTGCCGACACCCAATTTCAGCCGCAGTGGCCGCTGGGAGGATGTCGCCCATTATACGCAGATCATCTGGCGCGGCTCGACCGCGATGGGCTGCGCGATGGCGAGCAGCCCGACCGACGATTATCTGGTCTGCCGCTATTCGCCACCGGGCAATGTCTGGGGCCACGCGGCTTTCTGACGCCGCCGTGCGTGCGCCGGTTCAGAAGACCGCTGCGACCATCTGCCTGAACGCCGCGGCGCGGTGGCTGATCGCCTGCTTCTCCTCGGGTGCCAGTTCGGCGAACGTCCGCGTCTCGCCGTGGGGCACGAACACCGGGTCGTAGCCGAAGCCGACGGTGCCGCGCGGTGGCCAGGTCAACGAGCCCTCGGCGCGGCCCTCGAACCACTCGACATGGCCATCGGGCCAGGCCAGCGCGAGCACCGAGACAAAATGCGCGTCGCGACCGGCATCCGGCCCCTTGGCGGCGAGCGCGTCTTCCACCTTGCGCATTGCCAGGTTCCAGTCGCGCCCGCTGGGCGTCTCCGCCCAATTGGCGGTGTACACCCCCGGGTCGCCGTTTAGCGCATCGACGCACAGCCCGCTGTCGTCCGCCAGCGCCGGCAAACCCGACAGATCGGCGGCGCTGCGGGCTTTTAGTTCGGCGTTGGCGAAGAAGGTGGTGCCGGTCTCCTCGGGCTCGGGTAGATCGAGCGCTGCTGCCGACACCGTTTCGATGCCATAAGGGCGCAACAGCGCCTCGATCTCGCGGACCTTGCCGGCATTGTGGCTGGCGATCACCAGCTTGCCCGGCTGAAGCTTGCGGATGGCCTGGCGGCCGGTGTCGGCAGCGTTGGTCATGCGGTTGCCCGTTCCTGCGCGGCGAAGATGTCGGTGCAGCCGATCCGCGCCAGCCGCAGCAGGCGCAGCAGCGCCTCCTCGTCATAGGTCGCATGCTCGGCCGTGGCCTGCGCCTCGGCGATATGGCCGTTCTCAAGCAGCACGAAATTGGCGTCGGCGTCCGCAGCCGAATCCTCGTCATAGTCGAGGTCGAGCACCGGCGTGCCCTGGTAGATGCCGCAGGAGACGGCGGCGACCTTCTGCTTGATCGGATCGGCCGACAGCTTGCCCTCGACCAGCAGCTTGTTGACCGCGAGCCGCATCGCCACCCAGGCGCCGGAGATCGACGCGGTGCGCGTGCCGCCATCGGCCTGGATCACGTCGCAATCGAGCACGATCTGGCGCTCGCCGAGCAGCTTCATGTCCATCACCGAGCGCAGGCTGCGGCCGATCAGCCGCTGGATCTCCTGGGTACGACCCGATTGCTTGCCCTTGGCCGCCTCGCGGTTCGAGCGGGTGTGGGTGGCGCGCGGCAGCATGCCATATTCCGCCGTCACCCAGCCTTCGCCCTTGCCGCGCATGAACGGTGGCACCCGCTCCTCGATCGAGGCGGTGACGAGCACGCGCGTGTCGCCGAAGCCGATCAGCACCGACCCTTCCGCGTGGCGGGTGAAATGGGGCTGGATGGTGATGGCACGCATCTGGTCTGGCGTGCGGCCGCTGGGGCGCATGAAATGAGTCTCCTGTCGTTCAGGTGCGGAGCCCTAGACGGCGGTGGGCTGCGGCGCCAGTAGCCGTGCTCCCGGGAGAGACAGATGATCAAGACGATGACCGCAGGCCTGTGCGCACCGATCGCCCTGCTGGCGCTGGCGGGGTGCGCGACGCCGGGCCAGGTGCCGGCCGCCGCCGCGGCGGCCGCTGGGGGGAACGAAACGATCCGCTATGCGACTACCGCCTGCCACGGCTTCTGCCCGGTCTATGCGGTGACGGTATCGTCGGACGGCGCCGGCGTGTTCGAGGGCGAGCAGCATGTCGCCGCGACCGGTGCGCACCGCTTCACGGTAACGCCTGCACAGTTCCTCGGCTTCAAGCAGCGGCTCGCGCCGTTCCGGCCTGCCGGCGAGGCGATCTACCAGCCGGATCAGCCGCTGTGCGGCCCGGCGGTGACCGATCTGCCGGGGGTCGACATCCGCTGGCGACAGCCGGGGACGGCATCCAGCCATCTCGATTTCTATTATGGCTGCGGCGGCGAGCCGGCGCGGGCGATGCGCGACGGCCTGCGCGCCGCGCCCGAGGCGCTGCCGATCGCCGACTTCATCGGCAAGCGTTGAGTCGTTGAGCGTGGGGCGAAGCCCGCCTACATGTCGCTGATGGTCGCACCCCCCGTGTCCGAACTGACCGACCGCGCCCGCGACATCTTTCGCGCGGTGGTGGACGGCTATGTCGACAGCGGCATGCCGATGGGATCGAAGAGCATCGCGCTCGCCTCGGGGCTCAACCTCTCGCCGGCGTCGATCCGCAACGTCATGCAGGAGCTGGAGGAACTGGGCCTGCTCGCCAGCCCGCATACCAGTGCCGGGCGGATCCCCACCGAGCGCGGCTTGCGATTGTTCGTCGACGGCATGATGCAGGCGCTCGAGCCGAGCGCGGAAGAACGCGCCGCGATCGAGGCGCGGGCCGGGGTGGGTGGCCCGGTGGAGGAGGCGCTGGCGGCGACCACCGCGGCGCTCTCCGGCCTGTCGGCCTGCGCAGGGCTGGTGATGGTGCCCAAGCGCGAGCTGGCGCTGCGATCGATCGGTTTCGTCGCGCTGTCGCCCACCCAGGGCATGGCGGTGCTGGTCAGCGAGGATGGCTCGGTGGAGAACCGGGTGATCCAGCTGCCGGCGGGGATGACCTCCTCGGCGCTGGCCGAGGCGGGCAATTACATGACGGCGACGCTGTCCGGGCTGACGCTGGTCGAAGCGCGCGGCCGGGTGGAGCGCGAGCTGGCCGAAGGGCAGGCGGCGCTGGACGGCGCCGCGCGCTCGCTGGTCGAGCAGGGCTTGGCGGTATGGAGCGAAGACGGTGATCGCCGCCCGGTGCTGATCGTGCGCGGGCAGGGCCGGTTGATCGACACCGCCGCGGCCGCCAACCTCGATCGGGTGCGCGACCTGCTCGACGATCTCGAGGGCAAGCAGGAGATTGCGCATCTGCTGGACAGCGCCCGTGCCGGCGATTCCACCCGCATCTTCATCGGCGCGGAGAACAAATTGTTCGCATTGTCGGGCTCGTCGGTGATCGCGCGGCCGTTCCGTGGCCCCGGCGGAAGGGTGGTCGGCGTGGTGGGCGTGATCGGGCCGACGCGGTTGAACTATGCCCGCGTCGTGCCCATGGTGGATTTCACAGCGGCGACCATCGCCCGATTGATGGCCTGAACAGGGAATAGAATGACCGACAACATCACCACCGACACCGACAATCTGCGCCAGGAAACCGCCGAAGCCGCGCCCGAAGTTGCCGAGCACGACCAGGGCCAGGCGCGGATCGCGGAGCTGGAGGATCAGCTCGCCGAGGCCAAGCAGCAGGTGCTCTACGCCCAGGCCGAGATCCAGAACGTCCGTCGCCGCGCCGAAAAGGAAGCGCAGGACGCCCGCAACTATGCCTCGACCAATTTTGCCCGCGACATCCTTTCTGTCGCGGACAATCTCTCCCGCGCGCTCACCGCGATCCCCGGCGACCTGCGCAATGACGAGAAGATGAAGGGCCTCGTGGTCGGCCTGGAAGCGACCGGTCGCGAGCTGGACAGCGTGTTCAGCCGCAACGGCATCACCAAGGTGGAGGCGATGGGCGCCGCACTCGATCCCAACAAGCACCAGGCGATGATGGAAGTGCCGAGCGACGCCGAGCCGGGCACGATCGTCCAGGAGATGCAGGCGGGCTACATGATCAAGGACCGCCTGCTGCGCCCGGCGCTGGTCGGCGTCGCGCGCAAGCCGGACTAAGATGAACACGCCGCGCCGGCTGTCGATGAAGATACTGGCAGCGGCGCGGCGGCGCGCGGGATCGATTCAGACGCCGTAACCGCAAGCGACCTGACGATGACGACGGGTCCGTCGGCACGCCGGTGGACCCGCCTCGTCCGGCGGCACTACCGCTGTCGCACTAGAGTTCGATAGCTAGCGTCGGTTGGGGGATGCCGTCGGCCGCGGCTGGGCATGGATGGTGATCTCGCCAAGTAAGCGATTGCTCAGCGGGCCTGCTCGATAGTAGCGAGGAGGCATGAACGCCAATCTCACCGCCGATCGCGCCACCTTCGTCACCCATCTGGAATGCTCGCTGACCGGCGAGCGCTATGAGGCGGACCAGCTTCACGGCCTGTCCGCGGCGGGCAAGCCGCTGCTGGTGCGCTACGACCTCGACGCGGTGAAGGCCAACCTGCCGCGGCCGCTGCTCGAGGCGCGGCCGACCGACCTGTGGCGCTGGCGCGAATTGCTGCCCGTGCGCCACACCCGTGACATCGTCAGCCTTGGCGAGATCGAGACGCCGCTGGTGCCGATCGGCAAGTCCGGCGGCCCCAACGTGCTGGTCAAGGACGAGGGGCGGCTGCCGACCGGTTCGTTCAAGGCCCGCGGGCTGGTGATGGCGGTGGCGATGGCCAAGGAACTCGGCGTCACCAGGATCGCGATGCCGACCAACGGCAATGCCGGCGCCGCGCTTGCGGCCTATGCCAGCCGCTGCGGGATCGAGACGATCGTGTTCTGCCCCGAGGACACGCCCGAGGTGAACGTCCGCGAGATCGCGATGCAGGGCGCGCGGGTGTGGCGGGTCAACGGGTTGATCGACGATTGCGGTGCGATCGTCGGCAAGGGGGCTGCCGAGGGCCGCTGGTTCGATTTCTCGACGCTGAAAGAGCCCTATCGGATCGAGGGCAAGAAGACGATGGGGCTGGAGCTCGCCGCGCAGCTCGGCTGGAAGCTGCCGGATGCGATCTTCTACCCCACCGGTGGCGGCACCGGGCTGATCGGCATGTGGAAGGCGTTCGACGAGCTGGAGAAGCTCGGCTGGATCGGGCCCGAGCGCCCGCGGATGTATGCGGTCCAGGCCTCGGGCTGCGCGCCGATCGTGCGGGCGTTCGAGGAAGGCGTCGAACATGCCGAGCGTTGGGAGGATGCCTCCACCGTGGCGATGGGCATCCGCGTGCCGAAGGCGATCGGCGATTTCCTGATCCTGCGCGCGGTGCGCGAGAGCGGCGGCAAGGCGCTCGGCGTCGGCGATCCCGCGATCCTCAAGGCGGTGGACGATTGCGCGCGCCGCGACGGCCTGCTGCTGTGCCCCGAAGGCGGCGCGACGCTGGCGGCGTACAAGGAGGCGCTGCGCTCCGGCGAGGTGGACGAGGACGAGCAGGTGGTGCTGTTCAATTGCGCGACCGGGTTGAAATATCCGATGCCCGAAGCCCCACAGTGGCTGGATCGCCACCAGCCGATCGATTTCGACGCGCTATAGGAAGGTGGCCGCCGAACCGCATTTCGCCGGCCGCCAGCATTGCTGCTTACTTCGTCATCCTGAACGTGGTTCAGGATCCCTCACCGGCGGCGTCCAGGAGCGGAGCGGCCTGGCCATGGATGCTGAAACGAGTTCAGTATGACGGCGGGGAACTATGGGGCGAGCTGCCCGCTCAATCCTTCGGGAAGAAGCGCTCGATCACATTGGCCGCGAGCCGCGCCGGCCGGTGGGTGGTCGCATCGAGGCAGCACCAGCTCGATTTGACCTCGGCGAGCACTTCCTCGCCGCGCTTGATCACCGTCTCGTAGAACGCCCGCGCGCCCTGGACCTTTTCGAGCAGCACGGTGGCGATCACCTCGTCGTCGAGGAAGGTCGGCTTGCGATAGGTGATCTCGTGCTTGAGCGCGACCCACAGGTGCGTCGCGACCGCATCGGGCGGCGCCAGGCGCTGCCAATGGCTGATCACCGCCTCCTGTACCCACTTGAGATAGCTGGCGTTGTTGACATGACCCATGAAGTCGATGTCGGCCGGATCGATGCCGATCGGATAGCTGTGGGGGATCGCGGTGGACACAATAATTCGTGTACCACCAAAAGCTTACCCAAGCGATGACAGATTGGGCCGCGACGGCATGTTTATCGCTAATGCCGATTAGCGGGTCGAGCGGATCAGCCGCCGCGGAACGGCAGCAGCGTGTCATATTGGCCGAGCGGCGGCGCACCGGGCACGCGGGCGCCGTGGCGGAGCAGAAAGGCGTGGCGGACGATCTCGCCTTGCTGCTCGATGCCATAGCGGTGGAGCGGCTGGCCGGGCTTCAGCGCATAATCGTAGCGGCACCACGGATGGCGGGCGAGCGGCAGGAAGATGCCGCGCTGGTGCTGCCAGACGTGGACCATCTCATGGATGAACAGGCCCTGATCGGTGAGTGCGGCGGCGGCGAAATCGTCGCGATAGCCGGTGCCATGGGGGTGAAAATGGATGCAGCCGCGCGGCGCCATCACCGTATCGCGCGGCTGGAAGAAAACCCATTTGCGCCGCACGATCCGCACCGGGGCATAATCGATCGCGTCGCCAAACACCGATCCGGCCAGCGCGATCTCGCCGGCCGTCAACGGGCGCCCCGACATCGTATCGGCGTCGGCCATCGCGATCAGGCGTCGGGCATCGGCTGGCCCGGGCCGACCACGATGGCGGTGGTCACCAGCCGCTGGCCATCGGCGAAGCTCAGCGTGACCACCGGCCGCCGGCCGCCGGGCTTGATCCCGGGATTGACGTCGAACAGCATCACGTGGCGGCCGCCGGGCGCGAAGACGATGTCGGCGCGCGCCGGGACGGCCAGCCGCGCGAGCGGCGCCATCGTCGTCAACCCGCCCTTGGCCATGCTCTCGTGCATCTCGCTGCTCACCGTCACGTCGGTGGTGACGCCGATCAGCGTCACCGGCAGCGGGCCGCCATGCAGGGTGAAATAGAGCGCCGAAGGCCGGCTCGGCACCGCGGCGAGCCGCACCCAGGCCTGCTCCACGGTCGGCGTGTCGGGCCTGGTGCACCCGGTCATCACCGCCGCGCCCAGCGCCAGCGCCATCACCGTTCGCATGCCGTCCCTCCCGTGCCGATCTCCCGGTTCGGGAAATCTCCGATGCGCTCTAGGTTCCGCGCCTTCTTGCGGCAAGCGGGCGCCCCCCTATATCCGGCCTAGCAACGGGAAATTGCGCAGCCGTAACGGGGCGTCGTTTCCCATGGTTTTTTTGTTCGTGAGGGGCTGAAGAGCACACATGGCTAAAGTTATCGGTATCGATCTCGGCACTACCAACAGCTGCGTTGCAGTGATGGAAGCCGGCAAGCCCAAGGTCATCGAGAATGTCGAGGGCGCGCGCACCACGCCGTCGATCGTCGCCTTCGCCAAGGATGGCGAGCGACTGGTCGGCCAGCCGGCCAAGCGCCAGGCGGTCACCAATGGCGACAATACGATCTTCGCGGTGAAGCGCCTGATCGGCCGTCGCTTCGACGACCCGATCACCAAGAAGGACACCGAGCTGGTGCCGTACAAGATCGCGCGCGGCCCGAACGGCGACGCGTGGGTCTCGGCCGGCGGCAAGGATTATTCGCCGTCGCAGATCTCGGCGTTCACGCTGCAGAAGATGAAGGAGACCGCGGAGTCGTATCTCGGCGAGACGGTCACGCAGGCGGTCATCACCGTGCCGGCCTATTTCAACGACGCCCAGCGCCAGGCGACCAAGGACGCCGGCCAGATCGCCGGCCTCGAGGTGCTGCGCATCATCAACGAGCCGACCGCGGCGGCGCTGGCTTACGGCCTCGAGAAGCAGGACGGCAAGACGATCGCCGTCTACGATCTCGGCGGCGGCACCTTCGACGTCTCGATCCTCGAGATCGGCGACGGCGTGTTCGAGGTGAAGGCCACCAACGGCGACACCTTCCTGGGGGGTGAGGATTTCGACAACAAGCTGGTCGAATATCTCGCCGAGGGCTTCAAGAAGGACGAGGGGATCGACCTCGCCAAGGACAAGCTCGCGCTGCAGCGCCTCAAGGAAGCCGCGGAAAAGGCCAAGATCGAGCTCAGCTCGGCTGCGTCAACCGAGGTCAATCTGCCGTTCATCACCGCCGACCAGAACGGCCCGAAGCATCTCGTGCGCACGATCACGCGCACCGATCTCGAAAAGCTGGTCGACGACCTGATCAAGCGCACGATCGAGCCGATGAAGAAGGCGCTCGCCGATGCCGGCGTGAAGACCGACGACATCAGCGAAGTGGTGCTGGTCGGCGGCATGACCCGCATGCCCAAGGTCCGCGAAGCGGTGAAGAACTTCTTCGGCAAGGAGCCGCACACCGGCGTCAACCCGGATGAGGTCGTCGCGATGGGCGCCGCGATCCAGGCCGGCGTGCTGCAGGGTGACGTCAAGGACGTGCTGCTGCTCGACGTGACGCCGCTGTCGCTCGGCATCGAGACGCTGGGTGGCGTGTTCACGCGGATGATCGATCGCAACACCACGATCCCTACCAAGAAGAGCCAGACCTATTCGACCGCGGACGACAACCAGGGCGCGGTGACGATCCGCGTGTTCCAGGGCGAGCGCGAGATGGCCGCGGACAACAAGATCCTCGGCCAGTTCGACCTGGTCGGCATCCCGCCGGCGCCGCGCGGCGTGCCGCAGATCGAGGTCACCTTCGACATCGACGCCAACGGCCTCGTCAACGTCTCGGCCAAGGACAAGGGCACCGGCAAGGAGCAGCAGATCCGCATCCAGGCGTCGGGCGGCCTCAGCGACAATGACATCGAGCAGATGGTGCGCGATGCCGAGCAGTTCGCCGAGGAGGACAAGAAGCGTCGTGCCGGCGCCGAGGCGAAGAACAACGCCGAATCGCTGATCCACACCACCGAGCGCCAGCTCGCGGACAATGGCGACAAGGTCGACGACGCCTTGAAGTCGGAGATCCAGGGCGCGATCGACACCGCCAAGGCGGCGGTCGAGAGCGGCGATGCCGATCGCATGACCGAGACGAGCCAAGCGCTCGCCCAGGTCGCGATGAAGCTCGGCCAGGCGATCTACGAGAAGCAGGCCCAGGCCGACGCGTCGCCGCAGGGTGGTGCCGATGAGGCGCCCAAGGACGATGTGGTCGATGCCGAATTCTCGGAAGTCGACGACCACAAGGCGTAAGTTCGAGGCGCAGTGACATGACTCTCCTCCGTCATACCGGCCAGCGCCGGTATCCAGGGCCGCCGGCGATATCGCTGGCGGTTCTGGACCCCGGCCTCCGCCGGGGTGACGGACAGAGGGGCGGGGGCCAAGTATGAGTACCGAGATCGACTATTACGAGCTGCTCGAATGCGAGCGGACCGCGGATGCGGGGACGATCAAGTCGTCCTACCGCAAGCTCGCGATGAAATATCACCCCGACAAGAATGCGGGGTGCAAGGACAGCGAAGCCAAGTTCAAAGCGGTCAGCGAGGCGTATGACGTCCTCAAGGACCCGCAGAAGCGCGCGGCCTATGATCGCTTCGGCCATGCCGCCTTCCAGAACGGTGGCGGCGGCGGCGGTGGTGGCGCGCAGGATTTCAGCGGCTTCTCCGACATCTTCGAATCGGTGTTCGGCGAGTTCATGGGCGGTCGTGGCGGTGGCGGGCGTGCCCAGCCGCGTCGCGGCGCCGATCTGCGCTACGACATGGAGGTCACCCTCGAGGAGGCGTTCCACGGCAAATCGACCGAAATCACGGTCGATGTCTCGGCGCAGTGCGACACCTGCCACGGCTCGGGCGCCAAGCCCGGCACGCATGCCTCCACCTGCCGCCAGTGCAACGGCCATGGCAAGGTGCGCGCGCAGCAGGGCTTCTTCGTGGTCGAGCGCGCCTGCCCGGTGTGCCAGGGCTCGGGCGAGGTGATCGCCGACCCGTGCCCGGATTGCCGCGGCGACGGCCGGATCGAACAGACCAAGACGCTTGCCGTCAACGTCCCCCCCGGGGTGGACGAAGGCACCCGCATCCGCCTGTCGGGCGAAGGCGAGGCGGGTCCGCGCGGCGCGCCGGCGGGCGATCTGTACATCTTCCTCCACGTCAAACGACACACGCTGTTCGAGCGCGAGGGCACGACGCTGTTCGCGCGCGCGCCGATCAGCTTCACCACCGCCTCGCTCGGCGGTTCGCTGTCGATCCCGGGGCTCGACGGGCAGACCCATGAGGTCAAGATCCCGGCGGGGATCCAGTCCGGCAAGCAGCTGCGCCAGCGCGGCGCCGGCATGCCGGTGCTGCAGGGCAGGGGGCATGGCGACCTGGTGATCCAGATCGACGTCGAGACTCCCACCAAGCTCTCGACGCGCCAGCGCGAATTGCTCGAACTGTTCCGCGAGACCGAGACGGGCGACGAATGCCCGGCGACGCAGGGCTTCTTCGCCAAGCTGAAGGGCGTGTTCGCCGGGGAATGAACGGCGCCGTCACGGTGCCGCGAAAGGGGGAACCGATGACGGCGATCGTGATGACGTGGCTGGCGTGCTGGCTGGTGATGGTGATCGCGCCGGGCGTGCCGGCCAGCCGGGCGCTGCATCGCTGGCTGGTCGAGACGCCCGCAGCCCGGCTGCTCGCGCTCAGCCGCGGCGATGTCGCCGTGATGTTCATTCTTGTTATGGCAGCGGCGATCATGCTCGCCGTCGGTGAGACAGATGGCGTGCGGCTGGTGACCTTCGCGCTGCCCGACCTGGCCATGTGGCTGACTAGCCTCGAGCTGTCTGCCCTGTTCGACGTCGCGGTGGCCTTGGTCACGGCTGTGTCCGCGGTCCGAGGCAGTGGCTTGGCCGGTCGCATCGGGACGGCGAGGCTGCCGCGCGCAGGCCGGCATGGCCGATCACGCCGTCCCCGGCGTTTGCTGGCGAGCAACGATGATGATGAAGAGCGAGCGGTTCGGTCGCTGGTCGCGTGACCGATCCCGCCCGAGCCACGCCCCCTTGCCGGGGGCGGGCGGGCAGATGATCAGAAGGAGGTAACTACCACCCCGACCACCAGCGCCTGGGCCGCGATCGCCAGCATGGTGCTGGTCACGGTTTCGAACATACGCATGGGTTGGTCTCCGATACCGGAAAAATATCCGGCAAGCGCGAGATGGTGATAGTTGCCGGAGCGCGCAATATAATTGCGTGCAATCGTGATTGCGTTCGACGCAATCGCCCGTCACTCCAGCGCAGCTCCGGAGCAACGGGCAGAGCGGTCACTCGCCGAACACCCGCGCGAAGATCGTATCGACGTGCTTGAGGTGATAGCCGAGATCGAATTTCTCCTCGAGCTGAGCAGGCGACAACGCCGTGGTGACCTCCGGATCCGCCTTGAGCAGCTCGAGCAGCGACAGCGCGCCATCCGATTCCCACACCTTCATCGCGTTGCGCTGGACGAGGCGATAGGAATCCTCGCGGCTCACGCCCGCCTGGGTCAGCGCCAGCAGCACCCGCTGCGAGTGGACGAGCCCGCCCATCTTGTTGAGGTTCTTTTCCATCCGCTCGGGGTAGACGAGCAACTTGTCGACGACGCCGGTGAGGCGGGCGAGGGCAAAATCGAGGGTGATGGTCGCGTCGGGGCCGATGTAGCGCTCCACCGACGAATGGCTGATGTCGCGCTCGTGCCACAGCGCGACATTCTCCAGCGCCGGCGTCACATAGCCGCGCACCATGCGGGCCAGGCCGGTGAGATTCTCGGTGAGCACCGGGTTGCGCTTGTGCGGCATCGCCGACGAGCCCTTCTGCCCGGGGGAGAAATATTCCTCGGCCTCCAGCACCTCAGTCCGCTGGAGGTGGCGGACCTCGATCGCGAGCCGCTCGATCGCGCTCGCGATCACGCCCAAGGTGGCGAAATACATCGCGTGGCGGTCGCGCGGGATCACCTGGGTGGAGACCGGCTCGGGAGTCAGCCCCATCTTGGTGGCGACATGCTCCTCGACCATCGGATCGATGTTGGCGAAGGTGCCGACCGCGCCCGAGATAGCGCAGGTCGCGATATCGGCGCGCGCGGCGACCAGCCGGGTACGGCAGCGGTCGAACTCGGCATAGGCCTGGGCGAGCTTGAGGCCGAAGGTGACCGGCTCGGCATGGATGCCATGGCTGCGGCCGATCGTCGGCGTCATCTTGTGCTCGATCGCGCGGCGCTTGAGGACGTCGAGCAGCGTGTCGAGATCGGCGAGCAGCAGGTCGCTGGCCCGGGCGAGCTGCACCGCGAGGCAGGTGTCGAGCACGTCCGACGAGGTCATGCCCTGGTGCATGAACCGCGCCTCGTCGCCGACATTCTCCGCGACCCAGGTGAGGAAGGCGATCACGTCATGCTTGGTGACGGCCTCGATCGCGTCGATCGCGGCGACGTCGATCGCGGGGTTGGTCGCCCACCAGTCCCACAGCGCCTTGGCAGCCGCCTTGGGCACCACGCCGAGTTCGGCCAGCGCATCGGTGGCGTGTGCCTCGATCTCGAACCAGATCTTGAAGCGCGCTTCCGGTGTCCAGATCGCGACCATCTCGGGGCGGGAATAACGGGGGATCATGGGCGGTCCTTGTGGCGCTGGGGAAGAGTCGCTCGGGCCCCTAGCAGAGCAGGCCGGCAAGATCAGCCCCGCGGACGGCGGCCAACGGAACGTTCTCGCCAGAGAGCGACGCTAGATCAGTCCCTGGGCGCGCAGGCTGACATGGCCATTCAGCCCCATGATCAGGTGATCGTGCACCGCGATCCCCAGCCGCTTGCCGGCCTCGGCGATGGCACGGGTAATCTCGATGTCGGCGCGGCTCGGCGACGGATCGCCCGAGGGATGGTTGTGGACGAGGATGATCGCCGCCGAGCCGAGATCGATCGCGCGGCGGATCACCTCGCGGACGTGGACCGCGGTCTGGTCGATCGAGCCTTCGCTCATCACCTCGTCGCGGATCAGCATGTTGCGGGTGTTGAGGTGGAGCACCCGGAACCGCTCGATCGCGTGGTGGACCATGTCGGCGCGCAGATAATCCATCAGCGCCTGCCAGTTGGCGAGCACCGGCCGATCGGCGACCGGCGCCTGGAGCAGGCGCAGCGCGGCGGCCTGGACGATCTTGATCGCCGCCGCCGATCGCTCGCCCATCCCCGACACCCGGGTCAGCGCCTCGGCATCGGCGGTGAGCAGCCCCGCGATGCCGCCGAACTCGCGCAGCAGCGCCTTGGCGAGCGGCTTGGTGTCGATACGCGGGATGGCGAGGGTGAGCAGATATTCAATCAGCTCATGGTCGAGCAGCGCCTCGCCGCCACCGGCGAGCAGGCGCTGGCGCAGGCGATCGCGGTGTCCGGCAGTGTCGCTGGGCGGAGCGGCCATGCCCCAGCCTAGGTCGGCGCGGCGACCCGCGCAATTGCATCCACGGCCGTGCGCCGCTTATGGAAGCGGGGATGGAAGAGGGCGTGGACGAACTGACCGAAGCGCCTGAACGACGCGCCCGCCGCGCGTCGCTCGGCGCGGTCTGGCCGCTGCTCGGGGTCCTCGGCCTGCTGCTGCTCGCCGCGCTGGTCGCTGTGTGGCTCGAGCGGCGACCGATCGCGAGCCACTTCATCGATCGCGAATTCGCCAAGCGCGGCGTGCCCGCCCGTTACCGCCTCACCGATCTGGGGTTCGGCCGCCAGCGGCTCACCGACGTGGTGATCGGCGATCCGGCGGCCCCCGATCTGGTTGCCGACTGGATCGAGACCGACACCCGGCTGGGGCTGTCGGGCGCGTCGCTCGAGGGCGTGCGGGCAGGGCATATCCGCGCACGGGGACGGCTGGTCGATGGGCGAGTGTCGCTCGGCGTGCTCGACCGGCTGATGCCAGCGCCGTCGGGCAAGCCGTTCGCGCTGCCCGCGTTGCACATCGACCTCGCGGATGGCCGGCTGCGGCTAGACACCGCGGCGGGCGTGCTCGGGCTGAAGCTCAGCGGCCAGGGGCGGCTCGACGACGGCTTCAGCGGTAGCGTGGCGGCGGAGGGCGAGCGGCTGCAGGCCGGCGCCTGCGTGCTCGATCGCCCCCAGGCGGTGCTGCGGATCGTCACCCGGCGGGGGGCGCCGTCGCTGACCGGGCCCGTCCGGATCGCGCACGCGACATGCGCCGGTGCGGAGATCGCCAGCGCCGGGATCGACATCACCGCGACGCTGACTCCCTCGTTTGACCGCTGGCAGGGCAGCGCGCGCATCGCCACCGCCGCGCTGCAGGGCGGCGGCGTCCGCGTCGAGCGCGCTCGCGGGTCGCTCGACTTTGCCGGTGGCGGGTCCGGCACCGCCGGTCATGTCGACCTCGCTGCCGCCGGCGTCGCGGGTGCCGCCGGTACCGCCGGCGGGCTGGCGATCAAGGGCCGCTACCAATGGGCCGGCACCGCGGGGTTCGATGGCACGGTTCAACTCGCAGATGCCGCGATCGCCAGTCGCTGGCGCGCGCGGCTCGATGCACTGGACGGCGCCGCCGGCACGCCGCTGGCGCCGATCGCCCGCGCGCTGCGCCGGCATGGCGAGGCGGCGCTGCGCCGCTTCGATGGCAGCCTCGCCGTCGCGACCCAGTTGGTGCCGTGCTCGGCCGCGGCGGGTCGCTGCGTTTCGGCGCAGCTGCGCCAGGCCACCGTGTCCGCCGCCAGCGGCGCCCGCGTCGGGCTCGCCGGCGGCACCGGCCTGAGCTGGCGGGGAGGGGCCGGGTTGCGCGTCGATTCGACCCTGGCCCTCGCCGGGGGCGGCCTGCCGACGATGCGCGTCACGCTCGCCCAGGCGCAGCCCGGCGCCGCGATTCGGGGGCGGGCGCTCGTCAGCCCCTATGCGGCGGATGGCGGACGATTGGCGCTGGCGCCGGTGCTGTTCACCGCGACACCCGGCGGCGCGACGCGGATCGCGACGCGCGTCACCCTGTCGGGCCCGCTCGGCGATGGCCGGGTCGACGAGCTGGCGCTGCCGCTCGATGTGCGTTGGGATGGCCGCGCCGCGCTGGCGATCAATCCCGGCTGCGCAACGCTGTCGTTCCGCCGGCTCGCCGTGTCGGGCTTGGCGCTCGACGCGGCGAGCGTGCCGCTGTGCGCGACGGGGCCGGCCTTGCTGACGATGACGCACGGCCAGCTGACGGGCGGCGCACGGCTCGGCGCGGTGCGGCTCGGCGGTCGCCTCGGCTCCACACCGCTCGCGCTGGCGGCGGCCGGTGCCGAGCTGCGGCTGGCGGACCGCGGCTTCGCGCTGCGCGGGATCGAGGCCCGGCTCGGCCCTGCCGAGCGACTCACCCGGCTCGATATCGCCGAACTCGGCGGCACGCTTACCGGTGCCAACCTCGCCGGCCGCTTCACGGGCGCTGCCGGGCAGATCGCCAACGTGCCGTTGCTGCTCGGCGGCGCGGCGGGCGACTGGCAGGTCCGCGGGGGTGCGCTGGCGCTGACCGGCGCGCTGACGGTGAGCGATGCCGCCGCCGACCCGCGCTTCACGCCGCTTGCCGGGCGCACCGTCAGCCTCGCCCTCGCCGGCGGCAGGATCACCGCGCAGGGCACGCTCTACGAGCCGACCGCAAACCAGAAGATCGCCGACGTGCGGATCGAGCACGCGCTCGGCGACGGGCGCGGCGGTGCGACGCTGGCGGTGCCGGGGATCACCTTCACCAAGGATTTCCAGCCCGACCGGCTCACCCGGCTGACGCTCGGCGTGATCGCCGAGGTGCGCGGCACGGTGACGGGGGAGGGCCATATCGACTGGAGCGCCGCCGGCGTCACCTCGGGCGGGCGCTTCGCCACCGCCGGCACCGATCTCGCCGCCGCGTTCGGGCCAGTCAGCGGTATCGCTGGCACGATCGTCTTCACCGATCTGCTCGCGCTCGAAAGCGCGCCGGGGCAGGTCGCGACCGTCAAGTCGATCAATCCCGGCATCGAGGTTACCGACGGCACGATCCGCTATCGCACGCTGGCGGGCAGCCGCATCCAGCTCGATGGCGCGCGCTGGCCGTTCGCGGGCGGCGCGCTGACGCTCGATCCGAGCCTGCTCGACTTTTCGGCGCCGCAGGCGCGGCGGCTGACCTTCCACGTCGCCGGTGCCGCCGCCGACCAGTTCCTCCAGCAGTTCGACTTCCAGAACCTCGACGCCACCGGTATCTTCGACGGCGACCTGCCGATGATCTTCGATGTCGACGGGGGGCGGATCGAGGGCGGCAAGCTTTCGGTGCGCGAGGGCGGCGGCGGCATCGCCTATGTCGGCGCGATTACTCAGAAGGACGTCGGTTTCTGGGGAAATCTTGCCTTCCAGGCGCTGAAATCGCTGCGCTACCGCAACCTCACTATCGCCATGAACGGTCCGCTCGCGGGCGAGATGATCACCGAGGTCCGCTTCGCCGGGGTCAGCCAGGGCAAGGGCGCCAAGTCCAACTTCCTGATCCGCCGGCTGCAGCGGCTGCCGTTCGTGTTCAACGTCCGCATTAAGGCGCCCTTCCGCGGGCTCGTCGATACCGCGCAATCCTTCTACGACCCCAAGCGCCTGATCAGCCGCAACCTGCCGCAACTGCTCGACGAGCAGCACAAGCGCGCCGCGCCGCCCTCAACCCAGCCAGCCATTCAGCCTCCTGCAAGCGAGACCGTGCCATGAGCGTAACAGGATTGACGAAACCGATGCGGATCACGACCTTGGGAATGTTGCGGGCGCTGATGATGAGCGGGATGGCGATCGGCAGCACGGGATGCGTCAACATCTCGGCGCCGGACAAGCCGATCCAGATCAACCTCAACATCTCCGTCACGCAGGAAGTGGTGTATCGGCTGGACGGCGAGGCCAAATCGCTGATCCAGCAAAATCCGGGGATCTTCTGATGAACAGATACATGGGCATGATGGTCGCCGGGACGGCAGCGCTGGCCGGCCTGTCGTCCGCCGCAAGCGCGCAGCGCGACCCCGCCTACGCCGCCGCGCGCGAGGCCAAGCAGGTCGGCGAACAGCCCGACGGTTATCTCGGCGTCGTCGGCGCCGGGACGCCGGCGCTGCAGGCGATGGTCCGCGACATCAACATCAAGCGCAAGGCGGCCTATACCGCGAGCGCGCAGGCCAGCGGCGCGACGGTGGAGCAATTCGCCTTCACCAGCGGCTGCAACCTCGTCGCCAAGGTCGGCGCGGGCGAGATGTACAAGACGCCGTCGGGGCAGTGGAAGCAGAACAGCGGCACGCCGGAGCTCGATGGCCGCTGCAAGTAAACGGAGGTCGCGCCGCCGACACGGCGCTGGCCGGGCGCGCGATATTGCCGGATGGTTGCTCGGGCCCAACCCGGTTGACACAAAACCGCCTCCCACCTAAACGGACCGGGCCTTGGCGGGGTCGCTCGCTGCCTGTGCGCTATCTCCTCCGGTTTGTACGAAATCAGGCGAGGATGGCGCGTGGCGGAAAGCGGACCCGGACAAGACTTCCACGACGCGGAGGATCCGCGGCTCTCCTCGCTCGATGAGCGATTGAAGGAGGCCCGGCATCAGGAAGCGCTGAGGACGGGGAGTGTGGCGCCGACGGCCGATGCGGGATATTCGCTCGGCAATCGCGTGCTCGCCGCCCTGATCGGAAGTCTCGTCGGCAGCGCGCTGATCGGCTGGTGTATCGACCGCTGGTTCAATACCGCGCCCTGGGCACTGATCGTGATGCTGTTCCTTGGAATCGCCGTCGCGTTCAGGCAGATCATCAAGATTGCAGGCGAGCGCCCGGCGTAATCCGGGCGTTTGTCGTATTTGGGAGCGAGCGGGCCACGTGGCGGTAGAATCGGGCAGCAAGATCGATCCGATGCACCAGTTCCTGATCGAACCTCTGTTCGGTCGGCACTGGATGGTAGGCGGCTATGATCTGTCGTTCACCAATTCCGCGTTGTGGATGGTGATCACCCTCGCCAGCCTGTGGCTGTTCATGCTCGGCGGGATGAAGCGCGAGCTGGTCCCCGGTCGCTGGCAGGCCGCGGTGGAGGGGTTCACCGGCTTCGTCTCCCACATGCTGACCTCGAACGTCGGCCCCGAAGGCAAGCGCTTCGTGCCCTATGTCTTCTCGCTGTTCATGTTCATCCTGTTCGCCAACGTCTGGGGCCTGACTCCCGTCGGCGTGGTGCCGGGCTGGCATCCGTTCACGATCACCAGCCACTTCACCGTCACCGGCGTGCTTGCGATCATCAGCTTCGCCATCGTGCTGATCGTCGGCTTTGGCCGGCACGGCTTCCACTTCTTCGCGCTGTTCGTGCCCAAGGGCACGCCGGTGCTGATGATCCCGCTGATCTTCGTTGTCGAGCTGATGAGCTTCCTGGTGCGGCCGTTCAGCCTCGGGCTGCGACTGTTCGTGGCGATGACCGCCGGGCACATCCTCTTGAAGGTGCTCGCAGCGTTCGTGATCAACGGGCTCAACCTCGGCGTCGGCTACGGCCTTCTCGTGTCGCTGCCCAGCTTCGTGCTGATGATCGGCATCACGTTGCTCGAGCTGCTGGTTGCCGCGATCCAGGCCTATGTCTTTGCGCTGCTGACGAGCGTCTATCTGAACGACGCCGTCAACCTGCACTGAGTTTTCTAGTTTAACCACCTAACCTTATTGAACGGGAGTTTTTGAAATGGACGCAGAAGCCGCCAAGATGATCGGTGCGGGCCTCGCCGCGATCGGCATGGGCCTCGCCTCGCTCGGCGTGGGCAACGTGTTCGCCAAGTTCCTCGAGGGCGCGCTGCGCAATCCGGGCGCCGCGGACAGCCAGCAGGGCCGCCTGTTCATCGGTTTCGCGGGCGCCGAGCTGCTCGGCCTGCTCGCTTTCGTGACGATGATCATCCTGCTGTTCGTCGCGTAACAATGACTGTCCCGCCGGGCCCGCGCGCCCGGCAGGCTTGAGAGCGCCATGCCACAGATTTCCCAGATCGCCGCCACTTACGCATCGCAGATCTTCTGGCTGCTCGTCACTTTCGGTCTCCTGTATTTCGGGATCGGGCGTGGCATGCTGCCCAAGGTGATCGCGACCGTCGACGCGCGTGAAGCGCGGATCGCGGCCGATCTGGCGGCGGCCGAGGCCGCACGCCTTGCCGCCGACAAGACCGAGGCGGCATGGCGCGCCAGCATGGATGCGGCGCGCGCCACGGCGCTCGCTGCAACCACCGCCGCCAAGGCGCAGGCGACCAAGACCGCCGAGGTCCAGATCCACGCCACCGACGTGGATCTCGCCGAGCGGCTGGCGCATCACGATCTCGCCGTCGCCAACGCCAAGGTGAGCGCGATGGCCAATATCCAGACGGTTGCGGCCGAGGCCGCGCAGGAACTGGTCGCCAAGCTGTCGGGAGTCCAGGTCACCCTGGACGCGGCGGCGGAAGCGGTGCGGAGGAATAGTGCGCATGGCTAAGGACACTGCAGACGCGACCGTCGCGGCGAACCTCGCCGATGCCGCGTCGAACCAGGGCATGACCCATCGCGACGTCCGTGATGCCAGCGCGCTGACCGCCAATGTCTCGGCCCCCGGCGGCGCCGAGCATGTCAAGGAGCCGACCGCACTTGGCTTCAACACCACCGGCTGGGTCGGCATCGTCGCGCTGGTCGTGGTGATCGGCATGATCTGGCGCAAGGTGCCGGCGATGGTCGCCAAGATGCTCGACCAGCGCATCGCCGCGGTGCGTGACCAGCTCGCCGAAGCGACCAAGCTGCGTGCCGATGCCGAGGCGCTGCGCGCCGATTACGAGGCCAAGGCCAAGGCTGCCGAGGCCGATGCCGAAACCATCCGCGTCCATGCCCAGCATGAGGCCAATGCGATCATCGCCAAAGCCAAGCAGGATGCCGAGGAGCTGATGGAACGCCGCGCCCGTCGCGCCGAGGACAAGATCGCCGCCGCCGAGCGCGCCGCGATCGCCGAGGTCCGCGCGCTGGCTGCCGATACCGCCGCCAGGGCCGCCGCGACGCTGCTCGCCGAGCATCATGATGCCTCGGCCGACCAGGCGATGATCAACCGCTCGATCGCGGGGCTCGGCCGCCTCAACTGATATCCCGTCATCCCGGGTCGAACCCGGCATGGCGACAGGTATCTTCCTACCCACCCGCACCGTCTCTTCCCGGGTTTCCGGCGGCGCGCCATGGACCTGAGCCCGTACAGGAGCATCCTCCATGTCATGGGCCATCCTCGCCGTCGCCGTCGTCACCGAGATCTGCTGGGCGCTCAGCCTCAAATGGGCGGCGACCCACGCCAGCTGGCAGGCGTCGAGCGTCCCGATCGTCCTCTCGTTCGTCAACATGGGCTTGCTCGCACTGGCGATGCGCGGGCTGCCGGCCGGCACCGCTTATGCCGTGTGGACCGGGCTCGGCGCGGTCGGCGTGATCATCGGCGGGGTGTTCCTGTTCGGTGACCGGGTGAGCACGATCCAGGCCGGCTTCATGGCGCTGACCGTGATCGGCGTGGTCGGCACCAAGCTGTTCGCGCAAGGGTGAGCCGGCAAGCGTCGACCCGTCTTCCGCTGCGCCGCCGACCTGTTAGGAAGGCGGCTGGTCAAGTCGAGGTGCCCGTCGTGTCGATCCGCCCGTTGCTGCCGCTGATGCTCCTGCTGCCGACCGCGGCCTGGGCGCAGCAAGCCCCGTCGACCGCCGCCAGCGCCGCCGACAAATTCTCGCTCGACATCCCCGCCGACGACGCCGTGACCGCGCCCGCCGCTGCGGCTCCGGTGACGACTCCAACGGCGGCCCCGGCGGCCTTCTCGCTTGACACGCCGATCGCCGCGCTGATCGCCGATCCTGCCGCCAAGGCGGTGCTCGACCGCAACCTGCCCGATCTCAGCACCGACCCCAACATCGACAAGTTCAAGGCGCTGTCGCTGCGCAAGCTCGCCCCGCTGAGCGGCGGCCAGCTTACCGCCGCGCTGCTCGCCACCACCGAGCGCGATCTCGCCACCGTGGCGCCGACCCGGCCGGTAAAAGCGCCCCCGCGGCCGCTGCCGATCGGTCGCTAAACCCTCATCAACCCTAGTCGCGTGAGCCCGCGACTCCTACATGGCGTGACATGTCCGGCTACGGCCCCCCCGATCGATTCAACGAAGAACGCGCCACTTTCGCGGTGCGCGGCAGCGACGTGCCCGACCTCGACGCAGGCGTAGCGGCGATCCGTAACGTGCTGCAAACATTGCCGACCCGCTCCGGCGTCTACCGGATGCAGGATGCCAAGGGCGATGTCCTCTACGTCGGCAAAGCGCGCTCGCTGAAGCAGCGGGTCGCGAACTATACCCAGGTGAAGGGCCTGTCGAAGCGGCTGCAGCGGATGATCGCGCAGACCCGCTCGATGACGATCGTCACCACCAACAACGAGGCGGAGGCGCTGCTGCTCGAGGCGCAGCTGATCAAGCGCTACCGGCCCGCCTATAACGTGCTGCTGCGCGACGATAAGTCGTTTCCGTTCATCCTGCTGCGCGGCGACCACGACTTCCCGCGCGTCCAGAAGCACCGCGGTGCCCGCCGCGCCCAGGGCAATTACTACGGCCCGTTCGCCAGCGCCGGCAGCGTCAACAACACGCTCAATGCCTTGCAGAAGCTGTTCCTGCTGCGCTCCTGCACCGATGGCTTCTTCAAGACGCGCGACCGGCCGTGCCTGCTCTACCAGATCAAGCGCTGCTCGGCGCCGTGCGTCGGCCGCATCGACAAGCAGGGCTATCAGGAACTGGTCGACGATTGCCGCGACTTCCTCGGCGGCAAGTCCACCAAGGTGCAGGCCAAGCTCGGTGCGCAGATGCAGGCGGCGGCGGAGGCCATGGATTTCGAGCTGGCCGCGCTGCTGCGCGACCGGCTGAAGGCGCTGACCTTCGTCCAGGGCACCCAGGCGATCAACGCCGAGGGCGTCGGCGATGCCGATGTGTTCGCGCTCGCCTGCCAGGATGGCGTGATCGGCATCCAGGCCTTCTTCATCCGCGGCGGCCAGAATTGGGGCCATCGCAGCTTCTTCCCGCAGCATACCAACGAGGTGCCGGAGGAGGAGGTGATGACCAGCTTCCTGATGCAATTCTACGAGGAGCTGCCGCCGCCCAAGACGGTGCTGCTCGATCGCGAGCTGAGCGAGGGCGAGCTGCTCGGCGAGGCGCTCGGCGAGCGCGCCGGCTACAAGGTATCGCTGTCGGTGCCGCAGCGTGGCGACCGACGCCGGCTGATGGACCAGGCCAAGCGCAACGCGGTCGAGGCGCTCGAGCGCCGTCTGGCGGAAAGCACCACCCAGGCACGGCTGCTGCGCGAGGTCGCCGACTTGTTCGAGCTGGAAGGGCCGCCCGACCGGATCGAGGTCTATGACAACAGCCATATTCAGGGCACCAGTGCGGTCGGCGCGATGATCGTCGCGGGCCCCGAGGGCTTCCGCAAGGGCCAGTATCGCAAGTTCAACATCAGGAACAAGGACACGGTGCCGGGCGACGATTTCGGCATGATGCGCGAGGTGCTCACCCGCCGCTTCAGCCGTGCCCAGGCCGAGGATCCCGATCGCGACGGCGGCGAATGGCCGAGCTTGGTGCTGCTCGACGGCGGCCGCGGCCAGCTCAACGCCGCCAAGGCGGTGCTCGAGGATCTCGGCATCGAGGACGTGCCGCTGGTCGGCGTCGCCAAGGGTCCGCATCACGGCCGCGACGGCCGCGAGGTGTTTCACCTGATGGATGGCCGCGAGCTGATGCTCCCGGTCAACGCGCCCTTGCTGTTCTACCTCCAGCGGCTGCGCGACGAGGTCCACCGCTTCGCGATCGGCGCGCATCGCGACAAGCGCTCCAAGGCGATCGGCGCGAGCCCGCTAGACGAGGTGCCCGGCATCGGCCCGGCGCGCAAGAAGGCGCTGCTGATGCACTTCGGCACCGGCCGCGCGGTGCGCAACGCCAGCCTCGAGGATCTCCAGAAGGCCCCGGGCGTCTCCGCCGGCGTCGCCCAGCAGGTGTACGACTTTTACCACGCGCGGTGAGTACCGGCGTGCGGCGCTGCGTAACCCGGCTTTGCCATTTGTTCACGGGCAGGCGATAGGCAGGCATCATGCCGACGCCCGTGTTCCTGACGATCGACACCGAGTTCACCTGGCGGCACCATGCCGCCGGGCTGGACCTGGAAACGATCTACCAGCGGTCGCTGGAGCCCGCCGGGGTGGGGCTCAGCTACCAGCTCGCGCTGCTTGAACGCCACGGGCTCAAGGCCTGTTTCTTCGTCGATCCGATGCCGGCGCTGGTGTTCGGTCTCGATCCGGTGCGGCGGATGGTGGAGACCGTGCTCGCTGCCGGGCAGGAGGTGCAGCTTCACCTGCATCCTAACTGGGCAGGCGCGCGGGAAGGGGATCGCGGTGCGAGCTATGCCCGCTTCCAGATGCACGAATATGATCTGGACGAGCAGCGCGCGCTAATCGCGGGCGCGCGCGATCTGCTGGTCGCCGCCGGCGCGCCATCGCCGATCGCGTTTCGCGCGGGCAGCTATGCCGCCAATGACGATACGCTCCGCGCGCTGGCGTCGCTCGGCTTCGTTTACGACAGCAGCCACAATGGCGGCGATCCCGTCGACAGCCAGATCGGGCTCGCCCAGCGCCAGATCGCTCCGCTCAAGGCGCGGGTGATCGAGGTGCCGGTGACGGTAGTGGAAGACAGTCCCGGCTGCTGGCGACCGTTCCAGCTGTGCGCGCTGTCGAGCGCCGAGGCCGCCGCCGCGCTCGATCACGCCGCCGCGCACGATCACGCTGCGCTGACCATTGTCAGCCATGGCTTCGAGCTCGCCAACCGGCTCGGCACCGGCGCCAATGTCGTCCACGTCCGCCGCTTCGAGAAACTGTGCCAGCTGCTCGACGAGCGGCGCGACTCGCTGCCGACCGTCCATTACGCCGACCGGCCCGACCTGCCGCTCGGCCGCGACGACCTGCCGCTGCGCGCCAATGCGCTGCGCCGCCGCTGGCGACAGGCCGAGCAACTGTGGTCCAATCTGGTGGCCGAGCGCGCCGCGTGAGCGCGGTGGCCTTGCCGTTCCAGCTCGGCGCGCGAACGCTGGCGACCGTTACCCGCGATCTGGTCCTGCTGCGCTTGTCGCTCGACGAGGTGCTGGCCGGCACGCCGCCGCGGCTTCCCGAGCTGCACGGCGACGGCTATCTGATCACCTCGCTGCCCGCGGCGGCGCTGCCCGCGCTGCAAACCGGGGGGCTCACGGCCAAGGTCCGCCAGCGCTACGTGCGCCATTACACCGATCTCGGCATCGGCCATGAGCCGTGGTTGGCAAGCCTCTCCGCCAGCGCCCGGTCGACGCTGAGGCGCAAGACCAAGAAGGCCGCTGCGCACGGCATGGCGGTGCGCGCCTATCGCACCCCGGCCGAGTTCGCGACCTTCTACCCGCTTGCCCGCGACATCTCCGCGCGGACCTATCAGGAGCGGCTGCTCGACGCCGGCCTGCCGGTTGACGCGCCGTCGGTGGCGTATCTCCAGGCCGCCGCCACGGCAGACAAGCTGCGCGCGTGGCTACTGCTGATCGGTGGCGAGCCGGTCGCCTATCTGTGCGGCACCGCGCAGGGCAGCGCGCTGCGCTATGATCACGTCGGCCACGATCCGGCGCTCGCGCATCTGTCGCCGGGGACGCTGCTCCAGGCCGCCGCGATCGAGACGCTGTTCGCCGACCGGTTCGCGTTGTTCGATTTCCTCGAGGGCGACGGCCAGCACAAGCGGCTGTTCGCCTCCGCCGGGGTTGCCTGCGTCGATCTGCTGCTGCTGCGCCCGACGCTCGCCAACCGCGCCGCCGCGGGCGCGCTGACCGCGTTCGACGGTGCCGCCGCGCTCGCCAAGCGCGCCGGCGGCCATCCGGCGCTGGCCGGGCTGGCGGCCAGGGTTCGCCGCTAGCAAACCAGTCCTGCCAAAACGCGCGCGGCCGGCTATAGCGCCGCCATGCACCTGCGCGCGCCCGCCATCGTCCTCGCCGTCCGTGGCCATGGCGAGCATGGAGCGATCGTCCGCGCGCTGACCCGCGATCATGGCGTCCAGCCCGGCTACGTCCGCGGCGGCCGCTCGCGCCAGATGCGCCCGATCCTCCAGCCCGCCAACACGATGCTCGGCGAATGGCGCGCGCGCACCGGCGAGCAGCTCGCCGCGCTCACCGTCGAACTGGTCCACAGCCGCGCCGCGCTCCACGGCGAGCCGCTCCCCGCCGCCGCGCTCGAATGGACCACCGCGCTCACCGCCACCGTGCTGCCCGAGGCGCAGCCCTATCCGCGGCTCTACGACGGCCTCGGCGGCGTGCTCGACGCGATCGAGGCGGCGCCGGCGGCGCGCGGCTGGGCGGCGGCGCTGGTCCGCTACGAGCTGCTGGTGCTCGCCGAATTGGGCTTCGGCCTCGATCTCGCGCGCTGCACCGCGACCGGCGCCACCGACGACCTCGGCTATGTCAGCCCGCGCAGCGGCAGCGCGGTGAGCCGCGGCGCGGCGCGCGGTTACGAGGCCAAGCTATTCGCGCTTCCCGCGTTCCTGCGCGACGGCGGCGCCGCCGACTGGCCCGACATCCTCGCCGGCGCCCGGCTCACCGGCCACTTCCTCGCCCGTGATCTCCTCACCGATCGCCGCGCCGAGCCGCTGGTCGCGCGCGAGCGGCTGGTCGAGCGGCTCAAAAGGGCGGTTGCGTGAGCGCGGCGGGCGCGGCAAGGGCGGCGGCATGGCAGCCCTGATCGCACTCCTCGCCGGCGACGGCATCGGCCCCGAAGTCACCGCCGAGGCGCGCCGCGTGCTCGACACGCTCGGCCTCGACCTCGTCTACGAGGAGGCGCTCGTCGGCGGCGCCGCCTATCACGCCCATGGCCACCCTTTGCCCCCGGAAACGCTCGCGCTCGCCCGCCGTGCCGCGGCGGTGCTGTTCGGCGCGGTCGGCGACCCGCGCTGCGACGCGCTCGAGCGCGCGCTCCGTCCCGAACAGGCGATCCTCGGCCTGCGCAAGGAGCTCGGCCTGTTCGCCAACCTCCGCCCCGCCACGCTGTTCAAGGGCCTCGAGGATGCCTCCGCGCTCCGCCCCGAGGTCGCCGGCGCGATCGATCTCGTCATCGTCCGCGAGACCAACGGCGATGTCTATTTCGGCGACAAGGGCATGCGCACCACCGCCGCCGGGCGCCGCGAGGGCTATGACCTGATGTCCTATGACGAGGACGAGGTCTCCCGCATCGCGCGCGTCGGCTTCGAGACCGCGCGAGGCCGCCGCGGCAAGCTCTGCTCGATCGACAAGGCCAATGTGCTCGAGACCTCGCAGCTCTGGCGCGACGTGGTGATCGAGATCGCGGTCGACTATCCCGATGTCGAGCTCAGCCACATGTATGTCGACAATGCCGCGATGCAGCTGGTGCGCAACCCCGGCCAGTTCGACGTCATCGTCACCGGTAATCTGTTCGGCGACATCCTCTCCGATCAGGCGAGCATGTGCGCGGGCTCGATCGGCATGCTGCCCTCGGCGACGCTCAACAAAACCGGCCAGGGCCTGTACGAGCCGATCCACGGCTCGGCGCCCGACATCGCCGGCCAGGGCAAGGCCAATCCCTGCGCCGCGATCCTCTCGGCGGCGATGATGCTGCGCCACTCGCTTAGCCTTCCCGAGGCCGCCGACCGGATCGACGCCGCGGTCGCCGCCGCGATCCTCGCCGGCGCGCGCACCCCCGATCTCGGCGGCACGCTTTCGACCAGCGAGATGGGCGACGCGGTGATCGCGCAGCTGTGAGCACCCGGCTGTGAGCGACCTGCTCGAGATCGCCGTCGTCATCCCGACCTTCAACGAGCGCGCCAATGTGCCGACGTTGATCGCCCGGCTCGACGCGGCGCTCGCCGGGCGCCGCTGGGAAGCGATCGTGGTCGACGACGACAGCCCGGACGGCACCGCCGACGCCGCGCGCGAGCTCGGCCGCGCCGACCGGCGGGTGCGGGTGATCCAGCGCTTCGGCCGGCGCGGGCTGTCGTCGGCGTGCATCGAGGGGATGTGCGCGACCGCGGCGCCGGTGGTCGCGGTAATCGACGGCGACCTCCAGCATGACGAGACGCTGCTGCCGGCGATGCTCGACCTGCTCCAGCGCGACGCGGCCCTCGACCTCGTCGTCGGCTCGCGCTTCGTGCGCGGCGGCGGCACCGGCGAGTGGGACCGCGACCGCGTTGCCAAGTCCGCGCTCGCCACCCGCCTGTCGCGCCGCGTGCTCAAGGGCGACCTGTCCGATCCGATGAGCGGCTTCTTCGCGATCCGCACCGTCCACGCCCGCCGCCTCGCGCCCGAGCTGTCGGCGATCGGCTTCAAGATCCTGCTCGATCTGATGACCACCAGCGCAGAGCCGTTGCGCTTCGCCGAGCTGCCCTACACCTTCCGGGTGCGCACCGAGGGCGAGTCCAAGCTCGATCACGTGGTGGCGATGGAATATCTGATCGCACTCTACGACCGGATGTTCGGCCACCTCATCCCCGTGCGCTTCGCGATGTTTTCGGGCATTGGCGTGATGGGGGTGGGGGTGCATATGAGCGTGCTCGGCCTCGCCATGCTCGCCGGCGCCGATTTCATCGCCGCGCAATTGCTCGGCGCGCTCGCGGCGATGACCTTCAACTTCGTGCTCAACAACACGCTCACCTACCGCGACCGCCGCCTCAAGGGCTGGCGGCAATTGCTCGACGGCTGGGTATCGTTCTGCGCGGTCTGCTCGGTCGGGCTGGTCGCCAACGTCGGCATCGCCGCCTTCGTCCACGACGCCCGCAGCGGCGGCGTCGCCGCCTCGGCGCTGATCGGCGTGTTGGTCGGCGCGGTGTGGAATTATGCGCTGTCGTCGCGGTTTGTTTGGGGGCGGTACTGAGGGGGCACGTAGGTTCTGGTGGTTTACTGACAGGCAGCTTACAGGAAGCGAGAAGCGGTAACGGTCGTTCCAATTGACGGCGCGATGTTCGAAAGCGGCAATTCCTCGAAGGTCAAGGAAACGGGTGGAGTGAGCAGCCGCAAGCGCTTCGAAACCATTTGCGCATCGTTCGAAGATTGACATACTTCCTTCAGCACTGTTGAACGGGCGGGAGGTTCGATTGGCGATCGTCACTCAACTAGGGTCAGGACCCATTGATGTGAGCGTCGCGATCTGATTCAGGCTCCGCGAGGAGACCGGGATGAGCGACCTGT
>NZ_JBWKOS010000004.1:300830-504558 GCF_059416225.1 Sphingomonas sp. GW821-FHT09E03 | reverse complement strand
CAATATGCCGAGGCCCGCCTCGATGCCGCCGCCATCGTCGATACCGTGCTCACCGCGCTGCGCCATAACAGCACGGCCAGCGAAGCCTCGGCATGCTGATCGCCCGGGCGCTGCTCGTTGGCTGCGTGCTGCTCGGCACCGGCGCGGCGGCGGCGCCCGATGGAGCGCTGTCGGTGCGCGTCACCAACGTCCGCAACGCCAAGGGCCAGGTGCATGTAGACGTCTGCCCGCAGGCGGCATTCCTCAAGGACTGTCCCTATACGGCGGTGGCGCCGGCGCATGAGGGCGTGACCGTCGTCACCGTCCATGGCCTGCCTGAGGGCACCTATGCGGTCCAGGCGTTCCACGACGAGAACAGCAACCGCAAGGTCGATCGTGCGATCTTCGGCCTGCCCAAGGAGGGCGTCGGCTTTTCCAACGACGCGCCGATCCGGATGGCGCCGCCGAAATGGGAGGCGGCGCGCTTCACGTTCGACGGCCACGGCCAGACCATCCAGCTGAAACTGAAGTATTTCCTCTAGCATGACGATGTCCGCCGCGCTCGCCGGGCTGATCCCGCGGCTCGTCTCGGCGAGCATCCGCCGGCCCTGGCTCACCGCGCTGCTCGGCCTCGCGGTCGCGGCGCTGGCGCTGCTGTTTACCGCCAGCCACTTCTCGATGACCACCGACACCGGCGCGCTGATCTCGCCCGATGTCGACTGGCGGCGGCAGGAGCGGGCGATGAAGCAGGCCTTCCCGCAGCTGAGCGACGTGATGCTGATCGTCGTCGACGGCGAGACCTCGGAACTCGCCGAGCACGGCGCCGCGACGCTGGCGATCAAGCTCGCCGCCGATCCACGCCACTTCCAGCTCGTCCGCCGCCCGGACGGCGGTCCGTTCTTCGCCAGCGAAGGCCTGCTGTTCGGTTCGCCTGCCGAGGTGCGCAGCGCCACCGCCGCGCTGATCAAGGCGCAACCGCTGCTCGGGCCGCTCGCCGCCGATCCATCGCTGCGCGGCGTCACCGTGTCGCTGTCGACGCTGCTCGACGGTGTCGCCGCGGGCTCGGCGACGCTCGCGCAGATCGATCGCCCGATGCGTGCGCTGGCCGGCGCCACCGATCGCTCGCTCGCCGGCAAGCCGGCTTTCTTTTCGTGGCAGGCGCTGTTCGCCGAGGGCGGCAGCGCCTTGTCCGCGCCCAAGCGGCGGCTCATCCTGGTCCGCCCGATCCTCGATTATGGCTCGCTGACGCCGGGCAAGGATGCCGCCCGCGCGGTGAGCGCGGCAGCCGCGGCGTTGCAGCTCGATGCCGGCCATGGCGTCCGTGTTCGCCTCACCGGCGAGGTGCCGCTGGCGGACGAGGAGTTCGCCACGCTCGAGGAGAATATCGGCCTTGTCGGGCTGGTGATGGTCGCGGCGATGCTCGTCACCTTGTGGTTCGCGACCCGTTCGGTGCGGCTGATCGCCGCGATCATGGGGACGATCGTGGTCGGGCTGGTGGTGACCACCGCGGTCGGCATGGCGGCCGTGGGCCGGCTCAACCTCATCTCGGTCGCGTTCATCCCGCTGTTTGTCGGGCTCGGCGTCGATTTCGGCATCCAGATCTGCGTGCGCTTCAACGCCGAGCGCGCCGACGGCGCCGATCCGGCCGCGGCGCTGCGCCGCGCCGCCGCTGCGCTCGGCGCGCCGCTGCTGCTCGCGGCGGGCGCGGTGTTCCTCGGCTTCGGTGCCTTCCTCCCGACCGCTTATGTCGGCATTGCCGAGCTTGGCGTGATCGCCGGCCTCGGCATGGTGATCGCGCTGGCGTTCAGCGTCACGCTGCTCCCGGCGCTGATCATGGTGTTGCGTCCAGGCGCGCCGGCCCGCGAGGTCGGTTTCGCGCAGCTCGCCCCGGTCGACCGCTTTCTCGAGACCAGGCGCCGCGGCGTGCTGTGGGCGTTCGGCGTGTCGATGGCGGTGAGCATCGCGCTGCTGCCCTGGGTCACGTTCGACTTTAATCCGCTCCACCTGCGCGATCCCCACGGCCCGGCGATGAGCACGCTCGCCGATCTCACCCGCGATCCCTCGCGCACCCCCAACACGATCGACATCCTCGCCGCCGATCATCGCCAGGCGGTAAGCCTCATGGGCCGGCTGTCGCACCTGCCAGAAGTCAAACAGGTGATCTCGGTCGACAGCTTCGTGCCCGCTGACCAGCCCGCCAAGCTCGCGACGATCCAGGATGCGAGCGTGCTGCTCGATTTGACGCTTAACCCGTTCGACGTCGCGCCGCCCGCCACCGACTCCGAGCGGGTCGCCGGGCTGCGGATGGCTGCGGCCAAGCTGCGCCAGGTCGCGGGCGCCGCCGATGGCGGCGATGCGCGGGCGCTCGCGACCAGCTTCGAGCGGCTCGCCGCGGCGCCGGTGGCGGCGCGCGACCAGGTGGACGCGATGCTGTCGCAGCCGCTTGGCGTGATGCTCGACGGTGCCCGCGCCGCGCTCCAGGCGCAGGGCGTCACGGCGGCGACGCTCCCCGCCGAGCTGGTTCGCGACTGGCGCACGCCGGCGGGCCAATATCGCTTGTCGGTGTTCCCGTCGGGCGACGCCAACGACAATCGGGTGATGGAGCGGTTCCGCGGCGCGGTCACCCGCATCGCACCGCAGGCCACCGGGCTGCCGGTCGCGACCCAGGCGGCGGCGTTTACCATCGCCGGGGCGTTCGTCCAGGCCGGCGCCATCGCGCTGGTGCTGGTCAGCCTGCTGCTGTTCGCGGTGTTGCGCGACGTGCGCGAGGTGGCGTTCACGCTGGCGCCGGTGGTGCTGTCGATCTTCCTCACGCTCGGCACCTGCGTGGTGATCGGCCAGCCGATCAACTTCGCCAACATCATCGCCTTTCCCCTGCTGTTCGGGGTCGGCGTTGCCTTCCACATCTATTTCGTGATGGCGTGGCGTGGCGGCGCCACCGAGCTGCTCCAGTCGAGCCTCGCGCGCGCGGTGCTGTTCAGCGCGCTGGCGACCGGCACCGCCTTCGGCAGCCTGTGGCTGTCGCACCATCCGGGCACCGCGAGCATGGGCAAGATCCTGATGATCTCGCTCGCCTGGACGCTGATCTGCGCATTGGTGTTCGAGCCCGCGCTGCTCGGCCCGCCGCGGCGGGAGCGGGCGTAGGCGCTCAGCCTTGCGGCGTTGCGGGCGCCGCGGGATCCGCCAGCGGATCGGACAGTTCTGGCGACGTCACCGGGGCCGGGCTGGCCGCCGGCGCCGCTGACCCGGGCGCGGTTGTCGGCGCCGCCGGATCGTCGAGCGGGTCCGACAGCTCGGGGCTCGCCGCCGGCGCCGCGGTGCCGGAGGGGTCGGCGAGCGGATCGTCGAGCTCTGCCCCGGCGTTTGCCTTTTTCGCGCCTTTCAACTGCTGGATCTCGGCGATGCGGTTCTGCAGATACACCGAGCGCAGCGTCGCATAGGGGTCAACCGCGCCGGCGAACAGCGCATTGAGGTCGTCGTCGGCCTCGGCACGCGCGTCGAGGCCCGACAGCACGCCCTTGGGGATCTGATATTCGAGCCGGTCGAACGGTGAGCCGACCGCGAGCGGCAGCGCCAGCGCGTCGCCGCGGCCGCCGATCAGGTCGCGCAAGGTGGTCGGCCCGACGAATGGCAGGAACAGATAGGGTCCCGACTTGACGCCGTAGAAGGCGAGGGTGTTGCCGAGGCCGTTGTCGCGATGCGGCAGCTTCACGCCCGGCGTCTTGGCCATGTCGACCAGCCCGCCGAACCCCAGGGTCGAGTTGATCAGGAACCGCCCTGCCGTCTCGGCTGCCTTGCCGGGTTTCAGCTGGAGCAGATAGTTGAGGAAGACGATCGGCTCGCCGAGGTTGCGGATGACGTTGCGGATGCCGCCGCGCACCACCTTGGGCAGCGCATGCTTGTAGCCCATCGCCGCCGGCCGGAAGAAGCGCCGGTCGAAGCCCTGATGGGCGCGGAACATCCGCCGGTTAAAGCCCTCGAGCGGGTCGCCCTTGGCGTGATGCGCGCGGGGCGCCGGTGCTGCGACCACCACCGGCGCCACCTCTTGCCCGGCCGGCGGCAAGACGGGCGCTGCCGCGAGCAGGGCAGGGAGCAGCGCCGGCAGCAGGATCATCTCAGTTGCCGCCCTTGGCGGCGAGATCGTTGAGGTGGCCGATCAGCGCCTTGGCGCCGCCGCTCTGCAGCACGCCGGCGAAATCGGAGCGGCGCGTGGCGAGCTGGCTGATCGAGTTGCGGTAGAAGACGTCGATGATCTTCCAGCTGCCGCCGCTCGCCCGCAGGCGATAGGAGAGGGCGACCGGCGCGCCCTTGCCGGCAAGCGTGGTGCGCACCAGCTTGTCGCCGCCGCGCGCGTCCACCTTGGGGTCGATCGTGAACGCCTGGCCGGACCAGCTGCTGAAGTTGCTGGCATATTGCGCGATTGTCATTCGCCGGAACGCGGCGACCAGCGCGGTCTGGTCGGCGGGGGCGATGGCGGTCCAGCCGCTGCCGACCGCGAGCCGGGTCATCAGCGGCAGATCGAAGCTGCGGTCGATCACCGGGCCGATCTGCGCGGCCCGGGCACTTGCCGGCTTGCCGCTCTTCATGATCGCGAGCAGGCCGTCGTCGAGCGCCTTGACGGATCCCTGGGCGGGATCGGCCTGGGCCAGCGCCGGGACGGGGGCAAGGATGGCGGCGAGCAGCAAAGCGGCAGAAAGCGGGCGCATGGCAATACCTTCGGAACGACGAAGGTCGTCGCTTACCGGCGCCGGCGGGCGAGGTCCAGAATGACCGAACCCGATCGGCCACGACGGGACGGAAACGCTGTTTCCATAAAATCGCCGGATTTTTGACTTCCCCGTGACACTGCCAGAGGTTAATTGCAGTGCAACACCGGGGGCCTGGTCCGACGTCGAGTGCGGCGCGGCCGGAAGCCAAGAAGGACAAGTTTCTGCTGACCATCGATTCCATGCCTGGTCATGATGCCGACCCCGCGGCGGCGACCGCTAGCGGTGCGACGCTCGAGATCATCCTCGCTCAGCCGCGCGGCTTCTGCGCCGGCGTGGTCCGCGCGATCGAGATCGTCGAGAAGGCGATCGAGCGCTATTCGGCGCCGGTCTACGTGCGCCACGAGATCGTCCACAACCGCCACGTGGTCGAGAAGCTGCGCCGCAAGGGCGCGGTGTTCGTCGAGGACCTCACCGAGATCCCCGCCGGCGCCACCACCATCTTCAGCGCCCATGGCGTCGCCCGCAGCGTTCAGGAAGAAGCCAAGCTGCGCGAGCTGCCGGTACTCGACGCGACCTGCCCGCTCGTTACCAAGGTCCACATCCAGGGTCGCCGCTACGCCAAGTCGGGCCGCACCATCGTGCTGATCGGCCATGCCGGCCATGTCGAGGTGATCGGCACCATGGGCCAGGTCGATGCGCCGATGCACCTCGTTTCCACCCCGGAAGACGTTGCCGCGCTCGACATCCCGACCGATACGCCGATCGCCTATGTCACCCAGACCACGCTCAGCGTCGACGACACCCGCGGCGTCATCCTCGCGCTCCACGAGCGCTTTGCCGATGTCGAGGGGCCGGACGTGTCGGAGATCTGCTACGCCACCCAGAACCGGCAGTCGGCGGTGCGCGACCTGTCGCGGGTCAGCGACCTGCTGATCGTAGTCGGCGCCAAGAACAGCTCCAATTCGAATCGCCTGCGCGAGATCGGCGAGGAAATGGGGCTGCCGAGCTATCTGGTCGACGATGGCGACGGCGTGGATCCAGCCTGGCTCGAGGGTGTTGCTGCCGTCGGCATCACGGCCGGTGCCTCGGCGCCCGACGAGCTGGTCGACAGCGTCATCACCGCGCTGCGCCGGCTGCGCCCGGTGCGGGTGTCGCAGCTTGACGGCATCGAAGAGAAGGTCGAATTCGCGCTCCCGCTCGAACTCAGGCCCGCCCGCGCTCCGCGCGTCGCGGCCGAATAGGAATTATCGATGGGTCTCCCCCTCAGCCAAGTCGCCCGCATCGGCAGTTATGTCGTCAAGAACCAGATCAAGGGCGGCAAATACCCGCTGGTGCTGATGCTGGAGCCGCTGCTCCGCTGCAATCTCGCCTGCGCGGGCTGCGGCAAGATCGATTATCCCGATCCCATTCTCAACCAGCGGCTGAGCTATGACCAGTGCATGGCGGCGATCGACGATTGCGGCGCGCCGGCGGTGTCGATCGCGGGCGGCGAGCCCTTGCTCCACCGCGAGATGCCCAAGATCGTCCAGGGCTATATCGACCGCAAGAAGTTCGTCATCCTGTGCACCAACGCACTGCTGATGAAGAAGAAGATCGACGACTATAAGCCTTCGCCCTTCTTTACTTGGTCGATCCACCTCGACGGTGATCAGGCCGCGCACGACAAGTCGGTGTGCCAGGACGGCGTTTATGACGTCGCCAAGGATGCGATCGCGCTCGCCAAGTCGAAGGGCTTCCGCGTCCAGGTCAATTGCACCGTGTTCGATGGCGCCGATCCGGCGCGCACCGCGGCCTTCTTCGACGACATGGAAGCCCATGGCGTCGAGATCACGATCTCGCCGGGCTATGCCTATGAGCGCGCGCCCGACCAGGCGCATTTCCTCAATCGCGAACGCACCAAGAATTTCTTTCGCGACGTGTTCTCGCGCGGCAACGGCGGCAAGGACTGGACCTTCACCAATTCGCCGCTGTTCCTCGACTTCCTCGCCGGCAACCAGACCTATGAATGCACGCCCTGGTCGATGCCGCTGCGCACCGTGTTCGGCTGGCAGAAGCCCTGCTACCTCGTTGGCGAAGGCTATGTGCCGACGTTCGCCGAGCTGATGGAGGGCACCGACTGGGATCAATATGGCGTCGGCAAGTACGAAAAGTGCGCCGACTGCATGGTCCATTGCGGCTTCGAGGGCACGGCAGCGGCCGATTCGATCAAGCATCCGCTCAAGCTGATGAAGGTCGCGATGAAGGGTGTCCGGACCGACGGGCCGATGAAGCCCGACATCGATCTGTCCAACCAGCGCCCGGCCGAGCAGGTCTATTCGTCACACGTCGAGGCCGAGCTCGCCAAGATCAAGGCGGCCGATCCCACCGGTTTCAAGCGCGTCCAGCGCGCCGCGTAACGCCCTGAACGCCCGTTCCGCATCAGTGCCGGTGCGGATCAGGGCGGGGAGCTGGGCCGGTGCCCGCGCGAGACTCGCGAGCACCGCGCCCAGCGCGATCCCGCCATCGGGCTTCATCCCCACCAGCGCCGCCGGCGGCAGGGTGCGCCCGGCATCGTCCGAGATCGCGCGGATCGCGGCGAACGGCAGGCCATGAGCCGCGGCGACTCGGGCGGCGACATGCGATTCCATATCGACCGCGAGCGCACCGGTGGCGGCGTACAGCTGCTGCTTGTCGGTCAGCGTCGCGGCGGGCACATCCTGGCCGACGATCGTGCCGACACGGGCGGTCGGCAGCAGCGCGTGGAGCCGTTCCACGAAGGATCCCCGGCCTTCGTCAGCGGCCAGCGAGGCGATCACCACGTCGCCGACCGTCAGCTCCGGCGACAGCGCGCCCGCGAGCCCGATCGACAGCACCATCTCGACACAGTCATCCCGGCGATCGCTGGGATCTTCACCGGCAAGTGCCCTGCTCGCGGCACGAGATCCCGGCCGTTGCTGGGATGACGATCTGATCGCTTCGGTCAGTTCCCGCTCCAGCCGCGACGCATCGCCGCCGCCGGCCACTGCCACCCAGCCCGCGCGCGCGATCAGCCGCCCCTCTCGCTGCAATCCGCACGCGGCGAGGATCACATCCCGTAGCCTACGGCCTGGGTGTTGGAGCGCTTGAGGTTTCGATAGCGCGCCATCGCCCACAGCGGGAAATATTTGGGATAGCCGTGGTAGCGCAGGTAGAAGACCCGCGGGAAACCACCGCCGGTATAATGCTCCTGGCCCCACAGCCCGTCGGCGTCCTGATGCGCTGCCAGCCAAGCGATGCCGCGCGCCACTGCGTCGCTGTCCACCTCGCCCGCGGCCATCAGCCCAAGCAGCGCCCAGCCGGTCTGCGATGCGGTCGACGGCGCCGGCGTGTAGCCGGTGTAATCGAGGGCGTAGCTGTCGCAATCCTCGCCCCAGCCGCCGTCGCCATTCTGGATGCGCTTGAGCCAGCCGACCCCGCCGGCGACCATCTTGTGCGTCGGCGGCAAGCCCGCGGCGTTGAGCGCGCACAGCACCGACCAGGTGCCGTAGACGTAATTGACGCCCCAGCGGCCAAACCAGCTGCCGTCCGCCTCCTGCTCGCGGTCGAGATAGGCGAGCGCGCGGGCCATCCGCGGGCTGTCGCGCTCGCCGAGCTGCGCGAGCATCGACACGACGCGGGCGCTGACATCGGCGGTGGGCGGATCGAGCAGCGCGCCGTGATCGGAAAAGGGCAGGTTGTTCAGATACTCATAGTCGTTGTCGGCATCGAACGCGCCCCAGCCGCCGCCGCGGCTCTGCAGGCCGACGGTCCATTCGACGCCGCGCTCGATCGCCTTGTCATAGCCGGGGCCGGCCTGTCCGCGCGCGCGGTCCATTGCCATCACCACCACCGCGGTATCGTCGAGATCGGGATAATGATCGTTGTTGTACTGGAATGCCCAGCCGCCGGGGCGCACATCGGGCTTCCACTCCGCCCAGTCGCCCTTGACGTCGAGCACCTGGCGCGGTGTCAGCCAGTCTAGACCACGCACCGCCTCGGCCTCGCAGCCGGCTTCCATCATCGCATGCGCGGCGAGCGCGGTATCCCACACCGGCGACACGCACGGCTGGCAATAGGCCTCGTCGTCGCCGACGATCAGCAGATTGTCGACCGAGCGGCGCGCGATTGCCCGTGCCGGATGATCGGCCGGATAACCCAGGCAATCGAACATCATCAAGCTGTTCGCCATCGCCGGGTAGATCGCGCCGAGCCCGTCCTCGCCGTTGAGCCGCTCGGTGACGAAGGCGACGCAGGCATGGATCGCGCGCTGCCGCATCGCCTTGGGCCACAGCCGATCGCCCGCCTTCAGCAGCCGATCGAGCCCGTGAAAGCCCGCGGTCCACAGCCATTTAGTATCCGCCGCCTTGCTGCCGGGGCGCACCTTGCTGCCGGTATAGAGCTCGTCGACCAGCACGTTTCTGGGATTGCGCGCGACCGGCTTCAGCGCCGCGAGCACCAGCAGCGGCACCACCACGGTGCGCGCCCAATAGGACATCTTGGCGAGGTGGATCGGGAACCAGCGCGGCGTCAGGATCAGCTCGGGCGGCATGGTCGGCACCGTGCTCCACGGCCCGGCGCCGAACAGCGCGAGCTGGATGCGAGTGAAGACGTTGCTTGACGCGGCGCCGCCGGCGGCGAGGATCGCGGCGCGAGCGCGGGCCATGTGCGGTGCCGCGGGATCGTCGCCGATCATCTTCAGCGCATAATAGGCCTTCACGCTGGCGCTGACGTCGAACGCGCCGGCATGGAACAGCCCCCAGCCGTCATGTTCGGCCGACTGGATGCGGCGCAGGTAGCGGCCGATCTTCGCCTCGAGCACGGCATCCACCGGCTCGGCGAGATAATGGCGCAGAAGGATATATTCGGCCGGAATGGTGGCGTCGGCTTCCAGCTCGAACACCCAATGGCCGTCGTCGCGCTGCTGCGCCGCCAGCGCCGCGGCGGCGCGGGCGACCGATGCTTCGACGGCGGCCAGCGAGGGGGGAGAGAGCGTACCGTGCATGGCGCCGCCGTTAGCGTGCATGCCGCCCGCTCGCCAACCCCGCTGCGGTCTCACCAGAGCGCAGCGCGCCCTCGATCGTCGCCGGCAGGCCGGTGTCGGTCCAGTCGCCGGCGAGGAACAGGTTGCGCCAGCGGGTGCGCGCCGGGGGTCGCTTGGCGTTCTGCTCGGGCGTGGCGGCGAAGGTCGCGCGCTTTTCCTTGACGATCTGCCAGCGCGGCATCGGCGCGTCGATCCGAAGCGCCGTGCAGATGTCCGCCCAGAAGGCGTTCGCAAGCGCCTCGCGATCACGGTCGACAAGATGATCGGCGGCGCTCACCGTCACCGAGATTCGGTCCGGCAGCACGAACACCCATTCGGCGGTACCGCCGAACAGCCCGAGCATCGCCGGGGTGCCGGCCGGGAGCGACCCCGCAGGCAGCGCGAAATGGCCGTTGACGATGGCACGATGCTCGTCGGGAATGGTCAGCGCCGGGACCAGCGCCGCGGCGGCCCAGGCGGGAAGGGCGAGAATCACCGCTTCGTCGTCGGCGACTGGCCGCGGCCCGTCGCCCCAGTCGAGCGTCGCCACCCGCTGGTCGGCAAAGCCGATGCCGCGCAGCCGTCGGCCGAGCGCCACGGGGCTGCCCTGCGCCGCGAGCCAGTCGAGCGCGGGATCGATGAACGCGGCGGCGAGGCTCGGCTCGGCGATCCGCGGTCGCATCGCCCGGCCGCCTTTGGCCACCGTCTCGCGCAGCACCGCGCCCGCGAGCCGGGCCGAGCTTTCCCCCGGCGCGGTGTTGAGCGCGGCGAGCAGCACCGGCTCGAGGAAACGGTCCCACACCGGCCCGCTGGTCGCGATCCGGGCGTCGATCCGCTCCTCGCGCCGGCCGAGCAGCCTGGCGAGCGGCAGATAGTCGCGCGCGCGGCTGCCGGGCACGCGCCGGTTGCGGGCGAACACCCACCAGGCGAGTGGCCCATCGTTGATCCGCACCGTCCATCGCTCGTCGGTGGCGAGGTCGCAGAAGGCGAAGTCGGCATGGTCGGGGCCGGTCAGGGGGGTGGTCGCGCCGATCGCGCCGCGGAACCGCGCCACCGCGGGATTACCCGAAAGGACGAGATGATTGCCATTGTCGATCAGCAGACCGAGCTGCGGGTCGTGGTAGGAGCGGCAGCGTCCGCCAGCCTGGGTGGCACCGTCGGCGATGGTCACCGCGAACCCTGCCTGGCGCAGCGCCACCGCCGCCGACAGGCCGGCGAGCCCGGCCCCGGCGATCGTCGCCCGCGCAAAGCTCATCGGGTCAGGCTCAGCCGCAGCGCCGTCCACAACAGACCCGCCTTGGAGACCTTGACCCGTCGCCGCGGCGGCAGCCAGCCTACCTGCTCGGTGCGCGCCAGCACCTTGGCGTACGCCGCCGCCATCAGCCGCGGCGCGATCAGATGGCCCCTGGGCCGCGTCTTGAGGATCGCCTGCGCCTGGGCATAATGGCCATGCGCCTCGGCGGCGAGCGCGCGGGCGACGACGTCGATCCGACGGTCGGCGATCACCTCGGTGGGCACGGTGATCGGGATGCCGGCGCCGGTCAGTTGCTCGAGCGGCAGGTAGACGCGGCCGATCGCGGCATCCTCGTCGATATCGCGCAGAATGTTGGTGAGCTGCAGTGCCCGGCCGAGATGATAGGCGAGCGCCACTCCCGGCCCGTTGTCCATCCCGAAGATCTTGACCGACAGCCGCCCGACCGCCGAAGCGACGCGGTCACAATAGAGATCCAGCGTCGCCGCGTCCGGCCAGCGGATGTCCTCGGCGACATCCATCGCCATGCCATCGATCACCGCGTGGAAATCGGCGCGCTCGAGCCGGAAGCGGCGCACCGCCTCGGCGACGATGATCGCCTGGCCCGGTTCGTCGCCCGCATAGAGCGCGTCGATGTCGCTGCGCCAGCGATCGAGCTGCATCGCGCGGGTGGCGCGGTTGCCCTGCTGGTCGTCGGCGATGTCGTCGACGATCCGGCAGAAGGCGTAGACCGCATACATCGCCTCGCGCTCGGCCTTGGGCAGCACGCGCATGCCCGCATAAAACGAGCTGCCCGCCACCTGCGCCTGCAGCGCCGCCGGGGTCGCCTTGGGGTTCATCGCCGCGCTCCCAAGAGGCTGCCGAGCCCGGCGGTGGCGGCGAGCCACGCCGCCTCGAGCTTGCCATGGTGGACGCGCTCGCTCAGCGGGTCGCGGGTCAGCAGCCGCGCGGTCAGGCTTTCGGCGAGGCGCTGGATGATCGCGACCTCGGCCGCCAGGCGGCGATCGCGGATCATGCCTGCGAACGGCGCGCTCTGCGCGAGCAGCCCTTGCGTGCGCGTCGCCAGCGCGACGATCGTCGCGCGCAGCCCCGGGGTAGCGGCCGGCGCCGCCAGATCCTCGACCCGCGCGCCATGCGCGGCGAGCGCGTCGAGCGGGAGATAGACGCGGTCGATGCTGCGATAGTCCTTGGCGCAATCCTGCAGGTGGTTGATCACCTGCAGCGCCGCGCACAGCGCGTCGGCGGCCGGCCAGGTGGCGCGATCCTCGCCATGGACGTCGAGCACGTAGCGGCCGACCGGCATCGCCGACACCCGGCAGTAATCGATCAGCGCATCCCAGTCGAGATAGCGGGTGACGGTGACGTCGCGCTCGAACGCGTCAAGCAGGTCGTGGGCGTGGACCGGATCCAGCCCCCGCGCGGCGAGCACCGCGTGGAGCGCCAGCGCGTGCGGCTCGGCGCCCTCGCCGGCGAGCCCGCGACGCATCGCGCCGAGCAGCGCGTGCTTGGCGTCGGGCGAGGCGGCGGGCGAATCGGCGATGTCGTCGGCGGCGCGCGCGAAGCGGTAGAAGGCCATGATCGGCGCGCGATGCGCCGGCTTCAGCAGCACCGAGGCGACTGGAAAATTCTCTTGTTTGTGGTCCTTGCCGGACGCGAGGTCGGTTGCGCTGGCCATCATTGCTGCGCCGCCTGGGCGCGTCCCTTCCACATGCCGCCGCGGCCTTGGCCGTGCTGCCATGCCGATAGCAAGGTGCAGCCGGCGTAGAAAGCGGCGATCAGCGGCAGCGCCAGGCTCCACGCCGGCGTGCGGCGATAGACATGCAGCATCGGCAGGAACGAGATCGCCATCAGCAGCCACGCCGCGGCGCCGAGCGCGCGCGCCAGGCCGGTGCCGAACACCGCCAGCAGCGGCGGCGCGGCATAGACCAGCGCCATTCCCACGATCGTGCCCGCGAGCTTGAGCGGCGAGTAATCGAGCTGCGCATAGGCCGAGCGCGAGATCATCGCCGCGATCGGCGCGACCCCGTCATAGGGGCGGATCGAGCGCGAGCGCTCGGTCAGCCCGAGCCAGATCGGCGCCTTGCGCTTGATCAGCGCGCCGAAGGTGCAATCGTCGATCAGCGCGCCCCGGATCGCGGCGATGCCGCCGGCGGCCTCCAGCGTCGTCCGCCGCACGAGCATGCAGCCGCCCGCCGCCGCACCGGCACCGCGGCCGTTCACGCGGCTGAAGGGATAAAGCATCTGAAAGAAGTAGACGAACGCCGGGATCAGCGCGCGCTCGGCGAGATGATCGCAGCGCAGCTTCGCCATCAGTGACACCAGCCCGAGCCCGCCGCCCTCGGCGCGCGTCACCAGCGTGCGCAGCGTATCGGGCGCATGCTCGATATCGGCATCGGTCAGCCACAGATAGGTGGGCGTGCCCGCGGCGGCGATGCCCTGCGACACCGCCCAGAGCTTGCCGGTCCAGCCCGGCGCCAGCGGCTTACCCCGCATCGCCGTCACCCGGCCGCTCGCCAGCCCCATGGCGATGTCGCCGGTGCCGTCGCTGCTGCCGTCGTCGACCAGGATGATCCGGAACTCGCCCGGATAATCCTGTGCCGCGAGGCTGCCGATCGAACGCGCGATGACGTCCGCCTCGTCGCGCGCCGGCACCACCGCGATCACACTCGGCCATGTCGAGGGGGCAGGGGGCAACCCGCGGGTGTCGCGCTGCCGCGCCAGCCAGAAGCCGCCATGGCCGAGCACCAGATACAGCCAGATCGCGAGCGTCGCTGCACCGATCCAGATGGTCGGCGCCATCATCGGATCATCCCCGCGGCGCGGAACCAGTTGATCGCCTCGGCCAAGGCCTCCGAATACGGGCGGGCACGATAACCGAGGTCCGCCTCGGCCTTGGCCGAGCTGTAGAACATCGTGTGCTTGGCCATGCGCAGGCCATCCATGGTGAGGAACGGCTCCTTGCCGGTGATCGTCGCCAGCCGCTCATTGGCCCAGGCGAGCGGAAACAACGGACCGCGCGGCAGGCGCACGGTCGGCGGGCGACGCCCCACCAGCCCCGCAATCGTGCGCAGCATCTCGGCCAGCGCCACATCCTGGCCGCCGAGTACATAGCGTTCGCCGATCCGCCCGCGCTCCATCGCCAGCAGGTGGCCGTGCGCGACGTCGTCGACATGGACGAGGTTGAGCCCGCTGTCGACGAACGCGGGCATGCGGCCGTTGGCGGCCTCGACGATGATCCGCCCGGTCGGCGTCGGGCGCACGTCGCGCGGGCCGATCGGCGTGGAGGGATTGACGATCACCGCGGGCAGCCCGCGGTCGCGAACCATCGCCTCGACCAGCCGCTCGGCGACGACCTTGCTGCGCTTGTAGGCGCCGATCACCGTCTGCTCGGTCGCGGGACGACGCTCGTCGGCAGCGCCGGCGGGGTCGGGCAGCAGGGTGGCGACGCTGCTGGTATAGACCACCCGCTCGACCCCCGCGGCGAGTGCCGCCTCCATCACCGCGGCGGTGCTCGCGCGATTGTTGCGGACGATCTCCTCGGGGTCGGGCGCCCACAAACGGTAGTCGGCGGCGACATGGATGACGCGGGTGACGCCGGTCATCGCCGCCGCCACCGCGGCTCGATCGCGCAGGTCCGCCTCGATCAGCTCGCCGGGAAAATCGGCCAGGTTCGCGCGCGGGCTCGACGAACGCACCACGCCGCGCAGCTGATGGCCTGCGGCGGCGGCCGTGCGGGCGACCGCGGATCCCAGGAAACCGGCGACCCCGGTGACGAGCGTGATAGGCGACGACGACTGCACGGGCGTCCGCCTATACTGAGTTAACCACTGTTGCCAGACCTTGGTGCGCGGGCGTCGGCGCAGGCGGTCGACACTGTCCTACACGCGGAGAGAAGCGTAACGTCGGATCCGGTGGCGTCGATCGCAGCGTGAAACGATCAACTGCCAGCGTTTCACTGTGGACGACAACTTCCTCAACTTGTGCCCCACGCTACCGGGATAATACGGGGATGCGGCGGCCCCCCCATCAGGCCCGGACCGCGACCCGCCAAAAGGACCGCCGATGCCAGACCCCATCAATGTCGCCCTGATCGGCTACGGCTATGCGGGCCGCACCTTCCACGCCCCGCTGATCCGCGCCACCCCGGGGCTTCGTCTCGCCGCGGTGGTTTCCAGCCGGCCGGCAGCGGTGCACGCGGCGCTCGGCGACATCGTCGTCGCCGACATCGATGCCGTGCTTGCCGATCCCGCGATCGACCTGGTCGTGGTCGCCACCCCCGACGCGCTCCACGCCCGCCATGCTCTGGCCGCGCTGCACGCGGGCAAGCATGCGGTGGTCGACAAGCCGTTCGCCCTCTCGCTCGCGGAGGCCCGCGCCATGACCGACCGAGCGCAGGACCGTGGCCTGACGCTATCGGTGTTCCACAATCGCCGCTGGGACAGCGACTTCCTCACCCTCCGCTGCCTGATTGACCAGGGCGTGCTCGGCACAGTCACTCAGTTCGAATCGCATTTCGACCGGTTCCGCCCCCAGCTACGCGACCGCTGGCGCGAACAGCCCGGCGCGGGGATCTGGCGCGATCTTGGACCACATCTGGTCGATCAGGCGCTGCAATTGTTCGGCCCGCCGCTCGCCGTCTACGCCGATCTCGGCATGCAGCGCGCCGGAGCAATCGCGACCGACTATTTCCATGTGCTGCTGCGTTATTCCCAGCTGCGGGTCATTCTCCACGGCAGCCTGCTGACACCGGCCTCGGGGCTGCGCCTCGCGGTCCACGGCAGTCGCGGCAGCTTCATCAAGCATGGCCTCGACCCACAGGAAGCTGCGTTGGCGGCGGGGCAGCCGGCGACGGGCGCACACTGGGGTCGCGATCCCTTGCCCGGCGCGCTGAACCACGTCGACGACGATGGTATGCCGAGCCCGGCGATGCTCGAGACGGTTCCCGGCGACTATCGGCGCTTCTACGCGGGGGTGCGCGATTGCCTCTTGGTGGATGCTCCGAATCCGGTGTCGCCGGCAGAGGCCCTGGCGGTGATGGCGGTGCTCGATGCGGCGATCGCGAGTGGCGACCAGCATCGCGAAATCCTGTTAACACAATGATGATGGCGCCGGCGCCTGAGCCGCGATAGGCAGAAGCGTCCGTTCCGATCGACGTCGAGCGATCGGCAAGAACAAGCGGCATGGCGCCCGTCGCCAAGGCCGCCCGCGAAAGAGGGAACCCTGAATGACCCGTTGCCATGCCCTGCGCCTGTCGCTGAACCTCGGCGCTGCGCTGCTTGTCGGCGCCGCCATGACCTTGCCGGCCGTCGCCCAGACCACGAACAATGCCCCGAAGGCCGCCGCCGCTCCCACCGAAGGCCCCAAGGCGCGGCCGTGGATGGATGCGTCGCTCGCGCCCGAGGCGCGCACCGAGCTGATCCTCCAGCAGATGACGATCGCCGAGAAGCTGCAGCTCACCTTCAGCTATTTCGCGACCAAGGCCGATTGGCTGAAGTCGGCGACCAAGAATTGGGAATATCCCAAGGGCGGCCTGCCCGATTCGGCCGGCTTCGTGCCCGGCATTCCCCGGCTCGGCATCCCCAGCCAGTGGGAAACCGACGCCGGCGTCGGCGTCGCCAGCCAGCGCACGCCCACCCCGCGGCTGCGCACCTCGCTGCCCTCGGGCATCGCCACCGCCTCTACCTGGAACCCGACGCTGGCGCAGGCCGGCGGCGCGATGATCGGCAACGAGGCGTTCATGTCGGGCTTCAACGTCCAGCTCGCGGGCGGCATGAATCTGATGCGCGAGCCGCGCAACGGCCGCAATTTCGAATATGGCGGCGAGGATCCGCTGCTGTCCGGCACCATCACCGGCCACGAGATCAAGGGTATCCAGTCCGAGCACGTCATCTCGACGATGAAGCATTATGCCTTCAACGATCAGGAGACCAACCGCTTCATCATGGATCACCACATCGGTGAGCAGGCGGCGCGCCAGTCGGACCTGCTCGCCTTCGAGATCGCGCATGAAGTGGGTCGCCCGGGCGCGGTGATGTGCTCGTACAACCGCGTCAACGGCGCCTTTGCCTGCGAGAATGACTGGCTGCTCAACCAGGTGCTGAAGAAGGACTTCGGCTTCAAGGGCTATGTGATGACCGACTGGGGCGCCGCCCATTCGACCAGCGAGGCCGCCAATGCCGGGCTCGACCAGCAATCGGGCTGGGCGTTCGATCGCTCGCCCTATTTCGCCGACGCGTTGCGCGAGGCGGTCAACAACGGCCATGTCAGCGAGGCGCGGGCGACCGATATGGCGCGCCGCATCCTCCATTCGATGTTCGCGGTCGGGCTGTTCGACACCCCCGTCGCCGGCGATCGCGCCGCCAGCATCGATTATGCCGGCCATGCCGCGGTCACCCAGGCCGACGCCGAGGAGGGCATCGTCCTGCTCAAGAACCGCACCGGCCTGCTGCCGCTCGCCAAGAGCGCACGCTCGATCCTGGTGATCGGTGCGCATGCCGATGCCGGCGTGCTCTCCGGCGGTGGCTCGAGCCAGGTCTATCCGCACGGCGGCCCCACCAACGGCCTGGTGGTGGCGGACGAATATCCCAGCGGCTTCCCCGGCCCCAAGGTCTACCATCCCTCGTCGCCGATGAAGGAGCTGCAGGCGCGCACCGGCGCCAGCGTCACCTATCTCGACGGCAAGGATGCCAAGGCCGCAGCGGCGGCGGCGCGCAAGGCCGATGTCGTGATCGTGTTCGGCGAGCAGTGGACCGGCGAATCGATCGATGTGCCCGATCTCAGCCTGCCGAACGGCCAGGATGCGCTGATCGACACGGTCGCACGGGCCAACAAGAACACCGTGGTGGTGCTCGAAACCGGTGGCCCGGTGCTGATGCCGTGGCTGCCGCGGGTCGGTGCGGTGCTCGAGGCCTGGTATTCGGGGACATCCGGTGGCGCCGCGATCGCGCGGGTGTTGACCGGCGAGGTCAATCCGTCGGGCCATCTCCCCGCCACCTTCCCGGCGTCGGTGGCGCAGCTGCCGCGGCCCAAGCTCGAAGGCGACGTCAAGCTCGACAGCGACGCGCATCCGATGAGCAACTACGACATCGAAGGTGCGGCGATCGGCTACAAATGGTTCGACAAGACCGGCGCCAAGCCGCTGTTCCCGTTCGGCCACGGCCTGTCCTACACCAGCTTTGCGATGACCGATCTCACCGCCGCGGCCGACGGGGCGGGGATCAAGGCGAGCTTCACGGTCAGGAACACCGGCGCGGTGCAGGGCAAGGCGGTACCGCAGGTCTATGTCGCCGGTGCCGGCTGGGAGGCGCCGCGCCGGCTCGGCGCCTTCACCAAGGTCGATCTCGCGCCGGGCGCGAGCCAGCAGGTTTCGGTGTCGATCGATCCGCGCCTGCTCGCGACCTTCGACGTCGCCTCGCACAGCTGGAAGATCGCCGCCGGCACCTACACGGTCAGTCTCGCCGCCTCGGCCGCCGAGCCGGTCGCATCCACCAAGGTCCAGGTCGCTGCGGCGACGCTGCCGGGCAGCGCGCGCTGAGCGGCTGACGCGCATGCATGCGGTGGCACAATCGCCGCCGCAGGCATATGCTAGCGGGGCCGGCACTTTGCTGGCAGATCGGTTGCCTGACAGCGGAGTGACAGGCAGGTGAACTTTTCGGACTTCGACTCGATGGGAAACGGCGGCGTCACCGCCGACGAACGGGCGGTGCGGCTCGGCCCCAGCCTGTCGGGCACCAATCTGGCGCGAGCCGGCGATTACAACCAGCGGCTGGTGCTGCAGGTCATCCGCCGCCATCCGGACATCACCCGGGTCGAGATCGCGGCGCTGACCAATCTCACCGCGCCGACCATCGCCAACATCACCGGGCGGCTGTTCGAGGCCGATCTGATCGTCGATGCCGGCCGACGCACCGGCGGCCGTGGCCAGCCCGCAGTGCGGCTGCGGATCAAGCCCGATGGTTGCTTTGCGATCGGCCTCAACATTGATCGCGACCATGTCACTCTGGTGTCGCTCGATCTTGCCGGCAACGTCCGCTCGCGCTTCACCCGCCAGGCCGCCTTCGCCATGCCCGAGGATGTGGTGGCGATGATCCAAGCCGGTATTGCCGAGATCCGCCGCACCGGCGCCATCGCGATGGACCGCGTGCTCGGCGTCGGCGTCGCGCTGCCCGACGATCTCGGCCGCGTCGCGCTGCCGCATCGGCCCGACGGCTATGAGCGCTGGAGCGAGGTCAACCTTCAGGCGCTGCTTGCCGACGTGGTGCCGTGGTCGATCCACATCGACAATGATGCCGCCGCCGCCGCGATCGGCGAGGCGCAGTTCGGCAGTGGCCACGATCACGCCAGCTTTTTCTACATTCTGGTCAGCGCCGGTCTGGGCGGCGGGGTGGTGATCGACGGCGCTTATTATCGCGGCGCGGGCGCGCGCAGTGGCGAGATCGGCTTCCTGCCCTTGAATGGCGGCAAAGGCGGTGGCGAGGGGCGGGTGCTGCAGGATGTGGTGTCGCTGTCCGCGCTTGCCGAGCGGCTCGAAGAGGCGGGAGTGCTGCCAGCGGATCTCGATCCGCTCGAGCCGTTTCCGCCGAGCTTCGCGGGGCCGGTCGCCGCCTGGGTGGATGATGCGTCGAGCGCGCTGGTGCCGGCACTGATCGCGGTCAATTGCCTGATCAACCCGGCCGCGGTGCTGGTCGGTGGGCGACTGCCCGATGAGGTGCTCGACAGCCTGTCCAGCGAGACCTACCGCAAGCTGCTCCAGGCCGCGCCCGCCTTGCCCGCCGCTGCGCCGATGCGCCGCGCCACCCTGTCGCGTGACGCGCCGGCGGTGGGAGCGGCAATCCTGCCGTTCCTCGATCGCATCCTTCCGTCGGACGCGATTCTCATCAAGAGCTGAGATCCGTCGCGGCATTTTCTGATCTTTTCTGCTCGGCAGCGTCGTTAACCATCAGAATTGCTGATCAATTTGGGTCGATTGCGACCACCCGCCGATCCCGGCTGTTTCCCGATCAAGTGTCAGAAAAACACAAGAGGAGGACTGATATGGGGGCCATGCTCGGCGGGAAGTGGAAGCCGCAACGGCTCGGCTTCGCTGTGGCGGAAGACGGTCAGATAGATGTTGCCGCGGCGGCGCGGGCGACGGTGGCGATGCGCCGCCATCTCGGTGCGTCCTTGCCCGAGGGTTTTCTCTACGATCCGGTGTTCGACATCCTGCTCACCCTCTGCGTCGCCGAGGCCGATGGGCGGACGATGAACGAGGATGACCTCTGCCAGATCGCCCAGGCCGCGCCCAACAGCACCCGCCGCTGGATCGCGGCGCTGCTCGGCGCGGCGCTGATCCGCGAGGAGGGCCGCCGGTTTCATCTCACCGAACGCGCCCGCGCGATGATCGAGCAGGCATTGTCGGACCATCCACGGCAGGAACGCATGTCGCATGGCGGCCGTCATCAGGAGGCGGGCTTGAGCGGCGGCGGGTAGCCGCATGATGAGATGATCAACGGGAACGTTCGCCGGCTTGCCAATGAAGCGGCGTAAAGCGCGATCTGGTGTAAAGCATAAGCTTTGTCCCAGGTCGCTAAAAGTCGTTGCCAGTAAGAATACAAAAGTAGTTCTTATCGGGAAACTATTACGCCAGTAGTTACTACTACAACTCACTCCAATTCTGTCGCGATTAAAAGTACAGCATTTACTTGAGGTTAACACCCAGAGGCCAACTTTATCATCAAGGACGCACGCTGCGCTCCTGGATAATCAGTAGCTGAAAGGGAGTGACCGTGAAGAACAATCTGAGGAACGGTGTCAGCCGCATCGCCACATCGTGGATGCTCGCACCGGTCGCCATCATCGGCGCCGGGCTGGTCACGCCGGCGCCTGCCGAGGCACAATTGCTGTGCCTGCCGGGCACCGGAATCAACATCCTCTGCTCGACCAACCCGGTCGCCGCTGATCCGGCCAACCCTGGGGCCCCGGTTCCGACCGCACCCGTGCCGATCCTCGGGCCGGCGGTGGTGACGTTGCTCGCCGGCGTGAACTCCAACACCGGCATCGACTTCACGACCATCGGCACCGGCGCCGACCTCACGCTGACACCGGTCGCTACTGCAGTGGTGAACACCGTCAACCAGCCGGCGCTGGCGCTTACCGCCGGCGGCGGCATCGACGCCCGGATCACCAGCCTCGTCACCAGCGGCACCGGCGCGACCGGCGCACTGCTCCGCGCCGTCGACGACGTGCTGTTCATCGTCGACGATGTCGTCTCCACCGTCGGCGACAATGCGCCCGGCATCGACATCCAAGGCGGCCGGGTGACGGTCAACGCCACCGACATCCTCACTGCCGGCAACAATTCGAACGGCGTACAGCTCGTCACCCTGTCAGGTCCCGCGCTGCTCACCGCGGATCTGATCGACACCTCGGGCAATCTCTCCACCGCTGCGTTGATTCGCGCTGCCGGCAACGTCGATCTCGACGTCGGCGTGCTGCGTACCGCCGGCGGCCAGGCATTGGGGCTAGACATCGCCACCGATCCGGCCGCCTGCGTGCTGCTCGGCAACGGCGGCTGCAGCGTCACCGCCGCGGCCGATCAGATCACCACCAACGGCTTCGGCGGCATCGGCGCGCTGATCACCGCCGCCGCCCCGGTCGCACTCAACATCGGCGTGCTCCAGACCAACGGCGACCAGGCCGCCGGGATCAGCCTCGTTGCCGATCCCACAGTGTGCGCGACGCTGGGTGTCGGCGCCTGCGACAGCAACTTCACCGTCGGCAGCCTCATCACCAACGGAGGCGACGCGCCGGGGGCGCTGATCCGCGCGGCGGGCAATGTCACCGGCTCGATCGACCTGCTCCAGACCAACGGCGCCCGCGCCATCGGCCTCGATCTCGCCTCCGACCCGGACGCCTGCGTGCTGCTCGGCGCCGGCGCCTGCGGCAACGCGTTCAACATCGGCCAGCTCACCACCTCGGGCGCCGGCGCCACCGGCGTCCTTGCCCGCGTCGTCGGCCCGACCACTGGGCGCATCGGCTTGCTGGAAACGGCGGGAGATGGCGCCAACGGTATCGACATCGCTGCCGATCCGGCCGCCTGCGTGCTGCTCGGCAGCGGCGCCTGCGACATCGACCTCGCTGCTGACCGGGTGACGACGACCGGCAATGGCGCGCTCGGCGTACTGATCAACGCACCTGCCTCGATCCTCGCGACGCTCGGCGCGGTCAGCACCAGCGGCGACGATGCCACTGCGGTCAGCATCATCACCAATCCTGCCGTCTGCCTGGTGCTCGGCCCGGGCGCCTGCGCGGTCGACGTCGTCACGGGGCCGATCGATACCGGCGGTGACAATTCGGACGGTGTCGACGTCGATGGCGGCAACGATCCGATCACGGTGGGCACCGGCGATGTTAATACCGGCGGCGACGAGTCGGATGGCGTCGAGGTGGTCGGCCAAGGTCCGATCGATGTCACTACCGGCAACATCACCACGGACGGCGACGGCTCCAGCGGCGTGATCGTCGATGGCGGCGCTGGCCCCATCACTGTCGTCACCGGCGACGTGACTACCGGCGGCGATGGCTCCGACGGCGTCGATGTGAGCGGCGACGGCCCGATCGATGTGTCCACCGGCGATGTCGCCACCGGCGGCGATGGTTCCACCGGCGTGATCGTCGATGGCGGCGCCGGCCCCATCACCGTCGTCACCGGGGATGTCACGACCGGCGGCAATGGTTCGCCGGGTGTCGACGTCAGCGGTGATGGCACGATCGGTGTCACCACCGGCGATGTGGCCACCGGCGGCACCGGCTCGACCGGTGTCGCTGTTGCCGGCGGAACCGGGCCCGTCACGGTCTCGACCGGCGACGTCAGCACCGGCGGCACCGATGCGACCGGTGTCGCGGTCACCGGCACCGGACCCGTCACCGTTTCGATCGGCGACGTGGCAACGGTCGCCGACGGCTCGGCAGGCACGGTGATCGGCGGCGGCGACGGCCCGATCAACGTCACCTTCGGCAATGTCGTTACCGCCGGTGCGGATGCGCGCGGCGTGGATGTCGCCGGCCACGGGCCGATCACCGTCGCCGGATCGAGCATCACCACCGGCGGCGACCGGTCGGACGGGCTCGTTATCGCCGGTGGGGCCGGTCCGGTGGCGGTCACCGTCGGCGCGGTCACCACCGACGGCGCCGATGCCGATGGCATTGCGGTCACCACCACCGGCGGCGATCAGTCGATCACGGCCGGGCCGGTGACGGTTCGAGGCCCGCGCAGCAACGGCATCCTCGCCGACGCCGCCGGGTGCAACACGGTGGCGATCACCGCCTTAGGTGCCGTCACCGCCGCACAAGGAACTGGCATCGCCGCGACCAGCGGGTGCGGTGTGACGATCACGACCGCCACCGGTGCGGCGATCTCCGGCCAGGCGGCAGGGATCGACGTCACCTCTGGCACCGCGGCGACGATCACGCTCGGCGATGTCGTCCAGGCCACCGCCGGCCCTGCGATCAACGCCGATGGCGGCCCGGCAACGATCACCGTGGCCAGCACCGGCCGGATCAACGGCTTCGTCGATCTCACCGATGGCGACGACACGCTGACCAACAACGGCACCTTTGCCGCGGCGGGCGACAGCGCGTTCGGCGGCGGCACCGACACCTTCGTCAACGCCGGCCTGTTCGCCGTCCGCCCTGGGGCGACCACGGCAGGAGTGGTGACGCTGGTCGGCCTCGAAAGCTTCAGCAACAGCGGGCTGGTGGAGCTGCGCAACGGTGTCGCCGGCGACACGCTGACGCTGCCGGGCAACTTTGTCGGTACCGGCGCCAGCACCGTCGGCATCGACGTCGCGGTCGGCGCCGCAGGGGCGACCGCTGACCGGCTGGTGATCGGCGGTGCCGCGACCGGCAGCACCGTCGTCACGCTCCAGTCGATCGGCACCAACCCCGGCGTGCTCGTCAACAATCTGGTGGTGGTGGATGCCGGCGCCGGCAGCAGCCCGACCGCGTTCAAACTTGCCGGCGGTACGGTCGTGGACGGGCTGATCGGCTATTCGCTGGTGTTCGATCCCACCGCGGCGACCTACGGCCTCTACGGCACCCCCACCGGTCAGGCTTATGAGTTCGTCAAGCTCGGCAGCGGCGCTCGCGAGGTGTTCTACCGCGGCAGCGATGCGGTCGCAGGGCATCTGCAGACCGTCCGCGACGCCACCGCGGGCGATGCCGAGACCCCGCGCCGGGGCTCGGCCTTCTGGGCACAGATGTTCGGGTCGGTGGATCGCAACCGCGCGAGCCAGAGCTTCACCGCCTTCGGCCAGTCTGTCACCGCCGATCTTGCCCACAAGCAGGATTATTACGGCGGCCAGTTCGGGCTCGATCTCGGCAGCTTCGGCCGCAGCGGCGCGGTGTTCGGCCTCACCGGCGGCTATGCCAGTTCGACGCTCGGCTTTGTCGCCAATGCCGATCGGTTTGGCTATCAGTCGGTCAACGGCGGCGCCTATGCCGGTCTCAATGCGGGGGTCTTCTTCCTCAACGTGCTCGGCAAATACGAGCATTATTGGATCGACGTCCGCATGCCCTCGATCGGCATCCGCCAGAAGATCAACGGCAACAGCTATGGCGGCATGGCGCAGGCAGGCTTCCGCTTTGGCAGCGACCGCTTCTTCGCCGAGCCCAGCGTCGGGGTGGACTATGCCCGCTCGTCGATCGACCGGATCAACCTCGCGCCGACCACGCTCGATTTCGGCGATACCAATGGCCTGCGCGGCAAGGCCGGGCTGCGGATCGGCTCGACGATGACCTCTGGGGTGACGACGACCAGCTTCTACCTCAAGGGCGAGGCGATCCACGAGTTCAAGGGCCGCGATCGCGTCACCTTCTCGAACGGCGGCTACGATCTCGGCTTCGCCAACCCGCGGCTCGACACCTATGGTCGCGGCACGGTCGGCGTCACGATCAACACCGGCGCGCGGGTGGCAGGCTTCCTCGAGGCGTTCGGCGACGTCGGCGACGACTATAAGGGCGGCGGCGGCCGCGCGGGTCTCTCGATCAAATTCTGATCGATCCCGATCCTCAGGGCGTCCGGCAGATCGCCGGGCGCCCCTTTCGTGTCCGCACCAAGTGGCAGGCCAATCAGTTAGCGCTTCCCACCTGCGCCGCGACCGCCTAGAGCGCAGCCATCCCCGGGGGGCCGCTATCGCGCGGCTGAGAGGTGGGCTGCAGCCCATGACCCGCTGAACCTGATCCGGCTGACCCCGGCGTAGGGAGGGTTGGCGGCCGGTCCGTTGTCCCTCCGAGTGGAGTGGACACGAGACGATGGCGGATCATCCCGCAGTTCTGAATAATGGTGGCCCGCGCATCCGTTTGTCGCGCTATCTGGCGACGGGCACCGCGACCTGGATCGCGCTGCTGGCTTGCCCCGCGGCAGCGCAGACGACTGCGGCCGATCCCGCCGACATCCGCGTGATCGGTCATCCCGATCCCGAAGGGCTGCTGCCGGATCAGACCGACGCCAAGGCGGTGAGCGCGATCTCGGCGGACTTCATCACCAAGCAGGCGCCGACGCTCAACGCCTTCCAGCTCGTCAATCTGCTGCCCGGCGCCAACGTTTCGTCGAGCGATCCATACGGCTTGTCGACCAGCTCCAGCCTTACCCTTCGCGGGCTCGGCCAGGACGAGATCGGCGTGTTGATGGAGGGCGCGCCGCAGAACGACATCGGCTATTATTACGCCTATCCCGCGCAATTCGCCGATGCCGAGAATGTCCGCCAGATCGCGCTGGCGCAGGGCGCGGTGGACATCGATTCGCCCACCGTCGGCGGCGCCGGCGGGCTGCTGTCGCTGTCGCTCGACGATCCCAAGGAGCGGCCGCAGGCGCTGCTCGATCTGTCCCTCGGCGGCTATGACATGCGCCGTGCCTTCGTCCGCCTCGATACCGGCACGCTCGGCGCCACCGGGTTCAGGGCGTTCATCTCCTATTCGAACACTCGCGCCGATAATTGGCGTGGCGCCGGCTACGACCTGCGCCAGCATGTCGATGCCAAGCTGCTCGGCGAATGGGGCAACGGCAATCGCGCCAGCATCGCGGTGTCGTTTAACCAGGCCAATTCGTCGAGCTACCCCAGTCCGACGCTCGCCGACTGGCAAGCGGAAGGCCGCGGCTTCAACTACGACCGGCGCTACACCGACGGCGACACCAATTACTGGCGGCTCTATCGCGCGCCGTTCCGCAACACCTACCTTTCTGCGCCGGTTCATCTGACGCTGAACGATCGTCTGGCGCTCGACAGCACGAGCTACCTCCAGTTCGGCTACGGCAACTCGCCTTATGGCACGCAGCTCGCCACCACCGGCAACTTCCTCGGCGCCGAGGAGCTAGCCCAGCCGATCACGCTGCCCGGCGCGGTGGACGGGGTGGCGACGGTGCTCGGCAACTACACCGGCGACCAGGTCCGTGGCGGCAACGTCAGTAAGCTGACGCTGCAGGCCGGCGCGCACCGGTTCACCGCCGGGCTGTGGTTCGACTATGGCACCGACCGTGTCACCCAGTCCTACACCTCGATCGATGCCGAGGGGCGGCCGGTCGACCGCTGGGGATATCAGGACAAGGCAATCCGCACCGCTGACGGGCGCCTGCTCGCCTATGAGAACCAGCGCACCGTGACGGTCACCAAGGGCTTCTTCGTCGCCGATCGCATCGCGATCGATCCGCGCCTCACGCTCGACATCGGCTTCAAAGGCGTCGACGTGCTGCGCAACGGCCGCAACTATCTGCCCGGGCCGCAAACCGATGTCCGCCTCGACAGCTTCGCGGCGCTGCCGCGCGCGGCGGTGCATTACCAGCTCGACGACCGCCAGCAATTGTTCGCCAACATCACCACCAACTTTCGCGCTCCCAACGAGTTCACCCTCTACGACAGCTATGACGGCGGCCTGGTGTCGACGGCGGGGACCAACGCGCTCAAGAATGAATATTCGCTCTCGCAGGAGCTTGGCTATCGCTACATCGGCGCCAATCTGTCGGCGTCGGTGACCGGCTTCCACTATCATTTCCGCAATCGCCAGCTCGCGACGGTGGTCGATGTCGGCGGCGCCCAGGTCAATTCCACGCTCAACGCCGGCAGCCAGACCTCCTATGGCGTCGATGCCGAGATCGACTATCGCCCCGCCGCCGGGGTCAGCCTCTATGTGTCGGGCGAATATCTCCACGCCCGCCTCGACGACGACCTGCCGGTCGGCGACGATTACCTGCCGACCCGCGGTAAGCAGGCGGTGTCGAGCCCCACCGTCCAGCTCGGCGTCGGCGGCACCTATGACGATGGCCGGCTGTTCGGCAGCGCCGCGCTCAAATATGTCGATCGCCAATATGCCACCTTCATGAACGACGAGAGCATCAAGGGTTATGCCACGCTCGATCTGTCGGTCGGCGTCCATCTCGCGCCCTGGCTCGACGGCAAGCGTACCGATCTGCGCGTCAACGCGATCAACGTTACCGATCCGCATGTGCTGTCCGGCGTGCAGGCGGTCAGCACCAACGCGCACGACGTGGTCGGCCGCGGCGGCACCGTCATCGCCGGCTATGCCCCGGCTTATTATATCGGCAGTGGTGCGGCAGTGATCGCCACCCTGTCGCGCGCCTTCTGAGCCGATGGGCGGCGCAACCGCGGCGAGCACCGGGCATCTGGTGCATGGCATGGGTGCCGCCTGGGAGGCGCCGACCTGGCCCGCGATTGATGTGGGCGAGGCGGAGGCGGCGCTCGCCGGTTTTCCCGCCGCGGGTCGACTGAAGGCGCTGAGCTGGCATTCGCCACGCCCGTTCTCCGCCGCGGCGCTGGTCCACACCGATCGAGGCTCGTTCTTCCTCAAGCGCCACCATCACCGGCTGCGCTCGCCGGCCGGGCTGATGGAGGAACATCGCTTCATCGCCCACCTCCGCGCCGCCGGGCTGCCGGTGCCGGCGGTGATGCAGGCGGCGAACGGCGCCACCGCGATCGCGCTCGGTGGCTCGAGCTACGAACTCCACCGCACCGCAGCCGGCGCCGATCTGTACCGCGATCGGCCGTCCTGGACGCCGTTCCTGTCGCTCGATCATGCCTTCGCCGCGGGCGAGGCACTGGCACGGCTGCACCAGGCATCGAGCGGCTACGCCGCGCCCGCCCGTCGTCGGCAGCCGCTGGTCGCCAGCCTGTCGATCCTGTCCGCCGCCGACCCGCTCGCCGCCGCCGAAGCCTATGTCGCCGTCCGCCCCGCGATGGCGGCGTTTCTGGCGGAGCGACCGTGGCACGCGCAGCTCGGGCGGTTGCTCGCGGCGGCGGGCGAGGGCGCGGCCGCGGCGCTGGCCGGCCGGCCGGCGCTGTGGACGCACAACGATTGGCATCCCTCCAACCTGTTGTGGTCGAGTCATGGCACCGTCGAGGCGATCTTCGATTTCGGACTCGCCGATCGCAGCTGCGCGATCCACGATCTCGCCACCGCGATTGAGCGTACCGCTGTGCGCTGGCTCGAGCTGGGTGAGGAGGCGGTCGACGCGATCAGCGATCCCGGCGCGGCGCGCGCGTTGCTCGCGGGCTATGCCGCCGTGTCGCCGCTGGCGCCGGCCGATGTCACCGCAATCGCCCGATTGCTGCCGCTGGTTCATCTCGAATTCGCTTTGTCGGAGGTGGATTATTTTACCGCGGTGCTCGCCGCGCCGGACGATGCTGCTTTGGCCTGGGACGGCTATCTCGTCGGCCATGCCGACTGGTTCCTGTCGCCGCCGGGGCAGGACTTCCTGTATCGCATCGCGGGCGGAGCGTCACGCTGATGTCGCTGCTCGAAATCGTCGCGGTGGCCGTCAGCTTCCTCGGCATCTGGCTCACCGCGACCCGGCGGATGCTATGCTGGCCGGTCAATCTCCTGGCGTGCGCGCTCTATTTCAAGCTGTTCCTCGACGTGCGCCTTTACGCCGACATGGTGCTCCAGGCGCTGTTCGGGCTTGCCATCGTCTACGGCTGGATCATCTGGGCGCGCGGTCGGCAGGAGGTCGGCGAGATCGTCGTCGCGCCATTGCCACCGGCCCGGGCAGCTGTGGCGCTGGCGATCGGTGCCGCCGGCGCGGGAGCGATTGGCTGGCTGACCAGCCACTATACCGACGCCGCTTTGCCGTGGATCGATTCGGCGCTGAGCAGCTTCAGCCTCGTCGCGCAATATTGGACGGCGCGGCGGCATCGCGAGAGTTGGCTGCTCTGGATCGCGGTCGACTGCGTCTATGTCGGCATGTTCCTGTTCAAGGGGCTGACGCTCACCGCCGGTCTCTATGCGACGATGATCGTTCTCGCCGTGCTCGGCTATCGCCGCTGGCGCCAGGCGCCGCCGATGCTCGATCGCCGCTGATCGCGCGCATCGGGCTGGAGCCGCCGCGCAACAGCCTCTATTGCGACCCCGCCGCCGCATCCTGAAACCGGACGAGCGGCGCGGAGACTTGTCCCACGATGCTGCCCAGTCGCGCCGACCTGGCCGATTTTGCCTATTTCCTCGCCATTGCCCGCCACCGCAGCTTCAGGCGCGCGGGGCTGGAGATGGGGGTGAGCGCATCCGCCATCAGCCATGCGCTGAAAGCACTCGAGGCGCGGCTCGGCGTGCGCTTGTTCAACCGTACCAACCGCTCGGTGATGCTCACCGCCGCCGGCGAGGAACTGCTCGGCGCGATTCGCACACCGTTCGAGGCGATCGGCCAGGCGGTCGACAACCTCAACCGCTTCCGCGAGGCGCCGGCGGGCCACATCCGCCTCAACATCGTCGCCGATGCCGCGCCGCTGCTGCTCGGGCCGGTGATGCCGGTGTTCCAGGAGCGCTACCCGGACATCGAGGTCGATATCGTCGCCAGCAATCGCATGGTCGATATCGTCGGCGAGGGGTTCGACGCCGGCATCCGCTATGGCGGCACGGTGCCCGAGGACATGATCGCGCAGCGATTGTCGGCGGATCTGCGCTGGGTTGTGGCGGCCTCGCCCACCTACCTCGATCGGTATGGCACGCCGCAGCACCCGGACGATCTTGCGGATCACCGCTGCCTAGGCATCAGGCTCGGCAACGATCGCATCTATCGCTGGGAGTTTGCTGGGCCCGACGGCGAGCTGGCGATCCCGGTGCCCAGCCGGATCACCGCCAACGGCACGGAGGGCATGATCGCGATGGCGGTCAACGGCGGCGGGCTGGTCTATGGAATCGAGCCCGCCTTTGCACCCTATCTCGCCTCGGGCGCGCTGCGGCTGGTGCTGGCCGACTGGGCAATTGTTGGCGACGGCTTCCAGCTTTATTATTCCAGCCGTCGCCAGGTGCCGGTCGCATTGCGCCTGCTGGTCGAGCTGATCCGCGAGATGCGGCCGCTCGGGCTGTGATCGGCGACGATGAGCGCCGCTCACGGGGTCGTGAAGCACGGGCCTGGTAACCATCGCGCCGCTGCCGCCTTATCTATGTAGCGGCGCGCGGCTCCGGCGCGACTCTCACCAAGGAACCAGCGATGACCACCAAGGCCTATGGCGCGACCGCCAGCGACAAGCCGCTCGAAGCGCTCGACATCGAGCGTCGTGCCCCCGGCGCCCATGATGTCGCGATCGACATCAGCTATTGCGGCGTGTGTCATTCGGATCTCCATCAAGTCCGCGCCGAGTGGGAAGGCACTATTTACCCCTGCGTTCCCGGCCATGAGATCGTCGGCCGCGTCAGCGCCGTCGGTGGTGAGGTCAGCAAGTTCAAGGTCGGCGATCTGGTCGGCGTCGGCTGCATGGTCGACAGCTGCCAGCATTGCGCATCCTGCGCCGAAGGCCTCGAGCAATATTGCGAGAACGGCTTCGTCGGCACCTACAATGGCCCGACGCCCGATGCCCCCGGACACACGCTCGGTGGTTATGCGCAGAACATCGTCGTCAGCGACAAGTTCGTGCTGAAGATCAGCCATCCCGAAGAGCAGCTCGCCGCGGTGGCACCGCTGCTGTGTGCGGGCATCACCACATATTCGCCGCTGCGCCACTGGAACGTCGGCCCGGGCAAGAAGGTCGGCATCGTCGGCATCGGTGGTCTGGGCCACATGGGCGTCAAGCTCGCCCACGCCATGGGCGCGCACGTGATCGCCTTCACCACCTCCGAAGCCAAGCGTGAGGATGCCAAGAAGCTCGGTGCCGACGTGGTGATCAACTCGCGCAACATCGAAGAGATGAACGCGCACGCCAACAGCTTTGATTTCATCCTCAACACCGTGGCGGCAAGCCACGACCTCGATGCCTTTACCGGGCTGCTCAAGCGTGACGGCACGCTGACGCTGGTCGGCGTGCCCGAGCATGCCCATCCCTCGCCCAATGTCGCCGCGCTGATCTTCAAGCGTCGCGCCATTGCCGGCTCGCTGATCGGCGGCATCGCCGAGACGCAGGAGATGCTCGATTTTTGCGCCGAGAAGGGCGTCGTCGCCGACATCGAGATGATCCGCATCCAGGATATCGAGAACGCCTATGATCGGATGCAGCGCAGCGACGTGAAGTATCGCTTCGTCATCGACAACGCGACGCTGGCCGCCTGAACTGAACCCTCGAGCGCCGCGCGGCCTGCGCGGCGCTCGAGGGCATCGTCCGCCGATCATCCATTCTGCTGCGCCGACGAACAGGGCTTGGCAGGAGCCTCATGCTTCCACGGGGCGTCATACGTCCGCGCCGCGAGCCGTTCGAACGCGATCCGCGTTTCGTCGATCAGCTCGGCGAGCAGGCCGCTCACCGCGCCATGGTGGTTTGCCCAGGTCGGGCTCAGAAAATCGTCGTGCATGGCTGTTCACCTCATGCCGCTGGCGGACGACCATCCGTCGCCGGCAAGCCATGAGCTAAGCGCCGGCCATCGTCGTCGCCAACGAAACGGTAGACGGAGTTAATAAGCCGGGCTTATGATGTGCCCGATGCGTCAGCTGCCGCCTTTGCCTGCGATCCGGGTGTTCGAGGCCGCCGCGCGCCACGAGAACTTCACCGCCGCTGCCGCCGAACTCGGCCTCACCCAGGCGGCGGTGAGCTACCAGATCCGTATTCTCGAGGAGCGGATCGGCACCGCCTTGTTCCGCCGCGAGCGCAAGCGGGTGAAGCTGACCGAGGCGGGCCGGCGGGCAGCCTTCGAGGTCAGCCGCGCCTTCGACGTGCTCGACGGCGCCTTTGCGCAACTGCGCAGTGAAAACGAGGCGATGCTGACCGTCTCCACCTCGACTACCTTCGCCAACACCTGGTTCGCGTGGCGGCTCGGCGGGTTCCAGATGGCCAATCCAGCGATGGCGGTGCGGCTGATCGCGATCGATGCGCTCGCCGACTTCGCCGCGGACGAGGTCGATGTCGCGGTGCGCAGCGGCCACGGCGACTGGCCTGGCCTTGCCGCCGAGCGGCTGATCGACATCGACTTCACGCCGATGTGCTCGCCGCGCTTTTTAGCCGCTTATGGCGGCGCGCTCGAGCCTGCGGACCTGCTGACGCTGCCGGTGATCAGCCAGCACGATATCTGGTGGAACGTCTGGCTGCGCGAGGCCGGCGTCGCAGTGCCGGGCGACACCCTGCGCCCCGGCATTCGGCTCGATTCGCAAACGGGCGAGGGCGCGGCGGCGATGGCGGGGCAGGGGCTGGCGATGCTCACCCCCTTCTTCTGGCGCAACGACATCGCCGAGGGCCGGCTGGTCCGCCCGTTCGCGCAGGTCTCGTCGATGGGCCAGGCTTATTGGTCGGTCTGCGCCGAGCACCGCCGCCATCTGCCCAAGATCAAGCGTTTCCGAGAATGGCTGCACGCCGAGGTCGCGGCCGATCTCGCCATGGGCCGCTAGCGGCGCGGCTCAGAAGGCCGGCAGCACCGCGCCATGATATTTCTGCGCGATGAAGCTCTTCACCGCCGGGCTGCGCAGCGCCGCGATCAGCTTGACGACCTTGGGATCCCTGCGCGCGCTGTCCAGCCCGACCACGAAATTGACATAGGGGCTGCTCTTGTCCTCGATCACGAGCGCGTCGCGGGTCGGGTTGAGCCCGGCGTCGAGCGCATAGTTGGTATTGATCAGCGCCAGATCGACCTGGTCGAGCACCCGCGGCAGCGTCGCCGCCTCCAGCTCGCGGAACTGGAGGTTCTTGGGGTTGGTGACGATGTCCTTGGGAGTCGCGGTGGTGCTGGTCGGATCGAGCAGCGTGATCAGCTTGACCTTGGCGAGCAACTGCAGGGCGCGGCCGCTGTTGCTCGGCTCGTTGGGGATGGCGACGGTGGCGCGGTCGGGCAGCGCCGCCAGCGTCTTCCAGCGGCGCGAATAGCCACCGAACGGCTCGACGTGCACGCCGGCGAGCGTCACCAGCTTGGTGCCCTGCGCCTTGTTGAACTCGGCCAGATAGGGCGCCGTCTCGAAATAATTGACCGCGATCCGCCCCTCGGCGACCTGGACGTTGGGCTGGACATAATCGTTGAACACCCGAACATCGAGCTTTACGCCCTCGCGCGCCAGTGTCGGCTTGATGAAGTCTAGAATCTCCGCGTGCGGCACCGCAGTGGCAGCGACCGTCAGCGTATCGGGGTCGGTGGCGGCCGAACGGCCGCACCCGGACAAGGCGAGCGCGGCGGCGGCGGTGAGCAGGAGACGGCGGTTCATCGGATTTCCTTGGGTCATCGCCGGCTCACCCGCCGCACCAGGCGGTCGCCGATCATCTGGAGAAGCTGGACGAGGATCAGCAGCAGCACCACCGTCACCAGCATGACATCGGTCTGGAAGCGCTGGTAGCCGAAGCGGATCGCGAGATCGCCGAGGCCGCCGGCGCCGACCACGCCGGCCATCGCGGTGAACGACACCAGCGCGATGGCCGACACGGTGATCCCGGCAAGGATCCCCGGCATCGCCTCCGGCAGCAGCGCCCGTACCACCAGGTCGCGGGTGGTCGCGCCCATCGCCTGCACCGCCTCGATCGTGTTGCGGTCCACCTCGCGCAGCGCCGTCTCTACCAGTCGCGCGAAGAACGGCGCGGTGCCCACCACCAGCGGTGGGATCGCACCGGCGACGCCCAGCGAGGTGCCGACCAGCAGCACGGTGAACGGAATCATCACGATCAGCAGGATGATGAACGGTACCGAGCGCAGCAGGTTGACGACCAGCGCGAGCACGCCGTTGGCGACGCGGTTCGCCCACACCTCGCCGGGGCCGGTGAGGAACAGCAAAACGCCGAGGGGCAGCCCGACGATCACGGTGAGCAGCAGCGACCCCGCCAGCATCGCCAGCGTGTCGAGGCTTGCCTGGACGATCTCGCCCCAGGCGACATGGCTGAACCAGCCGTTCATGCGATCACCGTGCCATGGCGCGCGAGCGCGGAGAGCGCCGCCTCCTGGTCGCCGCCGATCAGGCCGAGCGTCAGCTCCCCGAACGGCACGTCCTTGAGCCGGCCGACATGGCCGTCGAGGATGGTCATGTCGACCCCGGTGTCGCGGGCGACGCGGGTGAGGAGCGGCGACGACGCGGCCTCGCCGAGCAGCAGCAGCCGCACCGTGCGGCCCGCGAACGGCAACCGACCGACGCCATCGGCATGGGTGGCGAGCAGCGCGCGGGTTTCGCTCGCCTGCGGGCCGAGGAAGATGTCGGCGACGCTGCCGGTCTCGACCACCCGCCCGGCGTGGAGCACGGCGACGCGGTCGCACACCTGCCGCACCACATCCATCTCGTGGGTGATGAGCACGACGGTGAGGCCGAGATCGCAGTTGAGATCGGCGAGCAGCGCCAGGATGCTGCGCGTCGTCTCCGGGTCCAGCGCGCTGGTCGCCTCGTCGCACAACAGGATGTCCGGGCCGGTGGCGAGCGCGCGCGCGATGCCGACGCGCTGCTTCTGCCCACCTGACAGCTGCGCCGGATATTTGTCGGCATGATCCTCAAGCCCGACGCGGTCGAGCAATTGCGCGACGCGCGCCGCTATGCCGGCGCGCTCGGTGCCCGCGATCCGCAGCGGCAGCGCAACATTGTCGAACACGGTGCGCGACGACAGCAGCCCGAAGTTCTGGAAGATCATCCCGACGCGCCGGCGCAGGCCGCGCAGCGCTGCCGGCGCGAGGCGGGTCACATCGACGCCGTCAATCAGCACCGCGCCGGCGTCCGGTCGCTCGAGCCCGTTGAGTAGCCGCACCAGCGTCGACTTGCCGGCGCCCGATCGACCGATGATGCCGAACACCTCGCCGCGCGGCACGGTGAGGGTGATGCCGCTCAATGCCGCCTGGGCACCAAAGGATTTGCTGACGTCGACAAGCTCGATCATCGGCTCGTCTGCCCCGGCTCGCCACGATTGGTGTTGCGCCACGGCAGCGGGCTGGCCGCAATGATTGACAACAGGGCGGTAGGATAGGGTGTGTTGCTGGTCATCTATTCTGCGAAAGCTCGGGCAAGACGGTTCGGCACATGCCGGAGCCGCAGCAAGGCCATGATAGCGGGAAAGGGGCGCTATGTCCGCGAACCGTGCCACGCGTTCAACATAGTCCGTCTTCGCCAGACGGAAGACGGGCTACGCCCGGGGCTGCGCCTGGACCAGCGTCCGGACCTGCGCTTGTGCCGGCCAACCGCGCACGATAGGCATCACTGGCTCGGCTCTTGGCCCACCCGAGCCGCGAGGCCCATCCGATGCATCTTCACCTGATCGCCGCCATGCTCGTTGCGGCGTCCGCCAGCCCAGGTGACACCGCCGATGCCGGCACGTTGGCACCGGGCACCATCACCGTCGAACAGGGTGATGGCGCCGCCGCCGCGCGGTCGGGCGATCAGTCATTTGGTGAAGCCGTGCAGCGCGCCATCCTGCAAACCAGCTTCGTGCCGCTGCCGGCGCCGAGCCACAGCCGCTATGTCGCGCTCGTCTCGGTTTCCCGTCAGGCCCGCGGCGTCGTCACATCGGGCGCCAAGGCGTCGCCATCGGCGACGGACGTCGGCAACTGGAGCGCCGGGGTGAAGTTCAGCCTGCCCACCAGCAACAGCGCGCTCCACGGACTGGTCGTCACCCGGCTGACGGTCACGGTGATGCAGCGTGGCGATCAGCATGCCTTATGGAGCGGCAGTGCGGTGACGGCTCAGGTCGAGGACACACCCGCGGGAACGCCGGCCGCAGTGGCCGACAAGCTCGCGACCGCATTGTTCGCGCATTTCCCGAGCCGCATGGACGCGCCGCTCTCGGTACCCTGACCGATCGGCCACGCCGCCGACGACGGTTTCAGGCGACGGTCACGCCATAGCGCAGCGCGACGACACCATGGTCCAGCGTCTCCGCCTCGCGCAGGCTGAGCTGCACCGCGCCGGCAAGGCCGTCGCCATGCGCCACGATACCCGCCACGTCCGCGCCGCCGTCCAGCGCGGGCGCGACCAGCACGTGCAGCTCGTCGACCACGCCGGCCGCCAGCAACGCGCCGTTGACCGTGCCACCGCCCTCGAGCAGCAGCCGGCGGATGCCAAACCGGCTCGCCAGCAGCTCGAACATCGCCGGCAGGTCGATCTCCGCCGCATCGGCGACGATATAGGAAACACCATCGTTCATCAGCTCGGCAAGGTGGCCGTCGGTGACATGCTGACCGAGCAGGACGATCAGCTGGTCGTCGCCCAGCGTGCCGCCGTCGAAGTGCAGCTTGCCGGACGGATCGAGCGCGATGGCATGGCTGGTCGCCTGGGCCGCTACATGGATCGGTCGCTCCACCGTGCCCGGCGCCTGCGGTGGATGCGCAACCGCCTTGGCCATTTCCGCCATCGTCACCCGGCCGACCAGCCACGCGTCGCCTTGCAGGGCGTCATGCGCCCGTTCGTACACCGCCGACCATTGCTGGCGGGTGCCATCGGGGCTGGTGGTGTAGCGGCTCGGATGCAGCCGGCCATCGAGCGACGACAGCATCAGGCAGATGATTCGTGGTTTCATGGGCAAGCGTTCACCTCTGCTCTACATAGCCGGCCGCCGCCGAACGTGTTCCCGGATCCCGCTCCAGCTTGCTGCGCCGGCAAGATGGCCGACGGCGTCGAGCCGCGCGTGCCACCTGCAACGGTCATCGCGCGCCGCCGCGATACTCGTCGTCGGACACCTGCTCCAGCCAGTCGACCGCCACGCCGTCCTGCGCCTCGGTGATCGCGAGGTGGCTCATTGCCGCATGCGCCGAGGCGCCATGCCAATGTTTCTCGCCTGGCGCGAAGAACACGATGTCGCCCGGGCGCACCTCCTCGATGGTGCCGCCCTCCTGCTGAACCCAGCCGAGCCCGAAGGTGATGACGATGGTCTGGCCGAGCGGATGGGTATGCCAGGCAGTCCGCGCGCCGGGCTCGAAGGTGACCGTCGCGCAGCTCAGCGCGCCGCTGCCCTTGAAGGCGCCGTCGGTACGCACCGTGCCGGTGAAATAGTCGGCCGGGCCCCTTGCCGAGGCCTGCGATCCGCTGCGGGTGATGTCCATCGTCCTGTCTCCGTGCTGGGCAGCGTCAACGCACGGCAATGTCGGTCAGTTCGGGTTATTTCCAAACTCTTTACCAGCCCAAGTGCACCGAATGTGACGAATTTCTACGGGGCGTAACCGCTCGGCCGTTTTCAGGGGACCAGATGACGCATTCCGGCGCCAACAACTTCATGCTCGTGGCCATGTCGGTGATGATCGCCATCTTCGCTTCCTACACCGCGCTGGATCTCGGTGCACGGCTCCGTGCCTCGAGCGGCCGGCTGCGGCGATCCTGGCTGGTGGCTGCCGCGGTGGCGATGGGCGGGGGCATCTGGACGATGCACTTCGTGGCAATGCTGGCGCACAGCGTGCCCGGTCTGGCGGTCAGCTATGACGTCGGCCTCACAATCGCGTCGCTGGGTGTCGCGATCCTGATGACCGGGGCAGGGTTCCTGCTGGTCGATCGGCCCCATCCGGTCGGCGCCAGGCTGGCGGTTGCCGGGATCATCATGGGCCTCGGCGTGGCGGCGATGCATTACATGGGCATGGCCGCGATGCGGATGCCGGCGGCGCTGAGTTTCGATCGACTGTGGGTTACGATCTCAATCCTGATCGCAATTGGCGCCGCGACGACCGCGCTGTGGCTTGCCGGGCGCAACAACAGCGTGTCGCAGCGCGCGATCGCGGCGGTGGTGATGGGCGTGGCGATTTCAGGCATGCACTTCGCCGGCATGCAGGCGGCAACCTATGCCATTCATCACCATGGCTCCGCTGCCGGCAGCGGGGTCGGGCCGATGGGGCTGGCGTTCAGCGTCTTCGCGGCGACCGCGCTGATCCTGTTCTTCGCGCTCGTCGCCGCGATGTTCGATCGGCGCTTCTCGGTGCTGGCCGCGCGCGAGGCAGATGCCCTCCGCCGCAGCGAGGAGCGGTTCCGCTCGCTGTATCGCGGCACGCCGCTGCCGCTCCATTCGCTGGATGGCGAGGGCCGGATCGATCAGGTCAGCGACGCCTGGCTGGCGTTGATGGATTATCGGCATGGCGAGGTGATCGGTCGGCCGTTCGCCGACTTCCTCACCGGCGAGTCGGCGCACCGGTTCGTCACCGAGGATTGGCCTGCGCTGGTGGGCGACCGCACAATCGGCCTGCGCGAATATCGCTGCGTGACGCGGGGCGGCACCGTGCTCGACGTCATCGCCACCGCGCGCATCGAAACCGCGCGCGACGATGCCGCCGTCCACGTGCTCGGCGGCCTCACCGATGTCACCGAGCGACGTCGCGCCGAGAGCGCGTTGCGGCAGGCAGGCGCCAATCTGGCAGAAGCGAATCGCATGCTGCTGATGGCCGAGGAGATGAGCGGGGTCGGTCACTGGCGGGTCGATCTGGCGGACCAGACCGCCTTCTGGTCCGACACGGTGTGCGACATCCATGGCCGGCCCCACGGCTTCCGTCCACCGGTCGATACCGCGCTCGCGGCCTATCATGAGGATGATCGCGCCGCGGTGTCCCGGGTGTTCACCGAGGCGCTCACCAATGGCCAGCCTTACGAGTTTCGCGCCCGGCTGATCCGCCCGGACGGGACGATGCGCCACGTGATCGCGCGCGGCCGGCCGGAGATGGCGGCGGACAAGAAGGTGATGGCGCTGTTCGGTGTGTTCCAGGACGTCACCGACGCCCGCGAGGCCGAACTGGCGCTCAAGGCCCGCAGCCACGACCTGCGCGACAGCAACCGGATGCTGACCATGGCGGAGAGCGTCGCGCGCCTCGGCCACTGGCGCGTCGACACGCTCGCCGGCGAGCATTTCTGGTCCGACGAGGTCTATCGCATTCACGGCCTGGCGCCGGGGACGCCGCCGTCGTTCGATGGCGCGCTGCTGCTCTATCACCCCGACGATCGCGACCGGGTGAAGGCCATCGTCGAGCAGGCTTATGCCACGCGCGAAGGCTATGGCTTCAAGGCGCGGATCATCCGCCCCGATGGCGCCAGGGTCCATATCCTCGTCCGCGGCGAGGTCGACGTCGATCGCTTTGGCGAGATCAGGGGGCTGTTCGGCATCGTCCAGGACATCACCGAACAGGCCGAGGCCGAGGCGCTGCTGCGCCAGGAGGAAGAGCGTTTCCGCCTGATCACCGAGGAAGCGAGCGACATGATCTCGCTCAACCATGTCGATGGCCGCTGCATCTTCATGTCGCCTGCCTCGCGCACCATTCTTGGCTATGAGCCCGCGGCGCTGCTCGGCCTCACGCCCTATCACATCGTGGTCGACGAGGATCACGACGCGTTCCGGGAGCATGCCCGCGCGGTGCTGACCGCGGGCGTCGGCGCGGTCGCGACGGTGCGGGTGCGGATGAAGCATGCCGAGGGCGACCTCCGCTGGATCGAGGTCGCGTCGCGGGTCACGCCCTATGACGGCGAGACCCGGATCATCTCCGTCAGCCGCGACGCCAGCCGCCAGGTCGCCGCCGAGCTGGCGCTGCACGAGGCGCGCGCCGCGGCCGAAGCAGCCGCGCGGGCGAAATCGAGCTTCCTCGCCAACATGAGCCACGAGATCCGCACGCCGATGAACGGCGTGGTCGGCTTCACCGATCTGCTCCTCGCCGGCGATCTCAATCCCGAGCAGCGCCGACAGACCGAGTTGATCGCCGATTCGGGCAAGGCGATGATGCGGCTGCTCAACGACATCCTCGATCTGTCCAAGGTCGAGGCCGGGCAGATGAAGATGGCCGCGGAGCCGTTCGACATGCTCCATGCGTTGAAAGCCTGCATGAAGCTCGTCGCGCCGGCCGCGCAGCGCAAGGGGCTGGCCTTGCACTGCCACCTCGCCGACGACCTGCCGCCGATGGTGGTGGGGGACGGGCTGCGCCTGCGCCAGATCGTGCTCAACCTGCTCGGCAACGCCACCAAGTTCACCGACCATGGCTCGATCACGCTCAGCGCGGCGCGGCAGGGTGAGGGCGTGCTGATCGAGGTGGCGGATACCGGGATCGGCATCGCCCCCGATCGCCAGGCGGCGATCTTCCAGGAGTTCGTCCAGGCGGAGCGGATGACCGCGGCCAAATATGGCGGCACCGGGCTGGGGCTCGCGATCAGCAGTCAGCTGGCGAGCCTGATGGGCGGCGAGCTGCGCCTCACCAGCGAAGCCGGCACCGGCACCAGCTTCTTTCTCAGCCTGCCCTTGGTCGCACACCGCACCGCGGCGACCCCGGTCAGCCTCGCTGCCGAGACGCCGGCTGGCGCCGACCAGCGCGCGTGCCACAGCCGGCGCATCCTCGTCGCCGAGGATCACGACGTGAACCAGCTGCTGATCAAGGCAATGCTTGATCGGCTGGGCTATCGGTCCGATCTCGCGGTCGACGGGCGGCAGGCGATGGTGATGGTCCATGCCGCGGATGCCGCCGGCGATCCCTATGGCATGGTGCTGATGGACATGCAGATGCCCGAGGTCGACGGGCTCGAGGCGGCGCGGCAGATCCGCGGCGACGGGTTCACCGCTGCGGCGCTGCCGATCGTCGCGCTGAGCGCCAACGCCTATGCCGACGATGTCGCCGCCTGCCTTGATGCCGGGATGCAGAGCCATCTCGCCAAGCCGTTCACGATCGACGGGCTGCGCGCGACGCTGGAGCGGTGGTGCGGCGTTCCCGCAGGGGCTGTTGCGCCACCGGCGTCGGCGGCGGCACCCGTCTCGCGGTTCAGCCCCAAGCTGCAGGACCGCTACCGGCTGCGCAAGGAGGAGGCGCTCGCCAAGCTCGACGCGCTGGTGCGCGACGCCACTTTTGCCGAGGCGGAACTCGCCGATGTCGCCGATTGCCTGCACAAGCTCGCCGGCACCGCCGAGATGTTCGGCGAGGCGGCGCTCGGCGATGCCGCACGGCTGCTCGAGGAGGGGCTGTCGGCCTGGCCCGGCACCACCCGCGCCGCGCGGATCGAGCAATCGGTGGCGGCGATCAGGCTGGTCGCTTGATCTCGTCCACCCTGGCCGAGCAGAAGCCCTCCTGGCCTTTGACGCCAGGCGCATTGTCGATCAGGCACGAGAGCAGGTTGCGACTCGCCGGCTCGACGAAGCCGCTGTGCATGGTGCGGGTGTAGATCGATCCGATCGAGACGATCATGAACGATTCGGCGAGCAGGCGATGCTCGTCGGTGACGACGCTGCTGCCGGTCATGCCCGCGAACGCGCGGCTGATGTTGTCGAACATCGTCTGGCGGACGCAGGCGAGGATCGCCGCGATCCGGCTGTTCCGCGAGGCTTCGGCGGCGATCTCGAGGAACAGGCGATCGCCTTCCTTGTCCTTGCGGCAGGTGGTGGAGGCGAGCCAGTCGCGCACGCCCTTGCGATCCTCCGCCGCGAGCGCGGCATCAAGCGTCGCGAGATCGGCGAACCGCTCGCAATCCGCCTCGACGATCGCGGCGATGATGTCCTCCTTGGCGGGGAAATCGCGATAGAGCTGCTGGACGGCGACGCCCGACGCCTTGGCGATCAGCGCGATGCCGGTCGCGTGGAAGCCATGCTCGATGAACAGCCGCCGCGCCACTTCCTTGATGTTGTGACGGCGCAGATCGGCGCGGGTCGGCAAACATCCTTCGTCCACGCGCACTGTGCAAACCTTCCTCAGCCTTGTTGACGCCTTCGAACGGTCGAGCTAACGACCGGTTTCGTGAGTGATCGCTCTCTACCCTTTTTACAAGCGGGAAAATCTATGTTCTCCAAGCGGCTGATGGGCTGTGTGTTGGCATCTAGCGCCTTGCTCGCCCTGGCGGCTTGCGGTGGCGGCAACCAGCAACAGCAGGCTCCCCAGGGGCCGCCGACCGTGAGCTATGTCGCGGTGAGCGAGCAACCGGTGACGCTGACCACCGAATTGCCCGGCCGCACCACCGCGTTCGAGACCTCCGAGGTCCGCCCGCAGGTGAACGGCCTGGTGCTCCAGCGCCTGTTCGTCGAGGGCGATATGGTCCACCAGGGCCAGCCGCTCTACCGGATCGACTCGGCGCCCTATCAGGCCCAGGTCGCCAGCGCCCGTGCCGCGCTCACCCGCGCCCGCTCGAGCATCGCCTCGAGCGCCGCGCTCGCGCGTCGTTATGGCGAGCTGGTCAAGATCAATGCGATCGCGCGCCAGGAATATGAAAATGCGCAGACCAGCGCGGCGCAGGCGCAGGCGGATGTCGCCGCCCAACAGGCCGCGCTGCGCTCAGCGCAGATCGATCTCGATCGTACCACCATCCGCGCGCCGATCACCGGCCGGATCGGTCGCTCGGCGTTCACCACCGGTGCGCTCGTCTCCGCCTCGCAGACCGCGCCGCTGGCGACGATCCAGCGACTCGACCCGATCTATGTCGACATCACCGAGTCGAGCGCCGATCTGCTCAAGCTGCGCCAGCAGATCCTCAGCGGCCAGCTGACCCGTGACGGCAATGCCCACGTCAAGCTGAAGCTCGAGGACGGCACCGAATACGGCCCGCAGGGCACGTTGCGCTTCGCCGACGTCACCGTCGATCCCACCACCGGGTCGCAGGTGATACGCGCGCTGTTCCCCAATCCCAACGGCCTGCTGCTGCCGGGCATGTTCGTCCGCGCCGCGCTGGTTGAAGGCACCCAGGCCAAGGCGCTGCTGGTGCCGCAGCGCGCGGTCAGCCGCGACGAAAAGGGCCAGCCGACGGTGCTGGTGATCGGCGCCGGCGACAAGATCGAGCCGCGCACGCTGCAGGCCAGCCGCACGGTCGGCGACAATTGGCTGGTGACCGGCGGGATCAAGCCCGGCGAAAAGGTCATCGTCGAAGGCGCCATGATGCTGCGTCCGGGCATGCCCGTGAAGGGGCAGCCCTGGAACCCCAATGCCAAGCCCGCCGGCACCCCGCCGCAGCAGGGCCAGGCGCAGGCACAGGCGAAGTAACCAGCCATGTCACGCTATTTTATCGATCGTCCGATCTTCGCCTATGTGCTGGCGGTGATGGTCGTCATCGCCGGCATCCTGTCGGTGCGCAGCCTGCCGATCGCGCAGTTCCCTGCGATCGCGCCGCCGGCGGTCTCGATCACTGCGACCTATCCGGGTGCCGACGCGCAGACGCTGGAGAATACGACCACCCAGATCATCGAGCAGCAGATGAAGGGGATCGATCACCTTCGCTACTTCTCGTCCAACTCCTCGTCGGCCGGCACCGTCACGATCACCTTGACCTTCGAGCAGGGCACCAATCCTGACATTGCCCAGGTCCAGGTTCAGAACAAGCTGCAGGCGGCGACGCCGTTGCTGCCGCAAGAGGTCCAGCGCCAGGGCATCATCGTCGCCAAGGCGACGCAGAACTTCCTGCTGTTCGTCGGTCTCTATTCCGAAAACGGTCAGCACGACGCGGACGATCTCGCCGACATCGTTGCGTCCAAGATCCAGGATCCGCTGGCACGCGTCGCCGGCGTCGGCGACACCCAGATCTTCGGGTCGCAATATGCGATGCGCATCTGGGTCGATCCGCTCAAGCTCAACAATTACGCGCTGACCATGACCGACGTTACCGATGCGGTGACGGCGCAGAACGCGCAGGTCTCGGCGGGGCAGATCGGTGCGCAGCCCGCGCCCAAGGAGCAGATGCTCAACGCGACGGTCTCCGTCTCGTCGCGCCTCAACACGCCCGAGCAGTTCGCGCAGATCCGCCTCAAGAGCAACACGGATGGCTCGGTGGTCCGGCTGGGTGATGTCGCCAGGGTCGCGATCGGGGCAGAGAATTACGGCTTCTCGGCACAGTGGAACGGCAAGCCCGCTTCGGGCATCGGCATCAAGCTGGCGCCGGGCGCCAACGCGCTCAACACCGTCGTGGCGGTCAAGGAGCGGGTCAACGCGATCGCCAAGCAGTTCCCGCCCGACGTCAAGGTCATCTTCCCTTACGATACGTCGCCGTTCGTCCGGCTCTCCATCGAGCAGGTGATCGAGACGCTGGTCGAGGCGGTGGTGCTCGTCTTCCTCGTCATGTTCCTGTTCCTCCAGAACTTCCGCGCAACGCTGATCCCGACGATCGCAGTGCCGGTGGTGTTGACCGGTACCTTCGCGGTGCTGGCGATGTTCGGCTATTCAATCAACACGCTCACCCTGTTCGGCATGGTGCTGGCGATCGGCTTGCTGGTCGACGACGCGATCGTCGTCGTCGAGAACGTCGAGCGATTGATCACCACCGAGCATTTGACGCCGAAGGAAGCGGCGCGCAAATCGATGGACGAGATCACGGGCGCGCTGATCGGCATTGCGCTGGTGCTGTCGGCGGTGTTCCTGCCGATGGCATTCTTCGGTGGATCGACCGGCGTGATCTATCGCCAGTTCTCGATCACCATCGTCTCGGCCATGGTGCTCTCGATCGCCGTGGCGTTGATCCTCACCCCGGCGCTGTGCGCGACCATCCTCAAGCCGCATAATCCCAACAAGAACGAGGGTCATGGCCCGCTGGCGCGCTTCTTCCGCTGGTTCAACGACCGGTTCGATCGTGGCCAGGCCCGCTACGAACGCGGCGTACGCGCCACCTCCACCCGTTGGGGCCGTTCGCTGATCGTCTATGCGCTGATCGTCGCCGGCATGACCTTCCTGTTCATGCGGCTGCCGACCGGCTTCCTGCCCGACGAGGATCAGGGCGTGATGATCGCGCTGGTCCAGGGACCGCCGGGCGCGACCACCGCACGCACCCAGAAGGGCCTGGATCTGGTCCGTGACCATTTCCTCAGCGATGCGGGCGACGCGATCCGCGGCGTCTACACCATCAACGGCTTCAGCTTCGCCGGTACCGGCCAGAACAGCGGCATCGCCTTCATGCCGATGAAGGAGTGGAAGGACCGGCCGGGGGCAGCGAACAAGGCGCAGGCCGTGATCGGCCGCGCGATGGGTGTGTTCTCGCAATATAAGGATGGGTTGATCTTCGCGGTCATCCCGCCGGCGGTGCAGGAACTCGGCAACGCCACCGGCTTCGATATGCAGCTTGTCGACGAAAACGGCATCGGCCATGACAAGCTGCTCGCCGCGCGCAACCAGCTGCTGGGCATGGCGTCGCAGAACAAGTCGCTGGTGGGCGTACGCCCCAATGCGCTGGACGATGCGCCGCAGCTCAAGGTCATCGTCGATCAGGACAAGGCCCGCGCACTCGGGCTCGACCTGGCCGCGGTCAACAGCACGATCGCGACGGCCTGGGGTGGTTCCTACGTCAACGACTTCATCGATCGTGGCCGGGTCAAGCGCGTCTACATCCAGGTCGATGCGCCGTATCGCATGAACCCCGAGGATCTCGGCGACCTCTACGTGCGCAACGCCAGCGGCACCATGACCCCGTTCACTGCCTTTTCGACGCTGTCGTGGAGCCAGGGGGCGACCCAGCTGACCCGTTACAATGGCCAGCCGTCGATGGAAATTCTCGGCCAGCCGGCGCCGGGCGTGTCGTCGGGCGCTGCGCTGAAGGCGATGCAGGACATGCAGGCCAAGCTGCCGCCCGGCACGCGGCTCGACTGGACCGGCCTCAGCTACGAAGAGCAGCTGTCGGGCGGCCAGGCACCGGCGCTATACGGATTGTCGCTGCTGATCGTCTTCCTGTGCCTCGCGGCGCTGTATGAAAGCTGGTCGGTGCCGATTTCGGTAATGCTGGTGGTGCCGCTGGGCGTCGTCGGTGCGCTGCTCGCGGCGCGGCTCACCGGCCTTAACAACGACATCTACCTTCAGGTCGGCCTGATCACCACGATCGGTGTCTCGGCGAAGAACGCAATCCTGATCGTGGAGTTCGCGGAAGAGCGGATGCGTCACGGCCTCAACGCCTTCGACGCGGCCATCGACGCGGCGAAGCTCAGGCTTCGCCCGATCCTGATGACCAGTCTGGCGTTCATCTTCGGCGTGTTCCCGCTGGCGATCGCCAACGGCGCGGGCGCCGGCGGCCAGAACGCCATCGGCCGCGCCGTGGTCGGCGGCATGTTCTCGGCGACGGTGCTGGCGATCTTCTTCGTCCCGATGTTCTTCATCGTCGTGTTGCGGCTGTTCGGGAGCGCCCGGAAAGACGAGGCGGTGGCGCAAGACCATCCGCACGATGATGATCATGGACGCCATGATGACGGCGAGCGCGGGCCCAGCCCCGCGCCGCAGGGAGCCTGAGTTGTGATGAATAGCAAATGCGTCCTCGCCCTGCTGGCAGCCACCGCGCTCGCCGGGTGCAATCTCGCGCCGCATTACGTGCGGCCGGTCGGTGAGGTGCCGGCGGCGCTGCCGCAGGGCGGGGTCTACCCCGCCGCCTCCACCGATGGTCCTGACGTCACCAAGATCGGCTGGCGGTCGTTCTTCACCGACGATCGCCTGCGCGCCACGATCGCGCTCGGGCTCGACAACAACCGTGACCTGCGCGTTGCGGCGGCGAACGTACTCCAGGCCCGCGCGCAATATCGCATCCAGCGCGCGGATCTGGTGCCCTCGACGACGCTGTCGGGGTCGGCTACCTATACCAACAACGTCCAGGGCGCGTCAGGCGCCCTCGCGGGCGCCGCGACCGGCGGCACCGGAACGGGAACGGGTACTGGTACCGGCACGGGGGTCGGCGCGGGCACCGGTACCGGCACGGGCGCCGCATCCGCGGTCGGATCGACCTCGTCCAATTACGAATTCTATTCGCTCAACGTCGGCTTCTCGGCGTACGAGCTTGATCTGTTCGGCCGCGTCCGCAATCTCAGCCGGGCCGCGCTCGAGCAGTATTTCGCGACCGAGGAAGCGCAGCGCTCCACCCGCATCGCGCTGATCGCGGAAATCGCCACCGCCTGGCTGACCTTCGCGTCGGACCAGGATCAGCTGCGCATCTCGCAGGAATCGCTGAAGTCGTTCGAGCAGTCGCTCGAACTGACCCGCGCGCAGTTCCGCATCGGCGTCGCCTCGGAGCTTGAGGCACGTCAGGCGGAGACGACCTACCAGGCAGCGCGCAACGACATCGCCGTGCTCAGGACCCGACTGGCGCAGGACAAGAATGCGCTCGACCTGCTGGTCGGCGCGCCGGTCTCGCCCGACAATCTGCCGCAGGGCCTTGGCACCGGCGGCGCCGCCATCCAGGCGCTGCCGGCGGGGATCGAGTCGGCGGTGCTGCTGCGCCGGCCGGACGTGCTCCAGGCCGAGCATCAGCTGATCGCGCAGAATGCCAACATCGGCGCGGCGCGCGCGGCGCTGTTCCCGAACATTTCGCTCACCGCGACGCTGGGTACGATCAGCACCGCGCTCGGTGGCCTGTTCGCTGGCGGCAGCTTCACCTACACCGGCGCACCTTCCATCGCGCTGCCGCTGTTTGACGGTGGTCGCCTTCGCGGAAACGTCCGCGTCGCCGAGGCGCAGCAGCAATCCGCCGTCGCGACCTATGAGCGCGCGGTGCAGACCGCGTTCCGCGAGGTCGCAGATGCGCTCGCGCAGCGCGGCACGATCGACGAGCAGATCGCCGCGCAGACCGCGCGGGTCGATGCCGCCACCGCGGCGCTGCGCATCTCGGATGCCCGCTACCGTGCGGGTGTCGAGTCGTTCCTGACCACGCTCGATTCGCAGCGTACGGCCTATTCAGCGCAGCAGCAGCTGGTGACGACCCGGCTCAACCGCGAGAGCAATCTGGTCGAGCTCTATCGCTCGCTCGGCGGCGGCCTCGATCCCGACGAGCGCGCGCCGGTCACCGCCACGCGGCCCTGATCTTCTGGGGCGGTCCAGCGCATGGCTGCACCGCCCCAACCCATACCAATCACGCCGCCGCGGATGGCCGCGGCGTCAGCGCAGCGAGTTCGCCGGTCTCGCGGCCCTTGCGCCCGTAGAACAGCTCGAACAGCGGGCTCGCCATCATCGTGGTGACGATCGCCATCAGCACCAGCATCGAGAACAGCGTCGGGCCGATGATGCCCTTCTGCAGGCCGATGTTGATGATGATCAGCTCCATCAGCCCGCGCGAGTTCATCAGCGCGCCGATGCCGAGCGCGGTGCGATTGTCCTCGCCCGACAGCCGCGCGGCGAGGTAGCAGGCGCCGCCCTTGGCGATCACCGAGGCCACCAGAATGCCGAGCGCGATCAGCAGCAGGCTCGGCGAGTTGACCATGTCCATCCGGGTGTTGAGCCCCGAGTAAGTGAAGAACATCGGCAGCAGCAGCACCACGGTGAGCGGCTCGAGCTTGCGCTTGATCTCGGCGGCGAGCAGCCCGCGCGGCATCACCACGCCGAGGATGAAGCCGCCGAAGATCGCGTGGATGCCGATCACGTCCATTAGGAAGGCTGACAGGCAGAAGGCGATCATCACCAGCGCGAACACCTGGATGCTCATCTCGCCCTCCGTCTCGACGGTGCGGGCGAGCGGCGCCAGCAGCCGCGGCCCGGCGCGCAGCACGAACAGCGCCCACAGCAGCCCGCCGCCGATCGCCAGGATCGCCACGCCCGGGCCGCCGCCGAAGGTCGCGAGCACGATCGCCAGCACGCACCACGAACAGGCATCGTCGAATGCCCCCGCGGTGAGCGACAGCGTGCCGAGCGCGCTGTCGGCGAGGCCGCGTTCGTTGATGATCCGCGCCAGCATCGGAAAGGCGGTGAGCGCGATGCACGCGCCGAGGAACAGCGTCGCATTGGCCTGGCTGATCCCCGCCGCGAACAGCCCGGGCACGCCGAGCAGCAGCGGCGTGATCAGCACCGCGATCCCGAACGGCGCGGCAATCCCCGCCAGCGACACGATCGAGGCGCTGCGTGCCTTGGTGCGGAAATGGTCGAGCCGCAGCGTCGTGCCGACCAGGAACATGTAGAGGCCGACGCCGAGCTGCGCGCCCGCATAGAGCACGTTCTTGGTTTCCTTGGGGAAGACTGCGCCCTGCAGGTCGGGCAGCGCCAGGCCGAACAGCGACGGCCCGAGCAGCACGCCCGCGATCATCTCGCCGACCACCTGCGGCTGGCCGAGCAGCTTCTTGCCGAGCCAGCCGACCAGCCGGCACGCAACCAGGATCACCGCGAGCTGGAGGAAGAAGTGGATGCTGAAATCACCCGGCGCATAGCTGTGCGCCGCCGCCGGCACCGCCGGCCCGTGCGCAGACAACACGCCCGAGACCGTCTTGCCCAGGCTCTCCCACCAGTCGTCCATCATCACTCCCCATGCGCGGCGGTACGCTCCGCCCGTCATTGCGGCGGGTAAACAGCAAAGCGGCGGGCGGATGCAAGAGGCAAGCGATCGCATCGCCGCAAACGACGCGGCGACGATCGGCTCGATCGCTGGAAAACCATGGTGACCCCTACGAGAATCGAACTCGTGCTTACGCCGTGAGAGGGCGTCGTCCTAACCGCTAGACGAAGGGGCCGATACGGTGGAGGCGCGCAATTACGTGGGACGGCGCCGGGCGTCAAGTCCGCCCGGCGCTGTTTTTCAAGGGGCGTGCACTCAGGCCGCGACCTTGCGGCGCTCGGCCATTTCGGCGTTGAGCATCTCGGCGAGCAGGAAGGCGAGCTCCAGGCTCTGCCCGGCGTTGAGCCGGGGATCGCAATGGGTGTGATAGCGATCGGCGAGGCTCTGCTCGGTGACGTCGACCGCGCCGCCGGTGCATTCGGTGACGTTCTGCCCGGTCATCTCGGCATGGATGCCGCCGGCGTGCGTGCCCTCGGCGCGGTGCACCGCGAAGAAGCCGCGCACCTCGGCGAGGATGCGGTCGAACGGCCGGGTCTTGTAGCCGGTCACCGCCTTGACGGTGTTGCCGTGCATCGGATCGCAGCTCCACACCACCGGATGGCCCTCGCGGGTCACGGCGCGGACCAGCCGCGGCAGCGCTGCCTCGATCTTGTCATAGCCATAGCGGGTGATCAGCGTCATCCGTCCCGGCACGCGGCCGGGGTTGAGCGTGTCGAGCATCCGCAGCAGCGCATCCGGCTCCAGGCTCGGCCCGCATTTCAGCCCGATCGGGTTGCCGATGCCGCGCAGGAACTCGACATGCGCCGAGCCCTCGAAACGGGTGCGGTCGCCGATCCACAGGAAGTGCGCGGACGTGTCATACCAGTCGCCGGTCAGGCTGTCCTGACGCGTCAGCGCCTGCTCGAACGGCAGCAGCAGCGCCTCGTGGCTGGTGAAGAAGCTGGTCTGCGCGAGCTGCGGCACCGTCTCGGGGTTGATCCCGCACGCCGCCATGAATTCGAGCGCCTCGCCGATCCGGTCGGCGGTCTCGGCATATTTCTTCGACCACGGGCTGCGGCCCATGAAGTCGTGGGTCCAACGATGGACCTGCGCGAGATTGGCATAGCCGCCCTGCGCGAAGGCGCGCAGCAGGTTGAGCGTCGCCGCCGATTGCGAATAGGCGCGCACCATCCGCTGCGGATCGGGGATCCGGCTCTCGGGGGTGAAAGCGATGTCGTTGACGTTGTCGCCGCGATAGCTCGGCAGCTCGACGCCATCGATCGTCTCCGTCGCGGTCGAGCGCGGCTTGGCGAACTGCCCTGCCATCCGCCCGAGCTTCACCACCGGCAGCTTGCCGGCATAGGTCAGCACCACCGCCATCTGCAGGATGACGCGGAAGGTATCGCGGATGTTGTTGGGGTGGAATTCGGCGAAGCTCTCGGCGCAATCGCCGCCCTGGAGCAGGAACGCTTTGCCGGCGGCGACATCGGCGAGCTCGCTCGTCAGGTTGCGCGCCTCGCCGGCGAACACCAGCGGCGGGAACGAGCCGAGCGTGTCGGTCGCCGCCTTGAGCGCGGCGGCATCGGGATAATCGGGAAGCTGCCGCGCTTCGGCGCGCGTCCAGCTGTCGGGGGCCCAGTGGGCGGCCATGATGAATTCCTCGGTTGAGGCGCGGGTTCATGCGCCGAAATGGCCGCCGACGCAATTAAGCAGGGCTTGGGCGAAAGATAGGCGGTTCTTCGCCATGCCGGGGGGCATTCGCTAATCCCGTTCAAATCCGTCACCCCCGCGGGCGCCAGGGTCTCTCGCGGCGAGCGGCGGCCTTTCCCAAGGAGGTCCCGGCGTTAGCCGGATCGACGGGATGGGGGCAGAGCAGGGCAGGTTCTCAGCCGATCCGCCCACGTCGCCCCCGCGACCAATGGCCATCCCGCCTGCCGGCGACTAGAACCACCCCCGATGACCGTCGCCTCGCTCGCCGCCCGCCTTGCTGCCCTTGCCCTGATCGCCACCCCGATCACCGCTACCGCGGCCGATGATCCCGCCGCGACCTTTACCGCGCTGCGTGCGGTCGGCGGCCGGATGGCGGCGATCGCCTACCGCCTCACCACCGCCAACGCCGCGCTATGCCGCGATCTCGCGCCGACCCCCGGCTGGGCGCTGCATGGCCTCGGCCAGTACGACCCCGGTCTGCGCGCCGCCGCGCGCACCGCGTTCGGCTTCGACGCGCCGCTTGCGATCGAGGCGGTGGTGCCGGGCTCGGCCGCGGCGCGCGCCGGGCTGCACGACAATCTGTCGGTCGTCGCGATCGACGGTCAGCCGCTCGCCCCTGCAGCGCCCGGCAATGCTCCCGCGACCAGCCAGGCGCGCGACGCCGCCAATGCGCTGGTCGCCGCGCAGCCGGCGGACCGACCGCTGGTGGTCGATACCCTGCAGGGCGGCGAGCACCACCGCTACACCGTCGCGGCGAGCCCCGGCTGTCGCAGCGCCTTTGAGGTGCTTCTCGGCCCCGGCATGGAGGCGTCCGCCGACGGCCGCATCGTCCAGCTCGGCGTACGCTTCTTCGAACGCTACAGCGATGACGAGGTCGCAGTGGTCGTCGCCCACGAACTCGCCCACAACATCCTGCGCCACCGCGCCCGGCTCGATGCCGCCAAGGTCAACCGCGGGCTGCTCGCCGAGGTCGGCCGCAACGGCCGGCTGTTCCGCACCACCGAGGACCAGGCGGATCTGCTCGGCCTGCACCTGATCCGCAACGCGGGGTACGATCCGCATCTCGCGGTGCGCTTCTGGCGCGAGCATGGCGGCGACATCGATGGCGGGGTGTTCCGCAGCCGCACCCATCCCTCGTCCAAGGCCCGCGCCCAGGCGCTCGCCGACGAGATCGCCCGCATCCCCGCCAACGCGCCGCTGCCTTATGTCCCGCCCGTCCTTGCCGAGCGCGATCGGCCCCTGGAATAGGCAACGGCTGTTGCGCGATTATCCCGTCATTATGCCGTCATCCCAGCGGAAGCGGGGATCTCTGGCGATGGCGCGGGACAGGAGCCGCGCAAGACCCCAGCGTTCGCTGGGGTGACGGCTTAAGGGAGCGGGTGGTCACGCGCGCACCGTCACCGTCCCGACGCCTCTAACCCTACACCTTCCAATCCCATCCCAGCGGATCGCCATCCATCACCTCGACGCCCGCCGCGGTGAGCTCGTCGCGGATCGCATCGGAGCGCGGGAAATCCTTCGCCGCGCGCGCTTCGCGCCGCTCCGCCAGCCGCGCGGCGATCCCCGCCTCGTCGATCCCGGCATCGGCGGGCCGCACCCGCAGATCCTCGCGGGTCAGTGCAAGCAGGTCGAGCCCGAGCACCGCGTCGAAATCAGCCAGCGCCGCCACCCGGTCGGCCGCCGATACCTTCTTGTCGGCGAGCAGTTCGTCGAGCACCGGCAGCGCCCTGGGCGTGTTGAGGTCGTCGGCGACCGCGGCGGCGAGCCGCTCGCGATAGGCCGCGGCGCTCGCCGCCGCGGGGGCAGGGGGCTTGGCCTTCAGCGCCGCGACCGTCTGCACCAGCCGCTTCAGCCGCGTCGCTGCCGCGGCCAGATTGTCCCAGGAAAAATCGAGTTCGCTGCGATACTGCGCCTGCAGGCACATCAACCGGTAGGCGAGCGGGTGGAAGCCGCGATCGACCAGCGCCTGCAGCCGCAGGAACTCGCCCGACGACTTGGACATCTTGCCGCCACGGTCGACCAGGAAGTTGTTGTGCATCCAAACGCTAGCCCCGGTGTCGATCGGGCTGCCGCCGGTGCAGCCGCCGAACGCCTGGTTCTGCGCTATCTCATTGGGATGGTGGATCTCGCGATGGTCGATCCCGCCGGTATGGATGTCGAAATGCGCGCCGAGGAAGTGGCGGCCCATGACCGAGCATTCGAGATGCCAGCCCGGCGCGCCGCGGCCCCAGGGGCTGTCCCATTCCATCTGCCGGTTCTCGCCGGGCGCCGAGGTCCGCCAGATCGCGAAATCGGCCGGGTGGCGCTTGCCTTCGACCACGTCGATCCGGCTCTCGCCGACATCGTCCTGCGCCCGCGCCAAACGCCCATAATCGGGCACGGTGCTGGTGTCGAAATACAGCCCGTCGGCCAGGCGGTAGCAATGCCGCTCCTCGATCGTGACGCCGAACGCGATCATCGCCTCGACATGGTCGGTGGCGAGCGGGAAATGGGTGGGATCGCCGATGTTGAGGTCGCGCAAATTCTGCTTGAATGCGTCGGTATAGTGGCGCGCGATCGCCCAGATGTCCTGCCCGCTCGCCCGCGCCGCCGCCTCCATCTTGTCGTCGCCGGCATCGGCATCGGAGGTGAGATGGCCGACGTCGGTGATGTTGATCACATGGGTGAGGCCATGGCCGGTCCAGCGCAGCACCCGCGCCAGCGTATCGGTGAACACATAGGCGCGCAGATTGCCGATATGGGCATAATGGTACACCGTCGGCCCGCACGAATAGACCCGTACGTTGGCCGGATCCTCCGGCTGGAACGCTTCGAGGCTGCGGGTCAGGCTGTTGTATAAGGTGAGCGACGTCATCCGCCCGCCTTAGCCCTGCCGACCGACCCGCGCCAAGAGCGCTGCCATGTTCCCGCTGTCTCGAGCAGCGCGCCGCGTCGCTAGCGTGCGATCCCGATCACTGCCGTCGCGACCAGCCCCGTCGCCACCGCCCCCGTCACCGCCGAGGTCTGTTGTGCGAGCTGGGCATCGCTGTTGTCGCCGAACACCATGTCGCTCGCCAGGCTGACCCGCGCGAAGTTGCCGCTGCTCGAGGGATAGGTGCTGGTGTCGGCATAGACCGTCGCACACCAGTCGGCGGGTAGCGCCAGCTGCGAGGTCAACACCGCATAGCGGCCGCCGAGCGCATTGCCGAGGCTCGAGAAGATCTCGAAATGCAGATGCGGCCAGCGTCCGTCGTAGCAGGCGGGAAAGATGGTGGTGAAGCTGACCTGGCCGTTGGCGTCGGTCACTTGCACCCCGCGCAGATAGCTTTCCGCGGCGGCGCCGCTGTACAGCGAATAATGCCCGTTGCGGTCGCAATGCCACAGGTAGATCGCAAAGCCTGCAAGCGGGGCGCAGCTCGCGTTGACGTCGACCAGGGTCAGGGTGAGCGTCATCTCCACGCCCGTCGCCACCGTGGTGGTGGAGATGAAGCTTGCGCGGATGTCGCTGCGCACGATGCCGTTGACGGTGAGCACGTTCGAGGTGGCACCGCCCGACGTGTTGGTGCCGTCGGCGGGGTAGGGACCACCGGTTTCGGTGGGCTCGGCGATGCAGGCCGTGGCCGTCGCGAGCGGCCCCGCGGTAGCGGTCGGCGTCGGAGTCGGGGTGGCGGTGGCGGTGGCGCCGGCGATCACGTCGACATCGCCCGCTCCGCTGCCGCCGCACCCGGCGACCAGCGCGGCGCTGCCGGCGCCGACGAACCATTTTAGCGCCCGGCGGCGCGCGATCATCGCATCGATCAGCGGCAGGTCGTCGGCAAGGCTGTGGCCGTGGGTGTGGTTGTCGTTGTCGTGGTAATCCATGCTGATCCGTCTCCCGGGGTAAAAGCCGGACGGTGATGCGCGGGCACCGTTGCGCGGTTATGTCTGCGAAACGCGCTTTGTTACCGCCATGTTGCGGCCAGGGCGTTGATGCTGCGGGTTGCAAATTGCCTGCCTCGCTGCTAGGGGGCCCGTTCACACGGCGCGTACCCTCAGTACGCGGCCGCGTTACCCATTTGAGTGGAGTTCATCGGTTTTATGCAGATCGTCGTCCGCGACAACAATGTCGATCAGGCACTTCGCGCGCTTAAGAAGAAGCTGCAGCGCGAGGGTGTGTATCGCGAGATGAAGCTGCGCCGGCACTATGAAAAGCCGTCGGAGAAGCGTGCCCGCGAGCGCGCGGCTGCCGTCCGCCGCTCGCGCAAGCTCGAGCGCAAGCGCGCCGAACGCGACGGCGCGCGCTGAGATAAGTAGGTAAGCTTCGCTGTCGTATACGCCGCTAGTCGCGGCGCGTATGCGCGAGGTTAGAGAAGTTTCACCGGTGACGGCCGGACCGGCACCACAACTCCAGGTGTCCCGATGTCCACCGTCACTGCCGTGCCCCTGCGTCCCATCAAGCGCAGCTATCTCGTCTACCTCTGGGTGGGGATAGTCCTCGCCTGCATCGCCGCCTTCGCGCTGGCCCAGCAGGGCGACGACTTCCTTGCCCGCAACGCCCGCGCCAAGGGCGTGCTCACCACCCCCTCGGGCCTCCAGTATAAGGTGCTTGAGCCCGGCAAGCCCGGTGCGCCGAAGCCGACCGACGCCGACGTCGCGCTGATCAACTATGAGGGCAAGCTCCTCAACGGCACCACCTTCGACAAGTCGCAGCAGCCGACGCCAATGCCGGTTGCGGCGGTCGTCCCCGGCTTCTCCGAGGCGCTCAAGCTGATGCCGAAGGGCGCCAAGTACCGCGTCTGGATCAAGCCGAGCCTCGGCTATGGCGACAAGGCGTCGGGCCCGATCCCGGCCAATTCGACACTGGTGTTCGATATCGACCTGCTCGACTTCCTGCCCGAGAGCGTCGTGCGTCAGATGCAGGCACAGCAGCAGCAGATGATGGGCGGTGCGCAGGGCATGCCCGGCGGTCAGGCGATGCCCGGCCAGCCGATGCCCGGCCAGTCCATGCCCGGTAGTGCGCCGGCCCCCGCGCCGCAAAACTGATCGAAGCCCGGCGGCGTGCGTCTAATCGAGATCAGGAAAGGACAATCAAGCCGGGCCTTCCGTTTTCGTCGTGGCAGCATCTCCGCTCGTCTGGATCGACCAACGCTCGGTCCCTTCCAAGGCGAGCGCCGTCAGGCGACCGGTCGCATAAGCACCGGTGTCGACGCCGATCCGATGTGGCTGCACATCCAACTGTTCGGCGATGGTATGGCCATGGACGATCATCTTGCCGAGCGGCTTGCGATGCTCAAGGAAGGGGTCACGGATCCAGCGCAGATCGGAGTCGCGCTGTTCTTCCAGCGCTACGCCCGGGCGAATACCGGCGTGGACGAACAGATAGTCGCCGATCTCGATCATGTTCTCGAACGCGGCGATGAAGGCGCGATGGTTGTCGGGAACGAGATGCACCAACGTCTTGGCCAGTTCTTCGTAGTCCATCGCGTCATAGGCGCTTGCCTCGAGGCCGTAGCTCATGATCGTCTCGCGGCCGCCGATGCGGCAGAACAGCCGCAGCGCCTTGGGTTCGCCGTCGATCGCGCCGAGGAAGATCTCTTCGTGATTGCCCAGCAGGAACCGGGTGTCCGGCCGTTGCAGGTGCAGCTGGCGCAGCCGTTCCACCACCGCGGCGGACGCCGGGCCACGATCGATCAGGTCGCCGAGGAACACCAGCGTGGTCCGTGCCGGCGTGCGCGCTGCATCGTCGGCGTCGATCCGCGTCAACAGGTCGTCGAGCAGTTCGGCGCAGCCGTGAATGTCGCCGATCGCGTAGACCCGCTCGCCGGCGGGTATCGACGTCAGTGAAACCTCCGCCGTCCGCCGCGGATTGAGCAGCTTTCTAAGCATTACACCAGTCAGATTGAGGAAAGGACTCGATACCCGCGCGCGGCACGTGCGGCAAGGGTGCGCCGCTCAGCTGGCGAGTCGCAGTGCCGGTGCCGGCTTGGCGGCACGCGGCTGGTCCGGCCAGATCCCGCGGGTGTCGAGCACGGCCTTGTCGAGCCGCTCCTCGAGCGGGATCGAGCGAAACACGTCGTGATCGACCAGCACGATCATCACCGGGCAGGTCTCGATCGCGCTGTCGACATCGGTCAGCGTTGCGCCGGTGTCGGCGAATACCTCCGGCAGGGTTGACGCATAAGGTTCGACGATCCGCACCCGCTCGCCGAACATGTCGGCAAGCGCGACCGCGACCTTGAGCGCCGGGCTTTCGCGGAAATCATCGATATTGGCCTTGAAGGCGAGGCCAAGGCAGGCGACCTGCGCCCCCGGTTGCGCCTCGATCAACGCGGCAGCCTGCGCGATGACGTGATCGGTCTTGCCGTCATTGACGAGCCGAGCCGTACGGATCAACGGCGTGTTGTCCGGCGCGGCGTGGACCAGGAACCAGGGATCGACGGCAATGCAATGCCCCCCAACTCCGGGACCAGGCTGGAGGATATTGACCCGGGGATGACGGTTGGCGAGCCGGATCACCTCCCAAACGTCGACGCCCATCGTATCGGCAACCAGGCTCAATTCGTTGGCAAAGGCGATGTTGACGTCGCGGAACGCATTCTCGGTCAGCTTGGTCATCTCGGCGGCGCGCGCAGTGGTGGTCACGCAGGCGCCGCGGACGAAGCGGCGGTAGAAGGCCAGTGCCTTGCGCGCGCAGCGTGGCGTGATGCCGCCGATCACCCGATCGTTGTCGATCAGTTCGACGAGGATGCGGCCGGGTAGCACCCGCTCCGGGCAATAGGCGATGGCGACATCGGCCTGATCGCCGGTGCGCCCGGGAACGCGCAGATCGGGGCGGAGCTGTGCAATCAGGTCGCGGACCTCCTCGGTGGTCCCGACCGGCGAAGTGGATTCGAGGATGATGGTGTCGCCCGCCTTGAGCACCGTGGCGATGCTCGTCGCCGCCTGCAGCACATAGCCGATGTTGGGCGCGTGATCCTCGGCAAACGGCGTCGGCACGGCGATGACGAACACGTCGGCCGGTTCGATCTGGGTCGACGCGCGCAGCGAGCCTCGTGCGACGACGCCGGATACCAGCCCATCGAGATCGACTTCCTCGATATGGACGCGACCCGAGTTGACCGTCTCGACCACGGCGGGAGTGACGTCGATGCCGAGCACGCTCGCGCCGGTCCGGGCGATCACCGCCGCGGTCGGCAGGCCGATATAGCCCAGGCCGAGTACGACGACCTTGAGTTCAGAGTCCGAAACCATCGGCGATGATCCTTGCGATCCGGTTGCTTGCGTTGCCGTCGCCGAAAGGATTGTGGGCGCGCGCCATCGCGGAATAGGCGGCCTTGTCGTCGAGAAGCGTGAAGACTTCGGAAACGATGCGGTCCTCATCGGTGCCGATCAACCGCGCGGTTCCTGCCGCCACCCCTTCAGGGCGTTCGGTGGTGTCGCGCATCACCAGCACCGGCTTGCCGAGCGCGGGGGCTTCCTCCTGCACGCCACCCGAATCGGTCAGCGCCAGATCGCACAGCGCCAGCGCGCGGATGAAGTGGGGATAATCGAGCGGCTCGATCCGGGCGACATTGGCGCGCTCGCCGAGGATCGTATCCATCACCACGCCGACATTGGGATTGGGGTGCATCGGGAACAGCACGGCGACATCCTCGCGATCGGCGATGCGCGCGATCGCCCGTGCGATCGCGGCCATGCCGTCGCCGAAATTCTCGCGCCGGTGAGTGGTGACGAGTACCACGCGCTTGCCGGCAAACCGTCGTTCGATGGCATCAAGACCTTTCGCGAGCGCGACATCGGCGGCGATCCGCTCGCGGGTCCAGTGCAGCGCGTCAATCACGGTGTTGCCGGTGACATGGACGCCGAAGGTGACATTCTCGCGTGCCAGCGCGGCGGCGGCGGTGTCGGTCGGCGCAAAATGTAAGTCGGCGATCGGGGCGACGATGCGGCGGTTCACCTCCTCGGGCCACGGATGATAGATATTGCCCGAGCGCAGCCCCGCCTCGACATGCGCAACCGGGATCTTGCGGTAGTAAGCGGCGAGCGCGCCGGCCATTGCGGTCGCGGTATCGCCCTGGACGATCACGCGATCGGGCTGCTCGGCATTCATCACCTCGCCGAGACCGGTGAGCAGCCGCGCGGTGAGCCGGTCCAGTGTCTGTCCGGGCTCCATGAGGTCGAGATCGATGTCGGGGCGCAACCCCGCGATGCTGAGCACCTGATCGAGCAGCCCGCGATGCTGCGCGGTGACGCAGGTGACCACGCGCAGGCCATCGGTCGCCGCCAGGGCACGGATGACCGGGAATAGCTTGATCGCTTCGGGTCGGGTGCCGAAAATGACCAGGATCTTGGGAGAGGCGGCGGAAGAGGCTGCTGGCATGCGCTGCATTGCTAGATAGAAGCTCTTAACATGCCGCTAAGCAATTGTGCGGCATGCCGTTGCCGACACATCACCATCAGATTAGACGCCCCTTCGAAAACTCCGGGGTAACAAGGGATCGCAATGACCATCAAGCGCGTACGCAAGGCCGTCTTCCCCGTCGCGGGGCTCGGTACCCGGTTCCTCCCGGCGACCAAGTCGATGCCCAAGGAGATGCTCACCGTCGTCGACAAGCCGCTGATCCAATATGCGGTCGAAGAGGCGCTGGAAGCAGGCATCGAGCAGATCATCTTCGTCACCGGTCGCAACAAGACCGCGCTCGAGGATCATTTCGACATCTCCTACGAGCTCGAGGACACGATGCGCCGGCGCGGCAAGTCGCTCGCCGTGCTCGACGGCATCCGCCAGAAGCCGGGCTCGCCGGTCTATGTCCGCCAGCAGGAGCCGCTCGGCCTTGGTCATGCCGTGTGGTGCGCGCGCGAGATCGTTGGCGACGAGCCGTTCGCGGTGCTGCTGCCCGACGAGCTGATGGCCGGGTCGCCAGGCTTTATGAAGCAGATGGTCGAGGCCTATGACAAGGTCGGCGGCAACGTCATTGGCGCGCTCGAGGTGCCCGACAGCGAAACCGACAAATATGGCATCATCTCGCCCGGCGCGATCGATGGCCGGCTTACCGAGGTCAAGGCGCTGGTCGAGAAGCCCGGCAAGGGCAGTGCGCCGTCCAACCTGATGATCCCGGGCCGCTACATTCTGCAGCCCGAGGTGATGCGCATCCTGGAGAATCAGGAAAAGGGCGCCGGCGGCGAGATCCAGCTGACCGACGCGATGGCGCAGCTGATCGGCCAGCAGCCGTTCCACGGTTTCACCTTCGATGGCCATCGGTTCGATTGCGGCGACAAGGCGGGCTACATCCAGGCCAATCTGGCGCTGGCGCTGCAGCGTGCGGACATCGGGCCTGCGGTGCGCAGCTTCGCGGAACAGCTGCTCGGGTGAGCAGCGTCCTCGTCACCGGGGTTGCCGGGTTCATCGGCTACCACGTCGCCGCACGCCTCACCGCGCGCGGCGACACGGTGATCGGGATCGACAATTTCAACAACTATTACGATCCGCAGCTCAAGCGGGACCGGATCGCCGATCTCGTCGCTCGCGGTGGCGGCCGGGTGACGGTGCTCGACGGCGATTTTGCTGACGATCGCTGGTTGGACGAGATGCTGGCGGACCAGCGTTTCGATCGCATCGTCCACCTCGGCGCGCAGCCCGGGGTCCGCTATTCTATCGAGAATCCGCGCGCCTATGCCCGCGCGAACCTATCCGGACACCTCAACATGCTCGAGGTCGCCCGCGGGCGCGGCTGCACTCATCTCGTCTACGCATCGTCCTCGTCGGTCTATGGCGGTAACGAGACGCTGCCGTTCAGCGTCGACGACCGCGTGGATCATCCCGTCTCGCTCTACGCCGCCGCCAAGAAGGCAGACGAGCTGATGAGCGAAAGCTACGCTCATCTGTATCGGCTGCCGCAGACCGGCCTGCGCTTCTTCACCGTCTACGGACCGTGGGGCCGGCCGGACATGGCGGTGTGGCTATTCACCGACGCGATCCTCGCCGGGCGGCCGATCAAGGTGTTCAACCATGGCCGCATGCAGCGCGATTTTACCTACATCGACGATATCGTAACCGGCGTGGTCGCCGCGCTGGATCGCCCACCGACAGATGACGGCCTAGCCAAGCCTGGTGGCAGCACCAAGCCGCACGCGCTCTACAATATCGGCAATCACCGGTCGGAGGAGCTTGGCCGGTTGATCGACGTGATCGAGGAGGCGTGCGGCCGCCGAGCGGTGCGCGATCACCAGCCGATGCAAGCCGGCGATGTGCCGGCCACCTATGCCGATATTGCTGCCACGCAGCGCGATCTCGGCTTTACGCCGACCACGCCGATCGAAGTGGGGGTGCCGCTGTTCGTCGACTGGTACCGGCAGCGCATCGGGCGCTAAACCGCGGCTGTCAGGACGCTACACCACACGTTCGGCAGCCGGGATCCTTGGGCAGCGTCAGCGTCCGGAAACGCCACGACAGCGCGTCGACGAGCAGCAGCTTGCCAGCGGTGTCTTCCCCGAACGGCACGATCGCGCGGATCGCCTCGAGCGCGGCGAGGCTGCCCATCACCCCCGTCACCGGACCGAGCACGCCGTCGTCGGCACAGGTCGCGCCGGCCTGCGCGGGATCGCTGCCGACAAAGCAGCGGTAGCATGGCTTGTCCGCTTCCCAGCCGCGGAACGTCGCCAGCTGGCCATCGAACTGCCCGACCGCGGCAGAGATTAGCGGCACACGGGCGGCATGAGCGAAGTCGGCGACGACAAGCCGGGTATCGAAATTGTCCGATCCGTCGAGCACGACATCGGCGTCGGCCATCAACGACCCCGCGTTGCTGCCGTCGATCCGGAGGACGAGGGGATCGACCGCGATCAGCGGGTTGAGGCGGCGCACGGCCGCGGCGGCGGCCGCTGCCTTGTGCTCGCCGATCGACGCAACCGAGAAGATGGTCTGGCGCTGGAGGTTGGAGGCTTCCACCCGATCGTCGTCGACTATTAAGAGCCGGCCGATGCCCGCCGCCGCCAGATATTGAATGGCAGGCGAGCCGATCCCGCCCGCGCCGATGATCAGTACCGTCGCTGCCTTCAGGCGACGCTGGCCATCGCCCCCGATCTCCTTGAGGACGATGTGACGGGCGTAGCGGTCGAGCTCCTCGTCGGCGAGGGTCACGGCTTCCAGGAGAAGGTGAGGGTGGTCCGGTACCAGCCCTCGCCCGCGACGGCGACCGGGCTGTTGGTGGCGGCATTGGCGCGGACGGTGCTGGAGATCAGGCCGGCGGCATATTGCTCGACGGCGGGGCAGTCGATTGCGCGCGGCACCACCTTGCGGGCAAGGCCGTCCGGCGCGACCAACACCGCGGCATCGACCGCGAGCGTCGCGCCCGCCGGCGACACGGTCGCTGCGCGGCATCGTCCCGCCGTCACTTCTGCGGCAACGAACCCCGACACCGCTGCACCGTCCGGCGCCTTGGCATAGGCGAGCACCGGCAGCCCGCTCCAGTCCTGGGGCGGCACGGGGGCGGGTGCGGCCAATACGGCCGCCGCCTGGATCGCTATTGCCAACATCGCCATCATCGTCCGGTCGAGCCGAACCCTCCAATTCCCCTGCTGGTCTGATCCAGCGAAGTGACTTCGTCCAGCGCCGCGCGCTGAACCGGGGCGGGTACAAGCTGGGCGATGCGGTCACCACGGGCGATGGCGAACGGCTCGTCGCCGAGGTTGGCGAGGATCACTTTCACCTCGCCACGATAGTCCGAGTCGATCGTGCCGGGCGTATTGAGGCAGGTGACGCCGTGCTTGAGCGCCAGGCCGGATCGTGGCCGCACCTGTACCTCGAACCCGGCGGGAATGGCGATGGCGAAACCGGTGGCGACCGCCGCCCGGGCGCCGGGCGCGAGGTTGAGCGCCTCGGCAGCGACGACGTCCATGCCGGCGGCGCCGTCGGTGGCATAAGCAGGAAGCGGCAGGCCTTCGCCGTGCGGCAAGCGCATCAGCGCGATACGGATCTCAGTCATGCGCTGCCTCTAGCGCATCGGCGATGCGGCTGGCGAGCCGCTCCGCGACCGCCTGCTTGGCGAGGCGCTCCCACGTCTCGACCCCGGCGGCGGTGACGAGGTGGACGGTGTTGGCGTCGCCGCCGAACACGTCGCCCGAGACGTCGTTGGCGACGATCCAGTCGGCGCCCTTGCGCGCGCGCTTGGCGATGGCGTGGTCCACCACCTGCTCGGTCTCGGCGGCGAATCCGACCACCAGCCGCGGCCGCGCGGGGCCCTGCGCGAGCGTGGCGAGAATATCTACATTCTCGGTGAGGGTGAGGAGAGGCGGCGCATCGCCCTTCTTCACCTTGTGCGGCGCGGCCGCGACCCGCCAGTCGGCGACCGCGGCGACCATGACGGCGGCATCGACGGGCAGTGCACCGGCAACGGCATCGGCCATGTCCTGGGCGCTGACGACATCGATGCGGCGGACGCCCGCAGGGGTTGGCAGCGTCACCGGCCCGGCGATCAACGTCACCTCGGCGCCGAGGCGCGTCAATGCCTCGGCGATCGCAAAGCCCTGCCGGCCGGACGAGCGGTTGGCGATGTAGCGGACCGGATCGATCGGCTCATGGGTGGGGCCGGCGGTCACCAGCATGCGCTGCCCCGCCAGCCGCTGGCGTGCCGGCACCGCGTTATGGCCGGCAAGCGCCGCATCGATCGCGTCGGCGACGGCCGGCGGCTCGGGCAGGCGACCGGCGCCGAACTCGCCGCAGGCCATCGGCCCCTCGTCGGGCTCGATCACGGTGATGCCGTCGCGGCGGAGCTGCGCGACGTTGCGGCGCGTCGCCGCATGGTCCCACATCCGTACGTTCATAGCCGGCGCGGCGAGCACGGGCTTGTCGGTGGCGAGCAGCAGCGTCGTGGCAAGATCGTCGGCCAGCCCCGCGGCCATCTTGGCGAGGAGATCGGCGGTGGCGGGGGCTATCACCACCAGATCGGCCTCGCGGCTGAGCTGGATGTGGCCCATCTCGGCCTCGTCCTTAAGATCCCACAGGTCGGTATAGACTTTGTCCTCGCTCAAGGCGGCGAGTGTCATCGGCGTGACGAAATGGCTCGCCCCGGCGGTGAGCACGCAGCGAACCTGATAGCCGCGCTTGCGGAGCAGCCGGACCAGCTCACAGGCCTTATAGGCGGCGATGCCGCCACCGATGATCAGCAGGATGCGCTTCATGGCCTTATCCCTCATCGCGTGACCCTGGTCACCGTGATCCGCCGAGTGTCCTGCGCGGCGGCGACGAGATCGCGCAATCCGTCAGGCACGAAGGCGAGTCCGACGAGCAGCGGCGGGGCGACCAGCAGGCCCCAGTAGAAGGTGTCGGATCGCCCGAAGATCGCCAGCACTGCGGCATAGCTGCACAGCACAGCCAACTCCCGCAGCGCCAGCGGGCTCGGCCATGATGCCCAGCCGAACAGCGCAAGGCCGACGAGCGGCGCGGCCAGCCACAGCGGTGCGAGCGCCAGCACTGTCGACAGAGCCATGGTCCGCACGAAGAAACCGAAGCCGAGGTGATCTGCCCAACCAGGCGAGGTGAGATCGAGCGGTCGCACGACCTGGGCGACGGCATGGGCGTGGAGCGCGAGCACCACGCCGACGATCCCCATCGCCGCCACCCATGCGGCCGCTTCGCCTCGACGTCCCTCGGCGAGCGCCAGCGCCGCCATCAGCAGCAGATAGAGCCCGGCCGTCTCGCGGATCAGCACCGCCGCGAATCCGAAGGCGACCGACGGCAGCCAGGCCTCGGGCCGCCGCACGCCGAGTGACAGCGCGATCAGCAAGCCGGCCCAGATTTCATGGAACGGCGACAGATCGGCCTGGAGAAAGACCAGCAGCCCACCGGCGAGCAGGGTCATGGCGACGATGATCGGCAGCCGCCGGGTGAAAGTCGTCGACAGCCGCCGATACCAGGCAACGAACACCGCCAGCACCAGGCCGTAGAGCAGCATCGTCACCAGCCAGTGCGGCAGCGTCGCCTGGACCATCGCCAGCGTCGGCAGGCGGAAGGTGATGAACGGCTTCAGCGGATAATTACCGGCGCGCTGCGCCTCGGCGGCGACCTGATAATAAGAGCCGCCGTGGCGAATGCCCTCGACGATCCCTTGGTAGAGCATCGTGTCGGTCTGCCCATCCGGCTGTGCCGCCGTTTCGGCGCGCGGCGGCGGCGTGACACAGGCAAGCAGGGTGGCGAGCAGCAGCAGGGCCAGCAGCGCCAGGACCACCCGCGCGACCCGCGGCGACACCGCGGCGAAACGCGAGGGGGTTGCGAGCCAGAACGGGGCAAGCGGCCGGCGGTTCATCCGGCGACCTCTAATGCGCCAGCAACAAGGTGCTGCCGACGCCTAGCGCGGCGGCGAGCAGGGCGACGGCGGCATAGCGCCAGCCGCCACCGATCCGCACCACCTCGATCTCGCGCAGCGGCAGCGACGGCGGTTCGCCCCCCGGTACCGGATAATGCGCCTCGATGCGGCGAACGAGATCGGGCAACCGCGCCAGCGTGCGTAAATCCGTGATCAGCCGGTCCGCCACCGCCGCTTCGGGACCGAGCTCGGTGCGGATCCATTCGCGCACGAACGGCGCCGCAGTGTCCCACAGGTTGATGTTGGGATCGAGCCCGGTGGCGACGCCCTCCACCATCACCATCGTCTTCTGGAGCAGCAGCAGGTGGGGCTGGGTGACCATGTCGAAGTCGCGGGTGATCGAGAACAGACCGTCGAGCATCATCCCGATCGACATGTCCTTGACCGGCAGGCCACGCATCGGCTCGCCCACGGCGCGCAGGGCGGTGGCGAACTCGGCGACATTGTGATGGCTCGGCACATAGCCGGCCTCGAAATGGATCTCGGCAACGCGCTTATAATTACCGGTGATCAGCCCGTAGAGGATCTCGGCCAGCCACACCCGGGCGCGGCGGTCGATCCGGCCCATGATGCCGAAATCGATCGCAGCGATCTTGTTGCCCGGCAGCGCGAACAGATTGCCCTGGTGCATGTCGGCATGGAAGAATCCTTCCGCGATGGCCTGGCGCAGGAAGGCGTGGACGAGCGTGCTGGCGAGCTTGGGCAGGTCATAGCCCGCCGCGCGCAGCGCCGCGCGATCGGACAGCTTGATCCCGTCGATCCACTCGATCGTCAGCACCTTGGCGGTCGAGCGCTGCCAGTCGATCGCCGGCACCTCGAAATCGGGCTCTGCGGTCATCGATTCGGCAAGCTCGGACGCCGAGGCGGCCTCGCGACGGAAGTTGAGCTCGCGCAGCGTCCAGCGGCGGAAATTCTCCACCGTCAGCCGCGGGCGCAGGCGCCGCGCCTCGATGCTCATCCCCTCGAGCTGGGCCGCGGCCCATTGATAGGTATCGATCGCGCGGGCGAAGTCCTCCTCCACGCCGGGCCGCAGCACCTTCACCGCGACCTGGCGGCCATCGGTCGTGATCGCGCGATGGACCTGTGCAATCGACGCGGCGCCGACGGGCACTTCCTCGATCCGCTGGAACAGCTCGTCGGGATCGCGGCCGAAGCTTGCCGCCATCGCTGCGCGGATCGTCTCGAATGGTACCGGCGGCAGTTGGTCCTGCAGCCGCAGCAAATCATGCGCGGCATGTTCGCCGACCAGATCGGGGCGGGTGGCCAGCGTCTGGCCGAGCTTGATCGCCGCCGGCCCGATCGCCTGGAAGGCATCGGCGTAACGTGGCTGCGCCGGCACCCGCGCGCCAAACCGGGCGATGCGGGCGAGCCGGCGAACCGGTGCCGGGGTGTTAGGATCGCGCTCGATCCCGCGCAGCGCGCCGTGGCGCGCGAGGATCCGGCCCCATTTGAGCAGGCGCCAGCTATGGACGAGGGGCGATGTCACTGGCGGGTCAAATCTTCCAGCCGCTGTGGATCGCGACCAGCCCGCCGAGCAGCGGCTCCACCTTGGTCCGGATGAAGCCAGCCTCCTTTATCATGCCCTGAAAGGTCGGCATGTCGGGGAAGCGGCGGATCGATTCGATCAAATAGCGATAGCTGTCGGCGTCCTGCGCCAGCAGCTGGCCGAGCTGCGGCACCAGCTTGTGCGAATAGCTATCGTACACTTCCTTGAAGCCGGGCCACACCGTGGTCGAAAATTCGAGGCAGAAGAAGCGGCCGCCGCGGCGCAGCACGCGATGGGCTTCGCGCAGCGCCTGCGGGATGTCGGTGACGTTGCGGATGCCAAAGGCGATCGTATAGGCGTCGAAGAACTTGTCCGGGAAGGTCAGCACCTCGGCATTGGCCTCGGTCCACACCAATCCGTCGATGCCGCGCTTGGCGGCACGATCCATGCCCACCTCGAGCATGGCCGGGTTGATGTCGGCGACCGTCACCGAGGCGCCCGAGCGTGCGAGGCGGAAGGCGATGTCGCCGGTGCCGCCGGCCATGTCGAGGATCTGCTCGTCCTCGCGCGGCTGGACGCGGCGAACAAAGCGATCCTTCCACAGGCGGTGCATGCCCCCCGACATGGCGTCGTTCATCAGATCGTATTTGGCGGCGACATTGGTGAAGACGCCGCCGACGCGGGCGGTCTTCTGGTCGGCGGGAATGTCTTCGTAGCCGAAGGAGACAGTGTCAGTCATGGCAGCGGCTGTAGCCAGTGCTTGTGGCAGGGGCAAACGCAACCTAGCTGAAAGCCGTGCCCGAGCTCCCCGAAGTTGAAACCACCGTGCGCGGGCTCATCCCCGTGCTTGCCGGCCAGCGCCTCACCCGCGTCGAGCCGCGCCGTGCCGATCTGCGCAAGGCGATCCCCGTCGACCTGCGCCAGCGGCTCACCGGCGCGCGCGTCACTGCGCTGGGCCGTCGCGCCAAATACGGCCTGATCGACACCGATCGCGGCGACACACTGGTCTTCCACCTCGGCATGTCGGGACGGTGGCGGGTGGACCCGGCCGAATCGATTCCGCACGATCATCTCGAAATGGAAACCGAGCAGGGCCGCACGCTCGCGCTCAACGACCCTCGCCGGTTCGGCTTCCTCGATCTGTGGCCGACCGAGACGATCGATGCTTATCCGCCATTCGTGGCGATGGGCCCCGAGCCGCTCGGCCCCGCGTTCACCGGCGCCTATCTGCACGAGGCGCTTGCCGGCCGGACCGCGCCGGTCAAGGCGATGCTGCTCGACCAGCGGATAGTCGCCGGCCTCGGCAACATCTACGTATGCGAGGCGCTCCACGTCGCCCGCATCGCGCCGACCCGGGCGGCCGGGCAGATCGCCCGCGCACGGCTCGATCGGCTCGCGGTGGCGGTGCGCGAGGTGCTGCTTGCGGCGATCGAGGCGGGGGGCTCCACGTTGCGCGATTATGCCCGGCCCGATGGCGAGCTTGGCTATTTTTCCAAGCAGTTCCTGGTCTATGGCCGCGAGGGCGAACCCTGCCATTGCGGCGGCACCGTCCAGCGCCGCACCGAGAACGGCCGTTCCACCTTCTGGTGCCCACGCTGCCAGCGCCAGTGACATGCCAGATGGGGTCAAGTCGGTTGACCGCCCGGTCGGCAATCGCTAAGGGCAGCGCCTTCGAGAGGGCGTAGGGTCTATCCGGCGCCACTTTTTCACCGTTTCAGAGATTTCGAGGACGTAAGAATGGCGAACACGCCGCAAGCCAAAAAGCGCATCCGTCGTAACCAGGCCCGCGCCGAAGTGAATGGCGCGCGTGTCGGCCGTATCCGCACCTTCATCAAGAAGGTCGAGTCGGCGCTCGCTTCGGGCGACAAGTCGGCGGCGTCGGTGGCGCTGCAGCAGGCGCAGCCTGAGCTGGCGCGTGGCGTGGCCAAGGGCGTGCTCCACAAGAACACCGCGAGCCGCAAGTTCGCCCGCCTGACCAAGCGTCTGTCGCTGATGGCGTGAGACCCACAGGTCTCGGCCGGGACTAATCGTTCAGGCTCAAAAGTTTAGCCCGTCGGGATCGTTCCCGGCGGGTTTTTTGATGCGTTCGACGCCCGCATCTGGAACGAAAAGAGAAACCTAGGACTTACCGCGATTCGAGTAGGTAGCCGAGCGTTAACGGTGCATAAAAACGCGCCAAAACAGTAGCTTATCAAAAATCCGACGCATTTGCTGGGCTGGCGGAGTGTCAATCCGGTTTATTTCAGTAATGCGACCCGGGCAGGCCTTGATCGACTCGTCCAACCCTTCATAACTGATCCTCACCGCGGCGGTATTCACCACCGCGTTACTGAACAGCGTGAGCATGCCGATCGGCCGACTGGCCGTGAGGGGGAACTCTTACTGTCTGGAATTTAGCTACTTGCGCGTCCTGCGCGCGAGATCGAGGGGTTGCGTGCGTTGGGTTACGGGCAGGGTGCAACGATGACGGGAAGCGAGGCGCATCGCGCCTGGGCCCGTGTCCGCGCCAATCTGCGCGAATCTGCCGGGGCGCGCTTGTTCGATCAGTGGCTGAAGCCGATGGAACTGATCGACGGCGAAGAGCCCGATTCGATCCGGCTCGGCCTGCCGTCCGCGTTCATGACCAACTGGGTCCGTAGCCATTATGCGGATCGCCTGCTGCTCGAGTTCAAGGCGTTGATGCCGCGGGTGCGTAGCGTCGCGATCGAAACCCGCGCATCACGCCCCGCGCCGGTCACGCTGGTCGCCGAGGTGCAGGCGCCCGTCGCCGCAACACCCGCACCGCCGCCGCCGAGCCGTTTTCATGTAGCGCCGCCGGCCGCTGCCGCAGCTCCCACGCCAGCCCCCACGGCCCCGGCGGCTCAGATGCCGGCGCCGGCCGAGACCCCGGCGCCTGGCCGCTTCCACGTGTCGGCGGCGATCGCGGCGTTGAAGCCGGTCGCCGCCGCGGCGGTCGTGCGCGCGCCGGCCGAGCGCCCGCCGCTCGACGCGCGCTTCACCTTCGAGCGCTTCGTCGTCGACGCCACCAATCGGGTGGCGTTCAACGCCGCCAAGGTGTTGGCCGAGCCGGGCGCGCCGCGCTTCAGCCCGCTGTTCCTCCACAGCGGCACCGGCCAGGGCAAGACCCACCTGATGCACGCGATCGGCCATGCGTTCCTCGCGGCGCATCCCGATGCGACGGTGCTGTGCATGTCGGCCGAGCGCTTCATGTTCGACTTTGTCGCGGCGATGCGCGCACGCGACACCTTCGCGTTCAAGCAGCGGCTGCGCGGCGCCGACCTGCTGCTGATCGACGACCTGCAGTTCATCGCCGGCAAGGACGCCACCCAGGAAGAGTTCTTCCACACCGTCAACGAGATCATGAGCGCGGGCAAGCGGCTGGTGATCTCGGCCGATCGCTGCCCCCAGGCGCTCGAGGGCGTCGAAGCGCGGATCATCAGCCGGATGTCGGTGGGGCTGGTCGCGGACATCAAGTCGCCCGACCTCACGCTGCGGCGTTCCATACTGGAACGCAAGCTTGCCGACCTTCCCGATGCCCGCGTGCCCGACGAGGTGCTCGACCTGCTCGCCGCCCGCATCCACGCCAACATCCGCGAGCTCGAGGGTGCGCTCAACCGCGTCATCGCTTATGCCCATCTCACCGGCGACACCATCGATCTCGATTTTGCGGTCGCGACGCTCGGCGAGCTGCTGCGCGGCGCCCAGCGCCGGGTGACGATCGACGAGATCCAGAAGCTGGTCAGCCAGCATTTCGAGCTCAAGCCGCTCGACCTCGTCTCGGCGCGCCGCAGCCGCGCCGTCGCCCGCCCGCGCCAGATCGCCATGTATCTGGCCAAGCGGCTGACGACGCGTTCGCTGCCCGAGATCGGTCGCAAGTTCGGCGGCCGGGACCATTCCACGGTGATCCACGCGGTGCGCAAGATCGAGGAATTGCGCGATCAGGACCGCGACATCGACGCCGCGGTGCGCACGCTGATGCGCGAACTGGAAGCCTAGCGCTTCCGCCATCGACTGCGCGGCGCTCGACCAGCCGCAAGTACGTCATCCCAGCGGAAGCTAGGATCTCATGCAGGCTTTTGCAGGAATGGAGCCGCGACAGACCGCGGCTTCCACCGGGTCGACGGTGTTGGTTACAGTTGCAATCCCACCGCCGCCTGCGCCGCCGCCACCGTCGGCGCCGCCATGTCGCGCGCCTTGTGCGCGCCGCGGGCGAGGGTCGCGGCGACTTCGGCGCGATCGGCGAGCAGGCTGGTCAGCCGCTCGCGGATCGGGCTCAGGGTCGCCACGGCGAGATCCGCCAGCGCTGGCTTGAACGCGCCGAAGCCCTGGCCGGCATAGTCGCCGAGCACCTCGGCCGGGGTACGATCCGCAAGCGCAGCGAAGATCGTCACCAGATTCTTCGCCTCGGGGCGGCCGTCCAGCTCCTCCAGCGTCGCCGGCAGCGGCTCGGGATCGGTCTTCGCTTTGCGCAGCTTCTGGGCGATGGCGTCGTCGCTGTCGATCAGGCTGATCCGCGACGCCTCGGACGGATCGGACTTGGACATCTTGGCGCTGCCGTCGCGCAGGCTCATGATCCGCGGCGCGGCCTTGCTGATCAGTGGCTCGGGCAGGGTGAACAGCTCGACGCCGTAATCGCTGTTGAACTTGGTCGCGATGTCACGCGCCAGCTCGAGATGCTGTTTCTGGTCGTCGCCCACCGGCACGTGAGTCGCCTGATAGGCGAGGATGTCGGCGGCTTGGAGCACCGGGTAGACGAACAGGCCGACGCTCTGGCCCTCGCGATTCTTGCCGGCCTTGTCCTTCCACTGCGTCATGCGGTTGAGCCAGCCGACCCGGGCGGTGCCGTTGAGGATCCAGGCAAGCTCGCTGTGCGCCGGCACCCGCGCCTGGTTGAACAGGATCGAGCGATCGGGGTCGATCCCGCAGGCGAGCAGCGTCGCCGCCATCTCGATGGTGTTGGCCGAGAGATCCGCCGGCACCACCGGCTGGGTCAGCGCGTGGAGATCGGCGAGGAAGAACAGGCAATCGTCGTCCGGGCCCATCGCGTCCTGCATCGCCACCCACTGCCGGATCGCCCCCAGATAATTGCCGAGATGGAGATTGCCGGTGGGCTGGATGCCGGAAACGACGCGCATGGCAGGGCCTTACTTTGAACGAACGAGCTGACGGATGTCGCGCGGGCGCAAGGCGCCGGTCGCGAAGACGGCCGCGGCATAGACCAGCCCGCCGGTGCCGACCAGCACCACCATCGCCATCCAGCGCGCGAGGCTGGGGCCGGTGACATAGGGCTGGAACAGATCGTTGAGGAAGAACATCACCACGCCCATGATCACCGCGGCGACCAGCAGCCGCGGCGCTCGCCGGCGCAGCTGCGCATCGGGGGTGAACTGGCCGCGGCGGTTGAGCGTACGATAGAGCAGGGTGACGTTGACCGTGCTCGCAATCGCGGTGGCGAGCGGCGGGCCCATGTGGCCGAGCGGCAGGATGAAGGCGAGATTGAGCACCAGATTGACCGCCATCGAGATGGTCGCATAGCGCACCGGCGTCTTGGTGTCGGAGCGGGCATAATAGCCCGGGGTGAGCACCTTGACGAGGATGTAGCTCGGGAGGCCGATCGAGAAGGCGGCGAGTGCCTGCGTGGTTGCGACCGCATCATCGGCGCGGAAATGACCATGCTGGAACAACGCCGCGATGATCGGCCGGCCGCAGATCACCAGCGCGGCGGTGGCCGGCAGGGTGAGGAACAGCGCCAGTTCCATCGCGCGGTTCTGCGTGGTCATCGCCTGCGCTTCCTCGCCGCGCCCGAGCAGGCGCGAGATCGTCGGCAGCAGCACGGTGCCAAGGCCGATACCGATCAGCCCGAGCGGCAGCTGGTTGAGTCGATCGGCAAGGTAGATGTAGGTCACCGAGCCATGCGGCAGGAAATGCGCCGCCAGCGCGCTGGAGACGACCAGGTTGATCTGCACCGCACCGGCGCCGGCTGCGGCAGGCCAGATCAGCGCCATCAGCCGCTTGACGTCCGGGTTGATCTGCGGTCGCTTGATCCGCAGCCGCACGCCGCTCTGCCGGCACGCCCACCACAACCAGCCGAGCTGCAGCGCCCCGGCGACGGTCACCGCGATCGCCTGGTTGCGCGCGGTGCCGATCGGGCTGGTGTGCAAGAAGATCAGCGCAGCGATCTGCGTGACGTTGAGCAGGATCGGCGCCGCGGCGTTGATCCAGAACTTGTGCAGCGAGTTGAGGATCCCGCCGAGCAGCGACACCACGCTGATCAGCATCAGATAGGGAAAGGTCCAGCGCGACAGCTCGACCGCATAGCTGAACTGATCGGGCGTGGCATCGTGGAAGCCGCCCGAGATCAGATAGGTCGCCGGCCAGGCGGCCACCTCGACGATCACCGTCAGCGCGATCAGGATCGGCAGCAGGACGGACAAGGCGTCCTCGGCAAAGGCGATGCCGTTGGGCAGCCCACCGCCGTCGGGGTCGGCCACCTTGCGATTGAACATCGGGATGAACGCGGCGGAAAAGGCGCCCTCGGCGAACAGCGCGCGGAACATGTTGGGGAGGCGAAACGCGATCTGGAACGCGTCCGACGCGAAGCTTGCCCCCATATAGCGGGCGAACAGCGAATCGCGCACCAGGCCGAGCACGCGGCTGGCCAGGGTCAGCCCGCCGACCGACCCCAGCGACTTGGTCAGGTTCATCGCTGTCCGCCCCCCGGGATCAGCTTAGGCCTGACCGAAGCCTTCGGGGATCGCCTGACCCTGCGCCTCGGCCTGCTGCAGGTAGAGCTGGCTGAAATCGATCGGCTCGAGCAGCAGCGGCGGGAAGCCGCCGTCGCGCACGGTGTCGGCGAGCACGCGGCGCGCGAACGGGAACAGCAGGCGCGGCGCCTCGCCGAGCAGGAACGGCTGGACATGCTCGGCGGGCACGTTGCGCAGGCCGAACAGGCCCGCATAGGTCAGGTCGACGATGAACGCGGTCTGGCCCTCGGCCTCGGCCTTGACGTCGATCTTGAGCACCACCTCATGGACCTCATCGCCGACCTGCGCGGTGCCGATGTTGAACTGCACGTCGATCGCCGGCTGGCTCGGGTTCTGGAAGATCGCGGGCGCGTTCGGATTTTCGAACGACAGGTCCTTCACATATTGCGAGATCAGCCCTGCGGCCGGCGCGGTGTCGGCACCGTTGGCAAGCGGCTGGCTGTCGAACGTACTGGCCATGTTAATCGTCCTTGGATCATGGAAAGGAGGAGCATCGAAACCGCCGGTCGGGCGTTGGGATGCGTTAAGCCCGCGCCTAGCAGCGCTCACGGGGTGATTCAACGGCCGCTCGCGGGCGATGCTTTGAATTGCCGACGCATGCGCCTATGTGGGTGCGAAGATCGGAGGCACGGTGTTTTACGTAGTTCTACTCGCGATGGTCGCAGGCTTTCTGGCGCTGAGGCTGTACAGCGTGCTCGGGAAGCGCACCGGCCACGAACAGCAGCCGCTGCCGCGCACGGCCGAGGATCGCCCGGCGTCGCTGGCGGTGCCGCGCACGATCGACGTTACCCCTGAGGTACGTCAACCGGCCAACCGCAACATCGAGCCGCGCGCCGAGGCTGGCCTCCGCGCGATCGTCGCCGGCGAGCAGGGTTTCGACGTGTCGCGTTTCCTGGAGGGCGCGCAGGCGGCCTATCGGATGACGCTCGAAGCGTTCTGGCGCGGCGACGAGGCTGAATTGCGAGAGCTCGCCAATGACGAGGTCGCCGATGCGTTCGGCGAGGCGATTGCGCAGCGCCGCGAAGCCGGCGAGACGCTCGACAACCGACTGGTCTCGATCGAGCGGGCGATGATCGCCGATGCGGCGCTGACCGGCCGCGAGGCGCGGATCACCGTGCGCTTCGACGCCGATATCGCCGCGGTGACGCGCGATGCCGAGGGCCATGTCATCGCTGGGTCGCTGGTCGATGCGGTCGAGACGCATGACGTGTGGACCTTCGCCCGCACGCTGCGCAGCAACGACCCCAATTGGAAGCTCGCCGACACCGACGAGGCGTGAGCCACCGGCTAGGATTGTTGATCGATTGGATCGCGCCCGGGCTTGTTCCCGGCGCGACCGTTGGGCACATCGCCTGCTTGGAGAAGCGGGGCGCTTGCCCCGGCGTCCGTTCCGGGGTGACCAGATGATTAGTAGACGCGTAACCGTCAGCATTGCGCTCGCCACGGCGCTGAGCGCCTGCAGCGGTGCCATCGTGCCGCCGTCGGCTGGCGTAGCGCCGCCGCCGTCCCGTCCCAGCCACACCGCCGGCCGGCCGCCGTCGCGGCCAAGCAGCAGCGTCGCCGCCCAGCCGATCGCGAGCGGTCGGGCGTTCGACGGACGGATCGATTCCGCCATCCCGTTGCTGGCGACCCCGGTGGTGCCGACCCCCGGCGCGACCACCGCCACCAGCACCGGCGTCGTCCCGGGGCCGTCGCTCGCCGCGCTGCCGCTGACCGAGCCTCAAGCGGAAGCAGCGCGACAGGCGTTCCTGTCGAGCTGCCCGGGCCTGATGCGCCGCACCGATGCCTCCGGTCTTACCCGCGGCACCGACTGGCAAAGTGCCTGCGCGGCAGCCCAGTTGGTGCCGCGGGGCGGCGCCCGCGACTTCTTTGTGGCCAATTTCGAGGCGGTGCAGGTGGGCGACGGCAGCGCCTTCGCCACCGGCTATTACGAACCCGAAATCGCCGCGTCGCGCGAGCGGCGGCCCGGCTATGAGGTGCCGATCTATGGCCGTCCCGACGATCTGATCGACGTCGACCTCGGCCAGTTCTCGCCCGATCTCAAGGGCAAGAAGATCCGCGGCAAGGTGCAGGGCAGCAACTTCGTGCCCTATGACGAGCGTGCCCAGATCGTCGCCGGGTCGCTCGGCAACAAGGCGCCGGTGCTCGCCTGGGGCGCTGACGAGGCGGCGGTGTTCTTTCTCCAGATCCAGGGCTCGGGGCGGCTGCGGCTGCCCGATGGCTCGTTCATGCGGGTCGGCTATGCCACCCAGAACGGCCGCGCCTACACCGGCATCGGCGCGCTGATGAAGAGCCGCGGGTTGCTCCAGCCGGGGCAGACCTCGATGCAGGGGATCGTCGCCTGGCTGCGCGCCCATCCGCAGGAGGGCGAGGCGATCATGAACGAGAACAAGAGCTTCGTGTTCTTCCGCACGCTGGACACGCCGCCGCAGGGCGCGATGGGCTATGTCGTCAACGGCGGCGTGAGCGCGGCCGCCGACGTCAAATACGTCCCGCTCGGTGCGCCGGTGTTCCTGTCGATGGACCGGCAGGATGCAAGCGGTCTGTGGGTGGCGCAGGACACCGGCGGCGCGATCAAGGGCGCCAATCGCTTCGACACCTATTGGGGTGCCGGCCCTGCCGCTGAGGCGACCGCAGGCGGCATGGCCGCGCACGGCACCGCGTTCCTGCTGCTCCCGATCGGCACGCTGGCACGGGTGGGGGCAAGTGCGCCAACTCAGCCCTGACGAGGCGCAGCTGTGGGCGCGGGTGATGGCGACGGTGACGCCGATTCGCACGCCGCGGCCGGTCGCGCCCGCGGCGGTGCCCAAGGCACCAGCGCCGGTAGCGACGGCAAAAGTTGTCCCGCGCGCGATCGCTCCGGCCAAGCCGCCCCGGCAGGTCGCGGTGACGCCGCGTCCCGCGCCGATTGGGGCGGGCAATCTCGACGGCAGCTGGGACAAGAAGATCGTCCGCGGCATCGTCCAGCCCGATAGCTCGATCGATCTCCACGGCCATACGCTCTCCTCGGCGCACGCCTTGCTCGATCAGGGCCTGGATCACGCGATCCGCCGTGGCGATCGCGTGCTGCTGCTCGTCACCGGCAAGCCACCGCGCGCCGAAAGCGAGCGGCCCCATGCGCGCGGCGCCATCCGCTCGGCGGTGACCGACTGGCTGGGTGCCTCGCGTCACGCGGATTCAATCGCTGCCGTGCGCGGAGCCCATCCGCGCCACGGCGGGCAAGGCGCGCTGTACATCGTCCTGCGGCGGGGCCGGAGCTAGCGCTCGCCAGGCGGCGGGCCTGATCGCTCGCCACACCCTGCTGAACGACGGTGCGTCGCCGGATCCGCCCTGCGTTAGCCCGTGAACCGCGCGATCAGATCCGCATAGATCGCGGTCAGCGTGTGGAGATCATCCACCGCCACCGCCTCGTCGACCTGGTGCATCGTCGCGTTGATCAGCCCGAACTCGATGGTCGGGCACAGGCGTGACAGGAACCGCGCGTCGGACGTCCCGCCGGTGGTCGACAGCGTCGGCACAAGACCGGTGTGCGCCTCGATCGCCGCGCCCATCGTCGCCGATAGTGCGCCGGGCTCGGTGAGGAAGGCCTCGCCGGAGATCCTGGCGGTCACCGTCGCGGCGGGCGCATGGCGGTAAACCACCGCCTTGATCCGCTGAACCAGATCGGCCCCGCGCTGTTCGCTGTTGAAGCGGATGTTGAGCCGCGCGCATGCCTTGCCGGGGATGACATTATGAGCAGGGTTGCCGACGGCGAGGTCGGTCACCTCGATGTTCGACGGCTGGAACCAGTCATTGCCGGCATCCAGCACCAGCGCATCGATCTCGGTCAGCGCCGCGATCAGCCGCGTCACCGGGTTGTCGGCGAGCTGAGGGTAAGCGACATGACCCTGCTGGCCCGGCACCTCGATCCAGATGTTGACCGAGCCGCGTCGGCCGATCTTGATCGTGTCGCCCAGCCGCTGCGCCGAGGTCGGCTCGCCGACCACGCACGCGTCGGGCGCGATCCCGCGCGCCGCCATCCGTTCAATCAGTACCGGCGTGCCGTAGGTCGCCGGTCCCTCTTCATCGCCGGTGATGATCAGGCTGAGCGTGGCGCCGCGCGGCGCTCGTCCGGCTGCGGCGACGAAGGCGGCGACCGCACCCTTCATGTCCACCGCGCCGCGGCCGTAGAGCAGCTCGTCGCGGATCTCTCCCGACCAGGGCGAGCCGGTCCAGCCGTCGCCCGCCGGCACCACGTCGACGTGACCGGCGAAGGCAAGATGGGGTCCGGTGCCGGCGCGGATCGCGAGCAGGTTCTCGACCGGGCCGTCGGGTGCGTCGCCGCTGACGAAGCGGTCAACGGCGAACCCGGCTGTGGCCAGCGCCGCCTCCAGCACGTCGAACACCGGCCCGCGCGCTGGCGTCACGCTGTCAGCGCGGATCAGCGCCTGCGCCAGCGCGACCGGATCGATCACGCCGCGGGGCTTTGCGCCGGCTGCTCATATTGCTCGATCACCCATTCCTCTTCCTGGGCGCCGGCGATCCAGTCCTGCATCCAGGGGTGACCGAACATCGCGTCCATATAGGCGGTGGCGAAGCGCGCGATCGGCAGCTGATAGGTGACGATCCGCGTCAGCACCGGCGCGAACATGATGTCGGCCGCGCCGAACTGGCCGAACAGGAACTCGCCGTCGCCGCCGAAGCGCGCGCGGGCCTGCGCCCATAATTCCATGATCCGGGCGAGATCGGCGAGCACGTCGTCGTCGGGGCGCTGGGCGGGAAACACCTGGCGGACGTTCATGGGGCATTTGCGGCGCAGCGCGGTGAAGCTCGAATGCATCTCCGCGGCCATCGATCGCGCCATCGCCCGTGCCGCCTCGTTCGCCGGCCAGAAGCGGTCGCGCCCCACCTTGTCGGCAAGATAATCGACGATCGCGAGGCTGTCCCACACCACCGCCTCGCCATCCCAAAGAATCGGCACCTTGCCCGACGACGGCGCGAACTCGGCGCCCTCGCGGCGGCGGTCCCATTCGCCGTCGTACAGCGGCACGACCACCTCGTCGAACGGAAGGCCCGATTGCTTGCACGCGAGCCAGCCGCGCAGCGACCAGGAGGAATAGGCCTTGTTGCCGATGATGAGCTTCATGCGCCCCGGGTTAGCCGCGGGGGCAGGGCGGGTCTAGTCGGCGACGACGGTAGACCCTCGGCTGATCAGCCCAGCGCTTCGAGCACCGCGGCGCGCAGTTCGGGAATACCCATGCCGCCCTCGCTCGAGGTCACCAGAATGTCCGGATGCGCCGCCGGCCGCTTGCGGGCCTCCACCGCGGTCCGTTCCGTCACCTCGGCAAGCTCGGACGCCTTGATCTTGTCCGCCTTGGTCAGCACGATCCGGTAGCTCACCGCCGCCTTGTCGAGCATCTCGAGGATTTCGCGGTCGACATCCTTGATGCCGTGGCGTGAATCGATCAGCACCAGCGCGCGCTTGAGCGCCTGGCGGCCGCGCAGGAAATCGTTGACCAGGAAGCGCCACTTCTTGACCACCGCTGGCGGCGCCTTGGCGAAGCCATAGCCTGGCATATCGACCAGCCTAAGCAGCAGTGGCTCGCCGACCTCGAAGAAGTTGAGCTCCTGCGTTCGCCCCGGCGTGTTCGAGGTCCGCGCCAGTGCGTTGCGCCCGGTGAGGGCATTGAGCAGCGACGACTTGCCGACATTGGAGCGCCCGGCGAACGCCACCTCGGGCACGGTGGCATCGGGCAGGAACTCGAGGCTGGGCGCCGACTTCAGGAAGCCGACCGGGCCTGCAAAGGTCTTGCGTGCGAATTCGATCGCTTCTGGCTCGAAGACATCGGTCACTTGGCAGGCGCGATCTTGAGGCCGGGATGGCGCGCGTAGAGCACCCGCTGCTGGAGGATCGCCAGGCAGTTGGAGGCGATCCAGTAGATCTGCAGGCCGACCGGATAGGAGGCCATCACGAACATCAGCACCCAGGGCATGAACGCGAAGATCTGCTTCTGGGTATCGTCCATCGGCGCCGGGTTGAGCCGGAACTGGAAGAACATCGAGATGCCGAGGAAGATCGGCACCACGCCGATCGCGATCATGTGCGGCGGAGTGAAGGCAAGGAAGCCGAACAGGTTCACAGGGGTCAGCGGATCGGGTGCCGACAGATCCTTGATCCAGCCGAAGAACGGCTGGTGGCGCATCTCAATCGTCACCATCAGCACCTTGTACAGCGCGTAGAAGATCGGGATCTGGATCACGGTGGGCAGGCAGCCGGCGACGGGATTGACCTTCTCGGTCTTGTAGAGGCCCATCACCTCCTGCTGCATCTTGACCTTGTCGTCCTTGTAGCGTTCCTGCAGCGCCTTCATCTTGGGCTGGATCGCGCGCATCTTCGCCATCGAGGCGAACTGGCGCTGGGCGACCGGGAACATCAGCCCGCGGATCGTCAGCGTCAGCAGGATGATGGCGACGCCAAAGTTGCCGATCATCCGGAACAGCCAGTCGAGATAGGTGAAGATCGGCTTCTCGATGAACCAGAACCAGCCCCAGTCGATCGAATTGTCGAGCTGCGGCACGCCCGCGGCGGTCTCGTAATGCTGGAGGAGCTTCACCTCCTTGGCACCGGCGAAGAAGCGGCTGGTCTGCGTCAGCGCCTGACCGGCGGCCAGGATCTTGGGCGCGAAGGTGTAATCGGCCTGATAGTTGAGGTTGCCGCCCGAGCGGAACTGGCCGTCGAACTGCGAGCTCTGGTCGGGAATCAGCGAAGTCAGCCAATATTTGTCGGTGAAGCCGATCCAGCCGCCGGTGGTGGTGAAGCGCTCGCCGCCGGCGTCGACGTCCTTGAACTTGACGCCGTAATCGGCGTGGCCGCCGTGAACCGAGATCGGGCCGGTGTGGATCTGCCAGGTGCCCGGATCCTTGGAGACGCCGGCGCGGTTGACATAGCCATAGGGCGCGACCTGCACCGGGCCACGGCCGGCGTTGAGCACGGTCTGCTTGATGGTGAACATGTAGCCGTCGTCCACCGACAGCTCGATGCGGAAGCGCTGGCCGGTGGCGTTGGCGGCGTCGAGGTTCACCGGCTTGCCAGGGGCGAGCACGGTCGACGAGGCGGTCCACACTGCGTCGGCTGCCGGCGGGTTCAGCCCCTCGTTGCGCCAGCCGAAGCCGGCGAAATAGGCCTCGGGCGCGCCGGCCGGCGACAGCAGGCGGATCGGCGCGGAGTTCTTGGCAATGGTCTCCTTGTAGTTGACCAGCACCAGATCATCGATCCGCGCACCCTTGAGGTTGATCGAGCCCTTGAGCGTCGGCGTGTCGATCCGCACCCGCGGCGCCGCGGCCAGCACTGCCTGGCGGCTCTGGATCGCGGCGGGCGTATTGGCAGTCGGCTGGGCGCCCTGCGGCGTCACCACCGTCGAGCGACCCTTCTCGATCTTGGTCACCGGCGGGTTCGCCACCGGGAAGAACTTGCCCTGGATCAGCGGCCAGCCGAACAGGATCACCGCCGCGAACAGCGCGAACAGGACGAAATTCTGACGATCGTTCTTCAAGTCGATGCCCCAATGGTCAGGGAACAGGATCGGGTCCGTACCCGCCCCAAGGATGGCAGCGTGCAATCCGCTTCACCGCCAGCCAGCCCCCTTTGGCGGCGCCATAGCGGCGAAGCGCAGTGATTGCATAGGCCGAACAGGATGGCTGATAGCGGCAGGAGGGCGGCAGCACCGCCGATGGACCAAGCTGCCACCCGCGGGCAACCAGGATCAGCAGCCGGGCGGCGATGCTCACCGCACCACTTTCTTGAGCGCCTTGGCGAGCTCGGTCCGCAGCAGCGCAAAGTCGCGCTCGATACCGCCGTTGCGGCCGATCAGCACATGATCCGCGCCGACGACCCCGGCGCTCGGCAACAGCTCACGCGACAAGGCCCGCAGCCGGCGTTTCATCCGGTTACGGACCACGGCATTGCCGATCTTCTTGGTGACGGTGAAGCCCACACGCATCGCGGGGTCACCATCTTGGCGATCGCGCACCAGCAGGACAAAGCCCGGCATCGGTGCGCGTCGCCCCGCATTCGCCGCGAGAAAATCGCGACGAAGCGAGAGAGTCTTTACGCCGACAGCTTCTTGCGGCCGCGGGCCCGACGGGCACGGATCACCAAACGGCCGCCCACCGTCGCCATCCGCGCGCGGAAGCCATGACGGCGCGCCCGCACCAGGTTGCTCGGCTGAAAGGTCCGCTTCATGGTTCATTCCTTGGAATCGTCAGAATAGAAAAGGGCCGCCAACGGGGACGGCCTGATGGGGCTGCGCTTACAAAGGCGGCGTGGCAAAGTCAACGCGAGCGCAGCATCTTGTCGCGCGCCATCTTGTCACGGGCGTGACGACGCAGCGCGGAGGGGCGGCGCATGGTGCGGTCGATCAGCTGGCCGGTTTTGGGCCAGCGCCGCTTGGCGCGCGCGAACCGCACCTGCGCCCAGCGCGAGTTGCGCAGGATCAGCACCAGCCCGCCGGCGAAGAGGAAAATGCCGCCGGGCCCGGGCAACGGGCCGAGGATCGCGGCGCCGATCATCAGCAACCCACCGAGGACGAGCTGGGCGTAGCGGCTGGCGGGGTGGCGATCCTTCATGCCGCAGCATCTAGGCGCCGTGTGTTAGCGGCGCAAGGCACGTAGGCGCCCCCGGTATCGCGGCCCGACAATGCCGCTATGCTCGCCGCACAATCCGGGGGGATGATGATGACGGCGATCGTGCAGACCGTGGCGTATCTGGGGCTGGAGGCGCGCGGCGTCGAGGTGCAGGTCCAGCTGATCCCGGGGCTGCCCGCCTTCCACGTCGTCGGGCTCGCCGACAAGGCGGTTGGCGAAAGCCGCGAGCGGGTGCGCGGCGCGATCGCCGCCATGGGCCTGGCGCTGCCGCCCAAGCGGATCGTCGTCAATCTGTCGCCGGCCGATCTGCCCAAGGAGGGCTCGCATTTCGACCTGCCGATCGCGCTGGCGCTGCTCGGTGCGATGGGCGTCGCCGATGTCGAGGCGCTGGCGGATTATGTGGTGGTCGGCGAGCTTGGCCTCGACGCGCGCATCGCCGCTTCGCCGGGCGTGCTGCTCGCCGCCTTGTTCGCCTCGGGCGAGGGCAAGGGGTTGATCTGCCCCGGCCCGCAAGGGGCGGAGGCCGCCTGGGCAGGCTCGATCGAGGTGCTCGCCGCGCCCGATCTGCTGGCGCTGATCAACCACTTCAAGGGCCATGGCCTGCTCAGCCCGCCGGTGGCCGGCGAGGCCGAGCCGGTCGGTCTCGGCCCTGATCTCCGCCAGGTGAAGGGCCAGGAAACCGCCAAGCGCGCGCTGGAGATCGCCGCCGCCGGCGGCCACAATCTGCTGATGGTCGGGCCGCCGGGGTCGGGCAAATCGCTGATGGCAGCCTGCATGCCGGGCATCCTGCCGCCGCTCGACGCCGCCGAGGCGCTCGAGGTGTCGATGGTCCAGTCGGTGGCGGGGACGCTGGCGGGAGGGCGGCTGACGCGAACCCGCCCGTTCCGCGCGCCGCACCACTCCGCCTCGATGGCGGCGCTCACCGGCGGCGGCCTCAAGGTCAAGCCGGGCGAGGTGAGCCTCGCGCATCTGGGCGTGCTGTTCCTCGACGAGCTGCCCGAGTTCCAGCGCGCGGTGCTCGATTCGCTGCGCCAGCCGCTCGAGACGGGAGTGGTCAGCGTCGCGCGGGCCAACGCCCATGTCACCTTCCCGGCACGGGTGCAGCTGGTGGCGGCAATGAACCCGTGCCGTTGCGGCCATCTCGGCGACGCCAGCCTCGCCTGCGCGCGGGCACCGCGCTGCGCCGCCGATTATCAGGCGCGGGTCTCGGGCCCGCTGCTGGACCGGATCGATCTGTCGGTGGAGGTCGCCGCGGTCAGTGCCGCCGATCTGGTGCTCCCGCCCGCCGCCGAAGGATCGGCGGAGGTCGCTGCCCGGGTGGCAGAGGCGCGTGGTATCCAGCGCGCACGGTATCGCACCGACGGCATCCGCACCAATGCCGAAGCGGATGGTGATCTGCTGGAACGGGCCGCGGCGCTGGACGAGCGTGCCCGCACCCTGCTCGCGCAGGCGGCGGAGTCGATGCGGCTGTCGGCGCGCGGCTTCCACCGCGTGCTCCGCGTCTCGCGCACCATCGCCGACCTGGCGGGAGCAGATGTGGTGGGGCGGATCCACGTCGCCGAAGCCTTGAGCTACCGCCGCCGCGCGCCGACCAACTGAGCCGATGCGAGCCAGCTTGCGATGATCGCCAGTTTGTTCTAGCTGATCCGCCGCTGCCCCTGTGGTGAAATTGGTAGACGCGACCGACTCAAAATCGGTTGCCGCAAGGCGTGCTGGTTCAAGTCCGGCCAGGGGCACCAACCACCAATCTCAACGTGTCTCATCCCGTCCCGAAAGGGGCGGGATTTGTCTCGTTATACAGGTTGTTTGGCGTCTCAACCTGTCTCATATCGTCGCCATGCAGCGCAGTGGTTTTGGGGGCATTTTCGGGGCACCGGAATTTAGCGGTGGGGGCACCGGGTGCTGACGGATATAGCCTGCAAGCGGGCGAAGCCACAGGACAAGCCGTACAAGCTCACGGACGGGCGTGGCTTGTACCTTTACGTGACTCCGACAGGCTTCAAGAGCTGGCGTTGGAAGTACCGGATCGGCGGGAAAGAGAAGCGGCTGGTCTTCGGGGCCTATCCGGATCTGACGCCGGCCGATGCGCGGAGCATGCGCGAGGACGCGGCCCGCAAGTTGCGCGAGGGCGTGGATCCGTCCGTGGACAAGCTACAGCGTGCTGCGGCTCAAACGGCTCGGCTGGGTGCGACGTTCAAGACGATCGCCGACGACTGGATGGAGAGCCAGGCTCCGACCTGGTCCAAGGGGCACGCGCAGGTTGTGAAGGCGAGCCTTGTACGCGACGTGTTTCCGAAGCTCGGTCATTTGCCGATCGACTCGATCACGACGCCGATGGTGCTCGACGTCCTACGGCCGATCGAACAGCGGGGCGCAATCGAAACAGCTCATCGTGCTCGGCAGCGGATCTCCGATATCTACGCCAGAGCGATAGGCAGCGGCATAGTGGCGTCGGATCCTGCTGCGGTGGCTCAGCAAGCTCTTGCCCCGATCAGGCGCGGCAAGCAGCCGGCGGTTCGAACGGTAAAGGCGGCGCAGACCGTACTGCTCAAGGTGGAGGCGCAACCAGCTCACCCGCTTACGAAGCTGGCCTCGCGCATGCTGGCGCTAACGGCCGTCCGATCTGGAGTGCTCCGCATGGCGGAGCCTCGCGAATTCGAGGGGCTGGACGGCCAGGAACCGCTTTGGCGCATTCCGGCCGCGAAGATGAAGCTCGTCCTGGAGCAAAAGAACGATGCTGCATTCGACTTCGTGGTACCGCTATCCCGGCAGGCGGTCGAGGTCATCAAACTGGCGATCGAATTCTCGGGCAATGGACCGCTGATCTTCCGCAGTATTCGCCATCCGCGGCGCCCCTTGAGCGACGCCACGCTGAGCAAGGCTTACCGCGAAGCGGGATTCACCGGGCTTCATGTCCCGCACGGGTGGCGCTCGACCTTCTCGACCGTGATGAACGAGCTGGCCGGGGTCGAGAACAGGGTAGGGGACAGAGCGATCATCGACCTTATGCTGGCTCACGTGCCGGCCGGGGTGGAAGGAATCTACAATCGAGCCGCGTACATGCCTCGCCGGCGCGAGCTGGCGCAGGAATGGGCCGATATGCTGATCCAGGGGCTTCAGCCGGCAAGCGAACTCCTGACGGGGCTGCGGCAACACGGCTGACCGCGAAGGGAGACGTCGCATGATGGCGCGCTCCCTTCATCAGGTTGCCAGCGGCAAGCCTGCGCGCGAGCGCACCGGGCAGCCTGTTCGTCGCAATAGCCACAATGCGGGTGGAGCTGAGGTCGCGCTCTGGCGCGCGCACAACATGTTCCCAAAGAGCGAGCATAACGCCCGCATGAAAGCGCTGGAAGAGTTCGAGCGCGAGACCAAGCTGCCCGGCCGCCGAAACGGTGCGATCGGCGGCATCGGCCTGGAGGTCTACCGCTACCTGATGCGCCTGCGAGGCAAAAAGAACGGGCGCCTTGATCCGACGATCCGCTGGATTGCAGATGCGATCTCCCGCTCCCGCAGCGCGGTAGCGGCGGCGCTCGCGCGCCTCAAGGAGCACGGCTTTATCGATTGGATCCGGCGGTGCAGGCCGATCGAGACTGCCGAGCCTGACGAACAGCAGACCGAGCAGATCGCCAACGCGTATGTGCTGCAGGTGCCGACAACCGCAAAGGAGCGCGTTCGGCGCATGCTGCGGAAGCCGAGCGAGTTCGTTCGCGCTGTCGCCGAGAAGCTGGCTCGGCAGCGCAAGCTGGACACCTCGACCGTCGACGAAGTGATCGCCGAGGTCGCCAACCCCGAGCTGCGCGCCCTGCTCGAAAGGCTCCGCGTAACTGTTGATAGTGCAAATCCGCCGAGCGGACAGACAGAGGCCCTGTAAGAGATAAAGATAAAAGGAACGCCGTTGGCGTGCGCAGCTTGATGGTCTCACCAAGGTCCAACGGCTCGAAACCCACCCACACCAGCCCTCTACCGCGGCTGGTGAACGGGTCCGCTTGCGCGGCCCCGAGGCTCCCTAGGGGGGAGCGCGCAACTTCTGTGCCGCGTCATCGTGACCGGTGCGCCTGTTGGGGCGTCTAGCTGCATCAATCCGCATCATGCGGGACTGCGCGAAATGGCCATAGAAGCCACGGTTTTCAGCGGGTCTGCATCAGATCGCGACATTGCATCAAAAGCGAGCGAAAAAGAGGGCGGGCGAGGCGGGGGTCTCAGCGCGTTATTCGGGGTGGCAGCGGGGCAGGGCTGCCGCAGGGGATGACCAGCGTCGTCTCGCCGGTCAGCGGCCCCGCTGCGGGGGCGGGGTGAAGTAGTGGCGTTGGTGCATCTGGCGTTTCGCTTCCCGATCGCGGCCGACCTCATCAAGTAGCTCGACCGTCTGGCGTCGCGGCTCCAGCTCGTCATTCGGATATTGTCCGCCGGCGCGCAGATCAGCGACAATGGACTGCAGCACCGCCTGGCAACACGCCGCGCGGTTGGCAGCGTGAATCTGCCCGGCGTAGCGCCAGAACTCGACGAGCATGGCTCGGTCGCTGGCGTGCGGCAGCAGGCACCGCAGCGCGAGCTGCACATCATGCGCGTCGAAATGTGCGGCGTTGTCGATTATGTTTAGCGGACGGTAATTCTTAGGCGGTATCCCAAAACAAGCTGCTGTTTTACGGCGCTCTGCTTGACCTACGCTGCGTCGTTCAGTCGAGTGGGCAAGTAAGGCATTGGCCAGATGCGGACCATCTGATTAAGATGCTGTCCGCCGATCGTTGGCTCTGGGGTGACAGCTTAGTGGATCAGGAGACGGAGGGGGAGCCGCAGCTGTTTTTTAAGGTCAGCACTGCTCTTAAAAGGGTGATCGGGCGCGACCTAATCACGGACGATCTTGTCGCGGTTTTCGAGCTGGTAAAGAACGGCTTTGATGCAAAGGCGCAGCGGGTCGAGCTGGTGTTTGAGGACAGCCGGCTCTTCATCATCGATGACGGCAAGGGCATGTCGCTTGGCGATATCGAGCGCAAGTGGCTCTTCGTCGCCTACTCGGCAAAACAAGACGGGACGGAAGACGAGGGCTACCGCGACCGTATCGGCGCTAGCCGCACCTATGCCGGCAGCAAGGGCGTGGGACGGTTCTCGTGCGATCGGCTCGGCAGCTCCCTCAAGATGCAGACGCGCCGCTCTGGTGAGTCGGTGGAGGTGCTCGACGTAGATTGGGAGGACTTCGAACGCGACGCCAACGAGGAGTTCAAGGACGTGGGCATCGCACACAGCGAGGCAACGCAGTTCGAGCTTCCGGAGGGCGTTGACGTCCCGAAATCGGGGACAGTGCTTGAAATCAGCGGGCTGAGAGAACCCTGGGGCCGGGAAAAGCTACTACGGCTGCGGACCGCGTTGGCGAAGCTCATCAATCCCTTCGGGCACACCGACGATCACTTCGAGGTGACTATCCGCGCAAAGGGCGAGGAGGTGCAAGACGCGATCGAACGGCAGAACTGGGCCGGCGAGGGAACCGCAGTCTCCATTGTCAACGGCCCGATCGCCAACTTCATCTTTGACACGCTAAAGGACAAGACCACCCACCTCGAGGTTTGGCTGTCGGAAGATGGTAAGCAGCTCCATTCGGTCCTGACCGACCGGGGCTCGGTGATCTACGATATAAGGGAGCCGAACGAATTTCCGCTGCTGGTCGGATCGAGCTTCAGGTGCAATCTTTACTACCTGAACCGATCGGCCAAGGCGACCTTCGCGCGCCGGATGGGGATGCCGTCTACCCAGTTCGGATCAGTTTTTCTGTTTAAGAACGGGTTTCGCATATTTCCGATCGGCGAAATGGGCGTCGACACCTTCCGCATCGATCGGCGAAAGGCGCAGGGCTACAACCGCTTCCTCGGCACCCGCGACATCATCGGTCGCATCGACGTGAGCGGTTCGGACGAGGTGTTCCGGGAGTCGACCAGCCGCGACCAGGGGCTGATCGAAACGCCCGCTTACCAGCAGATGGACACCTGCTTCGACACGAAGTGCTTCCGCCGGCTCGAACGCTACGTGGTCGGCGTAAACTGGCAGGACCAGCTCGATCTGGACGTGGACGACACTTCTCGGCTCCAAGGCGACACCGCTGCCGCGCGCATCACGGCGATTGTCTCTCAGCTGGCCGGGACCGAAGGCGTCGAACTCGTCCGGTTCAACCACGACCTCGTGCGAATTCTGAACGAACGGTCGGCCGCCTTTAAGGAGACGTTGGCCGGTCTGGAGATCCTCGCGCGGAAGGCCGATGACCCGCAGCTGCTCGCGGACATTAGCGCAGCGGCGAAGCGCTTTGATGAGCTGCAGCGTGCGGAGGCCTCGGCGCGCGAGGCCTCCGACCGCGAGCGTGACGCCAGACGCGAGGCCGAACGAACGGCTGCCGAGGCCCAACTTCGCGCCGAGATCTCGACCGAGAAGCTGGAGGAGGAGCGCAAGCGCAACCTCTTCCTCACCTCCCTTTCCAGCCTGGATCGCGAAACCGTCGAGATCCTCCACCACCAGATCGTGATCCATGCAGCCGCGATCAACGAGATCATCAACGGCCAATTCGACCGCCTGCGCGATGGAGATATGCCAACAGCGGACGACCTCTTCTCGGTCTTGGAAAACATTTCTTTCCAGAACCGTAAGGTGCTGTCGATTGCACGATTCGCGACGAAGGCGAACTTCAGGCTTGAGTCCGAGGCGATCGACGCGGACATTGCCGGATACGTCGAAGATTATATCCGCGAGGTCGCGCCGATGTTCAGCGAGGCGGGCATCCGGATCGGCGTTTCGAGCAGCGCGGCAAGGCTCAATCGAAGGTTTAAGCCGATCGAGGTGGCGATCCTCGTCGACAACCTCGTCAGCAACGCGTCGCGAGCGGAAGCCACTGAGATCAACTTCATCGTCGAGCAGCCCAACCCTCGCGAGCTGTTGATTTCGGTGGACGACGACGGCTTGGGCTTTCCGGCCGCGCTCGATCTCGGCCGTATTTACGAGAAAGGCTTCACCACCTCAACCGGCTCGGGACTTGGACTGTACCACGTCGCGCAAATCCTCGACAATATGGGAGGATCGATAACAGCGGAACGTCGCGAAGGTGGCGCCCACTTTATCATCCGCATCAAGGGCTAGTTTTATGCAGCTCCAATACAACATCCTCTGGTTCGACGACCAGCCTGGGCCGATTAGCCCCTTCGTCGATCGCGTGAAGGGGATCATCTCTCGTCTCGGCTTTGAGGCCAAGATCGATCTCAGGATCGTCACTGCCGATTCCGGCGATCCGCTGTCGGCCTTGCCTACACAAGGTCTTGATCTTGTTTTAATGGACTGGAAGCTGGGCGGCGGACATGACGGGGCCGTTCTGGCGCGTCGGCTGCGCCAATCGTTCAGGCACACCGACGTCGTTTTCTACAGCTCGGAACATGCGAAGAAACTCCGCGAGCTGATTTTCAAACAAGACATCGATGGCGTGTTCTGCGTCAATCGCGAGCATTTAACCGACCGCGTGAACGGTATAATCCAGGGGCAGCTGCGCCGCATGCTGGACCTGAACCACATGCGCGGGCTGGTCATGGCCGCGACAAGCGACCTCGACATGGCGATAGTCGACTGCCTGGAGGTCGTTCAGCAGGTCCTGCACCCTGGCGACGGCGCCGCCGTCTTGGCTTCGGCGATTGCCAAGCGCGTTTCGGAGGGCCTGCGCAAGAAAGCCGACGAGATCGAAGGCCTGGGAAGAAGGGGAAAGCTCGCGAAGCTGCTGCGTGAGCCGTCCTTCGGCGCGTTCCTTCGGTGGGAGGTGCTGAAGGAGGAGGTCGCGAAGCTCGCCGACAGAGTGAGCGAGCGCCACTTCATCGAACATCTCGACAAGTACAATAACGAGGTGATCGGCCCACGTAACGATTTCGCTCATCGGAGGGCGGAGGTACGAGACGGCAAGCTCCTACTCGAGGGACGCGACCAGCCGCTTGACCAAGATTCGATGAAGGCCTTGCGCCTGCGCATCCTTGACCATTCGGACAACCTGCGCGGCCTCCTGGTGACGTTGCGGGAGCTTGCAACGGAAGTAGGCGAGGCAGCCCTCGCGGATCAGGTCGAAGCGGTAGAGGTGGCGGTCGAGGTCGCCGTCGAGGCTAGCCTGCCTCCCGCTCGGGACTGACAGCGCTGAGGCAGTGCTGTCTGATCCTGGTTCCCAGGATCTCGGCCAGAAGGGGGGGGACGGCGTTCGCCACCTGAGTGAAGCGCGGGACTTCCACGCGGCGCAGATGCCCTCCTGTGGTGTACTTCCCGCAGAACCTGAACCAGTCCGGAAACGTCTGAAGGCGGGCGTTCTCGCGAACGGTAAGCGTGCGTGGCTCACGATAGTGGAGCAGGTCGTCGGGCATGCTCGTGACGGTGGGGGCGGGCAAACTGGGATCAAGCACGCGGGTCGTCAGCTTACGGATGCCGAGTCGCTCCCGCATCTCTGCGCTGAGCTGCCTCGAACCGCGACCTTCTTCCCGACAGATCTCGATTATGTCGGCGAAGCGCTCGCGGACTGCGTGCGTATGCCGGGCCAGCCGCGTGTCACTGGGCGGCGCGTCGTATCCGTCGCGCATGGCGCGCTGAAAGGGCGTCGTCGGGCCGCGGTAGCCTACTGATTCGAAGCCGACGCTGTCGGGACAGGGCACCGTCTCGTTGCGTGACAACTCGAGGTCAGAGATCGCTTCACCGGCGCTGTTCAGCAGGCCTATGCCGTGACGCTGGGCGACGAGGGCGGCCGTGACTCGCAGGTCGTTCAGAGCGCCGGAGACGGCGCCGCTGTGTCTGCGCACGGCCACGAGGATGAAGCGGGGCCTGCTTTGCGGTACGCCGAAGTCGCTCGCCCGAAGGATTTCAGTCTCGACCTCATAGTTCTTGGACAGTCGACGCAGGAGCCGTGCGGCGGCGTTCTCCCTCCGCTGGCCGCCCGTGCCTGGTCGCGCCTGGAAGTCTAAGGTGAAGCCTCTGACGTTCTCAAGCAGGAGGATGGTGGGCTGTAGGATCTCGACCAGCTCGAGGTACCGCTCGACCATCGCGTTCCTGGGGTCGTCCGCCATGCGGCGGCCGGCGCTTGAAAAGCCCTGGCATGGTGGGCCTCCTGCGAGCATGTCGACCTTGCCCCGCAGGCGCGCCAGCTCATGCGCATGGTTGCGCAGCAAGTCCTCTACGGTCGTCGGTGCCTTTGGCAGCCAAGTGGGCCAGTCGAAGGGGTGTCGCGCGTCGGGCGAGAGGAAGTTCGTCGAGAGCGTCTCAAACGCGAAGGCGTCCTTCTCGACGGCGAACAGCCCGCGCCAGCCGGCGCGATGCAGGCCGAGGCTCAGGCCGCCGCAGCCGGCGAAGACGTCGACGTAGGTGGGAGCCTTTCCGCAGTTTGAGACGCGTGACTCCACCACTCTTTCCCCAGCCACCATTCAATCTTTCCAACTGCCGCCTGTGACTACTATCGACCTTCATCGCCCGCGCCAGGTTTATATTCTGTTGGCAAGGCCCCGCCGAGCCGAATTCGGCCGCGGTATCGCTGCTAGGCCATCTGCGCACCCGAAAGCGCCAAGGCTGATTCCCATCGAAATGTCGCCATTGAGATGCAGCCCGGCTGTGCTGCCGGGCTGCATCGCCGTTCAGAACGGCTGGTCGCTGATGATCAGCTCGGCCGCGCACTTGGCCTTGCCGGCGCTGACCGTGTAGGTGGTCTCCGCCTCGACCATGTGGAAGCGGCCGAACACCTCGCGCACGCCGGGCGTGTCGTTGATCGACAGCAGGAAGCGGCCCTTGATGCCGGCGAGCTGGTCGGCAAGGCGCTGGAAGTCGGCCCGGCCGAACACGTCCTGGCCATAGTCCGTCTCGCAACCCCAGTAGGGCGGGTCGAGGTAGAATAGCATCCCCGGCCGATCATAGCGGCGGATGAAATCGCCGAAGTCGAGCTGCTCGATGACCACTCCCGAAAGCCGGTCATGGATGTCGGCGAGCATGGGCTCGAGCGTGGTGACGTTGAATGTGGATCCCCGCTCGCGATGAACGCCGAAGTTGCGCCCATTGACCTTTCCGCCGAAGGCCAGCCGCTGCAGATAGAGGAACCGCACCGCGCGCTCGAGGTCGGTCAGCGTCTCCGGCCGTTGCGCCTTCAGCCGCTCGAACTCGGCGCGGCTGGCAACCCGGAAACGCAGCATGTCGAGGAAGTAGGCATAGTGCCGCTGCAGCACCCGGAAGAAGGTCGCGACGTCGCCGGAAGCGTCATTGATCACCTCGACGCGCGGCTGGGCGCGCCGGCGCAGGAACACGCCACCCATGCCGATGAACGGCTCAGCATAGCCGTCATGCGGGATCGACGCGATCAGCGGCACCAGACGCGAGGCCAGATTGCGCTTGCCACCGATATAGCCCGCCGCGGGTGCGACGGGCCGAACAGGATTGCTGGTGTACATGTTGGAAAAACTCGCCTTGTAGAGATCCCGCCCGGCGACATGCCGGGTGCGGGACGGCCGATGGCCATGGTCGTGGCGAGCTTCCCCTCGTCGGTGAGCCGGGCGGCAACCCAGCTTCCCCCGCCTGGCCGCTGCCAGGCGCGAAACTATTTGGCCGGCACGACGCGCGGCAGGAACTTGAGCGCTTCCATGCCGAGGCGCTCGTTGATCTCGAGGAACGCCGCCTGCAGCGGCTGGATCTCCAGCTCGAAGAACATAGCGGTGGCGTCGGTCGGGCTGCCGAACGCAGATCCTTGCGCCGGCACGATCCCGAGCAGCTGAGGCGGCACGCGGTGTGCTGCCATTACGTCGGCCTGGGTGGCGTTCTTGATGCCTAGAAATTCATCCTTTGCGCCGGCCTCGGCGATCGGCAGGATCTTGAGGCTGCCCTCCTTGCCGTTGGGCGCATGGACGAACAGGTTGCGGAAATTGCCCGGACCCTTCGACTGGCGCAGCGCCTCTTTCAGCTTCTCCGTGTCGTTGGTGTCGATATCGCCCGTGGCATAGAGGATGTAGCCGGCATGGCTGCCGTTCAGATAATATCGGCGCCGGAACAGCGTCGCCGCCTCGTTGAGCAGCGCGGCCTGCAGGGCGCTGAGATATTCCGGAACGCCGTAGATCTCCTGATTGACGTCGGGCTGCATGATCTGGACCACGCTGCCGGCGGGAAACTCAACCGCATCTGTCGCACCGGGCACCCACCAGAATTTGCCATCGACCACGCCGCGACGGGTGTAGCGGGTCATGGAATGGACCAGGCGTAGGGGCGCGCGGAAGGTGTTGCGCTTCACCTCAACATAGGCGGTGCCGAATACGAGATAGTCCTGGACCATCTTGCCGAACTCGGTGCGATTGATGATCGACGTCGGATCGAGCGACGCGACCAACAGGTTTCGCTTCAGCATGATCGCCGAACTATGGTGGGGCGAAACGCGGAAGGCGCGCGCCAGGCCGTCGAGTGGCAGCGGCGGTTCGTACCAGCGCTCGTTGTGCCAGCATTCCACCATGTCGATCAGCTGGCGGCCACCAAGCACCGGCTCAGGGTCGCCGAGCGCGAACGCCTCGCTCGAGCCGCGATTGTCGTTGGCGACGACGATCGCGCCGGACGACGCCTGGGCCGTTTCAGCTTGCGACATCCGCCGCGCCGCTCGCGCCTTGCTGGCCTTGCTCATTCGAAGATCTCCATGGTGGTCTTGGGCCGCTCCTGACCATCGAGCGGTTCGTTGATCATGATATGCATCGCTGCCCAGGCGAGGTCGGCATGGCCGACATCATCGGTGCGGCTGGCTTTGAAGGTGACCGCCCGGCCCGAAGTGGTCAGCGCCTTCTTGATCGACAGGAACGCCGACTGCAGGTCGATCCAGCCGCGATCGAACTCGATCCGCTGGCGCGCGAAGCTGTGCTGCGCCTTCATCACCATGGCGGTCTTGGTCTCAAGCGAATATTCGATCGCGACGACACCGCGGATCTTGTCGCGGAGCAGCTGGTAGACGGCTGCGCCCACGCCCTTCTTGTCGATGCCGAGGTAGGTGCAGTTGTAGCGTGCAAGCCGGGCCTTCACGAACTCAGCCTGCTCTTCGAAGTCACCCTTGATCTGATGGCGCTCGAGCAGCTTGAATTTGCCCGTTGGCCCGCTCGGGGGCAGCGCGATTACCAGCGCGGCATTGTCGCCGTCCTGGCTTTCCTGCGGGTCATAGCCGGCCCAGACCGGCTGGTCGCCCACCGGGCGCGCTGCGAGCGGGTTGAACCAGGTCCAATCCTCCATCGCGTCGACGGTGCAGCGCTGGATCTCGTTGAACTTGAAGGCCGAGAGCGTGTCGTCGACGAACTGGCAGCCGTAGAGGTTGGCATATTCGTCGGGGGCGTTCTCGTCGCGTATCTCGGCCAGGTCGAACAGGTCGCAACCCTGCTCGGCCGCATCCTCCAGCGTCAGCATGTGACGCCAGACCCGATCGTCGCCGAGATTGCCGCTCTTCAGCGTCTCATAGCTGACGTCGATCTTGACCTGGTCAGCCTTCTTCCGGCGCCGGTTAAAGGAGGACCCGGTCCAAAGGCCGTAGGCCTGATGCGCGATGCTCGATGGCGTCGAAAGGTAGGTCTTGCGCCAGTGCTTGTGGCTGGCCATCGCCTTGGCGACCTTGTTCAGCTCGTCGAAGCCGAAGGTCCAGAAGAACTCGTCGAAATAGAAGTTGCCGGTGTAACCCTGCGCGGTGCGCGCGTTGGTGCCGAGGAAGATCAGCTCGGCGGTGGGCTTGTCGTCGGGCAGCAGCTCCGACGACACGACAATTGGATCGCCCTTGAGCTTGACGCCGACGCGCGCGGCAAAGGCGATGATATACTTCTTGAAGACGTGCGCCTGATTTTTGGACGCCGACAGGAAGATCTGGTTGCCGCCACCCCCGAGTGCGTCGAGCAGCGCCTCGCGCGCGAAGTAGAATGTCGCCCCGATCTGCCGCGATTTGAGCAGCATGCGGGTGCGCTGGTGCCGGTTGGCGTACCACAGCTCGTTGTATTCGAAGTTCTCCCGGTGGAAAATCTCCTTGAGCTGGTCGATCTGCTCGGCGGTGAAGTGGTTCGGCGGAGCCTTGTCCTTCTTCGGCCCCGCGTTTCGGTTCGCCACCTTGTCGTTGAGATCGCCCTCGTGCCCGCCCGGCGCCTCGTAGCGGCGGATCTTGGCGGTCGCGACAACGCCGCGCAGCAGCGCGTCCAGCTCCTTGAACTCGGCGCCGCCCTTCTTGTCTTTCCAGATCAGGGTGTTGAGCCGGCCTTCCAGGCTGTCTTCGATTTTGTCGAGACAGGAAGCATCATCCCACCGGCCGCGCTGTTTCCAGCTCTCGATCGTCGCGCGCGCATAGGCCTTGCCGGTCTCGTCATTGGCATAGCCCATCTGGCCAAGCTCGTCGGCGATTTGGGTGACGCCCCAGCCGCGCCAGTACAGGCTGCGCGCCATCCGCTGCGCCGTCACCGGAAGCGGGAACGTCGCGGCAGGCAGGGTCATGTCGGTATCGGGCGCAACCTTGGTCATCGCCGGCGAGCCTAGCCATGGCTCAACCCCGGCTGCGCCGGGCTGCCCTTGTAGAGAGGGTTTCTACAAGACGGCTCGCTTGAGAAGCTGCCCCTAATCGGTCCCTGTGCGGGTTCTAGAGCGGCCGACGCCGCGAGCCAGTATTCGAACCGAGGACCGCAGCGCCATGGGCACCAAGAGCAAGCTTTTCCGTGCTTTCGTCGAGGGCAACACGATCAGCGACGGCCGCAAGATCACGGCCGAGATGATCGACCAGGTCGTCGAGACCTTCAACGTCGAGACCTATTCGCCGCGGATCAATATCGAGCACGTCTCGGGCTACAGCCCCGAGCCGCCCTTCAACGGCTATGGCACCGTGATCGCGGTCGAGGCGAAGACCGACGAGTTCACGATCGACGGCAAGAAGGAGCAGCGCCGCGCGCTCTACTGCCAGGTCGATGGCAACGATCAGCTGGTGGCGCTCGCCGCCAAGGATCAGAAGCCGTTCCCCTCGGTCGAGCTGACCGACAGCTATGCCGGCATCGGCAAGGTCGGCCTGATCGGTCTAGCGTTCACCGACACGCCTGCCAGCATCGGCACTCAGGCGCTCAAGTTCTCGCGCACCGCGCCCGGCAGCGTGTTCGCGCCAAGCACCGAGTCGGTGAAGATCGAATTCGAGGCCGCGCCGGCAGAACCGACCGGCGTCGCCGATGCGATCGTCGCGGGCTTCTCGCGGGTCGCTGCGATGTTCAAGCCGCAGGCACCCGAGCCGAAGGTAGAAGAGCCGAAGGAGCCGGCGAACGACAATGATCGGTTCGCCAGCGCCATTACCGCGCTCGGCAACACCATGGCCGCGGCGCTCAAGCCGGTGACCGACGCCCACGCCGCGCTCGACGCCCGCTTCACCACGCTCGAGGGCAAGCTAGCCACCACCGAGACGCCAAACGGCTTCTCCCGCTCGCCCGCCCCCGGTGGATCCGTCGACGCGAAGTTCGCGACCGACTGCTGATCCTCGCTGCAGCCCACACGCCTCTCACGCCCGGAGCCTTCCATGCAGACCCGTACCCGCCTCATGTTCAATTCCTATGTCGGTCAGCTCGCCCAGCTGAACGCGCTGGATCCCTCGCTGACCGTCATCCCCGGCGAGCTGAAGCAGTTCGCCGTGGCACCGGTCATCGAGCAGCGCCTGCAGGCCAAGCTGCAGCTGACCAGCGACTTCATGAGCCGCATCAACGTGGTGCCGGTCGCCGCCCAGCAGGGTGATCGCGTCGGCGTCGGCGTCGGCCGCTCGCTCGCCAGCCGCACCAACACCGCCGGTGGCCACCGCCGCAATCCCACCGATCCGACGTCGGCCGACAAGATCGATCAGTATTTCTGCAAGAAGACCGATTACGATTACGCCTGGGGCTACACGCTGCTCGACGCCTGGTCGCATCGCCCCGAATTCCAGCAGCTCGTCCGCGATGCCGTGCTGATCCAGAAGGCGGAAGACGTCATCACCATCGGTTTCAACGGCGTCGATGCCGCGGTCGAAACCGACCGTGATACCCATCCGCTGCTCCAGGACGTCAATTGGGGCTGGCTCTACAAGATGCGGCAGAACGCGCCGTCGCGCGTGATGAGCCACGGCACCAAGGACGACGCCAAGGTCTACGTCTCGGACGACGGCACCGCCGATTATGTCAACCTCGACGCGCTGGTGTTCGATGCGATCGGCAACCTGCTCCATGAGCGCTTCCGCACCGCGACCGACCTGGTCGTGATCGTCGGATCGGACCTCGTCCAGGAGAAGTATTTCAAGATCGTCTCGGAGGCCGGCGACAAGGCAACCGAGCAGGTCGCGCGCGACGTCATCCTGTCGAGCCGGCAGCTCGGCGGCAAGCCCACCATGCAGGTGCCGTTCTTCCCGGCCAACGCCATCATGATCACCAGCCTCAAGAACCTGTCCTACTATTGGCAGACGGGCTCCGCGCGCCGCGCGGTGAAGGATGAGCCCGAATACGACCGGATCGCCAACTACGAGAGCATCAACGACGCTTTCATGGTCGAGGAATACGGCAAGGCCTGCCTCATCGAGAACATCCAGCTTGGGCCGAAGGCGGCTTAACCGCCGTCTCGCCCTCCGTTCTGCCCGCCTTTTTCACCTGGAAACGATCATGAGCCCTGCTCGCCTTCATCGGGAACGCCTTGCCGCAGCTGCGGCCATGCCTGGCCCGTCCAAGATCGTCGCCGGCGAGAAGGGCGGGCAACCCTCTCTGCCCGAGATCACGCCCGCCCTCGAGCACCGGCTCACCACCGCTATTGCCGCAGCCGCTGCCAGCGGCAGCCCGGCCGGCGAGCTGGCGTCCGGCGTGGATCCTGCCGTCGCGCAGATCATGCTGCGCCTGACCCATGACCAGCGTCGGCTGAAAGAGATCAAGGCACGCGACCTCAAGATCGCCGCCAAGCGCGAGATGCTGCCCGATTATCGCGCCTGGTGCGATCTGCAGCTCGAGGCGGGCCGTGCGGTCGAGGGGCACGAGCTGCCATCGAACGGCGCCGACGACGTGCTGCCGACGATGATGGTTTGGTCGATCGACGTCGCTGATTGGCCGCGCGCGCTCGATCTGGCCGAGCATGTGCTCCGCTTCCACATCCCGCTTCCCTCCCGCTATCAGCGATCGGCCGCGGATCTGATCGTTGAAGAGATCGCCGACACCGCCATCGCCGCCCAGGTCGCCGGCGACGTGTTCCCGATCGACGTGCTCGAGGCCGTCGAGGCACTCACCGCCGATGACGACATCTTCGACGAGATTCGCGCCAAGCTGATGAAGGCGATCGGCGCCGAGCTGGCGCGCGCGGTCGACGACAGCGAATCCGGCAACCCGGACGTCGCCGCAGCAGCGGAGCGCGCCCTGGTGCCCCTGCGCCGCGCGCAGGCATTGAACCCGCGCGCGGGTGCGAAGGACAAGATCCGGCGCATGGAGCGCGCCATCCTGCAGGCCGCGACCGCCCGCGTGATCGGCCGCGCGACCGAGATGGGGGGCACGCCCGCCGAGGTCGGCACCTGGTTCAGCAGCTTCGTCGATCCTTCCTTCGGCAAGACGCCCAAGCAGCTCGTCATCGACGGGCGCGCCGACGAGGTGATCGAGCTGCTCAACGCCGTGGACAGCGGCGCCAACGATTAAGGCCGGCGCTCCGCCGGTCGCATAGCTCGCCCCCGGCGCTCGGGGGCAGATCGCGCGAGATGGGAGAGCCCTCCGGGGCTGAGGGCCATCGTTCGACCGATCTCCACCCCCGAAAACCGGGCGAGCGAGACAGGACGAACCTCATGCTGCGCGATCTCATCTTCCTCATCCTCGCCCTGATGCTGATCGGCAGCGGGTCCTGGTTGGCGCTTGCGGGTATGCTCCTCGCCGTCTTCCCCAATGGCGTTGTGTTCGCCGACCTTGGCGCGCCCGCAGCGCTCGATCGGCACCCGCGCTGGGTCATTGCTGCGGCGGTGCTGATCGGCCTGATCTTCTTCCTGATGGGTGCGAACATCGCCGCCCGGATCGTCGCGTGAGCGGCTTCAGCTGCCCTCCCACGCTTGCACCCGCGCCGGCCTCCCCGGCCGAGCAGATCATCGTCAACGATGGCTGGTTTCCCGATGTCGACCCGGCCGCCCAGCGGCTCGCCCTGCGCCTCAAGGATGGCATCACGGCCGAGCGCCTGCGCCGGGCGCTGATCGGCGCGGTGATCACCGTCGGCAATCAGCTCGTCGTTTGGCAGATGGCGCATCGGCTGACCGGCCATGCCAGCCTTGCCGCGGTTCCCTCGATCAAAATCGACGGCACCAGCCGCCTGGTGCTGCTCTACGAGCGCGCGATCGGCAGCTATGCCAAGGCGGAGCTGGTCGAGACCTATCGCGACGTCGACCTGACCGGCACCGGCCAGCGCAAGGCCGAAGAGGTCGAGCCCGCAATCGGCGAGCTGCGCCGCGATGGCATCCACGCCATCCGCGATATGCTCGGCACTACCCGCACCAACGTCGAGCTGATCTGATGGCCGATGTCATCACCGCGCGCCAGGGCGACACGCTCGACGAGCTGATCTGGCGCGAGCGCACGCTCGGCGCGGCCGACCTTGCCCGCGTGCTCGAGCTGAACCCCGGCGTCGCAGATCTCGGCCCGGTGCTGCCGATCGGCACCCCCGTGATCGTGCCGGCGAGCACCACGCCGGCGGTGACGGCGCTTCCCCTCATCCAGCTCTGGGATTGACGATGGACAAGCTCCTTCACGACGTCGCGCACGCGCTGCTCGCGTTCCTGGTCAGCCTCTGTCCGGCCGCACTCGGTGCAAGCGTCAGCCTTGTCTACGAAACCGGGCTCACCTGGGGCCGCCGCGTCACCCAGCTTTGGGTGGGAATCGTCGTCAGCTATTTCGCGACCAACGCCATTGCCGCCCTGTCCCCCTGGGGGCCGCTCGACCCGTTCGTGCGCCAAGCGATCGGCTTCGTCGTCGGTATGATCGCGTTCAAGGCCACGCCGCGCTTCATCACCAGCTGCGTCGAAACTGTCGCCGATCTGCCCAGCTCCATCCGGGATCTCATCCCGATCCTCCGCAAGAAGAAGGATGCCGCATGACCTATGACCGTGCAGTCCTGGCGCGCGAGATCGCGCGGGATGAGGGCGACAAGCTCAAAGTGTATTGGTGCACCGCCGGCAAGCTGTCGATCGGTAAGGGCCGCAACCTAGACGAGGTCGGGATCTCGGCTGCCGAGACCGCGCTGCTCGGCATCACCGTCGCGAGCTGCAAGGCCAAGGGTATCACCCAGGCGCAGTCGGACGCGCTGTTCGCCAACGACATCAAGCGCAGCGAAGCCGATCTCGATCGCAAGCTACCGTGGTGGCGCACGCTCGACGGGGTCCGGCAGCGTGTGTTGCTGAACATGTGCTTCAACATGGGCATCGGCAACAGCACCAAGGGCCTGCTCTCGTTCGTTAACACGCTGGCGAAGATCAAAGCGGGCGATTGGAAGGGTGCCGCCGCAGGCATGAAGGCCTCCAAGTGGCACGGCCAGGTCGGCGCCCGCGCAGAACGCCTCGAGGCGATGATGCTGACCGGAAAGGAACCGTCGTGATCAAGCTGCTCGCCGGCCTATGGGCCAAGCTCCGCGCCGAAGCGGCGTTCATCGTCCTGCTCGTCGTCGCCGCTGTCGGCGCCTACCTCTACGTCCAGTTTCAGCAGGTCCGCGCCGATCGCGACCAGCTGCAGCACTGGGCAGAGGTCACCTGCGCCGGATCCGGCACCGCTTATGCGGCGGAGGGCACGGCAGCGGCGGGGCGCGATTGCTCCGCCCGGGTCGCTGGACTCGCCAAGTTCAAGGCCACGGCCGACGAGCGCACCGCCCAGCTGCTCGCCCAGGCGATGGCTGACCATGACGCCCGACAGAACACCGACACCCAGGCGGCACGCGCCGCGGCCGAGGCCGCCCGCTCCGCCGCATTCCGAATGGAGGCCGCCGATGCCGAAGCTGAACGCAAGAATCTGGTCGATCGTGAGTGGTTTGCTGCTGTCAACGGCGTTGCTGGCCTGCGCGCCGCATCCGCAGCCGCCCGCGAGCCCGGTTCCTGATCCGATCGCGGTTCCGATCAAGGACACGCCGCCTGCCGAGCTGACCCGCTGCGCGGAGCGACCGCAGGGGTTGCCCGAGGATCCAGATCTGATCGCCCAGATCCCCACCAAGGTTCGTGCCGGCATCATCCGCCTGGCGCGCTCCTTCGGCGCCAACGCGGATAAGCTCGACCGGCTGATCAACTGGAACAAGCCCGGCGCGTGTCCCGCGCCGACGCCCGGCCGCTGATCGGAAGCTAAGCGTCATGAAGAAGCCCGACTCGGTCCGCGAGCTGCTGCAGGCCTTCGTGCCTGCTATCGCGGCAGATCCCACCAAGCTGTCGATGTTCGTCGACAAGGGGCGGGTCGCGGCGCGAGCGGGCACGCTCAGCCTGGAATATCGCTACACGCTCAACATCGTCGTCCAGGATTATGCCGGCGACGTCGACGAGCTGATGGTGCCGATCCTCGCCTGGATCGGCCAGCACCAGCCCGAGCTGCTGCAGCGCGCCGACCAGGAGCCGTTCCGCTTCGAGTCCGAACTCCTCGACGCCGACACCGCGGACGTCTCGATCTACCTCGAGCTGGACGAAGCGGTGCTGGTCATGGCCAAGGCAGGAGGCGGCTTCACCGCCGAGCGCGTCGAGGCACCGGCCGACGTCGACGATTTCGGCATCGGTTGCGTGCCGCTCTGGGAGCTGTTCCTCAACGATCAGCTTGTCGTCCAGACCAGCGACCCGCGCCACACCCCCGTCGAGTGAGCGACTTCGCCGAGATCGAGACGATCGCGGGCGCGCTGCTCCGCCAGCTCGCGCCGGCCGCCCAGCGATCCCTGCTGCGCAAGATGGCGCGCGAGGTCCAGAAGAGCCAATCGGCGCGGATCGGCCGCCAGCAGGCGCCGGATGGCCAGCCCTACACCCCGCGCCAGCCCAAGAAGGTGTTGAAGCCGGGCGCCTATGCCGTGCGGTTCCTCTATCCCAAAGGGGCGGCCGAGCCCCGCGTGGTGTTTATGAAGAGCTGGGTGCGCCAGGGCGCGCTGCTCACCGGCTATGATGTCGAGGCGGGCGGGATCCGCAGCTTCTTCTGGGATCAGGTTGCGCGATGGTTGCCGGTGGAGCGCGAAGAGCAGAACGCCGGTGCCGGCAAGTTCCGCCGCGGAGGCATGATCCGGCAGCGAGCCATGTTCCGCAAGCTGCGCAACGGCCGCAACCTTTGCGCCGGCGTCACTGACCATGAAGCGTGGATCGGCTTCACCGGACGCGCGGCAGAGATCGCCAACGTTCACCAGCAGGGGCTAAGCGATCGGCCGGCGCTGCATGCCAAGCCGGTGCGCTATGCCCAGCGCGGGTTGCTCGGCCTGACCCAGGCAGAGCGGACGCGCGCGCTCGATCTGCTGCTTGAGACGGTTACCACCGCGCTTTGACGATTGACAGATCCGGATAAAAGAGTGGCGGAGATACCCACCGCCGCGGCAGATACCACATCCGCCGCGGTCACGCATTTCCGCGGGTTAAGCACGCTTAATACCATCAATTTACTGAGACTGTACCCGATCGATTGACCCAGCAAATGCACCAGCTCATCTAGCCGACCAGCTCGGTGGGGCATCCCTTTGATCGTCCGCTCGTACCTCTCGGCTCATGCGAGCGACAAACGGAGCCACCTTGGCTGAATATCTCACCTACGCCGATTACGAGGAACTAGTTGGAGCTCAGCTTGAAGCAGCCGCGAGTGCATCGACGCCGGAGCAGCGCAATGCACATCTAGATCGGGCTGCAGTGCTGGCGACGAAGGCGAAGCCTTACGGGAGGTAGGAACGGACTAGCGCAGCTACGCTACCAAGGCGGCAAGAGGCGGCGGAAATACCCTCCGCCTGATGCATGCTTTTCTGGTAGGTCCAAAACCGATTGCACTCTGATGTCAGCAAACCGTACCCCGCAACCTAACGATAGAATATCGCTAACGTAGGCCTGAGCTGCCCCCTTCTGAGTGGTCCATCGACTATGACAGTCTGGACCAAGGAAGGGACGACGAATGCCTGCGAAGAAGCACAAGCCCGAGGAGATCATCGGAAAGCTGCGTGAGGTCGAGATCATGCTGGGCCAGGGCGGCACGACCGCAGAGGCGTGCCGCCGGATCGCGGTCAGCGAGCAGACCTATTATCGCTGGCGCAAGGAGTATGGCGGGCTGAAGACGGATCAGGCGCGCCGGATGAAAGATCTCGAGAAGGAGAACCTGAGGCTGCGCCGTGCGATCTCCGATCTGACGCTCGACAAGCTCATCTTGCAGGAGGCGGCGCGGGGAAACTTCTGAGCCCCGCGCGGCGCCGGCGCTGCATCGATCAGGTGAAAGAGGTGCTGGACGTATCCGAGCGGCGGGTGTGCCGCGTGCTCGGGCAGCACCGGTCGACACAGCGCAAGGTGCCGTGCGGGGCAGATGACGAAGCGGCGCTCACCGATGACATCATCGCCTTGGCCAAGCAGTACGGGCGCTACGGCTATCGCCGGGTCACGGCGCTGCTGCATGCGGCAGGATGGTCGGTGAACCACAAGCGGGTGGAGCGAATCTGGCGGCGCGAGGGGCTGAAAGTGCCCCAGCGCCAACCGAAGCGCGGTCGGCTGTGGTTGAATGACGGCTCCTGTATCCGGCTCCGGCCGGAGTATCCGGGACACGTCTGGGCCTACGACTTCGTCGAGGCCCGCACCCATGACGGGCGCAAGTTCCGCATCCTGACCATCATCGACGAGGCCAGCCGAGAATGCCTGGCGCTGGTCGTTGCCCGCCAGCTCAAACATGAAGACGTGCTGGCGGCTTTGGCCGACCTGTTCGTCGAGCGGGGTCCGCCAGCGCATATCAGGTCGGATAACGGCAGCGAGTTCATCGCCACCGCGGTCCAGAAATGGCTCGGGCAGATCGGCGTGAAGACGCTCTACATCGCGCCGGGCTCGCCGTGGGAGAATGGCTATAACGAGAGCTTCAACGGCTCGCTTCGCGACGAACTGCTCAACGGCGAGATCTTCTACAGCCTCGCCGAGGCCAGGGTGCTGATCGAGGCCTGGCGACGTCACTACAACACTGTCCGTCCGCACAGCAGCCTCGGCTACCGACCGCCGGCTCCGGAAGCAGCGACACCGCCATTGCCGGCCTCCGGTTCCGCTTCGCTCCACCTCCGACCGACAATGGCGGCGCAAACGACAATGCACTAACTACCAAACCGGACCACCCGGTGGGGGCTGCTCAGGCCTAAGCTACCGAAATTCTCGCCTGAAAAATGCCTCTTGGTCATGCCTAATCTGATTGGGATCGGGGTTCCACCCGAAGTAATCAAAGATCTTTAGCACGATTTCATTTGCAATTTCCACAGATCCTTTGGCGGCGTCTCCAGCGGTGATCCGAGTGACAACTGTGATATCGGCGGCTCCGTTTAATTGGCGATCAAAGAACGGCATTCGCCCTGCACCAGCGCTCAAGCGGTAACCCGCCGCATTTTTCAAAGAAATGGTTAGTTCATACCCGCCTTTATAAGGCACATGTCGAAACAGCCTTTGTGCAAATTCTGCAAACTCGGTGACGCCGTATGTCGCGTCAACAGTGTTAACCGTTTGCTTTCCGCCTTCGTCACCAAACATTCCAATCTCGCCGTGAAGAAGGCTATACGAGATGAATTGCCCGGACTTGTACATGCGCCAAAATTCGTGAAAACCTTGCCATTCGGTCCAGCTCTCGTAAAAATCGTCTCCTCGCCCATGGCCGCCTACGTCGTCTTCGTCACGACGCTCAACGTGAGGAAAATCCCAGCCACGCAAAGATACTTTGCTTGAGCTGACGATATCAAGACAACGGGCAAAGGTTAGTTCCTCTTTAAGAGGAACGATAGGCCGGATCAGGACACGCCAGTAGGCCATCTCCTGAATGCGCTCTAGCAAACCCGCCTTCATCACAATCCTCCAAGCTGCGCGTCATAGTCTGGCCCGCCTTCTTCAAGGGGAACGAAACCGATGCGTCGCAGTCTTGTTGCGCTTAGAGCGGCGGCTCTTTCAACCAAATCCCGCATATCAGAGCTGTTCCCTATTGGGGCGCTAGCTGGGCGTCGCGTCCGGCTTCTGAAGTATATCACGCCAGCTTGAACGTCGGCGCCGTCTCGATGACAAATAACAGGCACGTCTTCAAAAGGGCTAACGTCTATTACAACAAACGTTAGACCACTTATATCTTTAACAGCTTCGGACCGAAAAAGAACCCGTGGGTCCGCAAACGGAGCGATCGCATCTCGCATGATGTCATTATTGTAAGTCGCTGCTTGATCAGGCGTTAAACCCTGCCTTTGGAAAGTACCGTCTTCGACGCCGACGACTATACGGCCACCATCAATAACGTTAGCCATAGCAAGAATGTCTTTGACGTAAAGGTTGCGGTTCCAGCTAACTGCCGCCTTGAACTCGAGTGTGTCGGTCTCCTCCGCGCCGGTGAGCAGTGCCTCAACCTCATTTACGTCCATGGGAAGCCTCCGTTCGGCCGTCTGTGCAAAACGGCTAGTAGCAGCGAGTGCATTTGAAAAGCCGTACTATCCCAGGCGAGGTCTAGATCAGCGGCATTGTTCCTGACGCGGTGGAGACACCCTCCGCCTTGCTCGCGCATTTCTGCGGGACGAGCGACACATTGTACCCTCATGATACCCCTTCGGTTAATGTGAATGCCGGAGGCTCCGCCGCTTGGTCAGCGGATCTGAGGCGAAGCCGCCCTTGTAGAAACCCTCTCTACAAGGGTGCGCACTGGCCTGCCGCGTGCGCGGCGCCACGACAGGTTGCATGGCCGAATATGCGACCTTCACCGCCGTCGATCTGTCGCGGCTGCCCGCGCCCACCGTGATCGAGGCGCTGTCGTTCGAGCAGATCTATGCCGAGATGCTCGCCCGGCTGCGCGAGCTGCTGCCGACGTTCGACGCTACGGTGGAGAGCGACCCGGCGGTCAAGATCCTGCAGATCGCCGCCTATCGCGAGCTGCTGCTGCGCGGCCGGGTCAACGATGCGGCTCGGGCCGTGATGCCAGCCTATGCTCTCGGCGCGGATCTCGACCAGCTCGCGGCGCTGATGAGCGTGGCACGCCTCCTGATCACGCCGGCCGATCCGCTGACTGGCTCCGCAGCGGTGTACGAGAGCGACGACGATTTCCGCCGTCGCCTGGTGCTGGCGCCGGAGGGATATTCCGTTGCCGGACCCGAAGGCGCCTACATCTTCCACACGCTGTCCGCGTCGTCGGACGTGCTCGACGCCAGCGCCACCAGCCCCGCCGCGGGCGAGGTGCTGGTCACCGTGCTGTCGCGCGCGGGCAATGGCGCCGCTAATGCTGCGCTGCTCACTGCGGTGCTCGACTATGTCTCGGCCGAGACGCGCCGCCCGCTGACCGATCACGTCACCGTGCAGTCGGCCGAGATCGTCAACTATCAGGTGATCGCCACCGTCCGGACCTTCTCGGGGCCGGATGGCTCGATCGTGCTTGAGGAGGCGCGCAGCCGGCTCGCCGCCTATGTCGCCGAGAGCCATCGCATCGGCCGCGACATCACGCGCTCGGGGATCTTCGCCGCGCTGCATGTCGAGGGCGTCCAGAACGTCGTCCTCACCCAGCCGGCTGCCGACATCGTGGTTAGCCGCACCCAGGCGCCCTGGTGCACCGGGACCGACGTCACCTATGCGGGCCTCGGCGAGTGACCCTGCTGCCGCCCAACGCCACGGCGTTCGAGCGCGGACTCGAGGCGGCGACCGCCCGTGTCAGCGACGTGCCCGTGCCGCTACGCGACCTGTGGAACCCCGCCACCTGTCCGTTGCCGCTGCTGCCCTATCTGGCCTGGGCGTTGTCGATCGACGCCTGGTCGAGTGACTGGCCCGAGCTGGTCAAGCGGCGCCGGGTTGCTGCGGCGCTGCAGATCCAGCGCACCAAGGGCACCGCGGCCTCGGTGCGCACCGTCGTCGAGAGCTTCGGCGGCGCCGTGGCGCTACGGGAATGGTGGCAGACGGCGCCACGCGGGGCGCCGCACACCTTCGACCTGGTGCTATCGCTCGATGGCTTGGTCGGCGCCGAGCAGACCGCCGCCTTTGCGGATGCGGTCATCGCCGAGGTCCACCGTGCCAAGCCGGTGCGCTCGGTCTTTACCTTCAGCCAGGCGCTGTCCGCCGGATCCAGCATCGGCGTCATCGCCGCGGCTCGGCCGACCGTCTTCACCCGCCTCACGCTCGCCGCCTGAACAGGAGCCCCCATGGCGCTGCAATTCATCATCACCAACGCCGGCCGAGCGGCCATGGTCAATCCCGCTGGCGGCACCAAGGCCGTCCAGATCGCCTCGGTTGGCGTCAGCCCCACCGCCGTCGCCGCTGATCCCGCGATCACGGCGCTGCCAGGCGAAGTGAAGCGGATTACGACGATTGCCGGCGATGCCATCGCCACCGACATGGTCCACCTGATCGTCCGCGATGAAACCGACGCGAGCTATTCGGTGCGATCCTTCGCCCTTTATCTGGCGGACGGCACGCTGTTCGGCATCTACGGCCAGCCGGCGGTGATCCTCGAGAAATCGGCCGGCGCCGTCTTCCTGCTGGCGGTGGATCTGGCGCTGGTCAACGTGCCCGCCGCCAACATCACCTTCGGCGCCACCAACTTCCTCAACCCGCCTGCGACCACCGAGCGTGCCGGCGTGGTCGAGCTGGCGACGGACGCGGAAGCCGCAGCGCTGGTCGACGCGCTGCGGGCGCTGACGCCCAAGAACATGGCGGCGATCTTCACTGCGGCGAACGTCCTTTCCCGCCTCCTGCAGGTCGACGGCGCCGGGTCGGGGCTCGACGCAGATCTGCTCGATGGGCAGCAGGGCGCATATTACGCCGATATCGTTGGGCGCCTGGGATATACGCCGATCAACCCGCTTCCGCCGGTGGGGACGGATCAATGGTACCGGGACGGACGCTTCCGGTTCACCTCAACGCGTAATACTGGCGCGCGCGACGGTGCTCTCGGCGGTTCGTTGGTTGTGTCGTCAGATGGTGCTGCGGGCAGCGGTGCAACGATGACCTTCCATAAGTTTGGCTCCTTCGCTGTAAACATGGGTTTGGACAGCGACTTTGTGTTCCGGATCGGGGGTGGAAGCGCAGACGCTTCGCTCTTCGCGCTTACTCAGTTCGGCGACCTGGCGCTTGCGGGCAACAAAGCCTGGACCGCTGGCAACGACGGCGCCGGCAGTGGTCTAGACGCGGATCTGCTCGACGGGCAACATGGCGCCTATTACGCAGATATCGTTGGGCGTCTTGGCTACACGCCAATTAATCCGGTTCCAGCTGCGGACACGGAGCAATGGTACAGGAACGGGCGCTTCCGTTTCTCGTCCACCTTGAACACCGGCGCCCGCAATGGAAACTTAAGCGGATCGCTTGTCGTCTCTTCGGACGGTCAGGAAACAAGCGGTGCCACCATGACCTTCCATCGGTTCGGCTCCTTTGCAGTTAATATGGGGCTGGACAGCGACAACGTGTTCCGCATTGGCGGAGCAAGCGCAAATGCTGCGCTTTTGGCGTTGGACCAGTTCGGTCGCATGACGATCGTAGGAGCAATGGGAGTTGGAACCAGCGCGCCCCTGCGAAAGCTTTCCGTGACCTTCACCGGCGATGAACTCAACGGGCTGGGTTTGCATAACGACAGCGCCACTGCGAATGATAGTCACGGTACAGCCATCATGGCGACCAATACCGCTAACACGCTGCGCAACTGGCTGGGTCTATATGGCTCGTCGCTACGCTTCTGCACCTCTGACGTGGAGCGAATGCGGATCACCGATGGCGCGATTAACGCTTTTCGTCCGCTGCAGCAGAACGGCTCACAGGTCTGGCACCTCGGCAACGACGGCGCCGGATCGGGGCTCGACGCCGATCTGCTCGACGGGCGCCAAGCAGCCGAATACGCCCTTTTGGCGGGCGCCGCATTCACCGGCCCGGTCTCCAAGTCTGGTGCGGGGCGGTATGTTCATTACGCGGATCCCGGCACCGTCGGCGATACGATCACCCGCAGCCAAAATGCTCCGACCGGCAATACTGACGGCGATATCCATTTCCAAGTCGATCCCAGCAGTGGAAAGCTGACCGTTTGGAACAACTACGGCGGCACGTGGGTCCACAGTTAAGGAGAACTTGTATGAACGTCACGATCGGCAACTATGACCGCACTGCCAAGACGGTGCCTGTCACCTTTGAGGAAGGTGACGTGATTCACAAGCGGGACGTCAACGCTGTCCTCACCAACAAGGGCACCTACGACAAGGCGGGAACCGCTGCGCGCGTCGACGATGTCGCCCTGGGCGTCGCCCAAAAGATCGCACTGGGCGTGATCAAGACGGTGCCGGCGGAAGATCCCGCCGCCGACGCGCAAGCGGCTGCCGACGCGCCCCCCGCCGCCTAAGCGCTGCCCTTGTAGAAACCCTCTCTACAAGGGCAGGCTCGCGCCTTCCGCGGCAAGGCTCGCCAATGTCGCCGCTCATGAGCGACCTGCCAGATCCTCGCCGCGTCATCGGCAACATCATCCAAATCGGCACGATCGAGAAAGTCGATCTTGCGAACGCGACCTGTCGCGTGCGCGTGGGCGACACCGTTTCCGGCGATATCTGCTGGGTGGTGCAGCGCGCCGGCAAGACGCGCACCTGGTCGCCGCCCAGCGTCGGCGAGCAGTGCCTGCTGCTCTGCCCCGAGGGCGACACCGACAACGCGCTGGCCGTGCTCGGCCTGTTTTCCGACGCGAACCCCGCGCCCTCGACCGAAGACATCGACCTGATCCGGTTCGATGATGGCGCGATCCTCTCCTACGACGCCAAGGCGCACCTTCTTGTTGCCCAGCTGCCCGCCGGCGGCAAGATCCAGGTCGATGCGCCGGGTGGCGTCAAGATCAACGGCCCGGTCGAGATCACCGGCGCGGTCAAGATCACCGGCGACGTCGGCATTCAAGGCACGGCCACCGCCAGCGATGACGTGGTAGGCGGCGGCAAGAGCCTCAAGGGCCACAAGCACACCGGTGTCACCGCCGGCGGTGGGATCTCGGGGGCGCCGCTATGAGGGTCAAGGCGGGAGATGCCTGGCACTCGGTCGAGCCCAGCCAAGCCATCATGATCGAGTTCAGTGAGGCCGACCTCAAGAACATCGCCAACATGGCACCTGGTGCGCGGTTCTACGGCGTGTTTCACGACGAGGACGCTCGCGATGCGGATGCGAAGCTCGCCTGGATGAAGCAGCCATGATCGGCATGAACGGCCGCACCGGCAAGCCGCTCGCCGGCGTCGATCACCTCAAGCAATCGATCGGCGACATCCTGTCGACCCCGATCGGCACGCGCATCGGCCGGCGCGACTATGGCTCGCTGCTCCCTGAGCTGATGGATCAGCCAATGAACCCGCTCGGTCGCATGCGCCTGATGGCGGCGACGGCGCTGGCGCTGCTGCGCTGGGAGCCGCGGATCAAGCTCACCAACGTCACCATCCAGCAGACCGCGCCAGGCGCCTTCTCCGTCGTGCTCGAGGGCAAGCGCACCGACGTCGCCGGCCCGAACGCACTCGCCAAGCTCACCATCCCGCTGCCGAACAACGGCAGCCCCACCGTTTACGCCTGAAGGAGCCACCATGCACGGCATCACCATCATCGAAGCGACCGAGGGCACCCGCTCGCTGGTCACCGTTGCCACCGCCGTCATCGGCCTGGTGGCGACCGCCTCGGCCGCGGCCGGCGCCGACACCACCGCGCTCAACGCCGCGTTCCCGCTCAACCGGCCGGTGCTGGTGACGGATCTCAACGCCGCGATCGGCGTCGCCGGCGATGGCGGCACCCTGGCGCGCACGCTGCGGGCGATCGCCGACCAGGTGAAGGCGCCCACGGTGGTGGTGCGCGTCGAGGAAGGCGACGATGCGGCGGAAACCAGCGCCAACGTCATCGGCGGTACCGTCGACGGCATGAAGACGGGCCTGCAGGCGCTGCTCGCGGCCGAGGCGCAGCTCGGCATCAAGCCGCGGATCCTCGGCGCACCGGGGCTCGACACCCACGCGGTCGCGACCGCGCTCGCCGTGATCGCCCAGCGGCTGCGCGGCTATGCCTATGCCTCGGCGATCGGTGTCGATGTCGCGGCGGCCAAGCTCTACCGCGCCGACTTCTCCGCGCGCGAGCTGATGCTCGTCTATCCCGACTTCCTCGCCTTCGACACCGGCGCCGCGGCGAACGTGACCAGCTTCGCCGTCGCGCGCGCCCTCGGCCTGCGCGCCCGGATCGATCAGGAGCAGGGCTGGCACAAGTCGCTGTCCAACGTCGCCGTGGAGGGCGTGCTCGGTCTCACCAAAGACATCCAGTTCGACGTCCAGGATCCCGCCTGCGAGGCGATGCTGCTCAACGACAGCCAGGTGACCGCGCTGATCCGCGCCGGCGGTGGCTTCCGCTTCTGGGGCAACCGCGGCTGTGTCGAGCCGACCTCTCCGTTCAGCTTTGAAACCGCCACCCGTACCGCCCAGGTGCTGCTCGACACCATCGGCGAGGGCATGATGTGGGCGATCGACAAGCCGCTGCGCCCGAGCCTCGCCAAGGATATCGTCGAGACGATCAAGGGTACCATCAGCGGCATGGTCACTGCCGGCCAGCTGATCGGTGGCAAGGCATGGTTCGAGGCCGACAAGAACCCCCAGGCGAGCCTCGCCGCGGGCAAGCTGGCGATAGACTATGAGTTCACGCCGGTCCCGCCGCTCGAAAACCTCGCGCTCACCCAGCGCATCACCGACACCTATCTGGCCGACTTCACGGTCAGCTGACGGCCTGCGCCCGCCTTTTCCCAATCGATCCAGGAGCTGAACCGTGGCCTTTCCCCGCAAGCTGAAGAGCATGAACCTGTTCAACGAGGGCCAGAGCTATCTGGCCGAGACCCAGTCGGTGACCATGCCGAAGCTGGCCCGCAAGCTCGACGATTATCGCGGCGGTGGGATGGACGGCACCGTCAAGATCGACATGGGCGCCGAGGCCATGGAGATGGAATGGACGCTGGGCGGCCCCGACCTCACCGTACTCCGCCAGTTCGCGCGCCCCGGCGTCGCCAGCACCTTCCTGCGTTTCGCCGGATCCTACCAGAACGATGCCACCGGCGCCTATGATGCCGTCGAGATCACCGTGCGCGGTCGCCACGAAGAGATCGACATGGGCGAGTCCAAGGTCGGCGAAGGCGGCGAGACCAAGGTCAAGACGCAGTGCGCCTATTACCGGCTCGATTGGAACGGCCAGACCGTGATCGAGATCGACATCCTCAACATGATCTACATGGTCGATGGCGTCGACATGCTCGCCGAGCAGCGCGCCGCGATCCTGTGACCGACACCCCCGCAAGGGGGCAGCCGCGCCGGTCGCGCCGGCAACGGCGCCTCCACGATCATCCCCGCCTCAATCCGAGTAACTTCTCATGAACGACGATCAGAACAAGCCCGCCACCATCACCGTCAACCTCGACTTCCCGTTCGCCCGCGGCGAGCAGACCATCGACAAGGTCCAGGTCCGCCGGCCGCGCGCCGGCGAGCTGCGCGGGCTCAACATCGCCGACCTGGTGCAGATGAACGTCACCGCGACCGCCACGCTGCTGCCGCGCATCACCACGCCTGTGCTGACCGCCCAGGAGGTCGCCCAGCTCGATCCCGCCGACTTCACCCAGTTCGGCATGGAAGTGATGGATTTTTTGCTGCCGAAGGCGACGAAGCAGGCGGCCTCCCCCGAAGCGTAGACGAGGCGATGGCGGATCTCGCCATCGTCTTCCACTGGTCGCCTGCGGCCATGGACCCGATGACGCTGCCCGAATTGATGGGCTGGCGTGCCAAAGCCGTAGAGCGGCACAACCCGGAGGGCTGACCCGATGGATCGCGACCTTCGCATCCGCATGATCCTGGAAGCGAGCGATCGGGTCACTCGCCCGCTGCGGGATATCGCTGGCGGCAGCCGCGCCGCGACCGGGGCGCTGAAGGAAACCCGCGACCGGCTGAAGGAGCTGGAGCGGGCGCAGAGCGACATCACGTCGTTCCGCAAGCTGAAGACGGAGATCCGCGGCTCCGAGACGGAGATGCAGGCCGCCCAGGCGCGTGTCGCCGCGCTCGCTCGGCAAATGAGCGAGACCAGCAACCCGACGCGCCAGCTCACCCGTGATTTCGAGAAAGCCAAGCGCGAGGCAGCGGGGCTGAAGTCAGAGAATGATCGCCAAGCTCAGTCGCTGCAGCAGGTCCGCGACCGGCTCCGCGCCGCTGGGATCAGCACCGGCGATCTGGCCGGCCATGAGCGCCGGCTCCGCACCGAGATTGCGGGCACCAATCGCGAGCTGACTGAACAGACCGAGCGCCTCGGCCGAGCCGACGCCCGCGCGCGGCGCTTCGCCGAGGCCCGCGAGCGGTTCGGCCGCACCCAGGGCATGGCCACCGGACTCGCTGCCGGCGGCGCCGCGGGGATTGCCACCGGCATGACGCTGGCGCGGCCGCTGGCGAGCTCGGTCGAGCAGGCGCAGCAGTTCGAGTCGGTGATGACCGACATCGCCCAGAAGGCGAACCTGTCGCGCGTCCAGGCCGCGGCCATGGGTAAGGAGCTGCTCGCCGCCTCCCGCGCCGCCAACCAGCTGCCCGATGCGCTCCAGGAGGGCGTCGACACGCTGTCGGGCTTCGGGCTCGATCCGACCCGCGCGGTCGCGATGATGAAGCCGATCGGGCGCGCTGCCACCGCGTACAAGGCCGAGATCAAGGATCTGTCGGCTGCCGCATTCGCCGCGAACGATAACCTCAAGGTGCCGATCGAGCAGACCTCCCGCGTCATCGACATCATGGCCGAGGCGGGCAAACAGGGTGCGTTCGAGATCAAGGACATGGCGGCGGCGTTTCCATCGCTCACCGCCGGCTACCAGGCGCTTGGGCAAACCGGGGTCGGTGCCGTCGCCGATCTGTCGGCCGCGCTGCAGATCGCCCGCAAGGGTGCCGGCGACAGCGCCTCGGCCGCCACCAACGTCAGCAACATCATCCAGAAGATCGCCTCGCCAGCGACCATCAAGGCGTTCGCGAAGATGGGCGTCGATCTGCCCAACGCGCTGAAGAAAGCCTATGCGGATGGCAAGACGCCGCTCGAGGCAATCGCCGAGCTGACCAAGAAAGCGACGGGCGGCGATCTCGGCAAGATCGGCTTCCTGTTCGAGGATGCCCAGGTGCAGCAGGGCCTGCGCCCGCTGATCCAGAACCTCGACGAATACCGCCGCATCCGCGCCGCGGCGGCCGGCGCCAGCGGCACCACCGATCGCGATTTCGCCGAGCGCCTCAAGGACTCGGCCGAGCAGAGCAAGCGGCTCAAGATCCAGGCGACGGCGCTGGCGATCAGCATGGGCACCGTCCTGCTGCCGGCGGTGAACGCGATCGTCCAGAAGGCGGGCGTATACGCCGATCGACTGGCGAACCTGTCCAGGCGCCACCCGCTGCTGACGAAGGTGGTGGTGCTCGGCGCCGCGGCGCTGACTGCCATGTTCCTGGTGCTCGGCGCCGGCGCCATTGCGCTTGCCGCGTTCATGGGGCCGATCGCGATCGTCAACGCTGGCCTGGTCGCCATGGGCGTCTCGGGAGGGTTGGCCTCGGTCGGCCTGCTGCCAATTCTCGGCACAGTGCTGGCCGTGGTGGCGGCGGTCGCGCTGCTCGCTGGCGGTGCCTACCTGATCTACAGCAACTGGGGCGAGGTCGCCGGCTTCTTCTCGAACCTGTGGACCGGCGTGCAGGCGCTCTTCTCCAGCGGCACCAACGCCGTGACCGGGATCTTCAGCGGCATGTGGAGCGGCGTGAAGGCGCTCTTTTCCATGAGCCTGCTAGAGGTGGGGCAGAGTATCGCCTCTTTCGTCGGCTATGCGCTCGGGTCGCTCTACCGCTTCGGCTCCGCCGCATTCTCCTGGCTCACCGGCACGCTGCCGGGCCTGCTGTCGTCGGGTTGGAGCGCGGCATGGACCATGCTCACCGGAGCGATCGGCGCCTCGGTTTCGTGGCTGACCACTCGGCTGCCGGCGATGCTCGCCAGTGGCTGGAATATCGCCTGGAACGCCTTCCGGGGAGCCGTGCGAGCAGCGTTCGTCACATTGCCCGCCATGTTCTTCGACTTCGGCACCATGATCATCAGCGGCCTGTGGAACGGCATCAAGAGCGCGCCGGGGCGGCTATGGTCGGCCGGCAAGGCACTTGCTGGCTCGCTTGCCGGGGGCTTCAAGGCCGCTGCCCAGATCAGATCGCCCAGCCGCGTTTTCATGGCGCTGGGCGGTCACATCGTCGGTGGGCTCAATGCGGGGCTCGATCGCGGGCATGATGGTGCGATCGGGCGCATGCGGCGCCTGACGCGAAACATGGCCGCGGCTGCTGCTCTTCCTGCGCTCGCGACGGGCGCACTCGTCTCGCCGGCCATCGCCACCGCCGACAAGGTCGCCGCGCGCGGTCGCGGCGTGAAGATCATCAGCACGCGCCTGCCGTCGACCAGCGGTCAAGGCGCTGGCAGCTCGGGCGGCGCAGGAGGCGTCGCTGGCCAGGGGGGCAGCTATACCGCGCCGATCTACAACATCACCGTCCAGGGGGTTGCCGGCATGGATGAGCAGGCATTGGCTCGCGCTGTCGCCCGCGAGTTGGACCGGCGCGAGCGAGATGTCCATGCGCGCCGGCGCTCGAGCTACCGTGACGATGCCGATGGAGCCGACCTGTGAGCACGATGATGTCGCTGGGCATGTTCGCCTTTTCGCTACCGACGCTCGCCTACCAGGAGCTGCAGCGCGACAGCGCCTGGCGCCACGCGCGTAGCGGTCGGATTGGCGCGATCGACGCCGTCCAGTTCACCGGGCGGGAAAACGACACCATCTCGCTCACCGGCGATGCGCCGGCCGAGCTGATGGAAGGTGCCGCTTCGCTCGAGCGGCTGCGCGAGATGGCGGAGGAAGGGGAAGCCTGGCCGCTGATGGATGGCACCGGCCGCGTCTATGGCGCCTTCGTCATCACCAATATCCGCGAAGGTCAGCGCTCCTTCTTCCCTGACGGCACCGCGCGCCTGATCCAGTTCGGCATCGATCTGCTCGAGGTTGAGGATCAGCAGCAGGGCGCCGGCGCGTGACGGCCGTCACCAACATCGCCGATTACAAGGTGACGCTCAACGGGCAGGATCTGACCGACAAGCTCCGACCGCGCTTGGTTTCCCTGCGACTATCGGAGCGCCGCGGTGGCGACGCGGACCAGCTCGAGATCGTGATCACCGACCATGACGGGCGTATGGCGATCCCCTCGGCCGGCGCCACGCTTAGCGTCCAGCTCGGCTGGAAGGCGGGCAGCGACGTCACCGTTGGCCTGGTCGACAAGGGCAAGTTCGTCGTCGACGAGGTGCAGCACAGCGGCCCGCCGGATCTGATCACCGTCCGCGCCCGATCGGCCGACCTCACCAGCGATATCCGCAGCCGGCGTGAACAGAGCTGGCACGACACGACGCTTGGCGCGATCGTCAACCAGATCGCCGGCCGCAACAAGCTCACCGCCCGCTGCGCCCCAGCGCTGGCCTCGATCAAGGTCGAGGCGTTCACCCAAGGGCGGGAGAGCGACATGGCGCTGCTGCGGCGGCTCGGCCGCGAGCATGACGCGACCGCTACGGTGAAAGCCGGCACGCTTATCTTTGCGCCGATCGGCGTCGCCACCACCTCCAGTGGCGCCAAGATCCCCGGCCTGACCATCCAGCGACGCGACGGCGACCGGCATAGCTTCCGCATCGAAAAGCGCGAGGAGGCTGGCGAGGTCGAGGCGCAATGGCACGATCGCAAGGGTGCGAAGAAGCAGACCGTGAAGGCCGGTAGCGGCAGCGGCCCGACGCGCCGGCTGACCCGCACCTATGCCAGCGAGGCCGCGGCCAAGAAAGCGGCGACGGCCGAGAGCAGCCGAGCCGCCCGCGCGCCGCGGAAGCTAGACTTGGGGCTCGCCCTCGGCCGATTGGAGATCTACCCTGACCGACCGGTAACGGTCGCTGGCTTCAAGGCCGAGATCAGCGCCGTCAAGTGGCTCGTATCCGACGTCACCCACGAGCTGCTGCCCGATCGCGGCTTCACCTCGGCGCTGACGCTAGAGAGCGCCGCGTAATCGGCTCACTTCTGAGCCGCATCCTTTCGCTGCAGAAGAGTGTCTAGCTTGCCATTGATGGTCGCGTCCGACTTGGCCTGCTGAACCTCCATCGCCGACATCCGCCGATCGACGGCTTCAAACTTCTCGTTGAAGTAGAAATAGAGGCCGCCGACCATCAGGGCTAGCGCAACGACCGCAGCAACGCCGCGGTTGAGGAGCGCGCGGACGTCTTCATGGAGCTGGCCGAGCTGGCGGTCCACGCTGATTTTCCAATCGTCAGTCACGCCGCCTGATGTGCCACCGCCACCCCCGCCATTCAAGCGCGTGTCGGCTTCTTCGATCGCCCTTAGCCGCTGCTCGACTGAAAAAAGGGCGCGAAGGCGAGTTTCGGGTTCAGCCATTTGGCACCGCATTTACCGTCTGGTCGGCGACCGTGTTGATGATGGCGTGTCCAGCAGTCACAGTATCTCGCAAGTCGGCAATCACTGCTTCCAAGCTGTACGATTGGTTGTTCGCGACCTTCTGCAGCGCCTCCGCCAACGATAGATTGAAAGTTATCTGCGCAGCGACAAAGTCCATGACCAAGCCGCCGTTTACAGACGAATTGGCATACTTCAGACGCAATGCGTCTAGCTTGGCGTCGGGAACGCCCGCACGGCTAAGTTGGGAGAGCACAGTAGCTACCGACAGCTCGTTGGGTGATGTCTCGCTCACCATCAAAATCCTAACGCCTCGTCCCAAGGCATAACGCGATGAACGGCCGAGACTTGCTCGTTGGGCACGTCAAATACCGCATCAGGATTAAACTGTCGCAGGACCACCGCTCCGGGGCGACGGCGGACCAGCTGCTTGATCAGGACGTGGCGCACCTCTTCGCCGTCAAACGTCGGGCCTCGCAACTGCACCACCACGTCATCGCCGACGCCGGGCGAGCGCCGCGGATCCACAAGCACCCGCCGCCCCGAATCATAACGAGGTTCCATGGAATGGCCGGAAACCTCCAGCACGTACAAATCCGGGCGGCCTGTCACCCCAATGGGCCGAGCCATGAAGTCGAGGGGCGTCACCATGTGCACCTCCGTTTGCTCAACACGCACCACCACGCCGCCGTCGCCACTAAACTCCATGTCTGCGCCTAGCGCGCTACCGTAAATAGGCAGTGTCTTTGGCAGGCGGCGGAGTTGTTCGGGGCGGATCGGCAAGCCGGCATCGAACGTAGGGACGATACCGGTTTCGCGCCCCAAGAGCCAATCCGCTGTCGTGCCCAGCTCCTCGGCAATCGCGTCGAGCCGGTCAATCGCCGGCATCGCATTCTTCTTCAGGATGTTGCGAATGGCATCCGGCTTTCCCACGGCAGCGAGCGAAATTTCCCGTGCCGATAGGTTCAGCTCCGTGAGCTTCGCGGAAATCCGCTCCTGTATCGTTTGCAGCTGCGAGTTCATGCGGCACCTATGCAGCATCAAAAAACGGCAAGCGAGCGGCAGATGTCCATTGACATCCGCTGTCCAAATACCGCAGTGCCGATGCATGGATGCCGCATATGAGAACGCCATGCGAACACTTGCCGACGCCTACGAGGAGCAGATTGCTGCGTGTGGCGGAAGGTCGCTGGCTCGAGTCGCGACAATCGTCGTCAATAATGGATCCTTCTTCCAGCGATTGAGAGAGGGAAAACCATTTCTCGTTCATAATCTCGAGCGATTTGCAGCATGGTTTCGTGACCCGCGAAACTGGCCTGATGACCTTATCCCTCATGATGCGCAATTAGCGCTGATCAGCATTGGTCGCCCCTCTCTAGCAGTAGATATGAAGCATATGTGCCTCACGGGCAGCGGCGATGTCGCCTTCGATATCCTCTCGGTTTCGCAAGGCGTGGCACGTTGAGCCGTCTGTACCGCATCGGCTACTTCGGCGAGCGTAAGCCCGCGCCCTGGTGGCAGCAGCTGCTCTACCGCTTCGGCCTGATCGGAGCTGGCCGATGACCAAGCTCCGCGCGCCTCGTACCTTCAAATCGGCCATGCGCCGTGTCATTGGCGTCATCGAGAAGCCGGCCTGCCGCGCCATCACCAGCGTGGGCGATCGGACAATCGGCTACTGGACGGAAGAAAGCTGCTCAGCAACGCCGAGGATCCATCACGCGCTCGCGCTCGACGCCGCCTACAAGGCTGCCGGCGGACAGGGCGCTCCGTTCCTCGACGCCTATGCGTTTCAGCTTGAGGTCACCGTTAATCGGCAGGACGCCTGCACGCGCGCCTTGGTTGCGGAGATTGCCACCGCGGCGAAGGAGTGGGGCGAAACCGTCGCTGCCGCCCTCGTCCTCACCAGTTCCAATGCCTCGCCGCTGGATGCCCATCGGGCGTTCGCCGAGGCGCAGCAGGCAGCAAGCGCGATCGAAGCGCTGATGCGGCGCCTGGCGAGCTTCCTCCCGAACGGCGTGGCGCCGGCCGCGGGGAACACCGGGGGGTTAAATGCCTAAGAAGCTCACACGTCTGCCGTCGATCAAGTGCCCGCATTGCCGCAACAAGACCATTGTTCGCGACAGCCAGGAAGTGACGCTCTGCGTCCGCGAGCTGCGCATCGTCTGCACCAATGACGACTGCGGGTTTAGCGCCGTCGCCCAGCTGTCGTTCGTGCGTGAGATCCGGCCGAGCGCCAAATCCAACCCGGAGGTCCGCCTCCCTTTTGGAGCTTGGTCGGCACCAAAGCCGGCGAATGAAAATCATCCGGCACCGGCCAATGATGATCGCCGCGTCGAGACTGCTGCGCTCATTTGCGAAGCGCTGGCCGGCAACATGAGCACCTAGCCCGACGCGGCTTCGCCGCATTCGCCCCCTGTCGACCTGACCCCGCCGAAAGCGCCCGCTTCCGGCAACGCCACACCCTTGCCTGAAAGGATCGCCCATGATGCACGCTTTTCCCCGGACGTTCGCTCTCCCCAAGAAGCGCGGCGAGCGTGCTCTCTGCGCAGACGCGGAGGCTCTCACGCCGGCCGCGTACCTGCGCCTCCGCCGTGAGGCTGCCGGCCTGTCGATTAGCGTGGCCGCAGGCATGCTCGCGCGCAACGCCGACGAGGTCGCGCCGGCGTTGGACCTGATGCATGTGCTCGAGACGCCGGGCAACGTCGCGCGCCGGCCCGAGACGCTGGAAAGCCTGCGCACCGTCTTCCCGTTCGACCCGGACGTGTACCGCCAGCTCGCCACCGAGCCCGCCGATCGCCACCCGCGGATCTGCCGTGGTTGCGGCTGCAGCCATTGGGATCCCTGTACCGACGGTCACCATGCCTGCGCCTGGGCGACCGCCACCGCCTGCACCCAGTGCCTGCCGGACTTCGAGCGCGTGGAGCGCTGCCAGTGACTGCCGCCCGGCTCTACGCCGCGCGGTCGCGCCGGCGCCGTGTGCTGCGCGCGGTCGCCATCACGCTGGCGGCGCTGGTCGCCATTCCTGCGGGCCTGTTGATGCTGGTCGTCAGCGTTGCCGGGGCGCGGCGCTGATGGCCGGCATGGCTCCTGTGCTGGCGGCGGCCGCGTTCGCCGGTGCCGCCTCGGCGTCGATCGGCATCATCGCCGCGACCGTGAACCCGCAATGGCGGCGCATCGCGCGGCTCCTGGCTGAAGCGCGGTGAAGTGTCGCGCTCTGCCACCAGCGAGGGTTGCCCAGGCCTCGGCCATGGCGACCGGGTGCTCTTCCTCGGCAGCGGCCAGCGTCGCGGCAAGCAGGCCGATGTGCTCGCCGTCCGCCACCTCTTGGCCACAGTCCGCTTCGCCGACGGCGTCGCGTGCTGGTGCCTCGCCGCGGATCTTCACCCGGTCCCGCGCCGCCCGCCGCCAATGTTCTGAACGGCTCCCGGTCCTTGTGGAGCCCCTCTCTACAAGTCGCGCCGCTGGCGCGCCCCTGATTTCCACCCGCACGAACTGGAACCAGCAATGACGAGCATATCCGAAAGCACGAACTCGGCCGGCGATACCCGCGGCGAAGGCATGGGCGGCGGTCACATCGCGGCTGACGAGCTGCGCCTGCTGATCGAACGCGCCGAGCGCCTCGAGGAAGAAAAGAAGGGCATCACCGACGACATCAAGGACGTGATGGCCGAGGCCAAAGGGCGCGGATACGACCCGAAGGCCATCCGCAAGATTCTGTCGATCCGGAAGAAGAAGAAAGAGGAGTTCCAGGAAGAGGAAGCGATCCTCGAGGTCTACATGCAAGCGCTGGGGATGATCTGATGAGCGAGCCCCACGTCACCTCCTGGTCGCCCCGCGCGCAGATGCTGGCGCGGATCCTCGCGCCTGCCGGCACCTGGACGCTGATCGCCGTGATCGCCGCAGCTGCTGTGAGGCACATGTGATCGTCGTCCGCGTAGAGCTGTGGTCGGCCGTCGATGGGCAGGTTTCCGAGCTTGCGCGGATGACGATCGACAACAGCGGCACCACTGCCGATCGCCAGCACGCCGACTATCGCGCCCGGAGCTATCGCGGGCGCGATGCAAAGACGCTGCACCACGCCATGCTCGCTGGGACGGCCCAGCGAGAGGACAGGGTGCGGCGCCACGCCCGATTGAAGCTCCACGTCTGGCATCTGGTTGCCAAGGCGCTGAGCAGCATGGGCTACGCGGAGATCCGGCTGTGAGCCCGAACCCCGGCTACTTGCCCCGCGAGGCGATCGGCAAGCGCGTCCGCGTGATCCTCGCCAACGGCAACGAGGGTGCGACCGACGCCAACCCCATGTCGCCGTCTGGTTGGGCAGCAGACGGTAAGGCCGGCTGCCGCTGGACCCTTACTGGCCGCCCCCATGACATCGCATCTTACGAGGTGATCTGATGAGCGCTATCGCCAAGCAGATCAGCGCGATTGGCAACAGCGTATGTCCGCCGGTAGCTCGCGCACTCGTCCTCGCTAATCAGCCGCCCGCTGCGCCGGTGAGGCTCGCTGCATGACGCGGGCAGCCGACGCGCGGCACCAGATGGCACTCTTCACCACCGGCTTCGAAGAGCTGGCGGTCTCCCCAGACGTGCGCATGGCCATCCAAGCAGGCGCACCTGTGGCGTTTAGCCTTTCTGGCGGCAAGGATAGCGTTTCGATCAGCTACGCTACCGCGCAGCTGCTCGACCGCCTTGGTCACCCGCGGGAGCGACGCGTCGGGATCCATGCGGATCTTGGTCGTATCGAATGGCAATCCACCCCGGCTACAGTACGGGCGGCAGCGGCCCTGCTTGGCGTGCCGCTCATCGTGGTGCGCAACAAGTCTTATGACATGTTGTCCAAATGGGAGCGCCGCTTTGAGCTGGGCTGCCGGCGCTACGAGGAGCTGCTGACCTACCACCTGACGGCGCCATGGTCTTCCGCGAGCACCCGTTTCTGCACGTCAGAAATGAAAACGCAGGTCATTCTGCCCGAGCTGCTGCGTCGCTTTCCAGCAGATCGGATCCTGTCCGTGGTTGGCATTCGCCGCGAAGAAAGCCCCAAGCGTCGGCTAACCCCGATCAGCAAGGCCGAGGGCTCCTGCTACACGCGCAAGCGCGGTGCAAATATCCTAACGTGGCACCCTGGCGTCGATGTGCGCGAGGACGAGGTCTACGCCTACTGCGAGCGTTATGGCCTGCCGTTGCCGGAAAGCTACGGCTTGGGCAGCACGCGCCATGGCTGCGCGTTCTGCGTCCTAGCTTCGGCGCATGACATTGGCATCGCCGCAAGGGCGCCGGGCAACCGGGGCGCCTACCTGCATCTGGTCAGCCGCGAGGCCTCGTCCACATTCAGCTTTCAGCCTGATCGCTGGCTTGGCGACGTTGCCCCGGATCTGCTGCCGGCTTCGTTGGCTTCGGAACTGGCGCGGGGCAAGCTCCTCGGCGCCGAGCGTCTCCGCTTGGAAGCGTCGCTGCCCACCAATCTGCGCTACGTGAAAGGCTGGCCGCAGCGCGTCCCAAGCCTCGAAGAAGCAGCCATCATCGTCGACGTCCGCGCCCGCATCATGGCCATGCACGGACTAACCTCACCCTACGCCACTGCCGTCCAGGTCCGCGATCGTATCGCCGAGCTGCACGATGCCGAACGCCTCAAGGAAGCCGCATGAAGACTGCCGCCCAACGCAAGCAGGAGGGCCAGCCGAGCACTGCTGGTCGCTTCCTCCGGATCAACGATGTCGTCGCGACGGTCGGTCTGAGCCGAGCGACCATCTACCGGATGATCGCCAACGGCCAGTTCCCGAAGCAGGTGCGACTCACCGCGCAATGTTGTGGCTGGTGGCAGGCTGCCGTCGACGAATGGGTGAGTGCCCGCCTCTCCGCTGAACCACCGGCGGGATAGGGCAGGGGGCACCACGGGGGGCACCGCCCATCTACAAGCATCAATAAAATCCAGGGTTTACAGCATGATGACCTCGACGAAGCGGCAGAGGCCAGGGGCACCATTTTGACATCCCGATGCTGCGGCGTCGCTCGAGGGGGGGGCTCAGCTAGCCCTCGATCAGCCCACGGATGCGGCTGGTCAGCGCGTCGATCGAGAACGGCTTGGTGAGAACGTGCATGCCGGGGTCGAGGTGGCCGTGGCTGAGCACCGCATTTTCCGCATAGCCGGTAATAAACAATATCTTGAGGTTCGGGCGGATCGCGCGAGCGGCGTCGGCGACTTGGCGGCCGCTCATACCGCCGGGCAGCCCGACGGCGGTGACGAGCAGATCGATGCGCGCATCCGAGTTGATCACCTTGAGCCCGGGGTCGAAGACCGGCCGGTGGAGTTGTTGAGCATGTAAGGCAAATGTTCCGTCTCGGCGGATGGCCCCGCCGCCTTCGGAAAAGGCGTGCGGGGTGCCGGAGCGTTCCGCTGAGGGTCAGCGTCCTGCGGGCAATTTGATCCCGAGCATCACCAGCCGGTCGCCGGTGATGCCGAACCAGTGGGGCGTCCCGGCGGGGATCAGGAAGACGTCGCCGGGCGCGAGCGTGCGGGTGGTGCCGCCGTCGATCCGGTCACCTTCGGTGAGCCCGGGCTGCTTCACCACCGGCGCCACCAGCGTCCCGCCCGAGACGAGCGTGCCCGCACCGGCGACGACCATGACATATTCGCCGTCGCTCGGGTGAACTGCCGGGCGGCCCGGCGCCTTCCAGATTTCCAGCCCGGCAACGGTGGCGCCATCGCGCACGACCGGTTGCCAGGCGAACCCCTGGCCCGGCTTCATCGCCTTGCCCATTGCGGCGACCTGCGCGGCGACCTCGCCGGCGGCGGCGAAGCTGGTCGGATCCGCTGCGCTGCCGGGTACCGCCGTCCACGCCAGCGGCAGCAACGCAACTCGTGCGAGCCGCGCGATCATGCCCCGGCTCCAAGGCGGATGGTGCGGCCCTCGCGCGCGGAACGGTAGATCGCCTCGACGATCCGCATGTCGCGCAATCCTTCCTCACCCGACACGATCGGCTCGGCCCCGGTGCGCACGCAGCTGGCGAGATGATCGAGCTGACCGGCGAACTGGGTCTTGGCGGGCCCCGGCGGCGGTGTCACCTCGCGCTCGCGGCCGTCCTTGCCGAGCCACATCCGGTTGCCGTCGTAGCGGGTCGCGGGTTCGAGCTCGACCCGCCCCTTGTCGCCCATCAGCAGCACATGGTTCTGGTTGGCGCTGTACATCGACTGGCAGCTGGCGATTGCGCCCGAGGGGAATTCCAGCGTCCAGTCGAGGATGTCCTCGACCTCGGTGAACCGCGGGTCGCGACGGTCGGTGGATTCGCGCGCGGTGACCGCGATCGGCTCCTCACCGGTCATGTAGCGCGCCGCCTGCAGGCTGTAGATGCCCATGTCCATCAGCGATCCGCCACCCGCCATGGCGCGCTTGAGCCGCCAGGCCGAGGGGCTGCCCTGGGTGAAACCGTGTTCGGAGCGGACGTAGCGGATCTTGCCCGCCGCGCCGCTGTGCGCCAGCCGCATCGCCTCGACGTTGAGCGGTTCAAAATGGCAGCGATAGCCGATCATCAGCTTCCGCCCCGCGGCCTTGCACGCCGCGATCATCGCCTCGCATTCTTTCACCGAGACCGCCATCGGCTTCTCGCACATCACGTGCTTGCCGGCCTTGGCGGCGCGGATGGTATAGTCGGCGTGCATCGCATTGGGCAGGCAGACATAGACGATGTCGACGTCCGGATTGTCGCGGATCGTATCGAAATTGGCGTAGGAATATATCGATCGCGCCGGCAAGCCGTGCTCGGCGGCGACGCGTCGCGCCTTGGCAGCATCGCCGCTGACCACCGCCGCCAGCCGGCTGTGCGCGCAGTTGGCGAACTGCGGGATGATCACCCCAAGCCCGTAATAACCAAGCCCGACGATTGCGTAGCCGAGCGGCCGATCCGGCACCACACGCGCCATCGCGCTCGATCCCACCGCCAGTGATGCCGCGGACAGCAGCAGGTCACGTCGTCCCAAGTCCATCCCGGCCTCCACCCTTGTTCGTGCTGATGCACTGTTATGCTGATAGCGATACCACAGCCGCACGCGCGGATCAGCCTGCTTCGCAAGATGTCACGCCCGCAGCGTGCGATCCATGCGCTGCGCAGCGACCGCGACCTGGGTGCGGTTGCGGACGTTGAGCTTGCGCATCAGCGCGGTCATATGCGCCTTCACCGTCGCCTCGGCGATGCCGAGATCATAGGCGATCTGCTTGTTGAGCAGCCCTGAATGAACCCCGGCCAGCACCTTCATCTGCGTCGGGGTGAGCTGCGCTCCCGCCGTGGCCGGCTGGTGGCCCGGATCGGTCGGCATGTTGTCGTTCGGTACGATCCTGTTCACGGCCATCTCTCCCATCGCGCGCCCAGCGCCCGTCGGGGCGCTGCCGGTCGTCTCGCCGGTCGGTCGCCCATCTCGACTCACGTCGTGATCCGATCCTAGGCGTATTGGTTGGACAGGTTCAAGCGGTTTGACGCTCAATCTAGCTAGATCAGCAGCAATCTATGGTCATTCTCAATTTTCCTGTCATACAGCTTTGGAGCTTCGACGGCCGCCAAGGTCAGTGGTAAGCCGGTTGGAGGAGGGGTGATGATACGAGAGGATAGGCGTGGGCGCCGTGCGACCGCGACGTTGCGGATCACCGCAGGAGCGCGACCATGATCGCTGCCGATTACCGCCTGATCATCGCCGCGCTGCTCGGCATCGGTCTGTCGATCGTGCTGATCGTGCGTGTCGGCCTCCACCCGTTCATCGCCTTGCTGTGCGGCGCCTTTGCCGTCGGGCTGGTCAGCGGCATGGCCACGGCGGATACCGCCAAGGCGGTGCAGAAGGGGGCGGGCGACATCCTCGGCGGCACCGGTCTGGTGGTCGCGCTGGGCTTGGCACTCGGGGCGATGCTGCAATTGTCCGACGGCGCTGCGGCGCTCGCGCGCGCCGGTCTGCGCTGGTCCGGCGCCGCCCGGGCGCCGTGGGCAAGCTTGCTGGTCGCCCTGGTGATCGGCCTGCCGCTGTTCTTCGAGACCGGGCTGGTGCTGCTGCTGCCGATCGTCGCCACGGCGGCAGCGGCGCTGCCCGATGGCGGACGCGGCGACGACGCCAAGCTACGGCTGATGCTGCCCGCGCTCGCCGGCTTGTCGGTGGTCCACGCGTTGGTGCCGCCCCACCCCGGGCCGTTGCTTGCGGTCGACGCGCTCGGTGCCAGCCTCGGCCTGACGATCGGCTATGGCCTGCTCGTCGCCTTGCCGACCGCGATCATCGCCGGGCCGCTGCTCGCGCGGTTTACCGCCCGCGGCGTGGTGCTCGCCACCCCGGCGATCGCGCCGCGCCCGGTGGAGATCGAGCCGCCGGCGATCTGGCGGGCGCTGGTCGTGGTGCTGATGCCGGTGGTGCTGATCGCCGCCGGCCAGGTGGAATCGCTGCTCCCCGTCAGCGTGGCGCCGCGCTTCGCCTGGCTTGGCGCCGCGAGCAATCCGGTATTGGCGCTGCTGATCGCCTGCCTCGTCGCGCTGCCGCTGCTGTTCGGCCGCGGCGTCGGCCGGCGCGCCACCCAGGAGGCGATCTGGTCGGAAACGATGAAGCCGGCAGGCGCCATCCTGCTCTCGATCGGCGCCGGCGGGGCGCTCAAGCAGGTGCTGGTCAGCGCCGGCCTGTCGGACCTGCTGGTCCGCGTCGCGGCCGGCGGAGCGTTGTCGCCGATCCTGCTCGCCTGGGGCGTTGCGGTGTGCATCCGCCTGGCCACCGGCTCGGCGACCGTCGCAACCATCACCACCGCCGGGATCATGCCGGGGCTGGTCGCCGCCTCCGGCGTCTCGCCTGAATGGACGGTGCTGGCGATCGGCGCGGGCTCGGTATTCTTCAGCCATGTCAACGATCCGGGCTTCTGGCTGGTCAAGAGCTATCTTGGCACCGATACGCCGGGCACCTTCCGCACCTGGTCGGTACTGGAGACCGTGGTATCCGTGGTGGGATTGATCCTGGTGCTGCTCGGCAGCAGCGTGATGTGATGGCAGCCCGAGGGGTCTGCTGCGGGGAGAATGGCCGATGAACGACATCCGCCTGGCGGACCAGGCCTATACGGGCATCGTCGCGCTGATCGATGCCGATGGGCTCGGCATCGGCGATCGCCTGCCCTCGGAGTCACGGCTGGCCGGGATGTTCGGCATGTCACGGACGATGGTGCGCGAGGCGCTGGTGCGGTTGGCGTCGGACGGCATCACTGAGGCGCGGCGTGGCGCCGGCTCGTTCGTCAAGAACCGGCCGTCGGACCGCCTGGTCGCCTACATGCCGCTCGCCGAACTGTCGGCGACGCTCGGCACGTATGAGGTGCGCTTCGTGCTCGAGGCCGAGGCAGCGCGGCTCGCCGCGGCGCGCCGCTCGGTCGCCGAGATGGCGGCGATCGACGCGGCGCTGGCGGACCTGCGCACCGCCTTGCTGTCGAGCGACCCGGCGCACGCCGAGGACATGGAATTGCATCGCCGGATCGTGCTCGCGACCGCCAACCCGGCCTTCCTGCTCGCGTTCGAGGCACTGTCGGGCGAGATCGACCGGATCATGCGCGCCGGCGTCGACATTTCCCGGTCGCGACCGCCCGAGGTGATCGGCGCGATGATGCGCGAGCATGAGACGATCGTCGACGCGATCCGCGCCCAGGATGCCGACGGCGCCGCGCTGGCGATGCGCTGGCATCTGTCGGAGGGACGCAAGCGCCTGATGCCCTAGGCCGATGCCCTAGGGCATCGGCCAGTTGCTCGGCGTGGTCCGCGCATCGTGCCGCGCGACCAGCCAGCCGCCGTCGGCCAGCCAGTCGGCCAGCCGGTCCGGCCAATGCTGCAGCGACACACGCTCGGCGTGCATGGCGACGTTGAAGCCGTGATCGGTGTCGGCGAACAGATGTAGTTCCGCCGAGACGCCGGCCGCGCGCAACTGCTGGTACAGCGCGAGCGTCGGCGGCGCGCAGCACGCGTCCTGCGTCCCGGCGACGAGGAACGCCGGTGGCGCTCCGATGACGGCGCGCGCCGGGATCCCCAGTGGGCCGGGATAGGCCAGGATCTGGAAATCGGGCCGGGCACTGATGCGGTCGATCGCATCGAGCGGCGCGGCGCCTGCGGGCGCAGGGTTGTCGGCGACCAGCGACACGAGTTCGCCACCCGCGGAGAAGCCCATCAGCCCCAGTCGATGCGGATCGATGTGATACTCGGCGGCGTGCGCGCGTACCCAGCGCACCGCGCGTCGAGCATCGGCGGCGGCATCGGTTTCGATACCGTACGATGATCCCGGCTGACGCGCGAGGCGGTATTTGAGCACGAATACCGTGATTCCAAACCGGTTCAGTGTCCGCGCCGGCATCACGCCCTCGTTCACCCACACCAGCATGCGGTGGCCGCCGCCGGGGATCACGATCACGCCGACGCCGTTGGCGTGTGCCGGATCGGCGGGGAACACCGTGATCGAGGGGGCATGGACGTTGCGGATATAGCTGTTCTCGACGATCTCGGCCTCGCCGCGGTGGGCGGCGGAGCCGGGCGCCCCCTGCGGCCAGATCGGCACCGTGATCTGCGGCGTTGCCTGAGCGGGCGCCAGCACGGCCGCGGCAGCGATGGTCAGCACCGCGCGGATCATCCCTCGGTGCCTGATTGTTCGAGCCACGCGAGCACCCGCCCGCATAGCACCGCCGGCGCTGAGCCCGCGTCGAACGCCATGGCCCGCTCCCCCGCGGCAGGCCGTTCTAGTGTCTGCAGCTGGCTGTCGAGCAGGCTCGGCGGCATATAATGGAGCGGGCGATTGGCGATCCGGCGGCGCAGTTCGTCGCGATCATTGTCCAGCAGCACGAAGCGTGTCGGGGCAGGTATCGCGGTGATCAGCCGATCGCGGTAGCTGCGCCGCAAGGCCGAGCAGGCGGCCACCGCCAGGCCGCGCTCCGCGACGGCTCCGGCAATGGCGGCGCCCAGGCGGTCGAGCCATGGCCAGCGATCGTCGTCGGTGAGTGCCTCGCCGTGGCTCATCTTGGCGATGGCGGCGGCATCGTGGAAGTCGTCGCCCTCGAGGAACGGGCAGCCCAGCGACTGCGCCAGCGCATGGCCGAGCGTTGATTTGCCGCTGCCGCTGACGCCCATGATGATGATCGCCATCGGGGCGAGCGCCGCAGGAGTGGTTGACGGGTGCAAGCCTTGTCCTCGCTGGCTGGTCGCGCCGAGCCACGAGCCGGTCGGCATGATGCCCAACCCATTAGCGAGGCGGCGGGTTGCGGGGAACTACGACCATCGTCGTGGATGCCAGCCACGCCGTGCCAGCGTAACCACGATCCAGACGAGGCGCCGCGACGCGTCCATGATTGCTGGGGTGGAAACGTGATCGGGATGAAGGCAGTTTTGTTGGCGGCGACCAGCCTGTTCGTGGCGCAGCCTGCGGCTGCCGCCATCACCGGCTCGACCCTGCTCGCCCGCCCCGACGATCCCCGTGCCGTTACGGTCAAGGGAAGGGGCGACGGCCGCGCCGACGACAGCGAGGCGCTGCAACGCGCGATCGACGCTGCGCGCGATGACACCGGCCATGGCATCGTCTTCTTGCCGTCCGGCCGCTACCGGCTGACCCGCAGCATCCTGGTGCCGCAGGGCGTGCGCATCTTCGGCGTCGGCCCCACCCGGCCGCTGCTGGTGCTCGGCGACAACACGCCGGGGTTCCAGCAGGGCGTCAGCACGCTGATCGTGTTCACCGGCGGCGATCAATATGACGTCGGCAAGGTGCCCGTGCCGGTGCCCACCGTGGTGCCGCGCAGCGACAAGGTCCGCGACGCCAATTCGGCCACCTTCTACTCGTCGATGAGCAACGTCGACGTCGAGATCGGCGCTGGCAATCCCGCGGCCGCCGCGGTGCGCTTCCGCGTCGCTCAGCATGGTTTCCTCAGCCACATGCGCTTCCGCCTCGGCTCGGCCTTCGCCGGTGTCTATCAGGCCGGCAATGTCATGAAGGACGTCCACTTCGAGGGTGGTCGCTATGGCATCGTCAGCGAGAAGACCTCGCCGGCGTGGCAGTTCACGCTGATCGATTCGAGCTTCGATGGCCAGCGCGATGCGGCGATCCGCGAGCATGAGGCCGATCTGACGCTGGTCAACGTTGCCTTTCGCAACGCGCCGGTCGGGATCGAGATCGATCGGGGGTACAGCGACTCGCTATGGGGCAAGGACGTCCGCTTCGAGCACATCGCGCGCGCCGGGGTGATCATCTCCAACGAGGCGAGCACCTTCACCCAAATCGGCTTCGACAACGCCTTGGCGGTCGATACGCCGGTGTTCGCCCGCTTCCGCGACAGCGGCCGTACCGTTTCCGGCAAGCCCGGCGCCTATCGCGTCGCCAGTTTCAGCCATGGTCTCGCGGTGCCGGGGCTCGGCCGGGTCGGCAAGATCGCGACCAAGGCGGATATCGCGCCGCTGCCGGCGATGCCGTCACACCGCGCCCCGGCAATCCGCGCCTATCCGGAGGTCGCGGCCTGGACCAACGTCCGCAGCCTCGGAGTCAAGGGGGATGGTCGCACCGACGACAGCGACGCGATCCAGCGTGCGATCGACACCCACCGCGTGCTCTATTTCCCCGCCGGCTTTTACATGGTCCGAGCGACGCTGCGCCTCCGCCCTGACACGGTGTTGCTCGGCCTCCATCCCGCAATCACCCAGCTGGTGATCCCCGACGACGATCCCGCCCACGCCGGTGTCGGCGCGGTAATGCCGATCCTGGAGACGCCGAAAGGCGGCGACAACATCGTTGCCGGGCTCGGGCTGTTCACCGGCCGGGTCAACCCGCGGGCAAGCGCGCTGCTGTGGCGTTCGGGCGCTGGCAGCCTGCTCGAGGACGTCAAGATCATGGGCGGTGGCGGTTCCCCCACCGCGGACGGCAAGCCGCTCGGCGCCCGCAACGCGCGCAGCGGCGATCCGGTCGCCGACAACCGCTGGGACGCGCAATATCCCAGCATCTGGGTGACCGACGGCGGCGGCGGCACCTTTGCCGACATCTGGAGCCCCAACACCTTCGCCCAAGCCGGCTTCTACGTCTCCGATACCGAGACGCCGGGGCATGTCTACGAGATGTCTGTGGAGCATCACGTCCGCAACGAGATCGTGCTTGATGGTGTCGCCAACTGGGAGTTTCTGGCGCCGCAGACCGAGCAGGAAGTGGGCGAGGGAATGGACGCCGTCTCGCTCGAGCTGCGCAACACCCGCAATGTCCTGTTCGCCAACTATCACGCCTATCGTGTCACCCGCACCTTTCACCCCGCCGCTACCGCGGTGAAGCTGTTCAACGCGGCCGACATCCGTTTCCGCAACGTCCACGTGAACGCCGAGAGCGGCTTTGCCACCTGCGACGCCAACGGCTGCGGAACCTATCTGCGCGCAAGCAAATTCGCGTTCGACAACGCCATCCAGGACATGACGCACGGGCTTGAGGTGCGCGAGCGCGAGTTCGCGACGCTTGACGTGCCCGCGGCGCCGCCGCCCGTTGCGCCGGCGAGCCTCGGCACGCCGGTGAAGAAGCTGGCGGGCGATTTCTGGTCGATTTCCGGCGGCGCGGTCGGTGCCGATGGCGCGCTCTACTTCATCGAGCACCGCTTCCAGCGCATCTATCGCTGGACCGAGGCGAGGGGGCTTGAGGTGGTGCGCGATGCCGCGCCCGATCCGGTCAACCTCGCCGTTGATGGATCGGGCAAGCTGCTCGTGCTGTCGTCGTTCGGACCCGAAGGCAGCGTCTATGCGCTCGATCCCGACGGGGACAAGACCGCGCTCACCGTCATCGCGCCGACCGCGGCCGCCGATCATCCCGGCGCCCGGACGCTGGTGCCGGTCAATTGGTGGAACAATGGCGAGTTCCGCGATCAGTATGATCCGGCCAGCGACCATTTCACCACCCTTGCCGAGATGTTCGCGCGGGACGCCGGAACACCGAAGGCGCGCGACTATGTCTCGCCCGATGGCAGCCTGGTGCTGCCGGCGTTCCGGGTCCTTCAGCAGGGCCCGCCCGATCATGCCGGCTGGCGCTGGTCCGACACGCTCCAGGCCTATGGCTTTGTCGCGGCCAGGACCGGCGAGCGATTGTTCGTCAGCAACGGCTCCGAAGGCGTCACCTACAGCGCCCGGCTCGGCAAGGGCGGCGCGTTGGTCGATCTCGAGCCGTTCGCGGCCCGCGGCGGCGAGAGCGTCGCGACGGACGGGCAGGGTCGGGTGTTCATCGCCAACGGCCAGGTCTTCGTCCACGCCGCTGACGGCCGCGAGATCGGGCGGATCGACGTGCCCGAGCGCCCGCTGCAGCTGCTGCTCGGCGGCGCCGATCATCGCACGCTGTTCATCCTGACCCACCACACGCTGTTCGCCGCGAGGGTGTGACCGACGATTACGAAAAACAAAACACGACAGGTGAGGAACTGCCATGGCCAATATCCAACGACACCGCCGCCATTCTCTGCTCGGCGCCAGCCTCGCGCCGCTGATCGCTGCGGTGCTGGTGCTGCCGGCGGCGGCGCAGACCACGCCGCCCGCGTCGCCTGACAGCGGCCTGCCGACGACTACCCAGACCGCCGACCCCGCCGCACCCGATCAGATGACCGCACCCGCGACGCTGCAGACTGATCAGGCGGCGGAGACCACCCGGGCCGCCGGCGGCCCGGACATCATTGTCACCGGCTCGCGGATCACCTCCAGCGGCTTCAGCGCACCGACGCCGACGACGGTGATCGGTGCCGCCGAGATCGCGCGCAACGCCCAGCCCAACATCTTCACCACCATCGCCCAATTGCCCTCGCTGCAGGGCTCGACCGGCACCACCACCGGCACCAACAGCACCTCGAGCGGCACTCAGGGGCTCAGCTCCTTCTCGCTGCGCGGGCTCGGCACGATTCGCACGCTGACGCTGCTCGATGGCCAGCGCGTAGTCGGCGCCAACGTCACCGGTGTGCCGGACATCAGCCTGTTCCCGCAATTGCTGGTCCAGCGCGTCGACGTCGTCACCGGCGGCGCCTCGGCATCCTACGGGTCGGACGCGGTCGGCGGTGTCGTCAACTTCATCACCAACAAGCGGTTCGAAGGTTTCAAGGCCAACGTCCTCGGCGGCGTTTCCACCTATGGCGACGATCGCCAGATCCTGGTCCAGGCGGCGGCGGGCAAGGCATTCCTCAATGATCGCCTGCACGTCATCGTCAGCGGCGAATATGCCCATGAGGACGGCATCAAGCCCGGCGGCTTCGGCGAAGACGCGCCCGACAGCCGCGACTGGTACACCACCGCGACCCTGATCAACCGCGGCATCACCAACGACGGCTCGCCGCAATATCAGTATCGTGAGCATGTCCAGGCCTATCAGTACACCAAATACGGGCTGATATCCGCCGGCCCGCTGCAGGGCACCGCGTTCAACGCCGCCGGCCAGCCATTCCAGTTCGCCTACGGCTCCAACGGCGTGCCGGCCAAGAATGCGGCGGGTACGGTGAGTGGCTGCTACATCGGCTTCTGCGTCGGCGGCGACCTCTCGGGCAATGTCGGCATCGGCACCACGCTGCAGTCGAGGCTCGATCGCTACAACGGCTATGGCCGGGTCGGCTTCGACATCGATGCCGACAATGAGATTTACGCCACTGTCAACATCGCCCAGGTCGATACCAGCAACCAGCCCAACCCTGGCGCTGCCAAGTCCGGCCTGACGCTGCAATGTTCCAACCCGTTCGTGCCCGCCTCGATCCAGGCGGCGTGCGCGGCGAACGGCATCACCCAGTTCCAATATGGCGTCAGCAACGCAATCCTGCCCAACATCACCGTCTATCCCACCCGCAAGCAATATCGGTTCGTCGGTGGCGCCACCGGCCGGGTGCCGGTGCTCGGCTCGCAATGGCACTATGACGTCTATTACGAGCATGGCGAGAACATCACCGACATCAACGTCGAGAACATCACGCTGACACCGCGCTACAATGCCGCGATCCAGGCGATCACGCTCAACGGCCAGACCGTCTGCGCCAGCGCAGTGGCACGAGCCAATGGGTGCGTCCCGATCAACATCATCGGCGGCACACCGCCGTCGGCGGCGGCGCTCGCCTATATCGAGCCCGCCAACGGCCCGCGTCAGCACACGCGTCAGACCCAGGACGTCGCCAGCGCCAGCATCTCGGGCGAGCCCTTCTCGCTCTGGGCCGGGCCGGTGTCGGTCGCGACCGGCGCCGAATATCGCCGCGAATTCTACCATGTCACTGGCGATCCCTATGGCAACGGCGTGTCGGACGAGAGCCCGTATGACACCAACTACCCGGCAGATCCGTTGCTCAATACCGTCGGCAACAACTGGTACGCGGGCAATTACCACAACGGCCGCGGCAGCTATAACGTGCTCGAAAGCTTCCTCGAGCTCAACGTGCCGTTCCTGAGCTCGGCGACGCTGGGCAAGGCCAACCTCAATGTCGCCGGCCGGGCGACGCGCTACAGCACCTCGGGCACCGTCTACACGTGGAAGATCGGCGGCACCTGGGACACGCCGCTCGACGGGTTCCGGATCCGCGCGGTCACCTCGCGCGACGTCCGCGCGCCCAATCTGTCCGAGCTGTTCGCGGCACCGATCTCGGTCACCGTCCCCAACTTCACCAATCCGTTCAACAACACCGCGGTGAACATCATCCAGAACACCACGGGCAATCCCAACCTCCGCCCCGAGGTCGCGCGCAACACCGAGGTGGGGCTGGTGCTCGCCCGGCCGAGCTGGCTCCCCGGGTTCAGCGTCTCGGTGGATTACTACAAGATCAAGCTCGACGGCGTGATCTCGGCGTTGAGCGCGCAACAGCAGGTCAATCTCTGCTTCTCGGGCGTCACCGCGACCTGCGGCTCGTTCAATCTCTCCGATCCCGGCGGCAACAACTTCGTCACCGTCCAGCCGTTCAACCTCGCGTCCATTTCCACCGATGGAATCGACATCGAAGCAAGCTACCAGTGGCGCGACCCGCTGGGGATCAAGGGCAATTTCTCGCTGCGCGGGCTCGCCACCAACGTCCGCAGCTTCATCACCGACACCGGGCTGCCTGGCACCATTCCGATCGACAGCGCCGGCGCCAACTCGGGCAACACGCCCAAGTGGAAATGGCTGGCGATCGAAGGCTATGACAATGATCGCTTCAGCTTCACCCTGCAGCAGCGCTGGTTCAGCGACGGCGTGATCGGCAATCAATATGTCGTCTGCGGCACCGGCAATTGCCCGGTATCGACCGTCAACAACCCTACCGTCGATTATAATTTCATGCCCGGCGCCTTCTATTTTGACGTCGGCGGATCGTACAACATCGCCAAGAAGCTGACCGCCTATTTCAAGGTCGACAATCTCTTCAACCGCGATCCCGCGCCCTCGCCGCAGACCAACACCGGGGTGGACGTCAACCCGGCGCTCTATGACGTGATCGGGCGGATGTTCCGGCTCGGCGTCCGCTACAATTTCTGATCCTTCTGCGCCTCTGTGGCTGGTGTCGACCGCCGCCGGGGCGCTACCTCTTCCCCCAACTGTCCCGGCCATGTGCCGGGACTTTCGTCTATCAGGAGATCGGCCATGCAGCGACGCAACGGAATAGGGGCGGCGGCGCTTATCGGCCTGTTGCTGGCCAGCACCGCCCCGGCGATGGCGTCGACGTCGTCGCTGCAGACCGCGCCCGACGATCCCCGCGCGGTCACCGTCGCCGGCAAGCGCGACGGCCGCGCCGACGACACCGCCGCGCTCCAGCGCGCGATCGACGCCGCCGCCGCCAAGGGCAGCGGCGGCATCGTCTTCATGCCCTCGGGCCGCTATCGCGTTACCCGGACCATCTTCGTCTGGCCCGGTGTTCGCGTGTTCGGCGTCGGCGGAACCCGGCCAGTGCTGGTGCTCGGCGACTCCACCCCCGGCTTCCAGCAGGGCATCGCCAACATGGTGATCTTCGCCGGCGCCCACCGTGGCCAGGTGCCGCGAGTGCCGTTCCCGCCGCCTGGCAGCGTGCCGTTCGACGCCACCGTCGCCGACGCCAACCCCGGCACCTTCTATTCGGCGATGAGTAACATCGATGTCGAGATCGGCCAGGGCAATCCGGCCGCCGCGGCGATCCGCTTCCATGCAGCGCAGCACGCCTATCTCAGCCACATGGACTTCGATCTCGGCTCCGGTCTTGCCGGGCTCTACCAGGTCGCCAACGTCGGCCAGGACCTGCACTTCCGCGGTGGCCGTTACGGCATCCTCACCGAGAAACCATCGCCTGCCTGGCAGTTCACCCTGCTCGATTCGAGCTTCGACGGCCAGCGCGACGCTGCGATCCGCGAGCATGAGGCGGGGCTCACCCTCGTCAACGTCACGATGCGCAACGCGCCGGTCGGGATCGACATCGACCGGGGCTATGGCGACTGGCTGTGGGGCAGGGACGTCCGCTTCGAGAATATCGCCCGCGCCGGCGTCGTGATCTCCAACGAGAACAACGTCTACACTCAGATCGGCTTCGAGAACGCCTTGGCGTCCAACACCCCATTATTCGCGCGCTTCCGCGACAGCGGCAAGACGGTAGCGGGGGCCGGTCAGGCTTACCGGGTCGCGGCCTTCGACTACGGCCTGACGGTACCCGGCCTCGGCCAGACCGGCCAATATGCCACCGTCATCAAGGCGGCGGCGCTGCCCGCGCTGCCGGCGCCCGGTGCCCCCGCGATCCGGCCGCTGCCCGCGACCATCGACTGGTTCAACGTCCGCGAGGCCGGCGCGCGCGGTGACAACAAGACCGATGATACCCAGGCGATCCAGCGCGCGATCGACTCGCATCGCACCGTCTATTTTCCCGCGGGTCGCTACATCGTCAGCGACACGCTGCGGCTGCGCGCCGACACCGCGCTGGTCGCGCTCCATCCCAACCTCACGCAGATCATCCTGCCCGATCGTACCCCCGGCTATCAGGGCGTTGGCGCCCCCAAGCCGCTGATCGCCTCCGCAGACGGTGGCTCGGCAATTGTCTCCGGCCTTGGCTTGTCCACCGGCGGGATCAATCCGCGCGCCACCGCCCTGCTGTGGACCGCCGGCGCAAATTCGCTGGTCGACGACGTCAAGTTCCAGGGCGGCCACGGCACCGACCTCGCCGACGGTACCCGCTTCGATCCGTACAATGCCAACCACAGCGGCGATGCCGATCCCGCCAAGCGCTGGGACGCGCAATATCCCAGCCTGTGGGTGACGCGCGGCGGCGGCGGCACCTTCAACAACATCTGGAGCCCCAACACCTACGCCCAGGCCGGCTTCTACGTCTCCGACACCGACACCCCCGGCCATGTCTACGAGATGTCGGTCGAGCATCACGCCCGTACCGAGATCGCGCTCAACCGCGTCGCCAATTGGGAACTGCTCGCGCCGCAGACCGAGGAGGAAGCGGGCGAAAGCCAGGATGCAGTGTCGCTCGAGATCCGCGACAGCCACGACATCCTCGTCGCCAACTATCACGCCTATCGCGTCACCCGCTCGCTCAAACCCGCCGCGGCGGCAGTGCGGCTTTACAATGCCCGCGGCATCCGCTTCCGCAACGTGCATGTGAACGCCGAAAGCGGACTTGGCACCTGCGACGAGAATGGCTGCGCCACCTACCTGCGCGCCAGCAAATATCCGTACGAAAATGCCGTCCAGGACATGACCAATGGTCTGGAAGTACGCGAGCACGAGTTTGCGACCCTCGATGTCGGCGCCGCCACCCCGCCGGCCAAGGCCCGCGCGTTCGCCGGCAAGGTCACCAAGCTAGCCGGCGGCTTCGATGCCGCCGGCGGCGGCGCGGTGGATGCGGCGGGCAATCTCTACTTTGTCGATCGCAAAGCGCAGCGGATCTACGGCTGGTCGGCCAAGGGCGGTCTGTCCATCGTGCGGGATACGCCGCTCGATGCGGTCAACCTGGCGGTGGATCGCTCGGGCAATCTGATGGTGCTGTCGTCCGCCGGGCGAGAAGGCACCGTCTACAGCTTTAAGCCGGGCGCGCCCGAGACGGCGCTGACCGTGATCGCGCCGACCGCGGCGGCGGACCACCCGGAAGCCAGCGTGGCGCTGCCGGCGAGCTATTGGAACAACGGCGAGTTCAAGGATCAGCTCGATCCCGCGACGATGCGCTACCCGACGCTCGCCGACATGTTCGCGCGCGACGCCGCCTTGCCCAAGTCCCGCGCCTATGTGTCGCCCGATGGCAGCCTGGTGCTGCCGGCCTATCGCACCTTCCAGCAGGGGCCGGCGGATTTCAGGGGCTGGCGCTTCTCCGATGCGCTCGACAGCTACGGCTTTGTCGCCGCCAGACCGGGCAGTCGCGTGTTCGTCACCAACGGCTCGGAGAATAAGACGTATAGCGGCCTGCTCGGCCCGCGCGGCGAGCTCAGCGCGCTCAAGGCCTTCGCGAACCGCGGTGGCGAGAGCGTCGCGGTCGATGGGCGGGGACGGGTATTCGTCGCCAATGGACAGATATTCGTCTATGCCGCCGATGGCCGCGAGATCGGCCGGATCGACGTCCCCGAGCGCCCACTCCAGCTGCTCGTCGGCGGCGCGGATGGCCGCAGCCTGTTCATTCTGTCCCATCACGGCCTCTACGTGGCCGGCATCTGAGCAGCCGCTAGCGCGCTTCGCCGATCAGGTGGAGCGCGATCGTCCGCGGGTGGGGATGCCGGCGGTGCTCGAACAGATAGATGCCCTGCCACGTCCCCAAGGCAAGCCGGCCGCCGATCAGCGGGATCGACAGCTGCACGCCGGTGAGCGCAGTGCGCAGGTGCGCCGGCATGTCGTCCGGCCCCTCGTCGTCATGTTCGTAATGCCGGCTTTCGGGCGCCAGCGCGGCGAAATAGGCCTCCATGTCGCGCCGGACTGCCGGGGCGGCATTCTCCTGGATCACCAGCGAGGCGGAGGTGTGGCGGCAGAACAGAGTGAGCAGCCCCTCGGTCAGCCCTTGGCGATCAACCCAGTCGACGACGTCGCGGGTAAAATCGATCAGCCCCTGGTGCCGGGTGTCGATGGTGATGATGGTGGTGGCCTGCTGCATCGGGATGCCATAGCATGGAACCACGCCCGGCAACGCCCATGGTATCTGCTGCGTCGCAGCAAGAAAACGTCACGCCGCGCACGTCCGCTGGCAAAACCCGCCACCTAGATCGGGCATCGAACCCCCAAGGAGAGACGTTCATGGACGATTCCGCCACCAACAACGACAAGCCACTTCACCCTGTGTGGGGCAAGGTCGGGCTGCTGGCGTTCGGGCTTTGCATCCTCGCGTTCCTCACGGCGATCGACCGCCCCGAGTGGTTCCACCTGCGCCCGGCGAGCGGCACCGCGGCGGCGCTGACGCTGGCTGCCGAGCGGCCCTGATCTGTTGCGGGTGCGTGGCTAGCCTTGTCATGGCCGTCATCGGCAGCCTAGGCCACGCACCCGATCCAGCAACCGACGAGTGACCATGGCCGACCTTGCCTTCGACATCCCCCATGCGCTCGGCCGGGCCGAGGCGCGGCGCCGCATCGAAGCCGGCCTGCCCAAGCTCGCGGCGCACATCCCCGGCGGCGGGACGGTTGATGCCGAGTGGACCGGCGCGGATGCGCTATCGCTGGCGATCAAGGCAATGGGGCACAAGGTGGCGGCCGATCTCGTGATCGGTGATGCGCAGGTCGCCGGCACGGTGCGCATCCCGATGATGCTGGCGATGATGGCCGGCCCGATCGGCGATTTCGTCAAAACCAGTGCCGAGAAGATGCTCGCCAAGCCGGCCTGATCGCGCCTCAAGGGCGGGCGGTAACTGACCTTGCGGTCAGCCGCCTCCCGCCGGCTCGGGCGTACCGGGCCCCATCCGGAACCGGACTCGCTCGACGCAGCCCACCAGCCCTGTGCTGGACGCCTTCTTCTTGGCATCCAACACGATCGGCAGCGCCGCCTTGCCGAATTCATCCGACGGCTGGCTCGCCAAGACTCTGACGTGGCCGGTGGCGCCCCAGGGCGCAACGTCGAACGCCAGGATCGCCCAACCCTCGATCGCCCGCTTGCGCCAATTGTCCGGATAGACGAGCGCTGGCATCGTTTCCCATTTCTCGTCATAGGCGCAATTACTGCCGGCTGGGGTCAGCGACGGTGGATCGATGTCCGCCGGCGCCGGCAAACGGGTGGCGTTTCTGGTGAACGGGTTGAGGCAGCCACGCCGCGGGCCTTGCGTCAGCCGCGACTGGCCCATCGCGCGCAGTGCAGCCCGTTCGAGCGCTACGTTGCCGGTGCCGACCGCCTGCCTGAGGTGGATAGGGCGGCCTTTGGCGTTTAGATCATAAGCCACCAGGCTCCAGTCCCGTGCCCCAGGAGCACCCGGCAGCTTCAGGTAATCGGGCGACACGGCCCGCAGCCACTGCGGCCTGGGCTCCTTGTCGCAATCCGCCCCCTCGGGCTTGATCCGGGCCCACGCCGCTGGCGGCAGCTCGCCGTTGAGCGGATTGATGCTGTAGGAGATGAGATCGCCGAGCGGAGCGTCGGCGATCGACAGGGGATTCGCGGTGTAGGTCACCGTGCAATTGTCCAGCGCCGCCGCCACTGCGAAATGCGATGCTGCGAGCGACGGCGCTATGTCAGTTGTCGAATAGTCCCAGTCTCCGCTGCCGGTGATCGACATGGCTTGGCCGCGCGGATCGATCCGGAACGTGTAGGTTCGCGGCGCCGATGTTTGCTCGCCCCAAAGCAAGGTTGTGTAGGGCCGCCGAAGCTGCGTGCCGGCGAAGGTCCTGCCGCTGCATCGCACGTCACCGGGGATCCACCGCTGGAGGCGTTGCCCTGATATTTGCGGCGCGGGGGGCACCGCTGCCGGCGGGCCCGCCTGCCCGCTGGCGATCAGAGCGGCTGCGACAAGACCAATCGCCATACACAATCCTCCACACGCCCGGCCCGGCACGTGATGGTTATCGTAGGCGGCAATAGGCCGGTGGAGCAACAATCAAGCAATAGATCGCGGATGTCATAATAGTGGCCCCGACATCGCGCGGCCCTCGACGAAAAACCTTGGTTTTCGGAGGTCCGCAGCTGGCTCCCTGAGTAGGATTCGAACCTACGGCCGCTCGATTAACAGTCGAGAGCTCTACCGCTGAGCTATCAGGGAACGCGCTGCGGAAGCGCGTCTATAAACGGCAAAATCGGCGATGCAACCCCGTTTTGTCGCAGAACCGATCGGTCGATCAGCCGAGGAACTGCTCCATGGTGATCCGGTCGTCGAGCGCATGCTCGGGATCGAACAGCAGGGTGAGTTCGCGGGCGCGATCCATCGCGATGTCGACCGAGGCGATGTTGCGGAACTCGCGCTGGTCGGCCACCGCCGACACCGGCCGCTTGGCCGGGTTGAGCACCTTCAGCGAGATCCGTGCCTTGTCCGGCAGGATCGCGCCGCGCCAGCGCCGCGGGCGGAACGGGCTGATCGGGGTCAGCGCGAGCAGGTTCGATCCCAGCGGCAGGATCGGGCCCTGCGCCGAGAGATTATAGGCGGTCGAACCGGCAGGGGTGGCGGCGAGGATGCCGTCGCACGCCAGCTCCGGCATCACCACCCGATCGTTGACGGTGACGCACAGCTTGGCGGTCTGGCGCGTCTCGCGCAGCAGCGACACCTCGTTGATTGCCGGCACCTGGAAGATCCGCCCTTCCTGGTCGGTCACCGTCACCAGCAGCGGCGTCACCTGGAAGGGGCGTGCGCGCATCAGCCGTTCATCGAGGCCGTGGCGGCGCCACTCGTTCATCAGGAACCCGACCGTGCCGAGGTTCATCCCGAACACTGGTACCCCCGGTCTGCGGCGATCGAGGATCGCGTGCAACGTCTGCAGCATGAAGCCGTCGCCGCCGAGCGCGATGATCACATCGGCGTCGGCCGGCTCCACCCAATCCTGGGCGTCGGCGAGTTCGGCCGCGGCGGCCTGCGCCTGGGCGGTTGGCGAGGCGACCAGCGCCCGCCGCGTGTAGCCGGTCATCCGCCGGTGACGCTCATGTGCCGCGTCACCGCCGGCGCCGAGCCCGCCTCGATGCGGAAATCGTGCCGCTTGGGCTTGAGCAGCAGCGCGCCGTCGATCGCATCGTCGAGCGCGTCGACGCCCTGTTCGCGCAGGATTGCTTTGAGGTCGACCTGATCGTCATGGCCGAGGCACATGTAGAGCTTGCCCTCGGTGGTCAGCCGCACCCGGTTGCAGCCGTCGCAGAAATTGGCGGTAAGCGGCGAGATGAGGCCGAGCCGCGTCGCGGTGCCCTCTACGCGCCAGTAGCGCGCCGGGCCGCCGGTGCGGTGCGTGTCGCGGACCAGCGGGAAGCGGCTGGAAAGCGTCTCGAACACGCGGGTCAGCGGCACGAACCGGTCGACCCGGTCCTCATCGATCGCACCGAGCGGCATCGTCTCGATCAGCGACAGGTCATGGCCCTCGGCGGCGCACCAGGCGAGCATCGTGCCGATCTCGGCCTCGTTGATCCCGGCAAGCGCGACCATGTTGATCTTGACCGCAAGCCCGGCCGCCTTGGCCGCGGCGATGCCGCCGAGCACCTGGGCAAGGTCGCCGTGGCGGGTGATGAAGCGGAAGGTGTCGGCGTCGAGGCTGTCGAGGCTGACGTTGATCCGGCTGATCCCGGCCGCGATCATGCGCTCGGCATGTTCAGCGAGGCGGGTGCCGTTGGTTGTCATGGTCAGCTCGTCGAGGCCATGGCCTACATGGCGGCCGAGCCGGTCCATCAGTTCGCCGACGTCGCGCCGCACCAGCGGCTCGCCGCCGGACAGGCGGATCTTGGTCACCCCGCGCGCCATGAAGCGCTCGGCGATGATCGCTATCTCCTCGAGGCTGAGCAGCTTGGCGCGCGGCAGGAAGGTCATCTGCTCGGCCATGCAATAGCGGCAGCGCAGGTCGCAGCGATCGGTCACCGAAATGCGCAGATAGCGAATGGTGCGGCCGTGAGCATCGACCAGCTGGCGGTCGGTCGAGAGAACATCAATGGCCATGGGTTGGAGCTAGGGGCTCGGCGGCTCCGGGGCAAGGGCGGGTCTGCACGAGACAGGTCATTGGGGATGTCGGCGTCCCCGGACGGGAAGCGGGGCAGCGCCAGGGCAGTTGGCGGCGCCACCGCGCGCGGCTACGCCTGTGCGGATGGGGAAAGACGCCGGTTGCGCAGCATTGTTTATCGTATCGCCGGGCGGCGCGGCCACGCCGGGCCCGGCGGTGGCGGAGACCGCCGAGGCGGACGGCTGGCACCCGATCATCGATGCCGGTGGCGGCGGCGTTGCCGCGCGCTGTATGGCGAGCGGCGCTGCGGTGGCGGTGATCGACGCGCGCGGCGGCATCGCCGGATCATTGCCCGATCTGCGGCGGCTGGGCGGGCTGGTCGGCGCGACCGGTGCGGCGCTGCTGGTGCTTCTCGACGGTGTAGATGACGAGGCGATCGACGAGGCCTTCACCGCCGGCGCCACCCATTTCCTCGCGATGCCGGCCAGCGTGACGGAGCTGACCCAGGCGATCCGCTACGCTGCCCGCCATGCCCAGCGCGGCTCCGATCGCTGGTCGGCTGAGGGTGAGCGGCGCTGGCCCCATCGCGCCGACGACACCGCCATGGCGGTGCTGCGCCTGTGGCTGGCCGACCGCATCGCGGCAGGCCGCAGCGTTGGCGTGCTGCGTATCTCGCTGTCGCGGCTCGACATCCTTAACGCCGCGCGCGGTCGTGCCACGGGCGATGCCTTGATCGCCGAGGCGCGCCGCACCGTCGAGGCGATCGCCGCATCGGCCCCTGGTGACGCGGCGCAGGTCGCCCATCCCGGAGGCGGCGATATCGTCGTCGCGGTCGAGGCCGACGCCACCGGCCTCGATGGCCTGGCGGCACGGCTCGGCGCGGCACTTGCCCAGCCGCTCCACGCCGGCGAGCAACGCGCGGTGCTGGGCAGCCGCTGGGGCATGGGGCTGGCCGGGGCGGGAGACGATGCCGACAGCCTGTTGCGCCGCGTCGGCGAGGCGCTGATCGCCGCCAAGGCGAGCGATGGCGCGGTGATCCGCATCGCCGGACCGGAAGGAGCGGCGCCGCTCGATTCGCTCGCGATTGATCTCCATCACGCTATCGAGCGCGGCGAGATCGAGATCCTGTTCCAGCCGCAGGCGCCCATCGAAGGCCGCCGGATCAGCGGGGTCGAGGCGCTGGCGCGCTGGCACCATCCCGCGCTCGGCCCGCTCGGCGCCGACGCCCTGTTCGCCGCCGCCGATCGCGCCGATCTTGGCATTGCGCTGTCCGATCACATCCAGCGGCTGGTGCTGGCGCGGGTCGCGGCCTGGCCGCCGCCGCTCGACCGCCTGCGCGTCGCGCTCAACCTCACCGCCGGCGATCTCGGCCGCCCCGGCTTTGCGCAGCTGTTCCTCGACCGCGTCGCTGCGAGCGGCTTCCCGCTCGACCGGCTGACAGTGGAAGTAACCGAATCGGGCGCGATCCGTGATCTCGGCGTCGCCGCGGTGCTGCTCGAGACGCTGCGCGCCGCCGGCTGCCGGGTGGCGCTCGACGATTTCGGCACCGGCTATTCGAGCCTCGCCTATCTCACCGCGCTGCCGCTCGATTACCTCAAGATCGACAAGGCACTGGCGCGTGGCATCAAGGGCTCGGACCGCGAGAGGTGCGTGATCCGCGCGGTGGTCGCGCTCGCTCGCTCGCTCGATCTCGCCGTCGTTGCCGAGGGGATCGAAACCGAGGCGCAGCGGCAGCTGCTCGCCGCCGAGGGCTGCGCCTTCTACCAGGGTTTCCTCCTCGCCGAGCCGATCGACGAGGCCGCGCTCACCGCCTTGATGGAGCAATCATGATCCGCACGTTGCTGGCCGCCTCGCTTCTACTGTCTACCCCGGCGCTTTCCCGCGCCGACGACCAGCAGGCCGCGATCCGCGCCGCGATGGCCGACAGCGCCGCTGGGTGGAGCCGCGGCGACATCCGCCGCTTCATGGCGGTCTATGCCGACGACGCGATCTTCGTCACCCGCGACGGCCTGGTCCGCGGCAAGGCCGCGATCGCCGCACGCTACGCCAAGGGCTATGGCGCCGATCCCGCGGCGCGCGGCGCGCTGTCGTTCCGCATCTCCGGTTTCCGCCCGGTCGACCCGCGCCACCAGATCCTGTTCGCGCGCTGGCAGCTGACCTATCCTGCCGGCAAGAAGCCGGCCGCCGGGATGACAACGCTCGTTTTCGAGCGCGGCCACGCCGGCTGGAAGATCATCTCCGACCACAGCAGCTGAGCGCCACCGGTCGGCGCCTCACCCCGCTGCCTTGGCCAGCCCCTTCGACAATTGCAACGCGCCGTGCAGGCGCGACTTGGCGTCGGGCCAGGCACGCTGGAGCACCAGCTTGCTGTCGGGCCTGAGCTTGGCAACGCCGTTGAGCCGGTCAACATAGGCGAGCAGTCCCGGCACGTTGGGCGGGGTGTCGTCGTGGAACGCGACCAGCACGCCGCGCGGGCCGACGTCCATCTTGGCGATGCAGGCCCGCCGCGCGTTGAGCTTGATCTCGATCACCCGGATCAGATTCTCGGTCGGCTCGGGCAGCGGCCCGAAGCGATCGATCATCTCGGCGGCGAACGATTCGATGTCGCGGCTTTCCTCCAGCTCGTTGAGGCGGCGGTACAGCCCCATCCGGAGGTCGAGGTCGGGGACATATTCCTCAGGAATGAGGATCGGTGCATCGACGGTGATCTGCGGGCTGAAGTCGCGCGGGCGATCGCTGGCGAGCCCGCCCGCCTTGACGTCCATGATCGCCTCTTCAAGCATCGACTGGTAGAGCTCGTAGCCCACCTCCTTGATGTGCCCGGACTGTTCGTCGCCGAGCAGATTGCCCGCGCCGCGGATGTCGAGATCGTGGCTGGCGAGCTGGAAACCGGCGCCGAGGCTGTCGAGATCGGAGAGCACCTTCAGCCGCTTCTCGGCGGTATCGGTCATCATCCGCTCCGGCGGCGTCACCAGATAGGCATAGGCGCGGGTCTTGGAGCGACCCACGCGGCCGCGCAGCTGGTAGAGCTGGGCGAGGCCGAAGCGGTCGGCACGGTTGACGATCATCGTATTGGCGGACGCGATGTCGATGCCGGATTCAATGATCGTGGTGGAGACCAGCACCTCGAACTTCTTGTCGTAGAAGGCGCTCATCCGCTCCTCCACCTCGGTCGGGCTCATCTGTCCGTGGGCGACGACATAGCGGATCTCGGGCACCTCGTTGCGCAGATAGTCCTCGATATCGGGAAGGTCCGACAGGCGCGGGGTGACGAAGAAGCTCTGGCCGCCGCGGTAATGTTCGCGCAGCAGCGCCTCGCGCAGCACCACCGGATCCCAGGGCATTACATAGGTGCGCACCGCCAGCCGATCGACCGGCGGGGTCTGGATCACCGAGAGCTCGCGGATCCCGCTCATCGCCATCTGCAGCGTGCGCGGGATCGGCGTCGCGGTGAGGGTGAGCATGTGGACGTCGGCGCGCAGCGCCTTCAGCCGCTCCTTGTGGGTGACGCCGAATCGCTGTTCCTCGTCGACGATGACGAGCCCCAATCGCTTGAAATCGATGTTCTTGGCGAGCAGTGCATGGGTGCCGATGACGACGTCGACCGTCCCCGCGGCAAGCCCGTCGCGGGTCGCCTTGGCCTCGCTCGCCGTCACCAGCCGCGACAATCGCCCGATCTTCATCGGGAATCCCTCGAAGCGCGCGGCGAAATTGTTGAAATGCTGGCGCGCGAGCAATGTCGTCGGGCACACCACTGCGACCTGCTTGCCCGCCATCGCCGCAACGAACGCGGCGCGCAGCGCGATCTCGGTCTTGCCGAACCCGACGTCGCCGACGATCAGCCGGTCCATCGGCTTGCCCGCCGCGAGGTCGCCGAGCACGTCCTCGATCGCGCGGTCCTGGTCGTCGGTCTCGGCATAAGGGAAGCGGTCGACGAAGCTCGGGTAGCCGCTCGCGTCGGGCTCGAGCACGTCGCCCTGGTGGAGCGCGCGTTCCGCCGCGGTCTTGATCAGCTCGCCCGCGATCTCGCGGATCCGCTCCTTCATTTTCGACTTGCGGCGCTGCCAGGCCTCGCCGCCGAGGCGATCGAGGCTCGCGCCTTCCTCGCTCGAGCCGTAGCGCGATAGCACCTCGAGGTTCTCGACCGGCACGAACAATTTGTCGCCGCCGGCATATTCCACCGCGACGCAATCGTGCGGGCTCTTGCCGACCGGGATCGAGGTCAGGCCGAGATATTTGCCGATGCCATGATCGCTGTGGACGACGAGATCGCCCGGGGTCAGCGTCGCCAGCTCGGCAAGGAAGGCATCGGCGGATTTCTTGCGCTTGGCGCGGCGCACCAGCCGGTCGCCGAGCATGTCCTGCTCGGTCAGAACCGCAATGTCGGGAGCGGTGAAGCCATGGTCGAGCGGCAGCACCACCAGCGCGACGCCAGCGGTCTTGGCGGTGTCGGCGATGCCCAGCGCCTGCTGCCAGCTGTCGGCGGCCTTGGCGCCGTTGAGGCCATGGTCCTTCAGCAGACTGCCGAGCCGCTCGCGCGCGCCGACCGAATAGCTCGCGAGGATCGGCTTGCGGCCGCCCTTGCGCAGCTTGCCGAGATGCTCGACCACCGCCTCGTAGATGTTGACCCCGCTCGCCCGCTCGGGCGCGAAATCGCGTGCGCCATCGACGCCGAAGTCGAGCACGCTCGCGCTCTCGGGCTCGTGGAACGGCGTGGTCAGATGCGCAGTCGCGGCGACCATCGCCGCCTGCCATTCCTTGTCGTCGAGGTAGAGGGATTTGGCCGCGAGCGGGCGATAGCTCCCGGGCTGCGCCGCCTCGGCGCGCTGGCGGTTCTCGTAATAGTCCGCGATCGATTCGAGGCGGCCTTCCACTGCGCCGGTGACGCCGAATTCGCGCACCACCACGTCGTCGGGCCCGAGATGGTCGAACAGCGTCGACAATTTGTCCTCGAACAGCGGCAGCCAATGCTCCATGCCCGCCAGCCGTCGGCCGTCGCTGATCGCCTGGTAGAGCGGATCGCCGGTCGCGGTGGCGCCGAACTTGTCGCGATAGCGGGTGCGGAAGCGCTTGATCGATTCCTCGTCGAGCAACGCCTCGGACGCCGGCAGCAGGGTGAAGCCGTCGACCCGCCCGGTGGTGCGCTGGTCCTCGGGCGAGAAGGTCCGCACCGTCTCGATCTCGTCGCCGAAGAAGTCGAGCCGCAGCGCCTGATCCTCGCCGCTCGGGAACAGGTCGACGATGCCGCCGCGCACCGCATATTCGCCCTGGTCGTGCACCGTCTCGGTGCGCACATAGCCATTGGCCTGGAGCAGCCGGGCGAGATCGTCGCGATCGATCCTTGCGCCGGGCTCCAGCGTCGCCACCAGCTGGCGGATGCGGAACGGCGTCAGCACCCGCTGGGTGGCGGCATTGGCAGTGGTCAGGACCAGCTGCGGTCCTTTTGCCTTCTTCTGGAACTGGTAGAGCGCCGCGATCCGCTCCGCCATGATCCGCAGCGTCGGCGAAGCGCGGTCATACGGCAGGCAATCCCACGCCGGGAAGCTGATCACCTCGAGCTCGGGCGCGAAGAACGCCGCGGTCGCTGCCACCGCGCGCATCGCCGCATCGTCGGGCACGATGAACACGGCCCGGCCGCCCTTTCCCGAGTGGGCGGCGGCGCGCGCGAGATCGGCGAGCAGCGACGGCTGGAACCCCGTCGGCACACCCGACAGGGTCAGCGGAGCCTTGGCGGTGAGGATCGTCTTCAGGTCGGGCAAGGCGGGCTTTCGGCGTCGTGCTCCCGCATCGGCAGGAGCTCAGGGTGGTGGGCGGCAACGGCAGCCGCCGCGGGTACCCGCCTGCGCGGCGAGGTAAGGGCAGGGTTTACTCGGCGACGGGCACGTAGCTGATCGAGCGCATGCTGGTCATCATCGGCCCTTCCCAGGCCGGCGGGGTGGGCATCGAGCCGATCGCCCAGCCCATGATGTCGACGTCCTGCTCCTCGAGCAGCGCCTCGAACCAGTCGAGCTCCGCCGGCGTCCACCGCGCGCCATGCATGTCGAAGAAGCCGCCGATCATCAGATCGGCCTCCTTGGTGCCGCGGTGCCAGGCCCGGAACTTGAGGCGCTTGAGGCGGGTAGCGTGGTCCATCAACAATCCGTCTTAAGCCGAGACGCGAGCTTTCGCTGGCATGACCGGTGAGGGCTGGGTAGTCGCGTCATGTAGTCATGCGCCCCGACATCCTCAATCCGCTGTTCGCCGAAGTTACCGCCCTCAAGGGGGTCGGGCCCGCGTTCGCCAAGCCGCTCGACCGGCTGGGCCTCAAGCGCGTGGTCGACGTTGCCTTCCATCTGCCGACCGGCTGGGTCGATCGCTGGCCGCGCGAGGAACTCGACGCCAGCGACGTCGGGCGGATCATCGCCATCACCCTCACGCCCACCGATTACCGAGTCAGCAGCGGGCGTGGCCCAACCCGGGTCACCGCCAGCGACGCCAAGGGAAACACCGTCAGCCTTGTCTATTTCGGCGGATCGTCGGGCTGGGTGAAGAAGCTGCTCCCGGTCGGCGAGCCGCGCCGCGTCTCGGGCAAGCTCGAGCAATATGGCGAGACGCTGCAGATCATTCATCCCGATCTCGGCGACCCGGGCGAAGAGTTTCGTGAGCGCGAGCCGATCTATCCGCTGTCGGAAGGGCTCACCTCGCGCCGGCTCGGGGCGCTGGCGACGCAATCGGTCGATCGCGCGCCCGTACTGGGCGAATGGATCGAACCAAGCCTCAAGAGCCAGCGCGGCTGGCCGGACTGGCGCGACGCGCTCGCCCGTTTCCACGCCGATCCCGCCGACAAGCTCGCGCATGAGCGGCTCGCCTATGACGAGGTGTTCGCCAACCAGCTGGCGATGACCCTGGTTCGCGCCGACACCCGCAAGCGGCGGGGCAGGGCGCTCGCCGGCGACGGGCGGCTGCGCGACCTGCTCCGCCTGCCGTACCAGCTCACCGGCGCCCAAGCGCGCACGGTGCGCGAGATCGAGGGCGACCTGGCCCAGACCGCGCCGATGCTCCGCCTGCTCCAGGGTGACGTCGGCTCGGGCAAGACGCTGGTCGCGGCGATGGCGATGCTGATCGCAGTCGAGGCCGGTGCCCAGGCGGCGATGCTCGCCCCCACCGAGATCCTCGCCCGCCAGCATTACGAGACGCTGCGCAAGCAGCTCGCCGGCCTGCCGATCACGATCGGCGTGCTCACCGGGCGCGACAAGGGCCGGGTGCGCGAGGCGACGTTGATGGGGCTGGCCGCGGGCGAGATCGACATCCTCGTCGGCACCCATGCCATCTTCCAGGAAGCGGTCGGCTACAAGGACCTCGGCCTCGTCGTCGTCGATGAGCAGCACCGCTTCGGCGTCGCCCAGCGGATGGAGCTGCAGGCCAAGGGCAAGACCCCGCCGCACCTTTTGGCGATGACCGCGACGCCGATCCCGCGCACGCTGACGCTCGCCCAATATGGCGAGATGGACGTCAGCCGCCTCGACGAGATGCCCCCCGGTCGCGAGCCGATCGAGACCCGCGTCGTCTCCGAGGAGCGGCTCGACGAGGTGATCAACGCGATCGGCCGCCACATGGCCGATGGCGGCCAGGCCTATTGGGTGTGCCCCTTGGTCGAGGAGAGCGAAAAGAGCGACCTTGCCGCCGCCGAGATGCGTGCCGAGATGCTCCAGCAGCGGTTCGGCGACCGCATCGGCGTCGTCCATGGCCGGATGAAGCCCGCCGAGAAGGATGCGGTGATGGAGGCGTTCGCCGGCAACCGGCTGAGCGTGCTGGTCGCCACCACGGTGATCGAGGTCGGGGTCGACGTGCCCAATGCGACGCTGATCGTGATCGAGCACGCCGACCGGTTTGGCCTCGCCCAGCTTCACCAGTTGCGCGGCCGCGTCGGCCGGGGTGGGGGGCTGTCGCGCTGCCTGCTGCTGCGCGGCAACGCGCTCAGCGAAACCTCGCGCGCGCGCCTCGCGCTGATGCGCGAGAGCAACGACGGCTTCCGCATTGCCGAGGAGGATCTCAGGCTGCGCGGCGCCGGCGACATGCTCGGCACCCGGCAGTCGGGCGATCTCGCGTTCCGGTTGGCGACGCCCGAGATGCTTGCCGACCTGCTGCAATGCGCGCAGGACGATGCCCGGCTGCTGATCGATCGCGACGGCGGGCTGGAGGGACCGAGGGGCCAGGCGGCCCGCACCGCGCTCTACCTGTTCGAGCGCGACGCCGGGGTGGCGCTGCTGCGCTCGGGCTGATGGTCGAGCCCGCTAGGGAAGGCCGGCTAGCCGCGCATCAGCGCCAACACGCTATGGTACAAGGCCGGCGGGATCGCGCGCGAAAGCTGGCAGCCCGCCCGCCCGCCGAGTGCCCAGCGCACCACGGCGTCCATCTGGCCGGCGACCGGCAACTGCACCTTGACCGTCTCGCCGACCGCGATGTCCGTGTCGCTGCGGATCATCAGCCCGTTGGCGGACAGGTTGACCACCGTCACCGGCAGCGATCGCCGATCGGCGCGGAGGGCTCGGGTGCGGTAATGAACTTCATCGCGCGGCTCTGCGCGGACTTCGCTGAACTCGTTCAACACGCCACTGGACACGCTGCACTCCTTCGGCCCGTCGTCGGAAGGCCGTCGAGTCTGCTGGTACATCCATCTGGTTTACAGAGGCTTACGCTCCGACGAGCAAGCCGTGATGCTTCTTGCCGGCGGATATCCGCACAGGGTTCGCCGCCACCGCGATCGTCGCGGCCTCATCGCTGACCTTCTCGCCATCCACCCGTGCGCCGCCGCCCGCGATCAGCCGTCGCGCCTCGCCGCGCGACGCGCAGAAGCCCAGCCCGATCAGCGCCTCGACGATGCCGATGGTGCCGCCGGCAACCGCAAAGCTCGGCAGCGAATTGCCGGCGCTGCCTTCCTCGAAGGTCCGCCGCGCCGTCTCCGCTGCCTGGCTTGCCGCATCGCGGCCGCGGCACATCGCCGTTGCCTCATTGGCGAGGATCTTCTTGGCCTCGTTGATCCCGGCGCCTTCCAGCGCCTCCAGCCGTGCGATCTCGGCGAGCGGGAGGTCGGTGAACAGGCGCAGGAAGCGACCGACGTCGCGATCGTCGGTGTTGCGCCAGAACTGCCAGTAATCGAAGTGCGGCAGCTGGTCCTCGTGCAGCCACACCGCGCCGGCCATGGTCTTGCCCATCTTGGCGCCGTCGGCGGTGGTGATCAGCGGCGTGGTGACGCCATAGACCTCGGTCTGGTCCATCCGCCGGGCAAGCTCGATGCCGTTGACGATATTGCCCCATTGGTCCGATCCGCCCATCTGCAGGCGGCAGCCGGCGCGGCGCGACAGCTCCAGGAAGTCATAAGCCTGGAGGATCATATAGTTGAATTCGAGAAAGGAGAGCGACTGCTCGCGATCGAGCCTGAGCTTGACCGAATCGAAGCTCAGCATGCGGTTGACCGAGAAATGCTGTCCGACATCGCGCAGGAACGGGATATATTCGAGCGCGTCGAGCCACTCGGCATTGTCGAGCATCACCGCGTCGGTAGGGTCGCCCAGCTCACCTTCCGGCGCGAAGGTCAGGAAGCGCTCGAAGATTCGCTTGATCGAGGCGACATTGGCCTTGATCCCGTCCTCACCGAGCAGCTTGCGCGCCTCGTCCTTGAACGAGGGGTCGCCGATCTTGCCGGTGCCGCCGCCCATCAGCACGATCGGCTTGTGGCCTGCCTGCTGGAGCCGGCGCAGCAGCATGATCTGGACCAGGCTGCCGACGTGGAGCGACGGCGCGGTCGGATCGAAGCCGATATAGCCCGGCACCACCTGGCGCGCGGCGAGCGCATCGAGCGCCGCGGCGTCGGTCACCTGGTGAATATAGCCGCGCGTGGCGAGGGTGCGGAGCAGGTCGGACTGGTAATCGGTCATGATGGCCGCGCCTTACACCGCCGCATGGAGACCGTCACCCCGGACGTGCGCCGGGGTGGGGACAGCGCCTATCGCCGCGCCAGTACCGTCTGCGGGTCCACCGGCGTGCGTCCCCGGCGCAGCTCGAAATGCACCTCGGGCCGGTCCGCCGATCCGGTGTCGCCCGACAGGCCGATCGTCTGGCCACGCTTCACGCTCTGCCCGCGCTGGACCAGCAGTTTTGAGGCATGGCCGTAGACGCTGGTCCAGCCGCCGCCATGCTTGATGATGATCAGCCCGCCAAGCGCCGCGATCCCCGTCCCGGCATAGGCGACCACGCCATCCTGGGTGGCATGGATCGGCGAGCCAGCTGCAATGGCGATCTTGATCCCGTCGTTGCGCTCGCCGCTGCGCCCGGGGCCGAACCGCCGCACCACCTCGCCGTCGACCGGCCACAGGAAGGCGCCGCCGGGCAGCCGCGCCGGGGCCGCGACCACCGCGGTCGGCGGCAGCACCCGGCGCGGCGTCGTCACAGGCCTGGCGGGCGCCTGGCGTGGTGCCGGCGCCGGTTCGCCGCCGGTGATGATGTCGTCGATGTCGAGCGTGAAGGCGGCCGCGCGTTCGGCACGGCTCGGCGCGGCGGCGTTGTCGCCGGGGATCAGCACGCGCTGCCCGGCGCGCAGCACATAGGGTTCGGCGAGCTGGTTGGCGGCGACGATGCGCGACCATTCCACCCCATAAGCGCGGGCGATGGCAATGCCGCTCTCGCCCTGGCGGACGAGATGATAGCGGCCGGCGGGGATCGTCAGCCGCTGGCCGAGCTTGACCGTGTAGGGCGCCGGCAACCCGTTGGCGCGCGCGATCGCCTCTGCCGCCGCGCCGGTCCGGTCCGCGATCCGCCCCAGCGAATCGCCAGGCTGGACGACGTAGCTTCCGGCCGAAACCGCCCGCGCATCTGGCGCCACCGGGCGCGCCTCCCATGCCGGCCTCGCGGTGGCGGGCATCGACACGTCGGCAGCGGCACGCGGGCGGTCCTGCTCGCGCGGCGGAGGCCGCTGCTCGTCGAGCGGCCGGCGCCAGCGTGGTGGCGGTGACGCCCGCGGCGGCTGTTCGGGACGCGCCTCATAGGACGGCGGCGGCGGCGTCGCGGTGCCGGGCGCATCGACGCTCGGGATACACCCGGCCAGCGTCGCCGCCATCAGCCCTGTGGTCGCCGCCAGCCGCCGCATCGTCGCTGCCTTACCGGCTGGGGTCGAGCCGGGTGAGCCCGCCGAGATAAGGCTGGAGCGCGCGCGGCACCGCCACCGATCCGTCCTCCTGCTGGTAATTCTCCAGCACCGCGACCAGCGTGCGGCCCACCGCCAGTCCCGAGCCGTTGAGCGTATGGACGAAGCGCGTCGCCTTCTCGCCCTCGGGCCGATAGCGGGTGTTCATCCGCCGCGCCTGGAAATCGGTGCAGGTGGAGCAGCTCGAGATCTCGCGATAGCGCGCCTGGCCAGGCAGCCATACCTCGAGATCATAGGTCCGCGCCGCGGCGAAGCCCATGTCGCCCGCGCACAGCAGCATCCGCCGGTAGGGCAGCTCGAGCGCCTCGAGCAGCCCTTCCGCGCAGCGCGTCATCCGCTCATGCTCGGCGTCCGACGCCTCGGGGGTGACGATCGAGACCATCTCGACCTTGTCGAACTGGTGCTGGCGGATGTAGCCGCGGGTGTCGCGCCCCGCCGCGCCCGCCTCGGAGCGAAAACAGGGGGTGAGCGCGGCAAAGCGCAGCGGCAGCTCGCCTTCCTTGAGGATCTTGTCGCGGACGATGTTGGTCAGCGACACCTCGGCGGTCGGGATCAGCCAGCGGCCATCGGTGGTCCGGAACAGATCCTCGGCGAACTTGGGCAACTGCCCGGTGCCGAACATCGCCTCGTCGCGCACCATCAGCGGCGGCGCGACCTCCTCATAGCCATGTTCGCGGGTCAGCGAATCGAGCATGAACTGGCCGAGCGCGCGCTGCAGCCGTGCCGCGGGCCCGCGCACCAGCGTGAAGCGAGCGCCGGCGATCGCCGCGCCGGTCTCGAAGTCGAGCCCCAGCGCCGGGCCGATCAGATCGTGCTCGCGCGCCGCAAAGCCGAGCGCGGTCGGGGTGCCGTGCTCGCCCACCAGCACGTTGTCATGCTCGTCGGTGCCCTCGGGGACGTTCGCAGCGGGGCGGTTGGGCAGCGCCGCCAGCGCCGCATCGAGCGCCTCGCCCGCCGTCTTTTCTTCGGTTTCGAGCCCGGGAAGCGCCTCTTTCAGTGCGGCGACCTCGGCCATCAGCGCCTGCGCGCGTTCCTCGTCCCTGGCCGCCTTGGCTTGGCCGATGCTCTTCGACAGCTCGTTGCGGCGGGCCTGGGCGTCCTGCGCGGCGAGGATGGTCGCGCGGCGGCGGTCATCGATGGCGAGCAGTGCCTCGGCCTGGGGCGCGGCGCCGCGCCGGGCGAGGGCGGCATCGAAGGCGGCGGGATCGTCGCGAAGGGCGCGGATATCGTGCATCGCCGGGCTATGGCGGGGCCGGCAACCCGGCGCAAGCCGGCAACCAGCGGCGGCACCCCGCGTTACCTCCTCGACCGATAACGATCAGGAGACCGACGATGCAGGTGCCCCACAACGCGTTCGTGCTGGTGGCCGACGGCCGCAAGATGCTGTTCTTCCGCAACGAGGGTGATGCCGATTACCCCAATCTCAAAGTCGAGCTCGCCGAGGAACAGGCCGATGCCGCCGATCGCGATCAGAAGACCGATGCCGCCGGCTCGGCCTCGTCGCTGCGTGGCGGCCAGTTCGCCCCGGGCGGCGGTTCGCTCGGCGAGACCGACTTCCACCAGCAGGAGGAGGATCGCTTCGCCGCCGAGGCTGCGGCGATGCTCAAGCGCCGCGCGCTCGCCCATGAGTTCGAGACGCTGATCATCGTCGCCCCGCCCAAGACGCTGGGCGAGCTGCGCAAGCATTATCACAAGGAAGTCAGCGACCGGCTCGCCGGCGAGCTCGCCAAGGATCTGACCGGGCATCCGGTGGACGAGATCGAGAAGGCGCTTGCCGCCGCCTGATCATCGCCGTCACGCCGGCATGCGGCCGGGGTGACGGGATCGGGACCGTGGAGCGGCGGCGGTCAGGCCGCCGCCGGCTTGGCGAACCGCTTGCGCGCGACCAGCGCCGCCGCGGCGGCACCGAACAGCAACACCATCGGCGGCGCCGGCACCGGTGCGGGCGGGCCTTCCGGCGAACCGGGCGGGCCGGGGGGCGGGCCGCCGTGATGGCCGCTCGAGGTCCAGCCGCCATTCGACGACCAGCCGCCGCTGGTGCTCCAGCCCTTGCTGCTCGAGCCATAGCTCGACGAACTGGTCGAGGAGGAGTTGGACGACGATCCGCTGGTGCTGGTCGATGTCGATGTCGAGCCGCTGGTGCTCGATGATGTCGAGGTCGACGAGCCGCCGTTGGACGTCGAGGTGGAGGACCCCCCGTTCGAGGTCGAGGTGGAAGACCCGCCGTTCGACGTGGATGATCCCCCGTTCGACGTCGAGGTCGACGATCCGCCATTGGAGGTCGACGAGCCACCATTGGACGTAGACGAACCACCGTTCGAGGTCGAGGTCGAGCCGCCGCTGCTGGTCGACGATATCACGATGCTGCCGCTCGAACCCGAGCTGCCGCCGCCGAAGAATCCGCCGCCAAAGCCGCCGCCGAATCCCCCACCAAAGCCGCCGCTGCCGCCGATCACCACCGGCACGCCGCCGCCACTGCCGCTGACGAAGCCTTCCGCCGCGGGTAGCGGCACCGGCGCTGCCTGGCTGGCGACGGTGATTACCGAGGGCGCGCACGTCGTGGTCGTGGTCGTCACGACTCGCCGCTTGACGCCGCCGCGATGCACCGCCGCCACCTGGCGCTGGACCACGCGCTTCTTGATCTGCTTGGTCATGATCGGGCGGCTGGGTCGCTCGGCGACATGCACCGCACCGCCACCGATGAGGGCGCCGCCGCACGCGCAGGCGCACAATTTAGCCAGGGCCATCCTCACAGACATGCTGTCTCTCTTTCGCTGCTGGCGCTCCCCCCGTCGATGTTTCGACCGGAGCCACGCGAGATCTTGCTATGCCACCAAGTGCAAAACAAACGATTAAGCGCAAGACCATTAACCGTGATCGCGCACCTACCGCCCGCTTTTCTCACGGTGCTTCCGGTCACCGCGCAGTTAACGTGTCACGATGGGACAGAAGCGCGATCAGCTATTAACCGTTTGGTCCATGCCACCGACCTGCCGATGCTCGCGTGCGAAAAAGCCACGGTTTGCAACAAACGTTCGCGAACCATGAAAAAAGCACAGGTCTGATCGCTTGTCGTTTCAGATAAGCATGATTATAGGCGCTCTCACCATTTTGGGGGCGGCCCCGAGGCACTATGGGGCCGAAGGGAGAGTGGTATGGCAACGGTAATTAATCGCGTACCTGACACGACGTTCACGTCATTTGCGGCCAATGACGCCGACACGGGCTATCGGCCTTCCGCGGAGGAGCCGTTCATGAGCCTGCGCCAGCAGGCCTATTTCCGCACCAAGCTGCTGCGCTGGAAGGATGCGATCCTGCTCGACGCAGCAGGCACGCTCAGCCAGCTGCAGATCGATTCGCTGCGCGAGGCCGATCTCACCGATCGCGCTTCGAGTGAGACCGACTGGTCGATCGAGCTGCGCACCCGCGATCGCCAGCGCAAGTTGGTGTCCAAGATCGATGCGGCGATCCGCCGGATCGACGAGGGCGAATATGGCTATTGCGAGGTGACCGGCGAGCCGATCAGCCTCGGCCGTCTCGAGGCCCGGCCGATCGCGACCATGACGGTCGAGGCGCAGGAGCGCCACGAGCGCAACGAGAAGGTGTCGCGCGAGGATTGAGCGGCGCCGCACGGCAACGCTTGGCTGGAGGCCCCTGCTTGGGTTAAGGGCTTGGTTGGTTTAAGGGTTTGGCGAGGCTTTGCGGTTACGCGAAGCGCTCTCCTTCAGCTTGCAACGCGAGACATCGACGCATGGACAGCTTCAGCCGCGATCCCGTACCCGCCGATGGCGGCGCGCGCGGTGCGAGCCAGCGCTCGCGGGGTCGCGACAGCCTGTTCCTGATGGCGCGGCTGCGCTTCGCCGACGAACAGGAAGGGCGCGACGTGCGCGTGCGCAACCTGTCCGAAGGCGGGCTGATGGCCGAATGCACGCGGGTGGCCGACACCGGCACGCCGGTGATGCTCGAGGTACGAGGCATCGGCGAGGTCAGCGGCAAGATCGCCTGGTGCACCGAAGGCCGCATCGGCATCGCTCTGGATACGCCGATCGATCCCAAGAAGGCGCGCAAGCCGGTAGGGGCAGGCACCACCACCCCGGAATACGCCAAGCCGGCCGTTCGCTAGGCTCCACGCGATTCGCGATTCCCGGCCGTCATCCTGAAGTCGCTTCAGGATCCACGGCCAGCGATCGCCAAGCAGTTCGGCAGCTGTTTGATAGGGGAGCGGCAACGCCGGCGAATGCTGAGCGCGACGCCATCGAAAAAGCCCCTCCACGATCGGGAGGGGCTCCGCAACGTCTTAGAGGCCGCTCAGCTCTTCCTTGAGCTTAAGCTTCTGGCGCTTGAGACCGGTCAGGATGGTCGCGTCGGGCATCGGGCGGTGGACCTCGTCGGCGATGCGGCGATCGAGCGTCGCGTGCTTGGTTTCCAGGGCCTGCTGATGCGTCGTCTGCATGGTGGTGTACCTCCTGATGCATTCGGTTGGGGGAATGAGTAAACCAACGAAGCGCGCAAAAGTCGTCAGCAAAGATGGTTTACCGCGACCAACCGTGGCTGTTTTTGCGATGATCGGCATAGCGCTTGGTGACAGCCACGAAGCTGGCTAGGAGCGGGGAGCGGACGGGGCCGACGGGGGATGCTGGTGGACGAAGCGCAGATCATGATGGCGCTCGAACGGCTGAGGGTGGAGCATCGCGATCTCGATTCGGCGATTGGCGCGCTCGCGCTCTCCGGCAGCCCGGACCAATTGCAGCTCGCGCGGTTCAAGAAGCGCAAGCTGCGGCTGCGCGACGAAATCGCCACGCTGGAGGATCAACTGATCCCGGACATCATCGCATGACCGTGCGGCGGCTTCGCGGTCCCTCTGGGCAGCCGCAGCCGGCTGTGTCACCGTTGCGGCCATGACCGGCAGCAGCGATTCGCGGCTTCATCGCCGCCTGATCGACTCCCTCTACACCGAGGCGATGCTGCTCGCCGACGAAGCACGCGGTTATTTCGACGAAGCCGGCCGTGCCGAGCGCGAGGCGCTCGATCCGCTGGTCCGCGTCGGCTTCTCCTGCGAATCGCTCAAGGTGACGACGCGGCTGATGCACGTCATCGCCTGGCTGCTTACCCAGCGCGCGATCGATGCCGGCGAGCTCACCGCGGGCGCCGCACTTGATCCCTCGCGCCGGCTCGGCGTGTCGCCGCTGGTCGACAGCGAGTTGCTCCGTGGCCTGCCGCCCCGCGCAGCCCTGCTGGTCGCCTCCAGCGCCGATCTCCACCGCCGCGTCAGCCTGCTCGATGCGGCCCAGGGCATCCCCGCCGGAATCGCGCTGAGCCCCGTCCATCAGCTGCAAAGCCGGCTTGCACTCAGCTTCTGATCGCCTTGATCAACGGCGGCGAATGGCAGTTGCTGTTCGATGCTTCACGTTGACATGCGACACACAGCATTATGCCAAGTATTGTCGAGCAATGTATCGGTAACGTTTTGTAGTATTGGTCAACGTACAGTAAATTAACCTCCTTGTTCATGCAATATTCAATCTCGCTGTGTCCGCTTGGCCACGGGTTGACCACATCGTATACGCTTGCGGATTGTTCATCTTACAACCTGCGCATCTTTCTGATCTTATTTGGTTCTCGACCATAATATTATCAGCAAAGGGGCCATGTTGATGAAGCTTTTCCGTGCCAATCGTCAGACCGGATTGCGATCGGCGAGCCACGCCTTGCGCGCGATCGCATTGCTCGCTGCTGGCGTCTCGGCCGTTGCGCTCATGCCGCAAATTGCCGCCGCCCAGGATTTTACCAACGTCACCGCTAGCGGGCGGGTGCAGGGCACCGATGGCAAACCGGTATCAGGGGCCACGGTGCGGATCACGTCGAACGACCAAGGCTTCTCTCAGACGGCGCGGACCGATGGCAACGGAGCATTCAAGTTTCCGCAGATTCGCCCGGGAAGCTACACGTTCGCGATCGAGGCTGACGGCTATTCGCCATTTGTCGACAATGCGGTGCGATTGACCGCCAACGAATCCGCCAATCAGTTCACGCTGGCCCCCGCCTCGGCGGGCACCACTGCCAACGGCACCGACATCGTCGTCACCGCCGGGCGCCAGCGCGTCATCAACTTCGATTCGACCACGACCGGCAAGTCGGTCGATGTCGCCGATCTGCAGACCCGTGTGCCCGTCGGTCGTGATCTCACCTCGATCATCCTGCTCGCGCCAGGCACTGCGGCGGGCGATTCGGCATTCGGCAACCTGCCGTCGATCAACGGCGCGTCGGTGTCCGAGAACCAGTTCTTCATCAACGGCCTCGACATCACCAACTTCCGCACGGGCCTCGGTTCGTCGTCGATCCCCTATGAATTCTACCAGACGGTGGACGTCAAGAACGGCGGCTATCCGGCCGAATTCGGCCGCTCGACCGGTGGCTTTATCACGGCGACCACCAAGTCGGGCAGCAACGATTGGCATGCCGGCGCGGTGTTCAGCTATACGCCAGACAAATTGTATGCAGATTCGCCCAATACCTATGCTTCGGATAATAATAGCGACATTCGCGAAACCATTGAGTCGAACTTCTACCTGTCCGGTCCGATCATCAAAGACCACTTGTTCTTCTACGGCTTGTATTCGCCGCGCTATTACAAAACCGGCGACGGCAGCAACAACCATAACCCTGATGGCACGCTGGCGGCAAACACCTACACGACGCAGACCTCATCGTCGCCGTTCTTCGGCGGCAAGGTCGATGCGGTGATCACCGACGGGCAGCGGCTGGAGTTCACCTACTTCCGCAACCGGCAGACCTATTACAGCGGCACCTACCAGTTCAATCCCGACACGGACACGCAAAGCGCCTTTGCCGGCAACAACGTCACCAAATACGGCGGTAACAACTTCGTCGGCCGCTACACCGGCAAGATGGCGGACTGGATCACCGTCTCCGGCGCCTATGGCAAGAGCATCGCCAACACGAGCTCGGCACCGGGCGGCACGAACCCTTATGTCGTCGACTATCGTTCGGGAACGGGAACGTTGATCGGCAACAGCTCGGCGTCGATCGCCGAGAACAAGGACACCCGTGAGTTCTTCCGTGGCGACGTCGATCTCTACTTCAAGCTGCTCGGCTCGCATCACGTGCGCGGCGGCTATGATCGCGAGAACCTGACCTCGTTCGCGGACTCCTCCTACGTCGATGGCGCGACCTACAGCTACTATCTCGCCGCGACCGGCAACCGCTATGCGCCGGCGGGTACGGAATATGTGGCCGCGCGCACCTATATGAACGGCGGTACCTTCAAGACCCGCAACGAGGCCTTCTACCTCGAAGACGATTGGTCGATGTTCGGCAACCGGCTCAACCTCCAGCTCGGCATCCGTGACGATCGTTTTGTTGATCGCAACGTCGATGGCGACGTCTACTATCGCTCCGGCGATCAATGGGGACCGCGGCTCGGCTTCACCTTCGATCCCACCGGGTCGGGCAAGACCAAGATCTGGGGCTTCTACGGCCGCACCTTCCTCCCGGTACCGACCAATACCAACATCCGCCTGGCCGGCGCCGAGACCGATTACACCCAATATTATGCCCTGTCGGGCGTGAACGCCGACGGCTCGCCGGTGCTCGGCGCGCCGCTGACCGGCTATACCAACGCGACCGCCAACTGCCCCGGCACGACGGTGGCGAACTGTACCCTGGTCAGCGACGGCACCGCGACGCCGACCGAGGCGACGGTGGCCAAGAACCTCAAGCCGCAGGCGGTCGACAATTACATCCTCGGCATCGAGCGGCGGGTCGGCGAGCGCATGCGCTTCAGCGTCTATGGCACCTACAACAAGCTGGTCCGCTCTCTCGAGGATGCGGCGATCGACCAGGCGGTGCTCAAATATTGCACTGCGCAGGGCATCACGGGTTGTGACGATATCTGGACCGGCTTTCATCAATATGTGCTGATCAACCCTGGCTCGGCGATGACGATCACCCTGGCGGATCCGATCAACGGCGAATCCACGGCGAGAACGGTGGCCTTCAGCGCCGCCGATCTCAACTACGTCAAGGCCAAGCGCACCTATGAGGCGGTGACCGCGACCTTCGATCGCGAATTCGACGGCCGCTGGTCGCTGTCGGCGTCCTACACCTGGAGCCGCACCCGGGGTAACATTGAGGGTGGCGTCAAATCGGACAACGGCCAGACCGACTCCGGCCTGACCGAGGACTTCGATCAGCCCGGCTTTACCTATGGCGCCTATGGCAACCTGCCCAATGATCGTCGTCACAACTTCAAGTTGTACGGCAGCTACCTGATCACGCCGAACCTCAACATCGGTGCGCAGATCCAGGTCCAGTCACCGCGCAGCTTCGGGTGCATCGGTCTGGTGCCCGATTCGGTCGATCAGTTCGCCAACGCCTATGGCGCCGCGGGCCATTATTGCCCGTTGTCGGACGGCGAGGTCAGCAACGACAATCCGGTGATCCTCGTGCCGCGCGGCAGCGTGTTCAAGAGCGACTGGAACAAGCAGCTCGACCTGAACTTCGTCTACCGTCCGAATGCGGACAACACCAACCTGCAGTTCCAGGTGGATGTCATCAACATCTTCAACTTCCAGTCGAAGCTCGACTATAACGAGGTCGGCACCGACGATGGCGGCTCGGCGTCGAGCACCTATCGCCTGCCGGTGAGCTACCAGACGCCGCGACACGTGACCTTCACGGCACGGCTCGGCTTCTGATCGCGACTGGCGATCGGCAGCAGGGGAGGGGCAGGCGCAGGCCTGTCCCTCCTCGGCCGATTCAAGCCGCAGCCGGCGCTAGACCCCCAACCGCGCCCGCGCCGCGATATATTGCGCCGCCAGCCGCTCGACCCGCTCGGCGACGCTCTCCACCCGATCGACCGCGCCGATGCCCTGGCCCGAACCCCAAATGTCGCGCCACGCCTTGGCCTTGCTGCCGTCGTTGCCGCCCGCGCCGAAGTTCATGGTCTTGAGATCGCCCTCGGGCAGCGCGTCGGGATCGAGACCCGCCGCGACGATCGAGGCGCGCAGGTAATTGCCGTGCACCCCGGTGAACAGGTTTGAATAGACGATGTCGGCGGCCTTGCCGGCGACGATCCCGTCCTTGTACTCAGCGGTGGCATTGGCCTCGGCGGTGGCGATGAACGGCGAGCCGATATAGGCGAAGTCCGCGCCCATCGCCTGCGCCGCGAGCACCGCATCGCCGGTAGCGATCGCGCCCGACAGCGCCAGCGGGCCGGCGAACCACTGCCGGATCTCCTGAACGATCGCGAACGGCGACAGCCGCCCGGCATGGCCGCCGGCGCCCGCGGCCACCGCGATCAGCCCGTCTGCGCCTTTCTCGATCGCCTTGCGTGCGAAGCGGTCGTCGATCACGTCGTGGAGCGTGATCCCGCCCCAGCCATGGACCGCGGTGTTGAGATCCTCGCGCGCGCCGAGCGAGGTGATCACGATCGGCACCTGCCATTTGGCGCAGGTGGCGAGATCCGCCTCGAGCCGGTCGTTGGACTTGTGGACGATCTGGTTGACCGCGAACGGCGCCGCCGGCGCATCGGGGTGATCGCGGTTGTGCGCGGCCAGCTCCTCGGTGATGCGGTGCAGCCACTCGTCGAGCAGCGCCTGCGGCCGCGCGTTGAGCGCGGGAAACGAGCCGACGATTCCCGCCTTGCATTGCGCGATCACCAGCTCGGGGCCGGAAATGATGAACAGCGGCGAGCCGATCACGGGCAGCCGCAGGCGGTTGAATATCGGTGGCATCCTCATGGCGGCATTTCCTAGCGCAACCCGCCCGCCTGTCCAGCAAGCCGCGGTTGCGGCCGGCGATCAATGGCGTAAGGGCTGACCCAATCTCACTTGGAGCGCCGCCCCCATGAAGCTTGCCGTTGCCGCCGTTCTTGCCCTCACCGTATCCGCGCCCGCGCTCGCCGCCGGCAGCCTGCCAACGACGGTGGCGCCGGTGCTCTACGACATCGCCGTCACCCCCGATGCCAAGGCGATGACCTTCTCGGGCACCGAGACGGTGACGATCGACGTCAAGCAGGCGACGCGCACCATCACGCTTAACGCCGCCGATCTCGTGATCACCAAGGCGACGCTCGACGGCACGCCGGTCAAGACCGCGCTCGACAAGGAGCACCAGCTGCTCACCCTGACGCTGCCCGCCGCCGCGAGCGTCGGCCGCCACCAGGTCGCCTTCGCCTGGACCGGCAAGATCAACGAATCCGCGGCCGGCCTGTTCGCGATCGACTATACCAATGGCGACGGCTCCAAGGCGCGGATGCTCGCCACCCAGTTCGAGGCACCCGATGCGCGCCGCTTCGCGCCGATATGGGACGAGCCGGCGTTCAAGGCGAAGTTCCGCCTCAAGACGGTGGCGCCCGCCGGCCAGCTCGCCTTCTCCAACATGCCGTCGACCTCGATCACCCGCCAGGCGGACGGCAGCCAGCTCTACAGCTTCGCCGAGACCCCGGTGATGTCGAGCTACCTGCTCTACCTCGGCATGGGCGATCTCGAGCGCAAGACGGTGCAGGCCGGCAAGGTCGAGATCGGCGTGATCACCCGCCGCGGCGTGTCCGACCAGGGCGATTACGCGCTCGCCCAGGCCAAGCGCCTGCTGAGCTACTATAACGACTATTTCGGTACGCCTTATCCGTTGCCCAAGATGGACATGATCGCCGGTCCGGGCTCCAGCCAGTTTTTCGGCGCGATGGAGAATTGGGGCGCGATCTTCTATTTCGAGAACGAGCTGCTGTTCGATCCCAAGCGCACCACGGAGAGCGGCCGCCAGCGGATCTTCACCGTCGTCGCGCATGAGATGGCGCACCAGTGGTTCGGCGATCTGGTCACGATGAACTGGTGGGACGATCTGTGGCTCAACGAGGGTTTCGCCTCGTGGATGGAGGGCCGCTCGTCCAACGACCTCAACCCGACCTGGAAGGCGGACGCCGCCGCGGTGGCGAGCGAGCGCGAGCAGGCGATGGGGATTGACGCGACCAGCGCCACCCACCCAATCATCCGCAAGATCGAGACGGTGGACCAGATCGGCGAGGCGTTCGACGGCATCACCTATGCCAAGGGCCAGGCGGTGATCGGCATGATGGAGTCGACGCTCGGCCCGGACACCTTCCGCACCGGCATCCGCCACTACATGGCCAAGTATAAATACGGCAACACCGTCACCGACCAGCTGTGGGCCGAGCTGTCGGCGGCCGCCGGTACGCCGGTCGAGACGATCGCGCACGATTTCACCCTGCAGGGCGGCGTGCCGCTGGTGACGCTGACCGGCACGCGCTGTGCCAATGGCAGCACCGTGGCGACGCTGGCGCAGGGCCGGTTCGGGCTCGATGCGGCATCCAAGACCCCGCAGACCTGGCATGTGCCGATGGTGGTCGCCACCCTCGGCGGCGGCGAGACCCGCGCGGTCGTCACCGGCCCTACCACCAGCGTCACCGTCCAGGGCTGCGGCACGATCGTGCTCAACCGCGGCAAGGGCAGCTACACCCGCGTCATGTATGACGAGGCCGGCCATCAGGCGCTGGTGCGCGACTATGCGCGGCTGACGCTGGCAGATCGGCTCGGCACGCTCGGCGACGATTATGCGCTCGCCGCCGGCGGCTATCAGGATCTGTCGCGCTACTTCGCGCTGGTCGCGCAGATCGGCGCCAGTGCCGATCCGCTCGAATGGTCCACCGTCGCCGGTGATCTCGGCGCGCTCGGCGGCCTGTATCACGGCACGGCGCTCGAGGCGCCGCTGCGCCAGCGCGATGCGGCGCTGCTTGGGCCGGTGCTGCACCGCATCGGCATGCAGGCGGCGGCCGGCGAATCGCCGCTTGTCACCAATTTGCGCGAGACGCTGCTCGGCCGGCTCGGCAGCAATGGCGATCCCGCAGTGATGGCGCTCGCCCGCGGTTACGTCGCCCGGCTCGCGGCCGATCCCACCGCCATCCCGCCCACCATCCGCGCGCCGATCCTGTCCACCTTCGCCGCCAATGCCACGCCGGCGGAATGGGATCAGTTGCTCAAGCTCACGCAGGCGGAGACCAGCCCGGTCGCCAAGAACCGCTTCGTGTCGCTGCTCGGCGCGGCGCGTGACGACGCGACCGCCGGCCGTGCGCTGGCGCTGCTCAAGACCGACAGCATCACCGCGCCGCAAAAGGCTGCGCTGCTGCGCGCGATCGCCGGTTCGCACCCCGATCTCGCTTTCGATTGGGCGGTCGCCAACCGCACGCTGGCGGAGGGCTTCATCGAGGAAAGCTCGCGGCCGGGCTATATCGTCGGCCTCGGCGCGGGATCGAACGATCCCGCCATGCCCGGCAAGATCACCGCCTTCGCCGACAAATACCTGCCTGCCTCGTCGCGCGGCGGCGCCAAGCGCGCGCTGTCGCAGATTGCGGTGCGCAAGGCGACCGCGGACCGGCTGCGGCCGGCGGTGCAGGCGTGGCTGGCAAAGTAAGCCGAGGGGATTGCTGATCGGCTTCGTCATGCTGAACGTGTTTCAGGGTCCATCACCTGCCGCCGCCAAGAGCGAAGCGGTGGGGCCATGGATGCTGAAACGAGTTCAGCATGACGGGGCAGGGACGGCCGGTCTGCCTGTCCAATCCTCGGGGGCGAGCGTCGCATCGCCACCCACTTCGTCATTCTGAACGTGTTTCAGGATCCAGCACCCGCCGCCCGCCAAGAGCGAAACGGCGCGGCCTGGACGGCGAAACAAGTGAGCCTGACGAAACGGGAGGGGCCACGAGAGACCCCAGCTTTTCGCCGGACTGACTTCCGGAGGAGAGACGTGGCGAAAGCCACCCGCCCTCGAGCATCCCGGCAAGTCAGACGGCCGGTCGCCTATCGGGTGGCGCGCGCCTGGCTAACCTGAGCGATGCCGTCGTTGCCCAGCGCCACCAGCCAGACGGCCCCGTCCGCGCATCGTGCTGACCAGGCGGCCTGGCCCTTCACCGCGTCTTCGCGGCGGCTGTCGACGATCGACTGGCAGTCGTGGCCGGCGTCGGCGATCGCGCGGAACAGCACGCCGCGGCGCTGCCCCTCCGGCAGCGCCGTTACCGTCTCGACATAATGGCCGGCGGCGGGGCTGGCGGCCGGTGCGACGGTCGCGTCCGGGGCCGGTTTCCCGCACCCCGCCAGCGTCAGTGCCGCAACCAGCATCGCGCCGGATCCACTCACCGTCTTCACCGTCTTCGCCATCATCGTCCGTCTCCGTCGTCAGCGTGTCCGCTTATTCGAGGTCGCTCTCGCTGATCACCACCAGGCTCTGGTCGGTGTTGCGGGCGAGGGCGGCGAGGCCTGCCTCGGCGATCGCGTCGGAGAAGCGGTTGAACATGTCGACCGCGTCGTCATCCTCGGGCGCATCGCCGCTCAGCGCTTCAAGCACGTCATATTGCACCGCGAACTGATACTCCTCGGCGTCGACCTCGCCGGCGAATTCTACCTGTCGTTCGTTGACGTTGTCGAGGATGCTTGCAGTGTCGATATCGAGCCGGTCAGCAGCCATGCGTGTTCTCCGTGGTTCATCGGCGGCGGTGTCGCCGCAGTGGCAGGCATAGCGCCGGGAGGCGCCAGGATGTTCCCCATGGCGGCAAGATGCCGCCCGTTCAATCGGCCGCCGCCATGACGGCGCCGGTTCAATCCGCGCTGGCGACCAGATAGCGCTCCAGATCGTCGCTACCGCCGATCGCCTCGCCGTCGATCACGATCAGCGGCGTCGTCGCCAGGCCGTGCTCGGCCTTGAACGCGTCGACCTCGTCGCGCGAGCCGAGGATCCGGTCGTCGACCGCATAGCCTTGTCCCTCGAGCATCTGCTTGGCGCGGACGCCAAACGGGCAGACGTGCTCGGGCAGGACCATGCGGTAGAGCGTCGCGCTGGGTTGGTCGGCCATGATGGAATGTCCTTCGGGATCAGGTAAATAGGGCGAGCTGCTACAGCGCTGGAGGGGCGGGAGCGTTCCGTCCCCGCCCGTCGCGATCAACCCCGCCGGCGCAGTCGGCCGCGAAACAGCCCGCGCGCCGACACCGCTTCGAACATCTCGTCGGGGCCCTCGGGGTCGAGCACCTCATGATCGGCAAGCCATTTCTCCACCGCCGGCAGATCTGGCACCTCATAGGGCACCAGCGTCCGCCCGGGGCCGCGCAATTGCTCGATCGTCTCGATCAGCGACCCGGTGCGTTCGATCAGCGCGGTCACTCGCGCCGGCGGCACGTCGAGATGCTCGGCGATCAGATCGTCGCGCACCCCGGTGATCGCCTGTTCCAGCCCCGCGCCGGGGTGTCGTGCGGCATCGACCAGCACGTCGCATTCGGTATCGAGCCGCATCGAGCGATTGTTGATGTTGGCCGATCCGATCCGCAGCTGCCGGTCGTCGACCACGGTGATCTTGGCATGGACGTAGATCGGCGCGCCGCCGCGGGTGAACGGATGGTAGAGGCGCAATCGGCCATAGGTGTCGCGCCGGCGCAGCGTCTCCATCAGCCGCGCCCGCGCGGTGTCCATTGCCAGCGGCTCCAGCCAGCCTTGCGCTGATTGCGGGTTGACGATGACGATTTCGGGGCCATCCGGCTCGCCGAGCCGCGCGGCGATCGCCTCGGCGATCCGGCGCGAGGCGAAATACTGGCTCTCGCAATAGAGATGCCGCTGCGCCGAGGCGATCTGGTCGACGAACAGCGCCTCGATCTCGGTGATCGCGTCGGTGTCGTCCATCGGCGGCTGGCTGCGCGCGATCGCTACCTCGAGATCGGTGAAGGTCGGCGCCAGCCCCTGCGGCCAGCAATCGCCGGCGTCGGTAACGGGGGCCAGCGTCTCGCCCGCGGCGATCTGCCAGCGCTGGCGGCACAGCTCGCCGAGCGCCACCGCGGCCCGGCCGGTGAGCGCGGTAGTGGCGTCGTGCCACGGCTTGTAGGGCTTGCCGTTCGGCCGCTTGCGCCCGGGATCGTCGTCGCGGTGCGCGCGCGTGTCCCAGCGCTCGCTGGTCATGTCGATGCCGCCGCAGAAGGCGAGGCAGTCGTCGATCGAGACGATCTTCTGGTGATGCGACGAGCCGAGCGGATGATGGCCGTCGAGCTTGAGGTGGATGCGGGGGTGGCGCAGCCACTTCAGCAGCGTGAACGGCGTCGAGCCGCGGAACATCGATTTCACCGCGCCCACGTCCCAGCGCAGCAGGTAGAGGTCGAGCTCGGGGTTACGCTCGACCAGCCAGTAGAGGAACTCGCCGATCCGTCGCGGTCCCTCGTTGCAGCCCTCGCTGCCGCACAGGTCGATCCGCGCGTCGAAATCCCAGCCGATCAGCATGATCCGCCGCTTGGCGCGCAGCAGCGCCTCGCGTGCCACGGCAAAATAACGATCGGCGTCGACGATCACGGCGAGGCGCTCGGCGGGTTCGATCCGCCAGCAATTGCGTCCGGGTTCCAGCATCGGCCCCGTCGTAGCGCCGGTTGCGTTAACGTCCATAGATGCGGTCGAGCACCGCGGCACTTTGCACGAACTGCTCGGCGGCGGGATCGAAGCGCGCGTCGCGCGCAAGCTGCTCCGCCCAGGCTGCCGCCGAGCGCGCCCCCCAGGCATCGGGTGGACCTGCAAGCAGGGTGGAGCCGGTACCGGTGAAATGCTCGGCGGTGAAATCGTAGAAGGACCCGGCCACGTTGCGCAGCGCCGCGCCGCCTGCCGAGCCGTAGAACGCCGCCTCGATCACCGCCTCGCGCCCGGCGTGGAGGTTCCACGAACAGGCGAGGCGGATGTCGACGCCGCCGGCGGTGAAGCGCGCGGTGGCATAATCCTCCACCTGGCTTGGCTTCAGCGGCTTGCCGCCGGCGAGCAGCGTCGCCTGGACATCGTCGACCGCGGGGAAGCCCAGCGTCCACAGCGCGAGGTCGACGAGGTGGACGCCAAGGTCGATCACGCAGCCGCCGCCCGATTGCGCGGGATCGAAGAACCACGGCTTGCCGGGCCCATAGGCGTTGTGAAAGGTCAGATCGATCGCGAACAGCGCGCCGAGCGTGCCGTCCTGCACCAGCGGCGCGATGCGCTGCATCCCCTCGGTGTGCCGGTAGGAAAGGTCCACCCCGAGCAGGCGGTCGGCGTCCCGCGCGGCGTCGATCACCGCCTGGGTCTCGGCGCCCGATCGGCCGAGCGGCTTCTGGCAGAACACCGCGGCGCCGGCTTGCAGTGCCTGGATCGACTGGTCGGCATGGAGCGCGCTCGGCGTGGCGATCACCACCGCATCCACGCCGCCCGCGAGCATCGCCTCGAGCGAGTCGACCACGGCGGCGCCGGGCGCCAGCGCCGTTGCCTCGGCGAGGCAATCGGCGGAGGGGTCGCAGATCGCCACCGCCTCGATGCCGCCGGTTCCGATCATCGCCGCCATCCGGTGGCGGCCGATCCAGCCGGTGCCGAGAAAGCCGACCCGCGGCCTGATCACGCGGTCATGTCCAGCTGCGGTGCTCATGCGAGGTCGATCAGCGCCTTGACGAAGCCCTGCGGCTTGTCGCGCGTCGCGTCGAGCGCCTCGGCCAGCCGGTCAAGCGGATAATGGTGCGAATAGAGCGGCGCGGGATCGAGCCGGCCGCTCGCGACCGCGTCGATCGCTTCGGTCAGCCCCTGCATCTGCACCTTGGGGTCGCGCTCATGCGCGTTGACCACGTCGATGCCCTTCCAGTTCCACTCCTGCATGTTGACCTGCCGCGGCCCGTCCTGGTGATAGCCCGCGACCACCAGCTTGCCCCCGAAGCCGACCAGCGCGGTGGCGAGGTCGAGCGGCCATTGCTTGCCCACCGCCTCGATCACCCGCTCGCACATCGCCTCGCCGGTCAGCTGCTTGACGGCATCGATGATCGCCCAATGATCGTGCATCGGCACCGTTTCCGCGGCGCCATAGTGGGTGGCAAGGTCGAGGCTCTCCTGCCGCCGCGAGATCGCGATCACCCGCGCGCCGGCATCGCTCGCGAGCTTGGTCAGCACCGCGCCGAGGAAGCCGATACCGATGATCGCCACCGTCTGGCCGGCGCGGATGTCGGCGCGCCGGAAGATGTTGAACGCGCACCCCAGCGGCTCGCCGGGAAACGGCTGGCCGTCGAGCGCGGCGGGGAGGGGGGCGACCATATCGGCGCTGGCGATGTCATAGCCGGCAAAGCTGTTGCCCGACAGCGCCGCGACCCTCGTGCCGATCGCGGCCGGATCGACACCGTCGCCGACCGCGTCGATCACGCCCCAGCCTTCATGCCCCATGCCGCCCGGCTGGCCCGGGAAGGTCGACCACGGCTGGCCCTCGTACGGCTCGACGTTGGACGCGCACACCCCGCAGCCCTCCAGCCGGATCCGCACCTCGCCCGCCCCGGGCCGGGGCAGTGGCGCTACCTCAATGGCGATGGTCCGCGGGGCCGCGAGCACCGCGGCGGTCATATGGTCGGTCAATCGTACACCCTTCAACGCAGGAACAGCCGGGTCATCCGGCGGATCAGGCCGATGCCGCCACCGGCTCGGCCGCCTCGACGCTCACCCCCGCGGGCGCATAGCGCTCGATCATCCACTGGCAGAAATCGGCGAACTGCTGCGGGTCGCGCGCGGCGCTGGTATGATGCGGCTGGATGCCGAGATGCTCGGGCGTGAAGCAGAAGGTAACGGTGACGTCGAAATCGGCGAGCGCCGCCATCTGCCGGTCGAACCAGTCGATCGCGTCGGGGCGGAAGCTGTCCGCCCAGCTGAGCCCGGTGCGCAGCTTGCGGGTGCCGAGCCGCTTCATCCACGCCACCGCATCGTCGAGCCGCGGGTCCTGGTAATGGAACCATTGCATCAGCCCCATTCGGTCGGCGACCTTGGCGTAATCGTCGAGGCTGGGCTTGGGCGTGCCGTCCTCGCGGATCAGCCCCATGTAGAAATGTCGGTAATAGCTCGATCCCTCCGCCTCGCGGTGGCGGGTGGTCGCGCCCCAGGCGTGGGGCAGGTCGTAGAGCGAATACCAGAACACCCGCGGCACCCGGCCGAGCAGCAATTCGGCGGTCTTGGCGACGCCGAACTGCTGCACTTCCTCGGCACCGAACGAGCCGACGCCGACCTCGGTCGCCCAGATCTCCTTGTCGGGCACCACCGCCTCGATCTCGGCGATCTTGTCAGGCCAGGCGTGGATCGGCCACAGGTTCCAGTCGAGCGGGAAGCCGTGCACCGCAACCACGTCGACCGCGTCGAGCACGCCGAGGCTGCGCATCCGCTCCACCCACGCCGGGTCGATCGGCGACATGCCGCCGAGCACGCGCTTGACCGCGGGATTGGCCGCCTGGATCGCGGTGCCGGCGCGGATCACCGTGTCCGCGAACAGCGTCCAGTCGGGGTCGACCTCGGGATCCCAATGCGACTTGTTGTTGGGCTCGTTCCAGATCATCGCGGCTTCGATCAACGCTTCATTCCCCCTTGTTCGAGCCCGCTGCCGGGTAGACGGCATGCGGCCCATAGTCGCCATAAGGCACCGGCGCGACCCGGCACAGATAAACCTCGCTCTCGGGCTGCGCCTCGATCGTGAAGCCTGCCGCGCGCAGCATCGCCTGGCTCGCCGCCGCGTTCGGCGCCCACCAGTTGGTCCAGTCGTGCGCGAATTCGCGCTCGATGAAATGCATCTTGGGATAGCCCGGCTCGTCGAAGAACGCTGGCGGCTGATGCGTGCCCGGCTTGTGGAAGGGGTGATCGTCCGGCACCGGATACACCTCCTTCGATCCCTGCTGCATGGTCTGGAACAGCAGCAGGTCGCCCGCGACATGCTCGCGGATCAGGTCCAGCGCCAGTAGCGGGTGGCGCAGGTGGTAGAGCACGCCCATGAAGATCACGAGGTCGAACGTCTCACCAAGCGCGGCGACGTCGTAGACCGAGAGGTTGCGGAACTCGATGCCGTCGAACCCCAGCGCTTCGGTGGCGAGCCGCGCCTGCGCCAGGTAGCGCTCGTCGCTGTCGATCCCGACCACCCGCGCCGCGCCGCGCCGCTTCATCTCCACCGAATAGAAGCCGGCGTTGCAGCCGATGTCGAGCACGCTCTTGCCGGTGAGATCGGCGGGGATCGCGTCGGCGAAACGCTTGAACTTGAAGCTCGGATAATCGCCGAGGAAATGCTCGGGCGCAGTGGTCAGCCCGTCGCCGAGATCGATGTTATGAAACCACGGCGCCAGCGCTTCGACGCGGGCTCGCAGGCTGCCGGGGGCGGGATCTACATCCTCGCGTGCGCTCATGCCATTACCTCGTTGATGGAGTGGATCTGATGGCCCCAGTCGCCGACGCTGACGCGGCTGACCGAGGCGGGATCGATGTCGAAGCGCAACGCCTGGTCGAGCGGCAGGCCAAGATACCCCGCCAGCACGGCGCGGATCACGTCGCAATGGCTGACCAGCGCCACCGCCCCACCGTCATGGCGCGCCGCAACCGCGGCGGCGAAGCCGAGCGCGCGTGCCTGCGCCTCGGCCATGGTCTCGCCGCCCGGCACCCGAGCCGAGCCGCGCTCGCAGTTCCAGCGTGTCCAGTGCGGATCGCCGTCCAGCTCGGCGAAGCGGCGACCGGTCCAGGCACCGAAATCGATCTCGTCGAGCGCGGGCGCGACGCTGACGGCAAGGTCGCGACCGGTTGCGAGCGCCGCGGCGGTCTCGCGCGCGCGTTGCACCGGGCTTGCATGGATCGCGGCGAACCAGCGCCCGGCAAGGTGCCGCGCCAGCGCCGCGGCCTGCGCCCGGCCGTCGTCGCTGAGGCTGACCCCCGGCATCCGACCGGACAGCGTCTGGCCGAGATGGCCATGCGCCGCGTGGCGAATGAAGTAGAGCGTCGCCGTCACCAAATTCCCCGCACATGGCCCCAGGATCGCCGCCACGACGATCGTTACGGCGGCTGAACCAATCATTCAGCATCTAAGTTCCTCATGCCCGGGAACAAAGAAGAAGAAGATGCATTGGTTGGCAATACGGCGATCAAGCGATTGCGGGGGGAACAATGATGTGCTGGCCTTGTCGGCGTTCCCGGGCCGCTTTGTCGTTGATCTCGATCAATAGGGGAACTGACGCAGCATGACCGAAACCGTTCTGATCACCGGCGGCGCCGGCTTCATCGGTCGCTTCGTCGGCGAAGAACTGATGCGCCGCGGCAACAAGGTCCGCGTGCTCGACAGCCTCATTCCCCAGGTCCATGGTGACGTCGAGCGGCCGCCGCTGCTCAGCGACGACGTCGAACTGATCAAGGCCGACATCCGCGACGGCGACGCGGTCGCCCGCGCGCTGAAGGGCGTCGACAGCGTCATCCATCTCGCCGCCGAGGTCGGCGTCGGCCAGTCGATGTACGAGGTCGAGCGCTACACCTCCACCAACGACGTCGGCACCGCGGTATTGTTCGAGAAACTGATCGACAACCCGGTCCGCCGCGTCGTCACCGCCTCGTCGATGTCGATCTACGGCGAGGGCCTGTACCGCGACGCCGATGGCGCGCTGGTCGAGAATGCCGAGCGCGGCGCGGTGCGTGACGGCATGGCCAATTGGGATCCGGTCGACGCGCAGGGGCGCACGCTGACCCCGGTCGCCACCCCCGAGTGGAAGCGGCCGAGCCTTGCCTCGATCTATGCGCTCAACAAATATGTCCAGGAGCGCACCACCCATATCATGGCCAAGCCCTATGGCATCGAGGGCGTGTGCCTGCGCCTGTTCAACGTCTACGGCCCCGGCCAGGCGCTTTCCAATCCCTACACCGGCGTGCTCGCGATCTTCGCCTCGCGGCTGCTCAACGGGCAGCAGCCGATGATCTTCGAGGATGGCGAGCAGCGCCGCGACTTCGTCCATGTCTCGGACGTCGCGCGCGCCTTCGCCGATGCGCTGGTGCTGCCCGAGGCGGTCGACCAGACCTTCAACATCGGCTCAGGGCATGATCGCTCGGTCACCCAGGTCGCCGAGGCGCTCGCCAAGGCGATGGGCAAGAACGACATCCGTCCCGAGATCGTCGGTAAGGCGCGGATCGGCGACATCCGCCACTGCTTCTGCGACACCAGCCTCGCCGCCGAGAAGATCGGCTTCACCGCGCGCCAGGACTTCATCGAGGGTCTCGCCGAACTCGCCGAATGGGTCGGCGAGCAGACCGCCGAAGACAATGTCAGCAAGGCGCGCGCCGAGCTCGAGAAGCGCGGACTGGTCGCATAATGGCGGCTGACGCCCCCATCCTCGTCACCGGCGGCGCCGGCTTCATCGGCTCCAACATCGCCGACCGCCTCGCCGGCCAGGGGCACGACGTCCTGATCTATGACGCGCTCACCCGTCCCGGCGTCGAGCGCAACCTGCAGTGGCTGAAGGATCGTCACGGCGCCAGGATCACGGCGATCAAGGCCGATATCCGCCAGAATGACGAACTCGCGCGCGCGGTGGGCGAGGCTAGGGCTGTGTTCCACATGGCCGCGCAGGTCGCGGTGACGACCAGCATGGACAATCCGCGCGACGACTTCGAGATCAACATCCTCGGCACCTTCAACCTGCTTGAGGCGCTGCGGAAGAAGGGCGATACCCCGCTTGTCTTCGCCTCGACCAACAAGGTGTACGGCGACCTCGCCGACCTCGATTTCGCGCGCGAGGGCGACACCTATGTGCCCGTCGACCCCGAGATCCATGCCCATGGCATCGGCGAGGCCCGCCCGCTCGATTTCCACACGCCCTACGGCGTGTCGAAGGGTGCCGCCGACCAATATGTGCTCGATTACGCGCGCAGCTTCGGCGTGCCCGCCGCGGTGCTGCGGATGAGCTGCATCTACGGCCAGCGCCAGATGGGCACCGAGGATCAGGGCTGGGTCGCCCACTTCCTGATCCGTGCCCTCGAAGGCAAGCCGATCACGCTGTACGGCGACGGCTATCAGGTGCGCGACATCCTCGACGTGTCCGATGCGGTCGATGCCTATCTCGGCGCCTGGCAGCGGATCGATACGGTCAAGGGCAGGGCGTTCAATCTTGGCGGCGGTGCGTCGAACGCGGTGTCGCTGCGCGTCCTCCTCGCCCACATCGGCCAGCTCATCGGCCGCGATGTCGATGTCAGCTTCTCGGACTGGCGCGCCGGCGACCAGCGTTATTTCGTCGCCGACACCCGGTTGGCGGAGGCCGAGCTCGGCCTCGGCACGAAGGTGTCGTGGCGCGAGGGCGTCGCCAATCTGGCCCGCTGGCTTGCCGCCGAACGCGGCTTCAATCATCCGATCGGCGCCGCCGTGGCGGAGCTGAGCGACGCCGCGGGATGAAGCTTCTGCTCACCACCGATGCGGTCGGCGGCGTCTGGCAATATACCACCGAGCTCGCCCACGCGCTGGCCTCGCAGGGGGTGGAGAGCGTCGTCGCGGTGCTGGGTCCGGCGCCAACGGCTGACCAGCGGGCGACCCTGGTCGGTCATGGCTCGTCACCAGCCGCCGTGCGCCTGCGTCCGCCGGAGCAGGCGGGCAGGGGGCCGCTCGCTCCTATCACCCTGATCGATACCGGCCTGCCGCTCGACTGGATGTGCGATTCGGCCGCGCCGGTCCGCGCCGCCGGGCTTGCGATCGCCGCGCTCGCCGCCGATCATGCGGTCGATCTCGTCCAGTTCAACATGCCGACGCTCGCTGCCGCCGCGACGCTGCCGATCCCGTCGATCGCCGTCACCCATGGCTGCGTCGCGACCTGGTGGGCGCATGCGCGGAGCACGCCGCTCGCCGCCGACTATCGGTGGCATCGCGCGCTGACCGCCGATGGCCTGGCTGCGGTCGACCGCGTCGTCGCACCGAGCGCTGCCTATGCCGCCATCGTCGCCGATCACTACCAGCTCGCGCGGCCGGTGCTGGCGATCCACAACGGCCGCAGCCCCTTGCGCAGCTTCGATGCCGCCGCACCGATGGCGGATGTCGCGCTCACGGTCGGCCGGTTGTGGGACGGCGTGAAGAACGCCGCGCTGCTCGACGGCGCCGCCGCGCGGCTGCCGATCCCGTTCCTCGCTGCCGGCGCCACCCGCGGGCCGCATGGCGAGACGATCGCGCTTAGCCATTTGCGTGAACTCGGCCAGCTCGGCGCCGACGCGATCGCCGCGCACCTTGCCCGGCGGCCGATCTTCGTCTCCGCGGCGAGCTTCGAGCCGTTCGGCCTCGCCGTGCTCGAAGCCGCCCAGGCTGGCTGCGCGCTGGTGCTCGCCGACAATCCGGTGTTCCGCGAATTGTGGGATGGCGCCGCCACCTTCGTCGCGCTCGACGGCAACGGTTGGTGCACCGCGATCGAGGCGCTGGTGCTCGACACCGATCGCCGCCGCGCGCTCGGCGAGGCCGCCCGCGTCCGCGCCGCCCGCTATACGCCCGATGCCACCGCCACCCAGATGCTCGCGCTCTACCGCGAGGTCATCGCTGCCCGTCCACCCCAGCGCCAAGCTGCCGCATGAGGCATCATCCTTGAAGATCGTCTATTTCACCCACAGCCTCGCCTCCTGCTGGAACCACGGCAACGCCCATTTCCTGCGCGGCGTGCTGAGCGAGCTGATCGCGCGCGGCCATGACGTGCGCGTCTATGCGCCCGAGAACAGCTGGAGCCTGACCAACCTCGTCGCCGATCACGGCCCCGAGGGACTCGACGCCTATCGCGCCGCTTACCCGGAGCTCGGTTCGGTATCCTATCCGGCCGAGGCGGACGTCACCGAGATGGTCGACGGCGCCGATCTGGTCGTGGTCCACGAGTGGAACGAGCACAAGCTGGTCGCCGACATCGGCGCGCTGCGCAAGCGTGGGGCGCCCTGGAACCTGCTGTTCCACGACACCCATCACCGCGCGGTCAGCGAGCCCGAGGCGATGAAGGCCTATGATCTGTCGGGCTATGATGGCGTGCTCGCCTTCGGCGAGACGCTGAGCGAGGTCTATCGCGGCTGGGGCTGGGGTGGACGGGTGTGGACCTGGCACGAGGCCGCCGACATCCGCCGCTTCCATCCGCCGCTGGTCGAGCAGGATCGCGCAGGGCTGGTCTGGGTCGGCAATTGGGGTGACGGCGAGCGCACCGAGGAGCTCGAGGACTATCTGTTCCGCCCGGCCGAGGCCGCCGGCCTGCCGCTCGACATCTATGGCGTCCGCTATCCCGCCGCGGCGCAGGCGACGCTCAAGCGCTACGGCATCGCCTATCACGGCTGGGCCGCCAACGCCGCCGCGCCGGGGCTGTTCGCCAGCCATCTTGCCACCGTCCACGTCCCGCGCCGCTATTATGCGACGATCCTCCCCGGCATCCCGACCATCCGGGTGTTCGAGGCGCTTGCCTGCGGCATTCCGCTGGTCTCGGCGCCCTGGGACGACTCCGAGGGATTGTTCCGCCTTAACAGTGACTTCCTGATGGTTCGTTCCGGAAACGAAATGACCGCGGCGTTGCGCGCTATGCGCGAAGATAGCGAACTTAGGGCCTCGCTCGTCGCATCCGGCCTCGAGACCATCCTCGCGCGCCACACCTGCGGCCACCGCGTCGACGAGCTGCTCGCCATCGTCGCCACCCTCCAGAACCGCGCCCAACAGAGAGACGCCGCATGAAGATCGCATTCTACGGCTCCAGCCTCGTGTCGAGCTACTGGAACGGCGCCGCCACTTACTATCGCGGCATCCTCAAGGCGCTCCACGCCCGCGGCTATGACATCACCTTCTACGAGCCCGACGCCTTCGATCGCCAACAGCACCGCGACATCGATCCGCCGCCCTATGCCAAGTCGGTAGTCTACCCCGCGACCCACGATGCCCTGCGGGGGGTGCTCGCCGAAGCCGCGGGCGCCGACATCGTCGTCAAGGCCAATGGCGTCGGCGTGTTCGATGCCGAGCTGCTCGCCGGCATCGTCGACCATGCCCGTCCCGGCGCGCTCAAGATCTTCTGGGACGTCGACGCCGCGGCGACGCTCGACGAGATGCGCGCCGACGCCTCCCACCCGGTGCTCCGCGCGCTGCCGGACCTCGACATGGTGCTCACCTATGGCGGCGGCCCGCCGGTGATCGACGCCTATACCGGCTTCGGCGCGGCCCAGTGCATCCCCGTCTACAATGCGCTCGACCCCGAGACGCATCACCCGGTGCCGCGCGACGAGCGCTTCGCCTGCGATCTCGCCTTCCTCGGCAACCGCCTGCCCGATCGCGAGGCGCGGGTGGAGGAGTTCTTCCTCAAGCCCGCCGCCTTGCTCGGCGACCAGCGCTTCCTGATCGGCGGCAACGGCTGGGACAGCAAGGCGATGCCCGCCAACGTCCGCCACCGCGGCCACGTCTACACCGCCGAGCACAATGCCTTCAATTGCACTCCCCGCGCGGTGCTCAACGTCGCGCGCGATTCGATGGCGCACATCGGCTTCTCGCCGGCGACCCGCGTGTTCGAGGCCGCCGGTGCCGCCGCCTGCCTGATCACCGATGCCTGGGAGGGCATCGAGCAGTTCCTGATCCCCGACAAGGAAGTGCTGGTCGCGCGCGACGGCCAGGATGTCGCCGATCATCTTGCCGGGCTTACCGAGGCGCGCGCCCGCGAGATCGGTCGGGCCGCGCTCGCCAAGGTGCTCGCCGAGCATACCTATGACCTGCGCGGTGCCGAGGTCGACGCGCTGTTCCGGCATCACCGCGCGAGTGTGGCCGCATGAAGCTGGTCGTTATCGGTCTCAGCCTGGGGTCGTCGTGGGGCAACGGCCATGCGACCACCTTCCGCGCGCTGCTCCGCGCCTATGCCGCGCGCGGCCACGACATCCTGTTCCTCGAACGCGAGGTGCCCTGGTACGCCGGCGACCACCGCGACCTGCCGAACCCCGATTTCTGTCGCCTCGAATATTATGCCGATCTGGCGGACCTCGAACGCTGGCAGCCCGAGATCGCCGGCGCCGACGCCGTGATCGTCGGCTCCTACGTTCCCGAGGGCGTCGCGGTCGGCCGCTACGTCCAGCGCGAGGCGCGGGGCGTCACCGCCTTCTACGACATCGACACCCCGGTGACGCTCGCCAAGCTCGCCCGCGACGATTTCGAGTATCTCTCGCCCGCGGTGATCCCGGGCTATGACGTCTACCTCTCCTTCACCGGCGGCCCGACGCTCGACCGGCTCGAGCGCGAGTTTGGCTCCCCCGCCGCCCGCGCGCTTTATTGTTCGGTTGACGCCGATGCCTATCGCCCGCTCGACGTGCCGCTGCGCTGGGACCTGTCCTATCTCGGCACCTATAGCGACGATCGCCAGCCGACGCTCACACGCCTGCTGATCGACGTCGCCCGCGCCTGCCCGGACAAGCGCTTCGCCGTTGCCGGCCCGCAATATCCCGCCGCCATCGACTGGCCCGCCAACGTCGAGCGGATCGAGCATCTGCCCCCCGCCGACCATGCCGCTTTCTACTCGGCGTCGCGCTTCACCCTCAACGTCACCCGCGCCGACATGATCGCCGCCGGCTGGTCGCCGTCGGTGCGATTGTTCGAGGCGGCGGCCTGCGGCACGCCGATCATCTCCGACCGCTGGGAGGGGCTCGACCAGATCTTCGCGGCCGGCAGCGAGATCATCCTCGCCGACACCACCGCCGACGTCGTCGCCGCGCTCGAGCGGGACGCCAAGGCGCTTGGTCACGCCGCGCGCGCCCGCGTGCTTGCCGCCCACACCGCGCAGCATCGCGCCGCCGAACTCGAGGCCTATCTCACCGCCGCCGCAGAACAGAACAACAAGGGGAATACCATGACCGACAGGCCGATCACCCTGGTCGCCGGCGGCGCCGGCTTCATCGGCTCGCATCTGTGCAAGGCGCTGCTTGACCGCGGCGAGCATGTCGTCTGCCTCGACAATTTGCAGACGGCGCGGCCCTCCAACCTGCGCAGCCTCGAGGATCATCCCCGCTTCGAGTTCATCGAGGCCGATGTCGTCAACCCGCTGCCCGCCGCCGTCACCGATCGCGCGAGCCGCTTCGCCCGCGTCTACAATCTCGCCTGCGCCGCCTCGCCGCCGCAATATCAGGCAGACCCCGAGCATACGATGCTCACCAACGTCGTCGGCACCAGCCACCTGCTGCGCCTCGCCGAGACCGCGGGCGCCCGCTTCCTGCTCACCTCGACCAGCGAGGTCTATGGCGATCCCGAGGTCCATCCCCAGCAGGAGGGCTATCGCGGCTGGGTGAACTGCACCGGCCCGCGCGCCTGCTATGACGAGGGCAAGCGCGCCGCCGAGGCGCTGGCGTTCGACTTCGCGCGGATGGGCCGCGCCGAGGTTCGCGTCGCGCGGATCTTCAACACCTATGGCCCCAACATGAACCCCGACGACGGCCGCGTCGTCTCCAACCTGATCTGCCAGGCGCTGTCGGGCGAGCCGATCACCATCTATGGCGACGGCAGCCAGACCCGCAGCTTCTGCTACGTGTCCGACATGGTCGCCGGGCTGATCGCGCTGATGGACAGCGAGTTCGACGGTCTCGCCCCGGTCAACCTCGGCAACCCGGTCGAGCTCACCGTCAACGAACTGCTCGCCGACGTGGTCGCGCTCACCGGCAGCACCGCCTCGACCGTGACCATGCCGCTGCCGGTCGACGACCCGCGCCGCCGCCGTCCCGACATCACCCGCGCGGGCACGCTGCTCGGCTGGGCACCGCGCGTGCCGCTCGCCGACGGCCTGCGCCAGACCGTCGCCTGGTTCGCCGCCGAGCTGGGCAACGCCCGGCCCCAGCTGACGGAGGCGTTGCCTTGCGCCGCGGAATAGGCTTGGCTCGCCGCTGCTTGGCAGCGAAGTGAGATTGACGGCGATGACGAACCAGGATCGGGAGCTAGCAACGGCAGCAGCGCCGACCGGGGAGCCGATCACCGGGCGCTTCCTGCTCGGTCGTGGCCGCGACCGGATGTCGGACGAGGAAAAGGCCGCGCTCGAGGCGGCGGTCGGCACGGTGCGCCGCTACCCTGCGCGCCACCAGTTGGTCCGCGCCGGCGAGGCGCTCGACGTCAGCATGCTGCTGGTCGACGGCTATGTCGCGCGCAACATGGATGACCGCGAGGGCCATCGCCAGCTCGTGTCGGTGCATGTCCCCGGCGATTTCATCGATCTTCACGCCTTTCCGCTCAAGCGCCTCGATCATGATGTCGGCACGCTCGGGCCAGTGACGGTGGCGATGTTCGAGCATCGCGTGCTCGCCGATCTCACCGCCACTCACCCGCAACTCACCCGCCATCTGTGGTTCGCGACCCTGGTCGACGCGGCGATGCACCGCGAATGGATCTTCCGCCTCGGCCGGCTCGGCGCCGAAGGCCGGCTGGCGCACTTCTTCTGCGAGCTCAACTGTCGGCTCGAGATGGTCGGGCTGGCCAGCGACGGCCGGTTCGATCTGCCGCTCACCCAGCCCGATCTCGCCGAGGCCTGCGGGCTCACCGGCGTTCACGTCAACCGTACGCTCAAGGCGTTGCGCGAGACGAATGTGCTGTTGTTTCGCAGCGGCGCCGTGACCATTCTCGATCCCAAGCGTTTGGCGCAGATAGCCGAATTCGAACCGAGTTATCTCTATGGGGAACACAGGTAATGTCGCACATGCCCGCGGAGCACGATGGCGATAACGACACCGGCGTGCCGCATAGCCCGGAACCAGGTCCGGGCAGCGCCGTTGCCGAAGCTGGCGAGGTCATGCTCGACGGGCCGGACGGCGTCGCGGTGTCGATGACGCCGGAATCGGCGGACGAAACCGGACGGCGGCTGATCCTCGCTGCTAAGGAGGCCAACAAGCAGCGCTGACGGGCTTTTCAGCGCCGACCTTGCCTGCTCTAAGGCGGTGATGCGCTTATCCGTCGTCCTGCTCGCCGCCGCCTCGCTGCTCCCGGCACTCGCCGCCACCCCGCTCGCCGCACAGACTGCGGTGTCGCCCTATGACGCGGTCGATCCGATGATCGGCACCGGCGGGGAGGGGCATACCTTCCCCGGTGCGACCGCGCCGTTTGGCATGGTCCAGCTTAGCCCGGATACCGACACCGGCTGCGAGATCCGTAAATGCTACGGCCATGCCGCCGGCTATCGCTATGACGATCCCACCATCCAGGGCTTCAGCCACACCCATTTCTCCGGCGCCGGCCATTCCGATCTCGGCGATATCCTGGTGATGCCCGCGGCGGGCGACACGGTGTCGCTCGATCCGGGTGATCCCACCACGCCGAACTCGGGCTATCGCTCGCGCTTCAGCCACGCCACCGAGATCGCCAAGCCCGGCTATTATGCCGTCACCCTAGCCGACAGCGGTGTCCGCGCTGAGCTCACCGCCGGCACCCGCGTCGGCGTCCACCGCTACGCCTTCCCGCGCGGCAAGGCAGCGCATCTGGTGATCGACCTGCGCTCGTCGCTGTACGATTATCCCGGCAAGATCCTGTGGTCGTCGCTGCGGCTGCTGCCCGACGGCACCGTGACGGGCATGCGCGAGACCCGCGGCTGGGCGCCTGGCCGCAAACTGTTCTTCGCGATGCGCTTCTCGACACCGCTCACCGGCCATGCCTTCGTCGATAGCGACACCAAGGTGCCCTACAAGGGTTTCCAGGGGCCGAGCCGTGACAGCGACGAGGTCGCCGAAAAGCTCGGTCGCGCGCTCGAAGCGCGGCTCGATTTCGGTAAGCTCGCCAAGCCGCTCGAGGTCCGGGTCGCCATCTCCGGCGTCGATGCCGCCGGCGCGCTCGCCAACCTCGAGGGCGAACCCGGCGACTTCGACACCATCCGCGCCCAGACCCACACCGCCTGGGATCAGGCGCTGGGCGCCGTCGAGCTCGACGCGCCGGCCGCGACCCGCACCAACATCTACACCGCGCTTTACCACAGCCTGCTCGCGCCAAGCGTGTTCGGCGACGTCGACGGCCGCTTCCGTGGCCCCGATGATCAGGTCCATCAGGCGACCGGCTACACCTTCCGCTCGACCTTCTCGCTGTGGGACACGTTCCGCGCCGAGCATCCGTTGCTGACCCTGATCCAGCCCGAGCGCACCACCAGCGACGTCGTCCAGTCGCTGCTCGCGAGCCAGCGCTACAGCCCCTATGGCATTCTGCCGATCTGGCAGTTCCACGGCCGCGAGACCTGGACGATGATCGGCTACCATGCGGTGCCGGTAATCGCCGACGCCTATCTGAAGGGCCTGCGCGGGTTCGACGCCAATGCCGCGCTTGATGCGATGGTCGCCTCTGCCGATTACGCGCCCTATGGCGGCCTCGGCGAATATATGAAGCGCGGCTATGTGCCGATCGACAAGGAGCCCGAGGCGGCGTCCAAGACGGTCGAATATGCCTATGACGACTGGACCATCGCGCGCATGGCGCGCGCGCTCGGCCGCACCGACATCGCCGACCGATTCGACAAGCGTGCCGGCAATTGGCGCAACAGCTTCGATGCCAAGTCCGGCTTCCTGCGCGCGCGCAAGAGCGACGGCAGCTTCCGCACGCCGTTCGATCCCACCGCGATCAACTATGGTTCGGATTATACCGAGGGCAACGCCTGGCAGTACAGCTGGTTCGTGCCGCAGGATCAGGGCGGGCTGTTCCGCATCCTTGGTGGCGACCGCAAGGTCGTCGCCAAGCTCGATGCGATGTTCGATTACGACAACAGCAAGCTCGACTACAGCCATGCCGAGGACATCGCCGGGCTGATCGGCCAGTACATCCACGGCAACGAGCCGAGCCACCACGTCGCCTATCTCTATGCGCTCGCCGGCCAGCCCTGGCGCACCCAGGAGCGGCTTAAGCAGATCGTCGACAGCCAGTACAAGCCGACGCCGGACGGACTCGCCGGCAACGACGACCTCGGCCAGATGTCGGCCTGGTACGTGTTCACCAGCCTCGGCTTCTATCCGGTCACGCCCGGCAGCAACCAATATGTCATCGGCCGGCCGTTCGCGTCGCGCGCCGCGCTCAACCTCCCCAACGGCAAGCGCTTCACCGTGATCGCCGACGGGCTCAGCGACACCAACCGCTACATCGGCCGCGTCACCCTCAACGGGCAGCCGCTGGACCGCAGCTTCATCCGCCACGAGGAGATCGTCGCCGGCGGCGAGCTGCGCTTCACCATGCAGGCCACTCCCAACAAGAGCTGGGCCACCGCCAAGACCGCGCGGCCCTATTCGACGACGCATTATTAGGACAGCGAAGAGGGGCTAACGCCGCCCCATCTTCCCCATCGCGCTGAGCTCGTTCGGGGTCCACGTCTTCACCCGATCAGCAACGGCACCGCCGGGCAAGCCACGTAGAGCACATCGACTGGGGATTGATCCGTTCGTGCTGAGCTTGTCGAAGCACTGTGGGTCTCATGCCCTTCGACAAGCTCAGGGCGAACGGATTAGGTGGTTCGACCGACGTCATCATACTCTAGGTATACCCCAAAATGAGGGAGACGATCATGGCCACCGCAGCACCGGCAGGCGCACCGCCACCCGAGCATCGTCTCCGCTCGATCCTCGGCGGCTCGGCGGGCAATCTCGTCGAATGGTATGACTGGTACGTCTACTCCGCCTTCACCCTCTATTTTGCCCCGGTGATGTTTCCCAAGGGCAGCGCCACCGCGCAGTTGCTCAACGCCGCCGCGATCTTCGCGGTCGGCTTCCTGATGCGCCCGGTCGGCGCCTGGATCATGGGCATCTATGCCGATCGTCACGGCCGCAAATCGGCGCTGACCCTGTCGGTGACGCTGATGTGCGTCGGCGCGCTGATGATCGCGGTGACGCCGGGCTATGCGACGATCGGCTGGGGTGCACCGGCCCTGCTGGTGCTCGCGCGGCTGCTCCAGGGCCTCAGCGTCGGCGGCGAATACGGCGCCTCGGCGGTCTATCTCAGCGAGATGGCCGGCAAGAACCGCCGCGGCTTCTTCTCGTCCTTCCAATATGTCACGCTGGTGGGCGGCCAGCTGACCGCGCTGTGCGTGCTGCTGATCCTGCAGAACACGCTCAGCGAAGCGCAGCTCGAACGCTGGGGCTGGCGCATCCCGTTCGCGATCGGCGGCCTGCTCGCGATCGCCGTGTTCCGCATCCGGCGCGGATTGCTCGAAACCGAATCGTTCAAGAACGTGAGCGGTGACGGCAAGCCCAGATCGAGCGGCTGGATCCTGTTCCGCGACCACCCGCGCGAGGCGTTCACGGTGCTGCTGCTCACCGCCGGCGGCACGCTCGCTTTCTATGCCTATACCACCTACATGCAGAAGTTCCTGGTCAACACCAGCGGCTTCAGCCGTGAGACCGCAAGCTGGATCATGACCGCCGCGCTCGCGCTCTATGCGGCGCTGCAACCGGCGGCGGGAGCCTTGTCGGATCGGATCGGCCGCAAGCCGCTGATGGTCGGCTTTGGCGTGCTCGGGCTGATCTGCACCGTGCCGATCTTCCTGTCGCTGGAACGCGTCACCAGCCCGGTGCTGGCCTGGGCGCTGGTGCTGGGCGCGCTGGTGATCGTCACCGGCTATACTTCGATCAACGCGGTGGTGAAGGCCGAGCTGTTCCCGGCGCACATCCGCACGCTCGGCGTCGCGCTGCCCTATGCGCTCGCCAATACCCTCTTCGGCGGCACCGCCGAATATGTTGCGCTGTGGCTCAAGAACGCCGGCATCGAGCGCGGCTTCTATTGGTACGTCACCGCGATGATCGGCGTGTCGCTGATCGTCTACCTGCGCATGCGCGACACCAGGACGCACAGCCAGATCAGCGAGGACTGACGCCTGAGGGAGTTCGCCGGCTAGCGGCGCGGCAGGGTGATCGTCGCCGCCAGCCCGCCGCCGGCGCGGTTGGCGAGACAGATATCGCCGCCCGCCTCGCGCACGATCGTCCGCGCCAGGGCGAGGCCAAGGCCGATCCCGCCGGTGTCGCGGTTGCGCGAGGTCTCGAGCCGGGTGAACGCCTCGAACACATCGCCCAGCCGCTCTTCGGGAATGCCGGGCCCGCGGTCGGCGACGGTGATCGCCACCTGCTCCGCCCCGGCCTCGAGCGAGACCTCGGCGGCGCCGGCATATTTCACCGCATTCTCGATCAAATTCCGTACCGCGCGCCGCATCAGCGACGGCCGCAGCCGCATCCGCAGCCGCTCGGCCTCGACGAAGCTCACCGGTTGGCCGAGGTCGCGGAAATCCTCCACCACCGCGTCGACCAGCGCCGCGCAATCCACTTCGGTGATCGCCTCGCTCGGGCGGCCGAGGCGCGCGAGCGAGAGGATGTCGTCGAGAGTCCGGTTCATCTCGGCGATCGTCTCCACCATCCGCGCGCGGTCGTTATCGTCCTCGACCGATTCGATCCGCACCCGCAGCGCCGCGAGCGGGGTACGCAGGTCGTGGCCGATCGCGCCGAGCATCCGGTCCTTCTCGTCGAGCATCGCCGTCACCCGCAGCCGCAGCGCGTTGAACGCCGCGATCAGCTGCGCGACGTCGTCGGGCCCGCGCGCGGGCAGGGGATCGCTGCTGTCGCTCGGCCCGAACCGCTCCGCCGCCTGGGTCAGCGCGCTCAGCGGCCGCGACAGCCGCCGCCCGGCGAGCAGCAGCGGCGCCAGCACCACCACATAGAGGATCACGGTTTGCCCGATCAGCCGCCAGACCAGGTCGCTGTCGTCGCGCAGCCACAGCGAGTTGAGCACCAGCCAGCCATGGCCGGGTTGCGCGACCGCGATCTGCAGCTGCGCGCCGCTGCGGATGAACCGCTCCACCCGTCGCGGCGGCAGCCGGCGCACGCTGTGGTCGTCGCGCGACAGCGGCCGCAACCCGGTGACGATCGTGCCATGGGCGATCCCCGCCTCGGTCAGCGCCTCGTCGAGCGCGCGCTCCACCACCGGCACCCGCGGGCTGCGCGGATCGATCGGGTTGGTAGCGACGCGCCGCACCCGCCCGCGGCGATCGTCACGCGGATCGGGGTCGCTCGCGTCGATCAGCCGCGCCACCACCGGCCCGGTGACCTGCTCGAGCCTGAGCGAGCGGCGCTCGCGCAGCAGCAGCGCGAAGTTGATGCCCTGGGCGACGAACAGCGCGATCGCGACCAGCAGCGCGATCTGCGCGGCGAGGCTGCGCGGCCGCAGCCGCTGGCGAAGCGTCTTCACGGCCGCCTCACAGCCGCGTCACTTCGGCCGCCAGCGTGTAGCCACCGCCCCACACCGTCTTGATGATCTCCGGCGTCTTGGCGTCGCCCTCGATCTTGCGGCGCAGCCGGCTCACCTGATTGTCGATCGCACGGTCGAACGCCGCCGCCTCGCGGCCCTGGGTGAGGTCGAGCAACTGGTCGCGGGTCAGCACCTGGCGCGGCCGTGTCACCAGCGCGAGCAGCAGATTATACTCGCCGGTCGACAGCGGCACCGACACTCCGTCGCGATCGACCAGCGCGCGCTCGCCGGTGCGCAGCACCCAGCCGGCAAAGGCATAGGAGCCGCTCTCCGGCGCATGCTGCCGCGCGCCGCCCGCGGTCAGCCGCCGCAGCACCACCTTGACCCTGGCGGCGAGCTCGCGCGGCGAAAACGGCTTTACCACATAATCGTCGGCGCCCATCTCGAGCCCGACGATCCGGTCGGTCTCCTCGGCACGCGCGGTGAGCAGGATCACCGGCGTGTCGCTGGTCTCGGCGATGTGACGGCACAGGCTGAGGCCATCCTCGCCCGGCATCATCACATCGAGGATGACGAGATCGATCGCATAAGCCGCCATCCTGGTCCGCGCGCTCTCGGCATCGCCCGCCTGGGTGACGCGAAACCCCTGTTTGGTGAGATAGTGCGCGAGCGGTTCGCGGATCGAGCGCTCGTCATCGACGAGCAACAGGTGCGGCATGTCTCCCATGGCGTGCGGGTGTAGCATGGCATCGCCTCCTGCCCAGCGGATCTTGGCTCGCCGTCGACGAGGCGCCGGGCAGGTCATCCGCCCGGCGCGATTCGATCAGCCCGCGTCGGCGGGTGCCGGGGGAGGCGGCGGCATGTCGCCACCACCACGCGGCCCCCGCATCGGTCGCATCCGCGCCAGCTCGCCCGAATCGAGCCTGCCATCGTGGTTGGCATCCATCCGGTCGAACCGCTCGGTGGCGCGCTTGATATAGTCGGCGCGGGTGATCACGCGGTCGCCGTCCGGCCCACCGCCACCCATCCCCGGGGGCGGTGGCGGTGCGTCGCCATCGGCGCCGGCGCGATCACGGAAGCGCGCCCGCATCGCCTCGCGCGCGGCCTGGCGCTCCTCCGGCGTGATCCGCCCGTCCTTGTTGGTATCCATCGCCGCGAACCGCGCCTCGGCGTCGGCGATCGCTTCGGCGTGGGTGATCACGCCGTCGCCATTGGCGTCGGCGTGCATCATCGGTCCGCCGCGCGGCTGTCGCATCGCGTTCGGGCCGGCATCGGCCGATTGGGCGTTTCCCGCTGCCGCCGCCAACCCGCCGACGGCGAGCGCGAGGGTGAGAATGGTCTTGCGCATCACGTGTACGTCTCCGAACAGGCGCGGCCCTCCGCTGCCCGATGCTGAGGCTTATGCCGTCGCCATGTCGCATCCATGTGTCGGCCGGCCGGCAAAACTGTCGCAACCTGTCGCGCCGGCACCATCGGCCAGCCATCAGCCGAATAGCGCGACGCTCTGCATCTGTTCGGCGACCGCGACGCCATCGGCGTTCCAGATCGTCATCCGCTGGCTCGAATTGCCGTCGCGGGCATGATCGGTGTGCGCGCCGAGCAGCCACCAGCCATCGGTGGTGCGCGGCTGCGCCGTCAGCAGGTTGAGCTGCCAGGTCATCGAGCTCAGCGGCGCGAACCGCCCGAGCAGCTTGAGCGCCGCCGGCGGCAGCGCATCGGCCACCGCGATCAGTTCCACCATCGGGTCGAGCCCCGCACGTCCCTCCAGCCGCACCCAGCGCAGCCAGTCGGCCGGCCCCGCGAGTCCCGCCGGCGCATCGAGCATCGCGAAATTGCCGGTAAAGGCGATCTCTGGTCGCCCGCGGCTGATCGGATCGCCCGGCTGCGGCGCCGCCACCGCGGGTGCGCCGCCGCCGCGGTGATCGAGCGCCGAGGCGATCGGCGCCATGAACACGAAAGTCGCGCGTAGGCCGAGGCCCGATTCGCTCGACACATCCGCCTGCACGAAGGCGGCGTTGCGCCCGCGCCGTAGCCGCGTCGCCCGGACCGTCACCGCGCCCGACAAGGGACCGATGAACGCCACCAGCGCCGAGCGCAGCGGCGGCAGGTCTGGCTCCACCTGCTGCGCCGCGTGCAGCGCCAGCGCCGACGATAACCCGCCATAAGCGGTGCGCCCCTGCAGCCAGTTGGCGGGCACCTCGCCGCGCCACCCGCCGTCGATCGGTTCGAGCGCGGCGATGGTGGCAGGCAGGTCGGTCATGGTCGGTCCCCTGGTGACGACGGATCAGCGCGCGGTCTGGCCGAACAGCACCTTCTTGGCTTCGTCGGTCATCGGCTGGGTACCGGCGCTGACCGCTTCCCCCTTGGCATAGGCCGCCACCGTCGCCGGGCGCGCGGCGATCGCGGCGAACCAGCGGGCGAGGTTGGGGAATTCTTCCAGCCGCTGCCCCTGCGCTTCGTGGGGCACGATCCACGGATAGGCCGCCATGTCCGCGATCGAATAGTCGCCGGCAACAAAGTCGCGATCCGCCAGCCGCCGATCGAGCACGCCATAAAGGCGGTTGGTCTCCTTGACGTAGCGCTCGATCGCATAAGGCACCTTCTCGGGCGCATAGCGGCTGAAATGATGGTTCTGGCCGAGCATCGGGCCGAGCCCGCCCATCTGCCACATTAGCCATTGGGTGATCTCGACCCGCTTGCGCAGGCCGTCGCCGCCGAACCGCCCGGTCTTCTCGGCAAGATAGAGCAGGATCGCGCCCGATTCGAACACCGACACCGGCGCGCCGCCATCAGCCGGCGCCTGATCGACGATCGCGGGCATGCGATTGTTGGGTGCGATGCGCAGGAAGTCCGGGGCGAACTGCTCGCCCTTGCCGATGTTGACGGGGGAAATCCGGTAATCGAGCCCGGTCTCTTCGAGCATCAGCGTGATCTTGTGACCGTTGGGGGTGGGCCAATAATGCAGGTCGATCATGCGCAGCTCCTATGCCGTGAACCCGCCAGATGGGGCGGGGTGGCGGGTGCGGCAACCGCCGGCTGATGCCGGGCAACACCAAGCAGAGCCGTCACCGAGTAGAACCTTCACCCCAGCGAAAGCTGGGGTCTCGTGCGGCTCCTGTCCAAGGGCATCGCCCAATGCGTTATCCCGCCGCCACCCGGTCGTCGAACAACCCGAACAGCAGCGTCGAGGCATACATGCCGATCGCCCGCTCGCGCGGCATGGTCGAGGCCCATTTGCGCATGTCGAACGCCGCATTCTGCAGCGCCATCAGCGTCTGTGCCGCGATCAGCGCGTCCACCGCGCGCAGCGATCCTTCGGCGATGCCGTCCATGATCGTTCCCGCATAGCGCCGCGCAATCCGGTTCGAGCGGTCCACCATCGCGCTGCGCTCCGCGGCGGGCAGCCCGCTCAGCGCCGTGGTCCGCAGCAGCGGCGCGCGTTCGGCGAACTGGACGTCGAGCAGCGTCGCGATCGTGCTCGACAATCGGTGCCAATAGCTGCCGCCGGCAGTGTCGGCGAGTTCCTGCGCCTGGTTGATCGTGTCGAAGCTGCGCTGGTAGCAAGCGGTGACGAGATCGTCCTTGGCGTCGAGATGGTGGTAGAAGCTGCCCTTGGTGACGTTGAGCTCGGCGGCGATGCGCTGCACCGAGGCGCCGCGATAGCCCATCTCGTTGATCAGCCGCGTCGCCGCGAGCAGGAACTGGGCGCGGCCCGGCTCGGCCTCGCCATGCGACAGATCGAGCATCGCCGGCGACCAGCGCGCATCGGCGCCGGCGATGCCATGCGCGAACACGTCCATCAGCCGCGCTTCCACCCGCGCATATTGATCGGGCTCGTAGCGATCGAGCCACGCCGGCAGCCAGAAGGTGTTCTCGAGCAGCACATGCGCGCGCGCGCCGAACAGATCGGTCTGGGCACGGCCCTTGGGCGTCCCCCACAGGCTCCGCGTGCGCCGGAACACCTCGCGCCAGCCCGCCATCAGCCGGCCGAGGATCGGCTCCTCGGTGGCGCGCAGATCGGCGAGCACCGCCATCGGCCGCTCGTCGCCACGCTGCACGCGCTCCAGCCGCGCCATGTTGAGCGCGAGATAGCGCCGGACCCGCTGCTGCGGCGTCGGCTCTTCCAGCGCGGTGTCGAGCATCACCAGCAGATAATCGAGCGTGTGCTCGAACGCCGCCGCGGCAAGATCCTCCTTGCGCTTGAAGTAATAAGTGACGCTGGTGGTGTTGAGCCCCACACGCCGCGCCACGTCGGCAAAGGTCATGCCCTTCGCGCTTTGTTCGTTGATCGCCTCCGCCGCCGCGGCGAGGATCGCATCGCGTTTCGCCCGAAACCGCTTGGTGCCCTGTTCGCCGAGGGGTTCGCCGTCTGGTTCCGCCGTGCCGTCTTCCTGCATCCGGCCACCTTACCAACCGACTATTCGAACAAACAGTGTTTTTTCCAAAGCCGTGTCATGCCGCCCAACCATCTGCTGAACGGCGTGGCATCGCGACGGTGCGGGGTGCTTTACCGAAGATGCGGTACGGTCTAGATCGCGGCAACGACACGGGCAGGAGAGCGGTCATGGACTTCACGCTGGGCGAACGCGAGACCGCGCTGCGCGATTCGGTCCGCGGCTTCATCGACCAGCACATCCGTCCCCGCCAAGCCGAGCATGATCGCCAGGCGAACGAGGGCGAGCGCTGGAAAGTGATCTCGGTGATCGAGGAGGTGAAGGCGCTCGCCAGGGCGCAGGGACTGTGGAACCTGTTCATGCCGCCTCACGCCGGGCCGGCGCCGGTCGATGACAGCTTCGCCTTCGCGGGCACCCAGCTCAGCAACCTCGAATATGCGCTCTGTGCCGAGGAGATGGGGCGGGTCGGCTGGGCGTCGGAATGCTTCAACTGCTCGGCGCCCGACACCGGCAACATGGAGGTTCTTCATCGTTACGGTACGCGCGCGCAGAAGGACGAGTGGCTGCGCCCGCTGATGGACGGCGAGATACGCTCCGCCTTCCTGATGACCGAACCGGCGGTCGCCTCGTCCGATGCGACCAATATCGAGACACGGATCACCCGTGACGGCGACGATTACGTCATCACCGGGCGCAAATGGTGGTCGAGCGGGGTCGGCGATCCGCGCTGCCGCATCGCGATCGTGATGGGCAAGACCGATCCCGCCGCCAGCCGCCACGCCCAGCAGAGCATGATCCTGGTCCCGCTCGACACGCCGGGGGTGCGGATCGAACGGATGCTCTCGGTCTACGGCTATGATCACGCGCCGCATGGCCACGGCGAGGTGGTGCTCGACGCCGTCCGCGTGCCCGCCGCCAACATGCTGCTCGGCGAGGGCAGGGGGTTCGAGATCGCGCAAGGGCGGCTCGGCCCGGGCCGCATCCATCATTGCATGCGCACCATCGGCGTCGCCGAGGAGGCGATCGCGGCGATGGCGCGGCGGCTGCAGGCGCGGATCGCGTTCGGCAAGCGGATCGCCGAGCATTCGGTGTGGGAAGAACGGTTGGCGCGCGCGCGCATCGACATCGAGATGACCCGGCTGCTCTGCCTCAAGGCCGCCGACATGATGGACCGCGCCGGCAACAAATCGGCGCAGCTCGAGATCGCGATGATCAAGGTCCAGGCGCCGACTATGGCGCTCAAGATCCTCGACGATGCCATCCAGGCGCATGGCGGCGCCGGCGTCTCCGCCGATTTCCCGCTCGCCCATGATTGGGCGGCAATGCGCACCCTGCGGTTCGCGGATGGCCCCGACGAGGTCCACAACCGCGCCATCGCCCGCGCCGAACTCGGCCGCCACGCATGAGCCAGCCACTGTTCCGTCATCCCGGTGAAAGCGGGGAGCTCGGGCGATGATCCCATGACCACCACGCAAGACCTCGACACCGCCAGGCTCGTCCCCTGGCTCGAAGCCCACATCCCCGGCTTCGCCGGCCCGCTCAGCTACGCCAAATTCCCCGGCGGGCAGTCCAACCCCACCTATCGGCTCGACACCCCCGGCGGCGCCTATGTCCTGCGCCGCAAGCCGTTCGGCGCACTGCTGCCGAGCGCCCATGCCGTTGACCGCGAATTTCGGTTGATCGCCGCGCTCCATCCCACCGGCTTCCCGGTCGCGCGCCCCTATGCGCTGTGCACCGACGAGAGCGTGATCGGCGCGATGTTCTACGTCATGGCGCTCGCCGATGGCCGCAATTTGTGGGACGGCACGCTGCCCGGCAGCGCGCCCGCCGAGCGCACCGCGCTCTACAAGGCGATGGTCGACACGCTCGCCGCGCTCCACACGATCGACTATGAAGTTGCCGGGCTCGCCGATTACGGCAAGCCCGGCAACTACTTCGCCCGCCAGGTCGAGCGCTGGACCCGGCAATATCGCGCCAGCGAGACCGAGACGATGCCCGAGGTCGAGCAGCTGATCGAGTTCCTGCCGCGCACGCTGCCGCCGCAGACCCGCACCGCGATCGTCCATGGCGATTACCGCGTCGACAATCTGATCTTTGCCCCCGCCGCGCCGCAGGTGATCGCGGTGCTCGACTGGGAGCTGTCCACCCTCGGCGACCCGCTCGCCGATTTCTCCTACTTCCTGATGAGCTGGGTTACGGAGCCCGAAGGCCGCTCGGGCGTGCTCGGCCGTACCGGCGCCGCCACCGGCATCCCGACGATCGAGGCGATGACCGAGCGATACTGCCGTGCCACCGGCCGCGACGGCGTCCCCGATCTCAACTGGTATTTCGCCTACAATCTGTTTCGCCTCACCGGCATCGTCCAGGGCATCAAGAAGCGCATAGTCGATGGCACGGCCTCGAACGCCCAGGCCGAGGCATCGGCCGCGCAGGTCTATCGCCTGGCGAGTGCTTCATGGCATTTCGCCCAAATGGCCGGGGCTTAACCGCCGCCGTTCACACCACCTCTCAGCGTCGCACCGTGTGCGATATGCGTGAAGTTAGACAAGATAGGGAGTTAGCCATGTCGCTGTTCGATCTCACCGGCAAGGTCGCCATCATCACCGGCTCGTCGCGTGGCATCGGCCAGGCGAGCGCGATCGAGCTGGCCCGTCAGGGTGCCCGGGTGGTCATCTCCAGCCGCAAGCAGGCAGCCTGTGACGCGGTGGCGGCCGCGATCAACACCGAGCATGGCGACGGCCGCGCGATCGCGGTCGCGGCGAGCATCTCCGACAAGCCGGCGCTCCAGCACCTCGTCGACGAGACCCGCCGCGCCTTCGGCCGCATCGACGTCCTCGTCTGCAACGCCGCCTCCAACCCCTATTACGGGCCGATGGCCGGCATAGAGGACGACCAGTTCCGCAAGATCCTCGAGAACAACGTCCTCTCCAACCACTGGCTGATCCAGATGGTCGCCCCCGAGATGCGCGAGCGCAAAGCGGGCTCGATCGTCATCGTCTCCTCGGTCGGCGGCCTGCGCGGCTCGCCGGTGATCGGCGCCTATAACGTCTCCAAGGCCGCCGACTTCCAGCTCGCCCGCAACTATGCGGTCGAATATGGCGTCGACAACGTCCGGGTGAACTGCATCGCCCCCGGGCTGATCAAGACCGACTTCGCCCGCGCTTTGTGGGACACGCCCGAGGCCGAGCAGCGCAGCAGCCGCGCCACCCCGCTGCGCCGGCTCGGCGACCCCGTCGATATCGCGGGGGCGGTGGTCTATCTCGCCAGCGATGCCAGCCGCTACATGACCGGCCAGGCGATGGTGGTCGACGGCGGCGTCACCATCGGCCTGGCGTTCTAATCTAGCCGCGCTGGCGGATCAGCCCCTCCTGCGCGACGCTGGCGACCAGCCGGCCGTCGCGGGTGAAGATGGTGCCCCGGTTCATGCCGCGCGCATGGCCGGCCCAAGGGCTGTCGGTGACATAGAGCAGCCAGTCGTCGGCGCGCAGCGGCTCGTGGATCCACAAGGCATGATCGAGGCTGGCGCATTGCATCTGCGGCATCAGCCAGGTCACGCCATGCGGCAGCATCGAGGTCCCGAGCAACGCCATGTCCGAGGCATAAGCGAGCACGGCGCGGTGGAGCGCGGGATCGTCGGCGATCGGCGCGACGATCCGGAACCAGCAGGCGCCGTGCGGCGGGCGCTTGGCCGGCTCAAGCCAGCTGCGCGGATCGACCGGCCGGATATCGATCGCGCTCTGCCGGCGCAGGAAGGTCTCGCGATACGCCTCGGGAATCTGATCGGCGAGCCGATGGCGCAGCTCATGCTCCGAGGCGAGCTCGTCGGGCGGCGGCACGTCGGGCATCGCATCCTGGTGGTGAAGGCCCTCCTCGGGAGTCTGGAACGAGGCGGCCATGTTGAGGATCGGCCGACCCTGCTGCATCGCGATCACCCGCCGGGTGGCGAAGCTGCGCCCCTCGAAGTCGCGCACCACGCGGAAGATGATCGGGTGGTTCTCGTCGCCCGGCCGCATGAAATAGGCGTGAAGCGAGTGCGCGTCCTTGCCCTCGGTGGAGCGCTGCGCCGATTGCAGCGCCTGGGCGATCACCTGCCCGCCGAACACCCGCCCGCGACCGCCGGGCTGGCGCGCGCCGCGGTAGAGGTCGGTGTCGATCTCCTCGACATCGAGCAGCGCCACCAGGCCGGCGGTCAGTTGTTCGGGGGACTGCTTGTCTGTCATCACCGTCTCGCATCAGGGCGCCAGGCGCCGGTTGGCGCCAGCCTAGAGAGGGTCACAAGCGCGGCACAAGCGCTTAGCGTTCCTCAATAGCCCGCGATCCGCGCCAGCCGGTCCGCATGGAAGCCGATGTCGCCGAAGAACTCGGTGAGGGTTCGTGCCCGTTTCATGAAGAAGCCGATGTCATATTCGTCGGTCATGCCGATGCCGCCGTGCATCTGCACGCCCTCCTGCACCGCGAGCGTCGCCGCCATCGCGCTCATCGCCTTGGCCACCGATACCGCCTCGTCGGCCGCGGCTTCGCCGCTGTCGAGCAGTTGCTGCGCCTTCAGCGTCGCCGCGCGCGCGATCTCCAGCTCGCTGTAGAGATGCGCGGCACGATGCTGCAACGCCTGGAAGCTGCCGATCGCCTGGCCGAACTGGGTGCGCTGCTTGAGATAGTCGAGCGTCATCGCCATCGCCCCGCCGCCGACCCCAAGCAGCTCGGCGGCCACGCCGGCGCGGCCGGCGCGGAGCAGCCGGTCGAGCGGCGTGCGGCCATGGTCGACGGTGCCGATCACCGCATCGCCGTCCACCGTCACCCGGTCGAAGTCGATCCGGGCAGCCAGGCTCGCGTCCGCGAGGCGCTGCGGCGCGACTGTCAGGCCGGCTGCCTTTGAATCGACCACGAAAAGGGTGACGCCTTCCTGGTCCTGCACAGCGCCCGCCGTGCGCGCGGCGACGATCAGCAGATCGGCGACATGGCCGTGGACCACGAACTGCTTGCGCCCGGTGAGGACGAAGCCGTTGCCGGCCCGTTCGGCGCGAAGCCCGATGGCGTCGCGGTGCTTGGCGCCGTCGTCGATCGCGAGCGCCGCGATCGTGTCGCCGGCGACAATCCCTGGATACCAGTGCGCGGCCTGCGCACTGCCCTTCAGCGCCTCTACCGCCGCCACCGCGGTAGACAGGAAGGGGGTAGGCGACAGGTTGCGGCCGATCTCCTCGAGCACGATGCCCGCCTCGACGTGCCCCAGCGCGAGCCCGCCCTCGGCTTCGGGAACCAGGATCCCGGTGAAACCCATTTCGGCGAAGCGCTTCCACAGCTGACGCGAGAAGCCGGTCGCATCATCGGTGTCGCGCAATTGGCGCAGATGGGCGACCGGTGCGTGCTCGGCGATGAAGTCGCGCGCGGTGTCGCGCAGCATGTCCTGTTCATCGGTAAGGTACAGCGGCATCGTCTTAACCTTCGTGGAGGTGGTTGCGGCAGCGGCGATCAGGCACCCGGCAGATCGAGGATCCGCTTGGCGATGATGTTGAGCTGGATCTCGCTGGTACCGCCCTCGATCGAATTGGCCTTGGTGCGCAGCCAGGTGCGCGCGGCGGCACCGCCGTTGGAGACCTCGCTCTCCCATTCGAGTGCGTCGGACCCACCCGCCGCCATCGCCAGCTCATGGCGCTGCTTGTTGAGCTCGGTGCCGACATATTTCATCATCGAAGGCTGGGCGGGATGAGCCTGGCCGGCTTTCAGCTGGTCGATGAACCGCTCCGACATGGCGGAAAAGGCGCGGGCACGAACCTCGAACAGCGCGATTTGCGCACGCAGTACGGGATCGGCCAACCGACCCTCGGCGTCGAGACCGATCGTAGCGAGCGCGCCGTCGATCAGCGGATTGCGCGCGCCTTGGCCCAAGCCCATGCCGCTGATCATTTCGCGTTCATGGCCGAGCAGATATTTGGCGACGTCCCAGCCCTTGTTCTCGTCATGGACGCGGTTGGCCTTGGGCACCTTCACCTTGTCGAAGAAGGTCTCGCAGAATGGCGAGTTGCCGCTGATCAGCAGGATCGGGCGGGTGGAGACGCCTTCGCTCGCCATGTCGAACAGCAGGAAGCTGATCCCACCCTGCTTGCTCGCCTTGCTGGTGCGCACCAGGCAGAAGATCCAGTCGGCCTTGTCCGCATAGGAGGTCCACACCTTCTGGCCGCTGACCAGATAATGGTCGCCGCCGTCCTCGGCCGCGGTGGCGAGGGCGGCGAGATCCGAGCCGGCGTTGGGTTCGGAATAGCCCTGGCACCAGCGGATTTCGCCGCGCGCGATCCGTGGCAGATGCTCGAGCTTCTGCGCCTCGGTGCCATATTTTAGCAGCGCCGGGCCGAGCATAGAAATGCCGAACGAGTTGAGCGGATTGCGCGCGCGGATCGCGGCCATCTCCTCGCGCAGGATCTTGGTCTCGGCCGGCGACAGGCCGCCACCGCCATAGGCACGCGGCCAATCGGGCACAGTCCAGCCGCGCGCCGCCATCGCGTCGAGCCAGGCCTTCTGCTCGGGCGAGCTGGGCGTGTAGCGACGGCCGCCCCAGCACACGTCTCGCTCGCTGCGCACCGGCTCGCGCATCGCCGGCGGGCAATGTTCTTCAAGCCAGGCGCGGGCGTCGGTCCTGAACGCGTCGAGATCGCTCATGCATGTCCTCCTGCTGGTTCGGCCAGGGCAGCGCCGTCATCCGACAAAGGGCTCACCTTTCTCGGCTTTGGAGCGAAGCAGCGGCGCTACCTCGATGCCATGCTTGTCGAGCGCGGCGACGATCCGGGGCAAGCCTACCGTGTCGGCCCAGAACATCGGGCCGCCGGTATACACCGGCCAGCCATAGCCGAACGCCCACACCACATCGATATCGGACGCGCGCTGCGCGATACCCTCGGCAAGGATGCGCGCACCTTCGTTGACCATCGGGTAGAGCGTGCGCTCGACGATCTCCTCGTCGCTGATCTCCCGCGGGGTCACGCCGGCACGACGGCGAAAATCGTCGATGATGGTGGCGACCTTGTCCGATGGCGTCGGCGTGCGCTGCGAGTCGTAATCGTAGAAGCCGGCCTGCGTCTTCTGCCCCCAGCGCCCCTCGGCAGCGAGCGCATCGCGGATGCTCTCGATCCGGGTTGGATCCCTGTGCCAGCCGATATCGACCCCGGCGAGGTCGGCCATCTGGAATGGTCCCATCGGCAGGCCGAAGCGTGTATGCACCTGATCGATCTGCGCCGGCAGTGCGCCCTCTATCAGCATCGCGGTCGCCGGGATCTGACGCTGCGACAGCATGCGGTTACCGATGAAGCCTTCGCATACGCCGCTGACGACCGCGACCTTGCCGATCGTCCGCGCCAGCGCCATCACCGTCGCCAGCACATCCGGCGCAGTCGCGGCACCCCGCACCACTTCGAGCAGCTTCATGACATTGGCGGGCGAGAAGAAGTGCAGGCCGACCACGTCGGCAGGGCGCGTCGTCTTTGCTGCAATCTCGTCGATGTTGAGATAGGAGGTGTTGGAGGCGAGGATCGCCCCCGGCTTGGCGACTGCGTCCAGGCGGCCAAACAGCTCCTTCTTCACCGCCATATTCTCATAGACTGCCTCGATGATCAGGTCGCAGTCGGCAAGCGCATCAAGGTCCAGCGTCGGCGTGAGCAGCCCCATCATGGCGTCGACCTGAGCCTCGGTAAAGCGCCCGCGCTTGGCGGAGGCGTCGTAATTGGCGCGGATCACCGCGGTGCCGCGGTCCAGTGCCTCGGCTGCGGTCTCGACGATCGTCACCGGCAGGCCCGCGGCGAGGAAGTTCATCGAGATGCCGCCGCCCATCGTCCCGGCGCCGATCACGCCGATGCGGCGGATCGTCCGCGGGGTCGTACCGGCGGGCAGGTCGTCGATCTTGGCGGCCTGGCGTTCGGCGAAGAACAGATGGCGTTGCGCTGCCGATTGCGTGCCGGTCATCAGCCGGATGAATGCCTGGCGCTCATAGGCAATGCCGTCGGCGAAGGGCAGCTCGGTCGCCTTGATCACGCAGGCGATGTTGGCGGCAGGTGCGTCGAACCCCCGAAACTTGCGGGCGTGTGTGCGGGTGAACGCCTCGACCGCAGCGGGATCGGGCGCGACCGTGCGCGCCGACGCGCGGGGCAGGGGCGTTTCGCCGACCTTGCTCCGCGCGAAGGCGATCGCCTCGGCTTCCAGATCATCAGTCGCCGCGATCCCATCGATCAGCCCGGCATCGAGCGCGCGGGCTGCGCTGATCGGCGTGCCGAGCGCGGTCATCTCGAGCGCCAGCGCCACCCCGGCGATCCGCGGCAGCCGCTGCGTGCCTCCCGCACCGGGCAGCAGGCCGAGCTTCACCTCGGGCGTGCCGAGCTTGGCCGAGGCGACGGCAATCCGATAGTGACAGCCCAGCGCGACCTCGCAGCCGCCGCCGAGCGCGGTACCGTGGATCGCCGCGACCACCGGCTTGGTGCTAGCCTCGATGCGATCGACCACTGCGGGCAGCCCCGGTTCCCGCATCGGCTTGCCGAACTCAGTGATGTCGGCGCCGGCAAAGAAGGTGCGACCGTCGCAGCGGATCACCATTGCCCCAATTGCGGGGTCTTGCTCACCTTGATCAATCGCGGCTGCCAATTCGCTGCGCACGGCCGCCCCCAGCGCGTTGACCGGCGGGTTGTCGGCGATGATGACGAGGACGTCATCATGCCGCTCGGTACGGATCGACGCAGCCATTCTTCTCTCCGCGTTGACTGGGCGTAGCGCGGCACGAAACTGCTTCAGCAGCGTACCCGCTCTTCAAACCTGCGGAAGATATTGCTGGATTGGCCGATATCATCAAGCGAAAAACATGACTGGGCTTCATGCGCACCACACCGGCTGTTCAACTCTGTAAAGATTCGGCCCTGGTGGCTGGATGCTTACACGGCGCGGGAATGACGCTAGGGTGTCGTCATGGCAGACCTAGGTGCGTCCCCCCCCAGTTTTCCCGCCGCGGCGGACAATGAAGAGGCGATCGCCCATCATGCGGGGGTGCCGATCGACGACATCGTGCGGATCGCGCAGCGGCGCGATCGTCTGCTCGCGGCGCTGACGCTGATCGCCGGCATCGGCCTGGTGGTCGGCACGCCATTCGCGCTCAAGTCGGGCGCCGAATTCTTCATGCCGCTCACCGCCGCGCTGGTGATCGCGATCGCGCTGGTGCCGGTGCTCGAATGGCTCGAGCGGCGCGGCGTGCCGTCGCCGATCGCGGCCATGTTCTGCGTGTTGGTCTTCCTGCTCGTCGCCAACGTTGCGATCGCCGCAATTGTGGTGCCCGCCACCGACTTCTTCCAGCTGCTGCCGACCCGCATCTCGCGAATCCAGCACAATCTGTCGCCACTGCTCGATCTCTATTCGACGCTGGAAAAATCGGTAAACCGGTTGTTCCGGCAGATTGCGACCACGCCGGTGCGCCAGCCGCAAACCGCCGCGGTGGCGCCGCCGAGCTCGATCCTGGAACTCGCCGCCACCTCGGCGCCGGCGGTGATCGTGCAATTCTTCTTCGGCGTGCTGATCGTGTTCTTCTTTCTTTCCGGCTGGACACGGATGCGCAAGCGCACCATCACCGGCCGCACCAGCTTCGATGGCGCGATGGCGACGGCGCGGGTGATCCAGGACGTGGTGGACGACGTCTCGGCCTATCTCGGCACGATCACCGTGATCAACATCATCCTCGGCATGGTGGTGTCCGGCGCGCTGTATCTGGTCGGCATGCCCTATCCGCTGATGTGGGGCGGCATCGTCGCGCTGCTCAACTATGTTCCATACTTCGGGCCCATCGTCGCGGCGTTCCTGATGGCGGTCGGCGGGCTGATGACCTTTTCGGATATCTGGGTCGCACTGCTCCCCCCGGCGATCATGATCGGCTGCCACTTAGTGGAGGCAAATGTGATCACGCCGCTGGTGGTTGGTCACCGGCTAACGATCAGCCCGATCCTGATCCTGATTTCGCTGAGCTTCTGGGGCTGGGTATGGGGTACGGCAGGGGCGCTGCTAGCCGTGCCGCTGCTGATCATCATCCAGACTGTAATCGGTGCCGCGGGCAAGCCCGACATCACCGGTTTCCTGTTCGAACATGGCACGCTCGTTCACCAGCAGCGCGACCGCAAGCGCTCGCCCGACGAGCCCAGCGAATAGACGCGCGGATTAGACCGTTGACACCCCCCGGCGGCTCGCCTAGTTGGCGCGCCTCGACGCTTTAAGCGGGTGTAGCTCAGTTGGTTAGAGCGCCGGCCTGTCACGCCGGAGGTCGCGGGTTCGAGCCCCGTCACTCGCGCCATTC